>CAYSWV010000082.1:0-16382 GCA_964434865.1 uncultured bacterium
AGTCTGGGCCGTGTCTCAGTCCCAGTGTGGCTGATCATCCTCTCAGACCAGCTACTGATCGTCGCCTTGGTGAGCCATTACCCCACCAACTAGCTAATCAGACGCAGGCTCATCCACAGGCGAAATTCTTTCAGCTTGCGCCATATGGGACATTAGCAGACGTTTCCATCTGTTATTCCCCTCCTGTGGTTAGATTCCTACGTGTTACTCACCCGTCCGCCACTAGATCCGAAGATCTCGTTCGACTTGCATGTGTTAAGCATACCGCCAGCGTTCATCCTGAGCCAGGATCAAACTCTTCGTAGATTCTGCTCGTTATACCTCTGCTTTATCCTCTGAAACATCTAAGTTCCAGATTGATTACCACTTTGGTATCACAAGATGATATGATTGGTGTGTCAGTGAGCCAGGCTCCTCCAACAACTCAATGTCACATCTTGCTATAAAAAGGATTTGACGAGAACAAACTTGGTTGTTACTTGAGTCAAGTTTTCAAGGTTCGCTGCGCTTTTCTTGTCTTCTCTCGAGCGCTTTTTTAATATAGCGCCATATTTCAGGCTCTGTCAACCCTTTCTCGAAGATTTTTTGAGCCTACAATGTTTTGCTCGAAACCCTGTCCGAGCTTGATTTAAACGTTTTTTATGATCTGGATGAGACGGATCTAGAAGCTGTAGCTCACTTTTTTTCCTAAATATCTGGGTTAAACCGTTAATGTGAGTTATCATGGTCAGATATCCCAAGGGGGCGTAACGGTTTCGACGGGATAGTGAAACAGGGTTATTGATACAGGTCGGGACTGAGCTAATCCCGTTATCAACTGGTTCAGCACAAATAGGTGCAAACAACATTGTTCCTTTCGCTCGTAAGCAAGCTATCCTAGCTGCTTAATCAATAAATTAGATAAACGAGCACTGGTTGATGATCCTACTAAGTCAACTGGTAACCTCAGTAGGTGCGGTCGAGTCTATTCAGGATGAAACTTAGGCCTAAGACTTATTCCTGACGCCTTTCACTAGGCTGCATAGTGAATATCTGCTTGAGAGATTATCAAGCTAAACCTGTGAATGAGGTGGCTCTTAGTAGTTAGGTCCGGACATGGGTTCGACTCCCATCGCCTCCATACTCATTTAATTTCTTTAGTTTTTTACTCCCTGATTTGATCACTAGGGTTCGTGTTGTCTATGCGTACTGAGATCATTAGGTTGTCTTAGCTGACTTTGCTTTACCTTAGTGAGATTTGACTCTTGGGGATCTGGTTTAAGCTAGCCCTTCACACACACCACTTGCTTGAGAGTAGCCACGATCTCGACCAGATCAGATTGCTGATGCATGACAGCTTCGATAGGTTTGTAAGCTCCAGGGATCTCATCAATTACACCTGAATCTTTCCGACACTCAACACCTTGAGTCTGCTTAATCAAATCATCAAGATCAAATTGTTCTTTAGCTTTTTTACGTGACATCACCCGTCCTGCCCCATGGCTACAGGAGCAGTAGCTATCAAGGTTACCTTTACCTTTGACAATGTAAGACTTAGCTCCCATTGAGCCTGGAATAATGCCGTAGTCATTGTGTTGAGCCCGAACAGCGCCTTTACGAGTCACATAGACACTCTCATCGAAATGAACCTCTTTTTCGGCATAGTTGTGGTGACAATTGACCGATAGTAAAGGCTTAAAGGGTTTGCCTCCAGCTAGGAGTTTTTCAACGATACGTTTGACACGTGACATCATCACATCCCGGTTAGCTCGAGCATAGTTTTGAGCCCATTGCAGATCGTGCCAGTAAGCCGCAAACTCGGCAGTGCCAGCAACAAAGTAAGCTAAGTCCCGATCTGGCAACTTAAGATCAGTGAGACGAGCTAGTTCTCGGGCTGTGGAAATATGACATTGAGCTAAACGATTCCCAATATTACGGGAGCCAGAGTGGAGCATAATCCAAACTTGCTCGTGTTCGTCTAGGCAGATCTCAATAAAATGGTTGCCTCCACCCAACGATCCCATTTGGCGTTGAGCCTTAGTTTTTAGATCACGGACACCTGAGTGTAGCGCCGCAAAGTCTTTCCAACCTTGCCAATTCTGAGTGTCTTTTTCAACATTGCGATTTTCATTAAACCCTGTAGGCACAGCAGATTCAATCTCATTGCGCAAAGTCTTTAGCTTACCTTCCAATTGAGTAGCCCGGTAAGGTGTTTGGATAGCATGCATACCGCAGCCAATGTCTACACCCACTGCAGCGGGAATAATAGCTTCTTTAGTAGCGATTACGGATCCCACCAAAGCCCCTTTACCTAAGTGCACATCGGGCATCAGCGAGACATGCTTAAAAATAAACGGTAAGGACGCTACATTTTTGGCCAGGGTCAATTCTTCAGATTTAAGCTCATGATCAGCCCAGGATAAAACAGGATGGGCAGTTTTAATGTTGAGGGGGGTGTATGGCATGATCCTCACTCCATTAGACATAGATTGACAGCTAGGTCAGGGCTAATCCTCTGACACTTAAGTTTGCTTCTGAAGACATACTACATTCATACTACACAGATGTCAACCTCCCATTAAGCTGGACTCTCACGGGGTTGAACCTAAAGGGTATCGATAGGGTCTAATCTGCAAAGTCATGAGATGCCTATGGATAGTTTGGTACAAAAAGCCCACTTCTACCGACGAGCTGGATTCGGGGCCACCTTAGCTGAACTTGAAGCTAGTACAACCCCTCAACAGTTACTTGATCAATGGCTTCAGGATCAGCAACCAGTTTTGTCAGTTCCACTCTCAGACAGTCCTCAATTTTCCATCCCTCCAGGTTTGTTGGGTAATCGAGGGTCAGAGACTGATAGACGGCAAGCGCGCCGGCAACTGTTTCAACAAGTGATCCGTTATGTGCAACAGTTTCAAGCTCAGATCCTTGAACAAATGGTGCTAGCTTCTAACCCATTACATGAACGGGTGACTACAATCTGGCGAGATCACTTCGTGGTAGCGCTCCAACAAACTCGGCCCCAAATTCTGATTAGAGATTATGATTTACGGTTACGCCAGCATGCCTTAGGAGATTTCCGTGAGTTATTGTGGAGTGTCTCAACCAGCCCGGCCATGATGGTCTACTTAGATAATCAGAGTAATCAGGTGGGCAATATTAACGAAAACTTCAGTCGTGAGTTGTTGGAGCTGTTTACGATTGGTCCTGGTGAGTACACTGAAGCTGATATTCAAGAAGGAGCTAGGGCATTAACAGGCTGGAAAATCCCCCCCCGACGTCAACTGATCCAGGGCGAGAGCACCTCAGTATTTCAGCCACAATTGCATGATCAGGATCTGAAAACGTATTTAGGTCAAACGGGAGCTTTCAATTTAGATGATATTGTAGATATTCTAGCTAATCATCCTAGTACAGCTAAGCAGATCAGTACGCTGTTGTGGACGGAGTTTGTTTATCCTAACCCTGAGCCTGAGATCGTGGATCGGTTAGCTAGAGTTTTTACCACTCAACAGCGTAGTATTGCTGCTCTAGTAGAGGCCATTTTTAATAGTCCTGAGTTTTACAGTGATCGAGCCTATCGGAGTCGACTTAAAAACCCTCTGTACTTTACGGCTGGATCCATTCATCAACTGAATTTACAAGCGGATTATCCTCAGATCTTGGGGCAGTTACGGACGATGGGCCAACCTATTTACAATCCTCCGACAGTGAAAGGGTGGCCTGATGATCAAGGCTGGATGAACAGTGCAACGCTTTTAAATCGGATCAATGTCGCTCAACAGATGACAGATGATTACAGTGATGAAGGGGGTTATAGCTTTGATCCCAGCCCTTTTCAAACTCAAGATCTGATAACGGTTTTACTCGATAATAATCCCACCGACGGCATCTTATCGGAACTCTCAGGACGATCAACACGGGAGGTGGCTGCTTTGATCTTGGCCTCTCCAACCTACCAACTGGTATAAGCAAGCTTGAGCTCTTTACTATCCCTTTATCTGAGAACGAACCATGCATAGACGACACTTCCTCACTTCAGTGGCTGGAGCTGCTGCTGTTTTGGCCTTAAAACCGGTTGTTGGTAGCCAGGCAGCCGCTTCTTCAAAAACCTTAGTAGTGATTGAACTGGCAGGTGGCAATGATGGTTTAAATACTTTTATTCCTTACACTGATCCCACTTATTTGAAGCTACGACCTGATTTAGGGATCAAAGATGGGGTGGCTGTCAGTTCTACAGTAGCCTTGCACCCAGCCCTAGCATCCTGGAAACCGTTGATCGAGCAAGGTCAAATGGCAGTGATTCAAAATGTAGGCTACCCCAACCCTGATCTATCTCATTTTCGGTCCAAGGCGATTTGGCAAAGTGCTTCCCTCGAGCCTAATCCCAGTACAGGGTGGCTAGCTCGCTATCTAGACTCAACTCAAGCTCAAACCAATGATGCGATCTTTTTGGGTGCTGAATATCCGTTAGCTCTCATGGGTGATCAATCCCGATATTTGCACTTGGCTCCCAATTTAGCCATCAATGCTGAAGGGTCTTTGGGACAAGCAATTCAAAATATCTATGCTGAAGCCCAATCAAATACCCTGGCAGAGCAGATCCGTCAAACGGTGCTGGAGAGTACTGATGCGGTGAAAGAACTCCTTCAAGACCTAGATCAACGAGTGGCTACCCGTGGCTACCCTAGAAATGGACGATCAGGTCGATTATTAGCTTTAACGGGTCATTTAATTGAATCCGGTGCTTCTGTGATCTACATCACTGTGGGGGGATGGGATACTCACGCCAATCAAGCGAACCCACACCAACGTCTATTAGAGCAATTGGGGCAAAGTGTCACAGCTCTGTATCAAGATTTGCAAGCACAAGGCCAAGATCAACAAGTGCTCATCATGTTACAGAGTGAATTCGGTCGTCGGCCAGCTCAAAATGGGTCAGGTGGCACCGATCATGGCACTGCAGGTCCTGTTATTCTGCTAGGCAATGTCAAGGGTGGGTTCTATGGTGGCGATCCTAATTTGAACAGCTTGGTAGAGGATAACCTGCCCATGGCAATTGATTTTCGCAGTGTGTATGCTGAGATCCTTCAACAGTGGTTACAGGTGGATCCAGAAGCTATTTTGAATGGATCATTTCCTCAAGTAGGGGTTTTAGCTTGACACTCAAAATCAAGAGAAACCTACTGCTTTAAAGTAGTGTGGTGGCTGATCTATAGATTTGGATCATCAAGAGCTAGCCATCCTGAAAGCCACAGATCCTTATTTTTCAATCCTTTGGCATTGATCCAAAATCGAACTGTAGGGTCACACACTGACTGTAGCTCAGCAAAAACGAGGCCACCCCTTTGATCTTGACGATTACGAACTTGAAAGTGCCGCCAGCCCATCACAGCATTGACAGCCGTCCACTTTGATCCTAGAAGATGGGGAAATTTAGGTTTCCGTCGCTGCCCTTTCATAGCTCAAACTGCAACACCATGACTTGATCCGTTCACTCAATTGGCTTAAGCTACTCTCACAAAATCAGACTTTTCTTGAATGAGTCTCTCAGCATCTGTAACACCTAGCGGTTTGGCAAACCAATATCCTTGAGCAAAGTCACACTCTAACCTTTTGAGTTCATGAACTTGATCGAGATCTTCAACACCTTCAGCAGTTACCTTCATACCTAGCGTATGGGCAATGGTCAAGATAGATCTAACAATACTAATGTGCTCTGACTGTTTAGTTAAACAACTCACAAAGGAGCGATCAATTTTTAAACAATCAACCGGAAACCGATGGAGATAACTCAGGGAGGAATACCCAGTTCCGAAGTCATCAATGGATAGCTGAATCTGACGGGATCGGAGTTCTTGCAAAATATTAGTCGTCCATTCTGTATTTTCCATCATTGCCGATTCAGTAATTTCTAGATTCAAATACTGGGGCTGTAATCCGGTTTCCGACAACATTTGTTCTAACTGATCAACCAGATCAACTTGAGCAAACTGTAATACTGAGAGATTGACGCTCATTTTTAGATCGCTACAGTGAGGAAATTGCAACTGCCATTTGCGAGCCTGTTGACAAGCTTCTTGCATCACCCATTGTCCAATGTCAATAATCAGGCCATTTTCTTCAGAGATGGGGATAAAATCAGTGGGCGAGATCCGGCCTTTTTCAGGATGGTGCCAGCGAACTAAAGCTTCAAAGCCGATCAGTTTATCAGTCGTTAAACTCACAATGGGTTGGTAGCACACCCGAAACTCTTGCCGCTCAATCGCTCGGCGCAGATCAGTTTCAATACAGAGCCGTAATTGGGCTCGTTCATGCATGGCAGGTTCAAACACCTGGTATCGACCTTTGCCTAGGGCTTTAGCTTGATACATGGCTGTGTCAGCATCTCGCAGGATATCCTCTGGGCAGTCATAGCCACGACCCGTTACAATCCCGATACTGGCATTGAGAAAAACTTCATAAGGATCAACTTGTAGAGGAGATTGCAATTTAGCTTGAATGTGACTAGCCGATACCGTGGCTTGCTGAGCCTGACTGATGGGATCTAGCAAAATCACAAACTCGTCTCCCCCTAATCGGGCTAATAAATCTAGAGGACCCAGACACGTTTCTAGCCGTCGAGCGACAGCAATTAAGACTTGATCACCAACGCTATGTCCCAGTGAATCGTTGATCATTTTGAAGCGATCACAGTCAATAAAAAGAATGGCAATGTTATAAGTCGGGTCACGTTTGATCTGGTCCAGACAGGTGGAGACTCGTTGAATAAACATGTCTCGGTTGGGTAATCCCGTGAGGCTATCGTGCAGGGTCTGGTAGATCAATTGTTCTTGAGTGCGCTCTCGTTGACTAATTTCTGATCGTAGAGCTTGATTAGCTTGCTTCAGTTCTAAGGTGCGTTGGCTTACCCGTAACTCAAGGTCTTGATTGGCCTGATCAACTGTGGTTTTGGCTTCACGCAAGGCTTCAACCGTGAGCTCATGAACATGGGCTTGTGCCAGTAAGAGTTGATGTACATCTAAAAGTTGATGCTGATCTGAGGCTATCTCAACCACAATAGGTTCATGAATTCGAGTTGAGGGACGTTGTAAAGATTGACGGGCTGCTGCAAATATCGGAGTATGCCCTGGAATCACCAGCAAATCCGCGAGGAAAAACTGATGTAATATCCGAATGGGCCGGTTCCAAAATACATCAATACTGTAAGGCATACTGGTAATATGCTCATAAAATCGCTGCCGAGCCACCATACCTTGAAATCGACCTGCATCCACTAAGATCACACCAGGTAAAAGGGGGTTCTCTTTGAAGAGCCGGAATAGTTCTGATCCGGGTAAATGGCACGCCAGTCTTTCGTCATATAAGATTAGCTCTTCAACAGTAGCCTCTAGGGTGAGAGCACGAGCTGAAGATTGATAATTGGCATTTATAATCGAGGTATTCACGACAGCTTGTTTAAACTGTAACCGAGAGCGGGTAGGATAGGCCTGAGTTGGCCAGTTCTGATGGGACAACATCTCATCAGCTGGAAACGTTGGTTCCGAACACTCCGGTTGACCGTGAAGATGGTGTTCAAAAACAGCTAACCAGTGATGATAACTAGCTGGGGTAATCGAGATCAGTTCAACTTGAGTCCCGAGTTGATCCATTAAAGCTTGTTCAAGGCCGGGTGGACGTTGATGACACCCTATGTAGTAACACCCCTGCCACAGTAACAAAGGAATCACTTGAGCCTCATGCATTAAATCACCACAATCGTGATAGAAACGCTGAGTCAGTTTAGGATCTAATTGCTCAAAGACAACTTGCCCATCTTCATCGACTACTAACCACAGAGCTTCTTCACAGCTCATCTGGTGAAATCTTAGTTTTTGCCAGGCTGTCAATGCGGAGCGAGTTGGAGGTATTACTGACTTGGCAATAGAGTTAATGGTATTAAGTTGGAACATAGATGGCTAACAAACCTTACTACTGCACCTGACTAGAAAGATAGGAAGACGTAGAGCAACTCCCCACGCCAGCTGTTATAGAATTAGTCTAGGTCTAGAGCGCGGTTATGTCCAGGCAACCCCAACTAACTTTGACAGGTTGTCCAGATCAACTGCCTGGCTTGTATAAACCAATGCCAACGACTTGATTGGTACCAGACTCAAAGATAAAGCCAATGCCAATAGCATCATAGTTTACATAGTATCGATCATCTCGTGCAGCCTCTCGACTGCCTTGTGGAAAGGGAACCACTTCGTTGTAACCATTTTCACCAGGTCCACCATAGGTTCGGACCACATCACTGTAGGTGGCATTGATGCCGAGCCCCTCGGCTGTTTGGGCTTCAGGATGAGTGGTATAGATCCGATCAGCAAAAAAACTATCTAAAATGCCGGGGTGTCGATACGTGAATAGGACATAGTCTTGAAGATAAAAAATCTTTAAATCACTATTGGGTTGAAATACATTTTGGCCAGTTTCGGCTTTAATGAAGTCGACATTGCCTAACAAATTAGTACTTAAATTACGAGTATCTAAGCCCAATGGATATCGTCCTACAATGTCTTCTTGGACAAAGACCGTGGGCCGTTGTGAGATCTGAGGCGGCTGGGGTGGCAACGATAGGGTTGAAAGGGCTACCCGAAACCAGTCGTCATCGGATCCAGAGACTGGCTGCATGGGGGTGAGTCCGTTAATCAAGGGACGATTATCACCGGACTGCCAGCGGGCAACAGCTAATTCAACCGCAGCTCCTGAAGGCAATAAGAAAAACCGAGTTTGGCGTTCAGTCCCTTGTGTGGTTTGGCCAATCGTGACTGTGGTCCCACTCCGAACTAGATTAGCTGCTAACAAAACAGCTCCTTGTCGGGTATTTCCATCTATCAAAACAGCTAAGGGAAAGTCTGCAGCCACTGGCAGGCGCTCGCTATCCCAAGCTGTGAGTTGACCAAATCGATCTTCAGTAACGGCTAACGGTTGGATCGTGCGAGGTAAAAAGATCCGGCTCACATCCGCAACCACCTGGGGGTCGTAGCCAGTCGATCCTCGCAGATCAAGAATCAAGCCGCGCGAAAAATCCTGAGCAAATAAAAGTTTTTCAATGTCTTCAGCGGTAGAAGGAGTTAGCTCTGGTACGCGCAAGTAGATCACACGGGGGGCAATAGTTTGAGCCTGTAAAACTGGACGAGTTCGGTTTAATAACTGCTTAAAGTCTTGAGGTAAGAGGAGTCGATCACTAGGTTCACCATAGGTCTCCAAGCTTTCTAACACCAATTGATACTCAATAGCTTGGAGAGGTTGAGGATTGCCATAACTTCTGGCCAGTAGCTGCGTATAAAGATCGTTGTAATTCACAGCCGCAGACTTGTTCCCAGCATCTAACGATTCGTTGATAAACAGCTTCACCAACTGTCGCAGATCTTGGCCCGCTTCATAGTTCGGATCATTTTGGACCACTGAGTCAAACGGTTGGGGAGGGGCGGGGGTGGCTGTAGGTGCAATCGGAGCGACAGGAGTAGAGGGGGTAGGGCCGAGATTAGGCGGCAGGGGAGACCGATTGGGAGCATCAATTGCGGGAACATCCTCAGGCACTTCAGGTGGTGGCGGCAACGGTTGTGCTGCAGCGGGAACAGCGAGACTGGCTAAGAGTCCCAGAAGCCCTAACAAGGATTGCTGAGGTCTCCATCGGGACTTGATCTCAAAATTCAGCATGGCTGCCTGCCCCTTTTCTAAATTTGAGGATAAAATTAACCCTAAACTATATTTGTCATACCTGTCAGTAGTGTCAAGCTCTAAATTTGGTGCTTCGGCTCGGCTGTCTTAAGAATTTAGCGAATTTGTCAGCGTTCAGCTCAATCACAGTTCTAAGCCACAGTTCCCAAGGGATGAATAAAGTTAGTGTCAGTCCCTACTCTCATGACCCAGTTCTGAGTCAGGCTTTGATCTCGGGTCTGCAGATTAGATCTGAGGGTAGGTATCTAGATGTTACAGCAGGGGGTGGGGGACACATTGTTGCCTTACTGGAAGCAGGGGCTCAAACTATTACAGCTTTAGATCAAGACCCAGCTGCTTTGGCCGCTACCCGCTCCCGAATTGATGCTTGGTTAGCAACATCAGGCTCCTCAAGCCAGACCTTAACGTTTTGTCATCTCAACTTTGCTGATTTTGACTTAGCCCCTGATCAAGAAGGATTTTGGGGCATTGTGGCCGATCTAGGCGTAAGTTCACCCCAACTGGATCACCCTGAACGGGGCTTTAGTTTTCGCCATGAAGGCCCTTTAGACATGCGCATGGATCCGACCGCGACCATCCCAACAGCAGCTGATTGGGTCAACACAGCTGATCTAGAAAGCCTGGTTAGCATTTTTTCAACCTATGGTGAAGAACGTTATGCCAAGCGGATTGCTCGCCAGATTGTAGATCGGCGACCGTTATACAGCACAACTCAACTGGCTGATGTGGTGAAAGCGGCTGTACCACCAGGGGCAAGACAGGGACGCATTCATCCAGCCACCCGAGTGTTTCAAGCTTTGCGGATCGCGGTTAATCAGGAACTTCAAGCCCTAGAAACCTTGCTGCAACGAGCTCCCAACTGGTTACACCCTGGAGGTCGATTAGCCATTATTAGTTTTCACAGCTTAGAAGATCGGCAAGTGAAATGGCACTTTCGTCAAGATGAGCGCTTAAAGATCATCACCACCAAACCTATTCAAGCTCAGCCCCAAGAGATAGCTAGCAATCCCCGAGCTCGGTCTGCTAAGCTACGCATTGCACAACGTGTAGACCCAGAAACCCCTTGAACTCCAGCCTAGAGTCCGAAGTTGAAGGGTATACTGTTAAACCGTTAACGCTACCCGTTGTGGATACCCCTATTACCAGCAGCCTTGATCCTTGCAACATTCTGATTCAGGGTAGTAACCAAGCGATGTCTGGTAGTATTGGAAACACAGATCAGGGATGTTGGTGTGTTGAAGGAGTTGGTTATGGCCCCAGGAATTATTCAAGCGCAGCGGCGCTCTAAGCGTTCGGTGATCTCAAAAGTGAGAGAGTTGACAGGCCTGCAATTGGCCCCTCGCAAAGCCAGTACGCTTGTGGTTAAAGCACCTCGCTCAGTCAAGCCTCACCACCTAACTCCTCACAAACAGGTTAAACCAACACCTGAGCCCCTATGGTTGAAGCAACTCCATTGGTGGCGGCAAGTTACAACGGGCTTAGCGGTTGTCTCTTGTGGGGCAGTTGTTGCCTTCTATAGTTGGACAGTTTATACCCAACACTATTGGAATCAACAATATTCGGCGCTGGATCGGATGAAACGCAATGAACTTCAGAGTATGCTCACCCTCCAGTCCATTTTATTATCCTTACGCAATGATGCCGCCCGCAGTGAAATGGTGCCCTTGGTTCCAGAGCGGCTGATTGAAGTCCCCATAATCGAGGTTACAGCTGACGAACCCACTCAGCCCACACCCCCAGATCAGCGCTTTTATCCAGTTGGGTATTGAGAAAGTAGCCCTAGGACAAGATCTAAATAATTTCAATTCAAACTAAGTGACTCTTGTTAAAGCTATAATCAGGGGTTCTAACTGCTATAGAGAGGCAAAGCGATCGGTTGCATTGAGCAACGCCGTTTGAATACCTGGCTCTGACATTGAGTGGCCAGCATCTGGGATCAAGTGAAACTCAGCTTCAGGCCAAGCCTTGTGCAGTTCCCAAGCCGATACAGGCGGGCAAACAACATCATAGCGCCCTTGGACAATGACACCGGGCAAATGCCGGATCCGAGAGACATGTTGCAGTAATTGATTATCATGCTCCATAAACCCCTTATGAACAAAGTAGTGACATTCAATTCGAGCAAAGGCCTCTGCAAAGGTATCTTGCCCAAACCGTTGCATCAGATCTTGACTTTGATAGAGGCGGCTGGTGCTAGCTTCCCACACTGACCAAGCTCGGGCAGCGGTGGCACGAATCGCTGGATCACTAGAGGTCAATCGCTTGTAGTAGGCAGTTACCAGATCATGTCGCTCTGAAACAGGGATAGGATCTAGATAAGCTTCCCAGGCATCGGGAAACATATAGCTGGCACCCGATTGATAAAACCATTGAATTTCTTGAGTTCGCAGCATAAAAATGCCCCTCAAGATCAAACCTGTACACCGTTCAGGATGCGTTTGACTGTAGGCCAAAGCCAGGGTACTGCCCCAACTGCCTCCAAATACACTCCATTGTTCAATCTTCAACTGCTGCCGTAGTTTTTCAATATCAGCCACCAGATCCCAGGTGGTGTTATCTTGAAGGTCAGCATAGGGCCGGCTACGACCACAGCCGCGTTGATCAAATAAAACGACTCGCCATGCACTGGGATCAAAGTACTGCCGATATTTTGGCGTAATGCCACCACCGGGACCCCCATGTAAAAAGACCACAGGTTTACCCTCAGGATTACCTGCCTGTTGATAGTAAAGGGTGTGCCGATCGGAAACCGGTAGCATGCCCTCCTGATAGGGTTCAATAGGGGGATACAGATCACGCGGTTGAGACTGGATCATTGAGGCGCTCATATGAAAGTTTTACAATTTAGCACGTCACATTACTGCCGTAAAGCTAGACTAGCCTTGGGCTACAAGGGAATCCTCTATCAGGTAGAAAATCTAACCCCTGGACTCCATCGATTCAAGATCAAACCATTGACGGGGACAACTACCACACCAGTACTCCTACCTGAAGTTCCTGATCAACCTCAAGCTATTGGTGATTCAACTGCTATCTTCAAATTTTTGGAGTCCTGGCAACCGGATCCTCCCTTGTGTCCTCAAGTTGAGTCGCAGGCGTCTGAAGCTTGGATGCTTGAAGATTGGCTAGATGAAAGTATTGGAACGGCCACTCGGTTTGTTTATTATCAATATCGAGTTGGAGCTGGTCGATCGCTTGATCCGTCATGGCTGAGTCAAGGGGTGATTCAAACCGTCCGTTGGCAATATCAGATCAATGCAGTGACGGCTGATCAGGCAGCCCAGCGACTAGATACTGCCTTAATGGAACTGAAACGCCGCTGGCATGATCAACCCTATTTAGTTGGCGATCACTTGAGTGTGGCTGATCTGGCGGCTGCCGCTCTCTTAAGCCCATTAGCTCGTATTCCCAGCTATCGTGAGCAAGCCCCCTGGCTATTTGAACGGATCACTACCATTCATCAATACTGCCAGGAACCGCTCCCTCCAGGTCTGGCTTAAACTGCCACATAACACCCTAAATCGAGGAGTCTTAAAGATAGAAATTTAAGCTCTGGAAATTATCCTACAGATTGCGCAGATCCCGTATCAGGGAGTCCGTTTTACTGAAATAGATGAGCAAGGAAAGAATTGATGTAGAAGTCAAACTCAGAAGGATAGAACCGATCAGTAATAAGATAATACCCATGTCAACACAGACAGATAGATTGACAACATCATACTACTGGTCCACATTGTATATCTCAAGCCAGAGGGACTATAGCTTATGCTAGCGATGAGTTTAAATTTAAACTTGGGATTGAAATAGCAAGCAGTGCTCAATTTTCACAAACTAGGCCAGATCGCTCAATGTCTAGATCTGGATCCTGAAGTGGTACAGGAGATCCAAAAATAGTGTCCAGAGCTAAGGGCCAACTCGTAGCCATTTGCCAGTCGATAGTGGGCAGATCACTTTGGGCTAGGGCGGCAGGGATTCGGGTAAAACTAGCTGCAGTAGCTGCTCCTACAACCGCAGGGGGTACAGCTCTGATGAAGGCCCGCCGCTCCATAGCTTGACTCTCCAACCTCAAACTTGAGTTAGGGTATCAAGAAACGAGTGAGGTCTAAATCTGGATCAGCAGATGTCATGATTTGAAACAAAGCAAGCTAGCAGATGTCATGATTTGAAACAAAGGCAAGCTATTTGAGGCCCTTGAAGCTAGCTAGATCTCTCTGGCTTGTAAGCCCACCCTCATGAGTTCTCAGAATTGCTTGAGCTGCTAGATGACCTGACAATGTAGCGCCCTCCATGCTGTCAATGTAGTCTTGGGCTGTATAGCTACCGGATAAGTAAAAGTTAGGGATCGGCGTTTGTTGCTGAGGACGATAGGGATCCATACCTGGAGCTTCACGATACAACGAGTTAGCTAACTTGACGACACTAGACCAGGTCATCGTTAAATCTTGAGCTGATGGAAAGAGTTGATAAACCTGAGCTAACACATGCTGGGCGATCTCTTCATTCGATTTAGCGATAAAAGGGTCACCAGGGGTCAGGACACACTGTAGTAAGGATCCTTCACCCTCTTTGTAGTAGTCGGTTGGGCTGGTTAAAGCTAGATCCGCAAAGCAAGAAAAGTCAGCATCAGCTGTGTAGAGTAGATTATCAATACCGATGGCTTTGGGTTGCTGAGCCGCTTGTTTGATAGAACCGTTTAATTCAGTGACCCAGCCATCAAAGCGCAATTGCACCGTTACCACCGGAACCGACTCTAGCTGAAAAATGTTATCGAATTCAGGCCATTGTCGCCATGCTGATGGAATCAGACGCTTGACTCCATCCACAGCCGCTGCACAAACATAGATATCAGCTGTGATCACCTCATCGTTAGCCATCTTCAACCCGGTCACCTGTCTGGTTTCGTCTTCAGAGATCAAGATTTGGCTCACCCCTCGTCGAGTATGGACATGCCCACCCCGATCAGTAATGTATTTAACAATAGGTTGAGTTAAGTAGGTATCGGGGGATCCGCTTAGCATTCTTAAAACTGAGGCTTCGGTTTTGCTTGCAAAGAATTGAAAAATAGTTAGCATACAACGAGCTGAGATCGCTTCAGTATCAATGAAACCCAACGCATAGGCAATGGGGTTCCACATTCGTTTGAGACTGTTGTCTGAGCCACCCTGTCGTTTAAACCACTCAGCAAAACTAATGTGATCAAGAACGCGAATGTGGCGCATCGCTCCGTTAAAATCAATTAAGCCCCGAACAATAGGACTGATAGCTAGCGCAAAACCATTTTGAATCTTATCGCGGACAGATAGTTGGCCTGTGGTGAAAAAAGCTTTAAGGCCATGGAAAGGCGCTCCAATGGGAAATCGAAAATCGAGTGATCGAGCCTCGCCCCCCCGATTGATAAAAGTATGGGTATGCTCCTTTAACAGTAGTGCCTCAAAGGATCCGACTTTTTGCATTAGCTTGAATAAATTTTCATAGCAGCCAAAAAAGACATGCAGACCCATCTCAATGTGATTACCCTCTGGATCTTGCCAACTGCCGACCTTGCCACCTAAGAACGGCCTGGATTCATAGATATCCACTTCATGGCCCGCATCGACTAGATTAACTGCAGTGACTAATCCTGCTAATCCACCACCAATAATTGCTACCCGCATAATGACGACTCCGCAGTTGCTGCTATGCTTTAATCACGAAGAAATGTTAACTAGTCTCATTTTGCTCTAAAACTAGCTGACTGTGAAGCAAGTTAAGATCAAAAAAGACGGTCACTCAGCAACCGTCCCTAGCTTATCCGTAATCTATCAGGGGGCTAGACTTGGGATTTCTAATAGCCAGGTCATCACAGGCCCCGACGTAAGGCGACTTCGGCTTGCTCAAGCTGACTTAAAACTCGATCTTGCTGGTCAGACTTAAGTTTCCGAGGTTGGGTCCGCCCTCGATAATTCGAAGCGAGAGTATTGAAAATAGTCTGAAAGGTTGTAAAGGAACGAGTTTTAGAGTAACGGCCTCGATATCGGGAGTAAAAGCTTTCAATGGTATCTTGCACTTCAGTTGCAATCTCCTCAAGCTCTTCGTCACTGTAGTCCACTTGCGGATCAATATACTGGCGTAAGACTTCAACTACAGCATTACCATCCTCAACATAGTCGCCCGTCAAGGTGACCGCGCTAGCAGGTTGACTTCCGACCGCAATGATCAAAAACACTACCATCACTAGTGACACAATCTGTGTGACAAACCGTTTCAACATAATCGCCTCTTCATGAGCTGGTATCTCAAGCATAGGATACGACTGCCCCATAATGGCTTTTGATTTTAGAGACTTTTATCCCAGGTTTTATCTAGGTACGGGGATGCCATTGATAACCAGTTGATGCCTCCTAGTCGGGTAATCTGACAAATTTAACCTTAATGAGCGAGCACTGCGCAAACTTTCGACTGGGATCCTGACAGTACCTTGGAAAACATTGCCATTGGGTGGGAGTTCACCAGGTAAGCCTTGGGTTGTGGCCCGTAAGGGTCGTCCTCTTTCGTCTGTAACTTGCAAAAAAGAATATAAAAATCGGACTGACTCTTGGGTGTTGTTTTGAAGGGCTAGGTTGAGGACTAACTGATTCCCCTGCTCTTGTACTGATAAGACCTGCATAGTGACGGCTCCGGGGTTGGGGACTAACTGAGGT
>CAYSWV010000083.1:0-15618 GCA_964434865.1 uncultured bacterium
ATGTTGTTGAAGCTCTGATCAAACGTACCAAACCCAATTCCAGAAGCCGTAAACGGTATTGTCAAGCTATTACCAAATCGTCGTCGTTGTAACCTACTGGTGTAGTCTGCTGATTGGAATTGGCGGCCACTACTACCAGACAAGTCGGCTTAAATCCCATCCCTTGAGGCTTATATTTAACTTCATGTCGGAGGATTGCTTCCTGATTTTGAATATCCAGTTGAAACACTTTATACATAAAAGTGATGGTCTACCCCAGATCATTTTGGATCATTCGATAGCTCGACCAGTTGCTTGTCAGCAAGATTCCTCAAAGATGCCGCAACTATCTTCAAGAATTGATCAAATGCTTTCTGTAAAGTAGAAGCATAGACGGTTGAGGTGAAAAAAGTGTTCTATCTGCAGCTCTAGTGATTAGCAAGCTGGCAACCCATTAGTGAAGCCCCACAACTGAACTTGGTTTTGAAGAGAGTGGCATTTCACTCAACTAAGTGGAGAAAACAATGATGACTATCAATCGTCACAATCTATTGACTATAGGACTAGAGCCATGAAACCAGATGTTTTAAATGCAAGCCTAGCTCTACTCATGGCTAGTGGATCCTTACTCTTTTTCTCCCTTGCGTTGGGAGGACAGTTACCTTCTGGTCCAATGTCTGGAGCAAGTGTACTCTCAAACCAGCAAGCCGTTGGTGCTGCCTTAGTTGTTACTCTAAAGCAATGGATGCTAAGTGATGTTTAGCAAAGGTATCCTGCCTCTAGCAAAACGTGTACAAGGATCCATTTACTAGCAGGCTTGAGAGTGCTAAAACTCAAGAGAGCCATTGCCAGGGTACCCATGTGCCAACAACTTATCAAGAGATCTATCCCTCAGATCCATTGTTACGCAGTTACGATAGGGTTCGACCTTCAGCGACAACCTTGCTCAGTCTTGAATATTTTGAGGCCGATCATGAATCGATGCCTAACCAAGTTATTGATCAACATGATATTATGATTTATTTAAAAGATGAGCCACTTCGGGTTGAAAACTGGCGTGATGGCCAATACCGGGATTTCACGTATCATAAGCATGAAATCATTGTCACCCCTGCGGGCATTGCCAGTGGCTGGCGTTGGCATACGAGATCTAAAGTGATTGTCATTACTCTAGATCCTGATAAGCTTGAGGCATTTGCCCAGACTGAATTAGGTATACTCCTGACTGGTCGTCAATTGCAAAATGTTCCTCAATTTATTGATGAAGATATTACCCAGGCAGGCCGGCAGTTGCTGGACGCTCTCCAGGCCGATACCTTAGGATCTGATGTTATATTTGAATCTCTAGCTCGGATTTTTCTAGTTAAACTGATTCAAAAATATGGATTGGAATGGGATGAGGATCTTGAATTCTCTAAAAGCTTCACTGCAAAACATTACAAGCAAGTTCTGGATTATGTAGCTACCCATTTTGGTTCCAACATTACACTAGAAGCAATGGCAACAGTGGCTAACCTCAGTCCCTATCACTTCTCTCGACTATTTAAACAGACCCTGGGCCAAAGTCCCTACCAGTTTGTCATGTCTTATCGAGTTGAACAGGCTAAGAAACTGTTGATAGATCCCAATCGACCTATGATTAATGTTGCCATGTCATGTGGTTTTTCAGATCAGTCCCATTTCTCTCGGATTTTTAAGCAGATCGAAGGTCAAACTCCCAAAGCTTGGCGCAAGGCAAGATGATCCCAAAATTCCGCAAGATGCTTCAAGGATAGGGCGTTGGCTTTTGATACAGTGAAGCCTTCTAAGCCGCGAGATTGAGGGTTGTCATGAAAACAGCTTTAGTAACTGGTGGGAATCGGGGGATTGGTCTTGCCATCGTGAAGGGATTGAGTGAGCGGGGCTACCAAGTCCTTCTGGGCAGCCGCGATTTACAAGGTGGGGAAACCATTGCTGCCAGTCTTGCTGGGACTGTTGAGGCTGTTCAACTAGATCTATCCAACCGAGATAGACTCCAGGATCAAATGCAGTCTATTTTGGCTACCTATCCTGTCATTGATAGTTTGATCAATAACGCTGGTGTACTCAAACATGGCAATGTCTTGTCTGTGAGTAAGACTGATTTCTATGAATCGATTCAGGTTAACTTTTTAGCCGCTTTTGATCTGATCCGGCTAGTAGTACCCGGTATGGTTCAGCGTGAATATGGTCGAATTGTCAATATCTCATCGGGGTGGGGATCGTTTGATGAGGGTCTAGCCGGACCTGCCGCCTATTCAGTCAGTAAAGCGGCTCTCAATGCCTTGACATTAACCTTGGCGCAGTCTGTCCCTTCAACTGTCAAAGTCAATTCCATGTGTCCTGGTTGGGTCCGGACTCAAATGGGTGGAGAGGCTGCCCCCCGGTCTCCTGAAGAGGGTGCTAAGACGGCTATATGGTTAGCTACCCTGCCTGATGATGGTCCCACAGGTGGTTTTTTCCGTGATCAGCGCTTGATTGAGTGGTAGGAGCAAGAATCTACCAAAAGAAGGCAAGGGTCTGCAAGAAGAACACTCTTCAAATATTTTATTCTCATAGTGTGAACAGGATTGAATCTTGATGGATTAGGAGCAACCCATGAAACGCACATTTTTAGGATCTATGATTGTGATGGCATCTGTTATGCTCGCTGGTATGGAACCTGTTGAAGCTGTCCAAGTTCAAAGAGTAACCTTTGAAAGTCAGGGCCAAACAGTCGTTGGAAATCTCTATCTACCTGATGATTATCAGCCTGACCAACCCTTACCTGGCGTAGTTGTGACGGGAGCCTGGACCTCTGTCAAAGAGCAAATGGTGGGCACCTATGCTGAAGAGTTGGCGGAGCGGGGCTATGCAGCACTAGCCTTTGACTTTCGGGGCTGGGGCGAATCTTTGGACTCCCTGATGTTTTTGGAAGATCCTGAACGTAAAACAGAGGATGTCATGGCTGCTGTTGACTTCTTGGCTTCTCGTCCTGAAGTGGATGCTAGCCGGATTGCTGGATTAGGGATCTGTGCGAGTGCTGGATATATGGCCGATGCTGCTCTTCAAAGTGATACCTTGAAATCTGTGGCATTGGTGGCCCCTTGGTTACACAATTCAGATATTGTTAATGCTGTCTATGGAGGCTTAGAAGGAGTTAACCAGCTGATCGCAGCCAGTCGTCAAGCCGTAGCTAAGTTTCAAACAACTGGCCAAATGACGGTCGTGCCAGCCGCTAGCACCACTGATGAAACAGCGATTATGCAACAAGCACCCTACTACACCGATCCAGAGCGGGGATTCATTCCTGAATACGATAACCAATTTAATATTGCCACTTGGGAACCCTGGTTAACTTATGATGCTATCGCAACCGCTGATCACCTAGAGAAACCTACGTTGTTAATTCATTCTGAGAGTGCTGCCATTCCTCAAGGTGCTGAGGAGTTTGCTGACAGGATGGGAGAGCTAGCATCCACTATTTGGTTTGACGATACTACTCAGTTGGATTTCTATGACAACCCCGAGGTCGTTCAGCGTTCTAGTGATCTGGTGGCTCAACATTTCAAAACAACACTAGAGTATTGATTATCTCTGCAGTTAACTGGTGTTGACGTTGATCCCAAAGATCTTAAAATTGTCCTACCCGTGGCTTGAGCATGGCCCGTGGCTTGAGCATGGCCCGTGGCTTGAGCATGGCCCGTGGCTTGAGCATAGATGATCAGACTTCCTTAGCCTCAGATCACGCTTGCTTGGTTCTAGATCAGGTTGACTCCACTCTAAGTCACGCTTGCTTAGCTTCTAGTCAGGCTTACTTTGGTTTAGATGATCGGTGCTTTGCCTCAGATCAAGCTTACTCGACTTCAAGTTAACTTACCGTTGCCTTAGAGTCTATTAACTGAGTCTTTAGTCAAGTTGACTTGGCTCCAAGTGTAGCTTGATTGGATGCTGCTTTGCATGAACAGAACTGGCTCAGCGTGACCTCTAGCTTATTGATTCAGTCCAATCAGGGAAGATCGTCATAGTTTTAGGAAGAATTTACTAGCCTTTTGTTTTGAACTACTCTAATTTTGATGATGTGAGTAGATAGGGCGCTTGCCCTTAATTTCAAACCTAAGCTTTTCCTATGTGATCGTCTAAACTCCCATGACAACTCTTTTTGTTTCTTCAACCAAGACTGAGATCAAGGCACTTTTGAGGCTCGCGATCCCTCTTATCAGTGCTCAAATTGCTCAAGCCGCAACTGGATTTGTTGACACGGTGATGATGGGGCACTTAGGGCGAGAAGAGCTGGCTGCCGGTGGACTAGCATCATTTACCTTTCAAGTATTTCTCAACACTCTAGCCGGTGTGGTCATGGGAGTCAGTCCACTGGTGGCTGCTAGCTACGGTGCTGGGCAAAAAACGCGAATTGAGCAGGTGACACAGCAGGGATTGTTGCTTACGGTAGGGCTGTCGATCTTGACTATGGTGGGCATGAGCCATATGGATACTGTGATGCAGGGGTTAGGTCAAGATCCACGAACCATTACCCTGGCAACAAGCTATCTCAATACAGTGCTATGGGCCTTATTTCCAGCAGTGGGCTTTGCTATGTTTCGTGGTGTAGTTGCTGGACTATCACAAGCTCAACCGATCATGACTATTGTCATCATAGGGACACTGTTTAATATTGCAGGCAACTACGTCTTTGGGTTTGGCAAGTTGGGGGCCCCTCGCCTGGAACTGGTGGGGCTGGCTCTGGCCAGTGCAATAGCTTGGTGGGGGATGTTTTTGGCACTGGTAGTCTACCTACTCTGGCACCCAAAGCTCAAGGCTTACCGGCTATTTCAGCGATGGTATTGGCTCAGATTTCCTTTGACGCGAGAGATCTTGATGGTGGGCACACCTATCGGCATCTCTATTTTGTTTGAGTATGGTCTGATGTTAGTGATGAGTTACCTCATTGGCCTGTTGGGAACCAACGCCCTGGCAGCTCACCAGATTGCGCTACAGACTGCAATTATAGTATTTATGATTCCGATAGGGATGTCGTTTGCAGCAACTGCACTGGTAGGTCAGTGGTTTGGGCGGCAAGATCCTCAGGGTATGCAGCGAGCTGGACTTGTCAGCCTTGCCACTATTATTGGAGTAACCACCCTGGTAGCGATTGTCCTGCTGCTATTGCGACAATCCGTGATTGGGCTTTATGTTGACCTCAGTGACCCAGAGAATGCCGAGTTGATCAAGCTAGTGGGTCCTTTAATGATCATTGTTGCTCTTGGCAATATCTTTGATGGGATCCAGAAGACGGCACTTGGATCGCTATATGGACTACAAGATACCCGTGTGCCCGTACTGCTAAATATTCTGGCCTATCTTGGAGTGGGGCTGATCAGCGGGTATACCTTGGGGTTCTGGGTCGGACTGGGGGTTCAAGGGTTGTGGATCGGCTACTACTTAGGGGCTACGACGGCAGCCACTGTCTACAGCTGGCGCTTTATTAGTCAACTCAGGACATATAATTCTAATTCATGCTAGCTTATCGTGAGTATTGAACTATCGTAATCTAGTAATAGGGATCTCGCAGGTGCCATCAGTAATCGATTACACCAAAGATGATCACATTCTACAGGTCTATCCCCGCTTGCCGCTGTTATCGAGCAAGGGCGCAGCTTGGAAAGGCCTCCATTTTGGATACTATCGTCAACCTGCACATGAAACACCAGAACATGCTTCTAAGCAGTACATTATTGGCATTGATTTAGGGCAACCTGCTGGAGCAATCATCTGGCAGGATAATGAACAACAAGAGGTTTCAGGGGGTGGCGAGAGCTGCATTTATCCCGCGAGCTATACCTTTAAAAATCGATGGCCGATGGATATTGAGTTCATTGATCTCTATTTAGAACCGATGCTTTTTACCTGCATTGCTTCTGAATTAGTTGATCTAGATTGTGTTGAAATTGTCACCCACCGTAGGATCCATGACCCGTTTCTGCGGCAGATTGGGCTGTTGCTGAAGTTGGAGCTAGAGCAAAATAGGGCATCACTGATCAACAGTCAGCTCTATGTGGAGTCACTGGCAACGACACTGGTGGTTCATTTGCTCAAGCACTACTCAACAGCAAAGCAGTCGGTGCAGAATGCTCAAGTGGGGCTCTCACCCTCTAACCTAAGGCGGGTAATGGCCTATATTCACGACCATTTAGCGAGCGACTTAAGCTTGACAGAGGTTGCTAGTGTTGTGCCTTTGAGTACCCATTATTTTGCCACCTTGTTTAAGCAGAGTACGGGTGAAACTCTACTGCAATACATTACACGATGCCGCATAACACGGGCCAAAGAACTGCTAGCTAAAAGGACACTAGCGATCGCCGATATCTGTCAGCAAGTCGGCTTTCGTGACCAGAGTTATTTTACAAAGATCTTTCGTCGGTACAATAATATGACTCCGAAAGTTTACAGAAGTAAGCTATGATTGGACTCTCCAAGTTGGTTGTTTTTTACCAGTTAAGCTTGTCTATCGATGACTGTGATTGAAAAGGAGGAGATATCATGTCAAAAAACGTATTAATGATCGGCCTAGATGCTAAGTATGTTGACTTTGATAAATGGCCTCAACTGACCCAGGAAAAGCTTGAGCAAAGTTTTGTGGATACCGTCAATCAACTGAATGAGTTGGGTTACAGCGCTGAGTGGTGCCTAACTGACACGGGAGATACGGCATTAGATGTCTTGAAGGCAAAGCTCTCAGAACGCAGTTATCAGGTTGTAGTCATTGGAGCTGGTGTTCGTAAAGATCCGGATATGTTGCTTTTGTTTGAGCGTATCATCAACACCATCATTCAAGTCTCTCCAAGTAGTAAAATTGCATTCAATACATTACCCTTTGACACGCCAGAGGCAGTGCAGCGATGGGCCTAGCAATACCCAGTGAACAGGCCTAATGGTATCTTTCAGCTAGATCTGAATTAATCTCTAAAATTGACTGTCATGTCAGTTTAGCAAAGCAAAAAAATTTTTTACTACCTATTGAATGAGGATTTGCCAAGTTCAAAAGTGTCTTGATCTAGGACCCGTCAAGTAAACTGCTAGATTTATTTTCTACAGGATCTGAGCAACTCATCTCAGTCGCAGACGTATAGCCAAACTAAGAAGATAATAAAGGCAAAAACACTAACATTCAACAGTGTATCGATCATGCTATCCATGAGATTGCCTCCATTTTCCTGTGAGATCTTTCAGCAAGCATACTAACAAGATTAATAATATAAAGACTGAGGGCATAGCACCCAAGGCAATAATGGATCGGACCGCTTCAATACTATCTGTCAAGATCATAACAATCCCTAAGACACCAACAATGATCCCCCACATGAGCTTACTTTTGATGCTGGGATTTTGATCGCCAAACTCTGAAAACATAGCCAGAACAAAAGCAGCACTGACCACACTCGTTACTACAAATAAAAATGAAACTAAGATCGTTATAGGTATAGTAATAGCTTTTAGCGGAAAGGCAGATAAGATCATAAAAGTGATGATATTAATTTTGTTTTCTAATATCTGTAATAAGGCAGATCCCTGGCTGAGGATTTGATGAAAGGCAACACTACCGAATATACCAAACCACAGGATTGAAACTAGTGTAGGTACCCCGATCACCATCACGATGAACTCTCGAATCGTCCGTCCCCGTGAAATGCGAGCAATGAATACACTTACAAATGGAGCCCAGGCAATCCACCAGATCATATACGTTAGCGTCCAGGATTTAAACCAGGTTCTGGCTTCTGCATCAGCAAATGTATAGGTTCGTAAACCATAGGTTAATACACGTTCCGCATACCCTCCCAGACTATCAAGAATAGCATTCATCATGTAATGGGTGGGACCTGTGATTAAAATGTAGCCTGCTAAAGCAGCTGTAATCAAAATACATATATTTGAAATTAAAGACATGCCTTTACTGAGATCAAGCATAAGCGGAAACATGTAGCTGACAAAAAGAATTAAAAAGATTAGTAAGGTAAACCCTACTCCTGTGTCACCAAGGTTGAGTTGATAAGCTACCCCATCTCTAATTTGAAAGATCCCCATAGCAATTGAACCGGCAACCCCGATGGCTACTGAGCTGAGAGCCATTAGATCAAATATGGGTGCAGCTGCTTTAGACCATGAGTGATGACCAAATACAAGTTGAATGGGAGCACTAATGAGGATAGGAGTGTTTCTCCGATAACTGAAATAGGCAATAACCAAACCTAAAATGGCGTAGATACTCCAGGCATGAATACCCCAGTGAAAATTGGTGATAAATAAAGCTGCGGTTGCCGCCTCCTGGGTTGTATCAAAAATCGTTCTCGAGAAATCAAAGTGAGATAAAGGTTCAGCTGATCCCCAATACAGTAACCCCACCCCCATTCCAGCTGAAAATAACATAGCCAACCAACTGGGAGTTGAAAATTCTGGTTGATCATCACCATGGCCCAGTTTCAGGTTGCCGTAGGGAGAGAGAGCCAACCCAATACAAACAAAGACAAACACAGTAACTGATAACATGATGAACCAACCTCGACTTTCAAACAAAGTATCGATAGTTGAGGAGGCAAAAGTGACCAAGCTTTGAGGATCTTTCAGCCCGAGTAAGCCAATCAAACAGGTCAATAGGAGACTGATTATAGTTAAAGGTTTATTGATCATGGTTCAATTCTCTCTTCTATGATTTTCAGTTGTACACAATAGTTTTTTAACCAAACCTATGGGTTTACCATCCATTGATTCATGCAGGTCTGAAACCTCTGGAGATCGAGAGTAGGGCAGTGAAAAGCTCCATAACCATCTGGGCGCACCAGTAAGATCTGACCTGGCTGTGAGCTTAGCTTCGTTTCAAAATCGCCACGGTAGTCAACTAAGACTTGGGCTTCAAAGTGATGTAGCTTAGGCAACCCATTGTTGAGGATAATGTAGGCCACTATTGTTGTATTGCAGGATTTGCTGGATCAATTGACTCTGAGTTTGAGCCTGCTGTGGATTAACAAACACTAATAATGCATAACCTGAGAGCCGTAATAGTTCATACAAACGCACCGTTTTATGATCAGCTCTCATCAACTCTAGATCTGGAATACGTTGTCCTGCCCATTGCCCCTCTCCAGTTTTGTAGTCAACACCAAGACCAGAAAGATTTTTGGCCAGCTGATGCTGCACAAGTGGGATCATGATTCGAAATAGACCTTCTCGTACCTGTCGCAATAAGGGTTGACGCAACAGTAAACTACGCAACAGGATATCACTGACTTTGAGCACTTGCTCACCAATAGGGTGCCGCTCCTGATTAAAGGTATCTAGTAACTCAGGTTTAGACTCACCTTTCAAAACAAAAGCTAGCTTCCAGCCTAAATTGAATGCATCTTGAATCCCAGTATTCATACCCTGTCCCCCAGCCGGACTATGAGTATGAGCAGCATCACCTGCAATAAACACTCTCCCAACCCGATATTGAGAAGCTAAACGTAGATTAGCCCCCCAACGAGATAACCATTTGGGATCACTTAACGTGACAGGTTTTTCTAGAATGGCACTGATCGACTCCTGCAACTCACTCAACATCAGCTCCTGTTTCTGAGGTTCATTTTGATACTTTCTATCGATGGTGACAATCCGGTGTGATCCATCTTCAAAGGGCACAATAAAGGCCAAGCCCCGCGCATTAGTATGTTGTTCAGTTCCACCTTCAGCATGATGCCCCTGCAGTTGGATGTCACCTAAAAAAGCAGTCCAGGTGTAATCAGATCCTTGAAATGGGAGGTCAAGCCCTTCTCGGACAGTACTATTGACACCATCAGCCCCAACCAGATAGTGTGCTTGCAATGCTAGCTGGTTTTGATGATCGTGCCGTTGGATAGTGGCTTGAACTCCAGATTCAACCTCCTGAAAACAGGTCAAGGTGCATCCCCGTTCAATTTTAACACCCAACTCATTAAGTCGGTGTTCTAAGATACGCTCTGTCTCTGCTTGTGGCACGATCAAAATAAAGGGGAAACGGGTATCAAGACCATACATGTTAGCCCGTAAGGGATTTCCGGCATCAGCACTAAAGTCAATCCCTGGAGAGGTGTATCCTTGTTTTACTAGATCATCAGCTACCCCAAGAATGTCCATAAATTCTAAAGTGCGAGCATGAACCACTAGAGCCTTACTCCGAGTGGAAGGATGAGTTCGTTGCTCAATGATCCGTACACTTATGTCACGTCGAGCGAGTTCAATAGCTGTTGTTAAACCAGTTGGACCGGCACCTACAATCAAAACATCCGTCTTTTCAACAGAATTCATTATGTCCTCCTTTATCGTGTGATTGGTATTTGCTCAGGTTGACTGCTATTTGCCAATTTGAATCTCACCTTGCCAAACCTTTTCTTGAACCTGTCGCCAGAGGGTAACCGCTACAGCAGTGATCATGGGATTTGATTGAGCAATGACTAGCATCTCGGCACTCTCCTGGCGCGATAGACGATAATCGGCCATGACTTGTTGAAAAATCTTCTGGAGGCGCTCCAGTTGTCTAGTGGCTTCTAAAGGAATAGATGGGTGGATCATAATGTCCTCCTTGAAAAATGATGTGACTTTTGGTCTATTGGGAGCCAGCAATCTTAGCCTTCTATTGAATCAAGCTGCAAAAGAGGTTTTGAAGCTCATGGGTTGAAGTCAATCCGATCCTAGGCAGGATCAAAGCCTAATCCCATTGAGATGGATACCGTAAGGCTAGGGGCTTTGCTTCTAATCCGTATTGGATCATAAATCTCTCCACTTCAGATTCCATAGCTAGATGGTGGATAGCTGCAAACCGTTGAGTCATGGCAGCTATACTGCAAACTACGATCAGTTGAATTAGCTCCTTGTACTGATGATTTTGAAGAATGGGTTTAATAAAGCGGTGGGGAGTTGTTAAAGGAATTTGGGCTGAAAGCCATGCTAGCTTCAGAGCTGTCTGCTCTTTAAGAGAAAATAGACTGCTATCAACTTCCCCGTATCTAGCGGCTAAGAAACAATACTTGATTCGTTCAATAGCCCGTTCCTTATAGACAGCTGTATGGTAAGCCATGTAGCCCTCAACTGCAGCGAGATAACTATGATCAGCTGCTATAGCTGCAACCCTGGCCATCAAGTGCTTTAACTCGGCTGAAAAGCAAGAATGAACGCGATTGCCCATGAGTTCTCCATATAGATAAGCTTGCCGTTGCCGAAGACTCTCAGGCCATGCTTGTAGCCATGCGGGTATCAAACCGAATTCATGCTTGGCGTATACCTCTAGATCACCAACAGCTGCTTCATATCTTTTGATCATGTCAAGGAATGAGGGGCCTCCCTGAGGCAGTTCATAGTCTAGATTGGAGGGATTGTGTCTCTGGGAAGCATGACGGCCAGCTT
Organism: uncultured bacterium; assembly: GCA_964434865.1. Classification (GTDB taxonomy): domain Bacteria; phylum Cyanobacteriota; class Cyanobacteriia; order Thermostichales; family Thermostichaceae; genus CAYSWV01. The sequence goes on from CAYSWV010000083.1 coordinate 11,392, forward strand.
CAATCCCAAGCCTATTGGTAGCCTGGTTCAACCAGTCTCCTTCAATCTCTAGGCCAGTGAGATCATTGAATACATTGAGAAACCCAAACGCTGCTGCCACTAGAGCCGTTCCCTGTATAGATGTAGCAGCATTTTGACCTCTCTTGGTTTGAGTCTGTAATTCTCGGATCTGGGTGAGTAACTCAGGAGATACCTGATTAGAAGTTGCCCTAGCAGCGAGTTCTGTCAGAGCAATTTCAAATGCACCCAAAGAGTGAGCTGAGTCACAGTCTGCTAATTTGGCTTTTTCTAAAGCTTCAACAGCATCAAGAGAATAGTTACCCCCTGCAGTAGCACTATGGACCTGGCAGTAAGTACACCCATGAGATCTAGATGTTGAGTAGGCAGTAGCGTGCATCATATCTTGACCAATGGCTTGACGAGTCGCATCGATTGTCGACATGATGAAGCCTATGACGATTAATTTGTAAGCTTCTGGCCAGTGATGTAAGTAAGCATAGGTGTTAGGCCAAAAGCCCAAAAAGTTTTGGTGAAAGTGAAGGATGGGCCATGCCTCTTGATCGTGGGTGTGGCTACCATCACTAGGAGGAATATAACGTTGTAGAGCTAAATCCTGAGCCCCTTCATACAACTCTTCATCAGTTAGATCATGCCAGGGCCAACCCTTTCCCTCACGCTTGCGGGCCTGTTGTAATAAGTCTTGCAGCCGCCCTGATCGCTCTAGTGCTTCTAAATCTTCAACGCCATCAATGTGATAGAGACCAATAAAGATTTGGGGTAGAGTCGTGACGCCACTCAGAAAAATGGAAGCCTGATATTGCTGGGGATCAATTGTGACATCAAAGTTGATGTAGGGAACCCCCACTCTTCTGAGGACGGCTTTGGCGCGGGTACAGCAATGACAGTCAGGTTTGGTGAATAAAGTGACTTTAGCAAAAGCTATGGGAGACGGTTGAGATTGTAAATCTGATGCTTTTAAAGCTACCATGATCAGCTCCTAATTTAGAATTTTATTGAACCAAGTGATAGAAAATATGCTTTAGACTTCAGAACGAAAAAGGGTAGAATCTGCAAGCCAGTCAAAGATTTGTTGCAGTTGTTCTATAGAGATCAGGCCATATTGCCAGAGAACCATTTGAAGCGGCCCTTGTTTGCGCCGATGTTGTTTCAAAGCAAAGTGAATAGCAGCTTCAGGGACAGCCAGCTCAGCTTGTAGAAATTGAATTAAGGCTATTTGAAAAGAGATGGGAGTGTGAGGGTACATGATCAAGATCTCCAGGAAAAATGGATACTAACTGGGTCACGAAACTGAAGAATGCTGTAGACAGTGGCTTTCGGATTCAGTGGGAAGCAACGGCTGGGGCTGAGGTTGACCCCGCTTGATTAGCACATACACTGCGGGCACAAAATACAATGCCAACAAAGATGAGCCACCAATGCCACCTGCAATTGCAATCGCCAAGGGTTGCCAAAACGGATCGCCATCAGCTAACAGTGGGATAAAGCCTGTAATCGTGGTCACAGTGGTGGTCAGGACATGACGAGTAGCTTTGATCACCACAGCTTGAATTGATCTAGGATCCCCCCGACGGGCACCGGGATCATCATTGAAGGCAGTCAGCACAACAATCGAATCGTTGATAGCAATACCCACCAGCCCCATACTGCCCACAATAGCCATAAAGCCTAATAGTGATCCAAACACCTTGAGGGAAAATAAGGCCATACCGATAGAGGCGATTGCTACAGCTGCGATAATGCCAGCTTGGCGGAATGAACCTAGTGAGAGGACCAGAGCTGTCATCATTACCAGGACCAACAGCGGTACATACAGTAGCAGGTTACCCACAGCAGTATTACGCTCAGCGTACTCACCACCAAACTCGTAGGAGTATCCAGGGGGCAGTTCGAAGTTTTCGGCCTCTAGCCGATCCTGTAAAGCTGTCAGTACAGTGTTGGGTAATACGCCTGTAGTGATGAAGGCCTGCACTGTATTCACCCGCTGCTCATCCCGCCGAGCAATCGTGGCGGTTTGGGGGACCAGTTGGAACTCACCCAGAGCAGAAGTAGGACGAAATTCCCGATCCTGGGCTTGATCAGGCCGCAAATCTAGCGAGGCCAGTTGCTGGAGACTAGCCCGATCGGTGTCAGTCAGTCGTACCCGTACGGGTATGTTTTCTGTAGACTCCAAAATAGCACCGCCAATAGCCCCCTCTGAATATGCTGCGAGTTGTTGAGCAATGGCCGTATTGGTCAGGCCGGCTTGTTGTACCTGCTCATTGTCGACATACAAGCCGAGCTTAGGTTGGCCTTCGCTCAGATCATCGCGGACATGAATAACGTCAGGAATGGTCGTGAGGATTTCCCGCACTTGCATACCTAGCCGGCGCAACTCTTCCAAGTTAGGGCCGTAGATCCGCATCTCGACTGGGGCATCAAAGGGTGGTCCCTGTTGAAACTTTTGCACAATGATCCGTGCGGCTGGAAATAAGGTATCTAACTCCTCTTGCAACTCTTGGATCAAGGATCCCACACCGTCTTCAGACTCAAGTTGAACCATGGCTTGGGCATAGTAAGGCTGGTTTTCCCGGTTGCCTGTGAGGTTGTAGTAAAACTGGGGTACACTCTCTCCCACAAACCAATGCACATCTTGCACGTTCTCATGCTGCAAAATCACCTCACGAGCCTGCTTCACAGCCTCACGGGTTTGACCCATAGCCGTGGGTGAGGCAAACTCCATCTCAATATGAAACTGATCTCGATCCAGTAGCGGGAAGAACTGGTTATCAAGAGTACGAGCTGATATGAACCCAACTAGCGGAATGGTCAAAGTCAAGGCAATGGCTACTAATGGCTTATCTATAACTCGACGAATAGACCAATGATAGGGCCCTCTCAGAGCCGGTAGCGAAATGCCATCGGTCCACCAAGCTCCTGGTTTCATCAATGCCATGATGATCTTGCCACGAATACCCTGATGGTTGCGATGACTCAACAGTTCATACTGACGTCGACTCCGCCCTAACATCCGCCCCGCTAGAGCCGAGATCACAGTCAAAGAAATAGCCAAAGATGATATCAACGACAGAATCACGCTTAAAGCAATAGATCCGACAAATTCTCCGGCACCCCCTGGTAGCAGATAAATAGGAAGAAAGGTCATGACGGTGGTTAAAGTGGATGCCATTAAGGGAATTTGCAAATACTGCACTGTTTTAGTGACGGCATGGAGTGGCTGTTCCCCGTGCTGCATCTCCATTTGGATCTCATCAACCACAACAATGGCGTTGTCGATTAAAAGACCTAGAGCAATAATGAGTCCTGTGACTGACATCTGGTGAATCGGAACACCGAATATAGTCATCCAACCAAATACCGTAAAGATTGTTAATGGGAGAGCGGCACCCACCACCAAAGCTGATCGCCAACCCATCGATATCAATGTCACTCCAACTACCAACACTACACCTATGACCAAATTGGAAATCAAGGTACTGATCCGGTCAGCTACATAGTCACTTTGATCAAAGATGAGATCTAGACTGATACCCTCAGGCAGACGGGTACGGAACTCATCTAGCTCCTGCCGCATTTCAGCTGCCCACTGGTCGATGCGTAATCCAGATTGCATCATAGCTCCCACCACAACGGCAGGGTTACCCCTAATGATGGCTTGTTTACTGAGCGGGTAGCGGACCCCACGACTTACTTCAGCTACGTCACTTAGGCGAGTAAATTGACCCTCACTGGTTTGAATTGGGAGCTGGCGCAGCTGTTCAAGAGTTTCTAACTCACTCTCCACTTCAATGGCTACATTTCGCTCTGGGTTACGCAGTTGTCCAGCACTCACCTTGGCATCACTTAGACTGACCTGGTCAGCTAGTTGTTGGGCTGAGAGACCTACTCCCACCAGCTCAGGTGCAGCAATTTCAACCAGAATCTCTTCATCAGGATCGCCAAAAAATTTGACCTCCTCAGTGCCACTGACTCCCCGCATTAGGACTGCTAGCTCTTCAGCGTGGCGCTGTAATACAGCATAGTTGGGTTCGTCAGACAAGTTCCAGGTCAGAGAGGCAATGATGGTGTAGGCCTTGATAATAGCTTCATCAAGCTCAGGGGTCGTCGCTCCTGCTGGAAACCGAGCCGCAGCATCATCCATTTCATCCCGAACCTTAGACCAGATCGGTTGAGCGTTATCGATAGAATCAACCAATTCTACTGAAACGG
>CAYSWV010000084.1:0-14699 GCA_964434865.1 uncultured bacterium
CCTAAACCTCCCAAACCTAAACCTCCCAAACCTAAACCTCCCAAACCTAAACCTCAATGATAAAAATGGTATCAGTTGAGAAAATGGTATCAATTGCAACGATTTGATCGGTAAACGATTAGCTAGGGTTAACTCAATTAAATTGGATTAACTCTTAGGAGTTGGCTTCTAGGGTTCCGATCAAAGGTGAGGTAAATCTCAAGGTTTCCTTTGATGTCAGGTCCGAGAGAAGCAGCCCATCGTTAGTTTTAGGTGATGATTGGGTGACACGGCGGGATAAAAGCCCGGGAGATCTTACTGAAAAGTAGGGTTTCCTGGGTTTTGTGCTTAACAGAGCCATGACGAGATGAAGGGGGGATATGACTGGATCATCACAGCCAACATTTGAGGGGTCTACTGAGGCAGATCGAGCGTTAGCCAAGGAGTCACAGTTACCCTTAACAGGGTGGCAACAAGAAGTGTCTCAGGCTCTAACGTGGGGGCTTGAGGCGGCAGAGAGTATTCAAGATCGCACTATTTCAACCTTTTCTCGGGGTGAGCTGCCCCATTTTGCTGGGATTAATACCTTTTTAAAAGCTCCCTACCTCGAAGATGTGAATCAAGTCGGTCAGTATGATGTGGCGATCTTGGGAGTTCCACATGATTCAGGAACCACCTATCGACCGGGGACTCGCTTTGGTCCTCAAGGGATCCGTCGGATTTCGGCTCTGTATACCCCTTACAATTTCGAATTGGGTGTTGATCTGCGCGAGCAAATCTCCCTCTGTGATATCGGTGACATCTTTACGATTCCAGCCAACAATGAGAAATCCTTTGACCAAATTACTAAAGGGATGGCTCATGTGTTCAGCTCTGGGGCCTTCCCCATTGTGCTAGGGGGCGACCACTCCATTGGCTATCCCACAGTACGTGGTCTTTGTCGTCATCTCGGTGATAAAAAACTGGGCATTATTCACTTTGATCGGCACGTAGATACTCAAGAGACCGATCTAGATGAACGGATGCATACCTGTCCTTGGTTTCATGCCACCAATATCCGCAATGCGCCACCCAAGAATTTAGTGCAGTTAGGAATTGGCGGTTGGCAGGTACCACGTCAAGGAGTCAAAGTCTGTCGGGAACGAGCTACCAATATCTTGACCGTAACCGATATTACCGAGATGGGGATCGATGCTGCTGTAGAGTTTGCTCTAGATCGGGCCTTGGATGGGACAGACTGTGTTTACATTAGCTTTGACATTGATTGTATTGATGCTGGCTTTGTCCCCGGAACAGGCTGGCCAGAACCGGGTGGCTTACTTCCTCGAGAAGCACTAGCTTTATTAGGCAAAATTGTGCAGCGAGCTCCGGTATGTGGCCTAGAAGTGGTTGAAGTCTCCCCACCTTATGACATTAGTGATATCACATCCCTGATGGCAACTCGAGTGATCTGTGATACTCTGGCCCACCTGATCCTCTCGGGTCAACTGCCTCGATCCAAGCCAGCTCCTTATATCCATCCCGAGGCTCAACCGGAGTTATTGTCGTCGGAGTGGAGGTAGCCATGCATGAAGTTGATATGACCCGTGCTCTGATCCAAACTTTAACCGATTGGTGGGAAGCTCAACCTGATCAGCCGCGAATTTCAGCTGTGCATCTTAAAGTAGGAGATTTTACCTGTGTTGAACCCGCCAGTTTACAGTTAGCCTATGCTACTCAGATCCCCGGCACGTGTTTAAGTGGTTCTCAGTTAGTGATTCAACCGATCCCTTTAGTGGCCTATTGTCAGCATTGTCAAGCTGAGTATTCACCTGTACTGGGGCTAAGTTATGCCTGTCCCACTTGTCAAGCCCCGATGGAATCGATTCGCTCGGGTCGAGAATTAAAAATTGATCACATAGACTATACATCGGAGGTAGCTTGTGCACCAACCGTTTGATCTAGCTGGACTGAATCTGCTCCAGGCTAACCAATCTGAAGCTGATCACAACCGATCTCATTTTGATGAATGGGGGATCACCTGTTTCAATCTGATGAGCGGTCCTGGTGCAGGTAAAACTAAACTCTTGGAGCGTACACTCGCTGCTCTTAGCCCCAACCTTCGGATTGCTGTGATTGAAGGTGATATGACCACCCAGCTGGATGCTGATCGACTGAGGCAGTATGATGTGCCCGTGATTGCGATCAATACGGGTCGAGCCTGCCACTTAGATGCCCACATGGTGGCGGGAGGACTGCACCAATTACTAGAACAACACGACCCCACAACCTTGGATCTGCTAATAGTTGAAAATGTTGGCAATCTAGTCTGTCCAGCCGAATTTGAAGTGGGGGAACATGCTAAAGTCGCGCTTTTGAGTATTACTGAAGGCGAAGATAAGCCTTTAAAGTACCCGATCATGTTTCAACAAGCGAATTGCTTACTGATCACCAAAATGGACTTAGCACCCTATTTGGATATTGATGTTGGCAGGATCGTAGCTAACGTTCAACAACTGAATCCTCGCCTAACCCTAATTCCTGTATCAGCCCAAACCGGTGAAGGCTTAGACCTCTGGTTCGATTGGATCTGTCATCAACTGCCGCACACTCACCCACCTTTACCTCAACCCTTGCCTCAAAGCTCTACTGAGCCTATACCCGTTTGATTGAAGTTTTGACTGTTCTTTAAATTATACAAGAGGACTTTGCTATGCAACTTTGGACTTCTAAACGACCATTAACCACTCTCAGCGCGTTACTCTGTGGAGCTTGCGTTACTCTGCTGGTTGCCTTGCAACTTCTATCGCCACCTCAGGTAGCAGCAGCTGATCCGATCGTGATTGGCTATAGCAATTGGGCTGGTTGGTGGCCTTGGGCGATTGCTGAGGCGGAAGGCTTGTTTGAAAAGAATGGGGCCAATGTGGAAATGCGGTGGTTTGATGGTTACCTGGAATCGATGGAAGCCTTTGCAGCAGGTCAGTTGGATGGTAATGCACAAACTCTAAACGACACGATCTCGTTTGCCGCAGGCGCTGTGAATGGGGAAGTAGCGGTCCTGGTGAATGACAACTCTGCTGGAAATGACAAGATTATTGTGGCTGAAGACATTAATTCCATTGAAGATCTGGTGGGCCGGACAGTTGCCGTAGAAGAAGGCGTTGTGGATGACTTTCTCCTTACCTTAGGTCTGGAGGAGGCCGGCTTTTCTCGAGATGATGTTGAGATCGTGCCCTTAGAAACAGGAGCTGCTGCTGCCGCGTTTGCCGCGGGTCGAGTTGATGCTGTGGGTGCCTTTCCCCCATTTTGGTTAACTGCTTTAGAGCGAGAAGGTAGTAAAGAACTCTTTTCTTCAGCTGACTTTCCGGGGGCTATTCCTGATCTTTTGGTTGTCAGCCAAACTCTCATTGATGAGCAACCGGATCAGGTGCAGGCTCTGGTGAATACCTGGTTTGATATTCGGGCCTTTATGGAAGCCAACCCTGAACGATCTGATGAGATCATGGCGGAGCGAGCCGGGGTCACGGTTGAAGAGTTAGAGCTTTTTAAAGATGGCACTCGATTTTTCACTATTGAAGATAACCTTGAAGCTTTTAGCCCCGGTGATTCAATGAAGCATATGCCCTACGCAGCTCAAGTGATGACTGATTTTATGATCAGAGTTGGGTTTATTCCTGAGGGACCCGATTTAACCCAGATCTTTGATGATCAATTTGTCCAAGCTTATGCTGAATCATTGCAATCCTAACGTTGATGCTTGAATGCTAATCTCATTGGGTCTCTGCCATGTCTCAATTCCCTCGATCCCGATTGCAGCCTACTATTTTCTGGCGTCTTGCTGAAGAGATTCCGGCTTCACTCCATACAAAATTGGTGATTCTTTCGATTTGTGTGCCACTGTTTTTGTGGTGGGTACTAGCCAGTTTAGAGTTGGCCGATCCCAGATTTCTACCCTCTCCCCAAGCAGTAAGTGGCGCTATTGTCAGGCTATGGCAAGAAGGGCATCTTTTGAAAGATATTCTCACCAGTTGTTTTCGGGTGGGATCAGGGTTTATTCTGGCAGGTTTAATTTCCATTCCATTGGGGATCGGGATGGGAGCGTTTGCCAGTATACGGGCCTTGGCAGAGCCTATTATTGGGATCTTTCGCTATATGCCTGCACCGGCCTTTACGCCATTGCTCATTATTTATATGGGTCTTGATGAAGCACCCAAGATTGCCCTGATCTTTATTGGGACTGTCTTTTTCAATGTGTTGATGATCATGGATGCCGTCAAATTTATCCCGAAAGACCTGCTTGAAGCAACCTATACCTTGGGTGGACTCCGGCATCAGGTTCTGTTTCAAGTGATCACACCTTACATTGTGCCCAACATTATTGATATTTTTCGAGTCAATATGGCAGCCTCTTGGAATTTGGTTGTGGTAGCAGAATTAGTGGCAGCAAATGAAGGTTTAGGCAAGCGGATCCAGTTAGCTCAGCGATTTTTCCGTACCGATGAGATCTTTGCTTGTTTAATTGTGCTAGGACTCATTGGGTTTTCAATTGACTTGTCGATGCGCTGGCTACAAAAAATGACCTGTAAATGGGCAGTTGACTAGGAGTATTCTATGCATCTTGAAGTTAATCATGTTACTAAACACTTTCAAACTCGACAAGGCCCGGTTACAGCTCTAGATCAGATCAATCTTCATGTTGAGACGGGTGAGTTAGTCAGTATTGTGGGAGCCTCTGGATCTGGGAAAACAACCTTACTTCGCCTCATTGCTGGGTTAGAGTTACCTTCTAGTGGTCAAATTACGGTGGATGCTATCCCCATTACTGGTCCCGGAGCTGATCGAGGTATGGTTTTTCAATCGTATACTCTATACCCCTGGATGACCGTAGCCGCTAATGTGGAATTTGGCCTCAAGCTCAAAGGCATACCCAAATCACAGCGCCGCGATCAAGCAGCTCAATACCTTGAAGTTGTCGGCCTCACCCAGTTTAAAAGTGCCTTACCCAAGCAATTATCGGGAGGGATGAAACAACGAGTAGCTATTGCCCGGGCTCTAGCCAATCAACCCAAAATCCTGTTGATGGATGAACCTTTTGGGGCTCTAGATGCACAAACTAAAGAAACCATGCAAGATTTTTTGCTACAGGTCTGGCGTAAAACTGGCACCACCATTTTGATGATCACCCATGATGTTGAAGAAGCTGTGTTTGTCTCTCAACGGATCTATATCCTCACCTCATCCCCTGGACGGGTTAAAGAGGAAGTTGCCATTGACTGTCCCTCCGAGCGGGATATTTTGATCAAACGATCAGTGCGGTTTCAAGATCGGAAAGATTACATCCTTGATTTGCTGCGTGAAGAACAACAAAAAACCTGTTTTGTCGGTTAATCTCTAGGGGTTGGCCGCTGAGATCAACATGGGATCTTGCTTTTTGTTCGACGTCGATTTTCAGAAGCAGAGATCTATCAAGCTCTTAAACTTAATCCTAATGGTTTAAAGTACCCTATCCAGTTGTCTGCTGTATTGATGTATCAAGAGAAAGTCACAGAGTCTCTCGATATCCTTGAACAAGGCTTAGAGTTAGATCCGACCTATGAGGAATGCCTGATCAATAAAGCCTTTGCTCTCTCAAAATTAGAACGGTCTGAGGAAGCTTACCAGATTGTGATGATAGTTTAGGCCATACTCAACCCGTGAAAGATCACCAGATTGTAGAGCAACAATGAGAGCTGAATGATGAGATTCTGGATCTTCATCAAGATAATGAGGTTCTAAAGTGAGTAGATTTATCCGTTAAGTCTAAGTCTTTGAAGCAAGGATTTCAACATTTACTATAACTTTTACTGGTCAAGAAGTCCAAAAGACTCTGCTATTTGAGGCAACACTTTCACTCGGGATCCTGCAGTGTTAAGAGCTGATCTGAAGAGGTAACCCAACCCATGACACCATCTTCAGCCAATAGGGTATGAATAGCGGCTTGATGGTCATCAATATTAAAGGCTGCACAGCAATCTTCGAGGAGTAAGCTAAAGAAACCTAGATCACTAGCATGTCGGTAGGTAGCCAGGACACAACACTCGGTGGTCACACCCGTAATCACTAGATATTCCAACCCTTTGGAGCGGAGATATTCTTCTAAGCGGGTACGAACAAAAGCAGAATGACCAGGTTTATCCACTTGAAAGTCATGGGCTAGAGGTTGTAATTCTTCAATAATGGCAGTACCCAGTTCTCCTTGAATCAGGTATCGACCCATGGGGCTAGGTTGACCAATCAGCGATCCAGCATGGCTATACCGTACCTGCTTACAGGCTGTTAAGTCACTCAGATCAGGGCGATGACTTTCTCGCGTAAAGATGATCTGGATGCCTTGCTCTCTGGCCCAACTTAGTACCCTCTGAATCTGGGGAATAATGCTGCGGATTCCTGAGAGATCCCGTCCCCTTTGGCCATTAAAACCCTCAGGATGACAAAAATCATTTTGCATATCCACAACGAGTAGAGCTGTTGATTTGACATGAAGATCAAAAGGCTGACCGTGTGTAGGTACCTGATATTTAGATAAAACCATATTTAGATAAAGCCATGTCTGCCGAGACGTAAAAACTTATCATAGGCGAAACTCGGGCCCTGCCTAGCTCATCACTATCGTGATCCTAGATGGTGGACTTTCTTAGACCATCTTCTAAGCTTCCAGCCCAAGTTATTGATATCAGATGCAGCTAGAGAGCTAGTTATTCTGGCCTCTAGACAGTCAATCCCAGTGCAATAATGGCAGCAAAGGGTTCTAGAGCTGACATTCCCCTAAATGTATCGAAAACCACTCTTTTGGCTTGACGGATCAAACCTCCTGCATTTTGTACGTTTGACTACAGACATGGCTTTTGACAGCAGTTAGTTTGTGGTGAGCTATATTGAAGTATCCTTTAGCTGATGACGCCTTATCTTAATTCTCAGCGCTTGCAATCTAAACCTCTGCCACACATTACTGTTGAAGGGTTAACCAAAGTGTTTGCAGGTGGATCGCTATATGAAAACTTCAACTTAAATATTCTCAAAAGTCACATCACCTGTATTTTTGGGCCTAATGGTTGTGGTAAGTCTACCTTACTCAATATGATTGCCGGGATCATTCAACCCGATGCCGGATCTATCAGCTTTGAGGGTCGCGGGATCAAAACGGTCAAAGTTGGCTACGTGTTCCAAAATTATCGAGAGGCTCTATTTCCCTGGCTCCGAGCCATCGACAATATTGAATATCCTTTGAGAGTTGAAGGTATGAATCGGGCTGAGCGCAGGCAACGCGTTTATGAGTTGGTTGACTCATTTGGGATCAAAATTGATCTATCTAAATATCCTTATCAGTTATCGGGTGGTCAGCAGCAACTGATCTGTATTTTAAGATCACTGGTCACACAACCTTCAATCTTGTTCCTAGATGAACCGTTTTCTGCAATTGACTATGAGACTACCCTCTTTTTAAGGGATAAGCTCCAAGCTGTTTTTCAAACATTTAAGATCACTATGGTTATGGTTTCTCATGATCTAGAAGAAGCAGTTTATATGGCCAATCGGATCTTGATGTTGACTAAAGCTCCGACCCAAGTTGCTGAAGAGATTGAATTCAATGCTACTTATCCTCGCACCGTTGAGACCCTATCAACTCCAGAGTACATTGCTGTTAAATCTCATTGCCTGGACGTTTTTCAACGCGAAGTGAGACGCTAAGAGATGGAGATCCAACGATGAAATCTAGAGAGTTAGGACCTAAAGCACTCAATCTGGTTCTAGTGAACATCGGGACCTTGGGGATCCTTTTAGTCTGGTGGATCAGTGTCCAACTTCAGCTGATTGATCCCCTACTGTTACCCGGCCCGGTAGCTACCCTAAAGACATTAGGAGTGAGTCTATTTCAAGGCAACTTATCTGCCGACTTTGGGTTTACATTGTATCGAACTCTTTACTCGTTTGTGATTGCCGCATTAGTGGGGATCCCGTTGGGTGTGGTGATTGGGGCCAGTGAACGAGTGTATCGATCATTTGAATTTTTGATTGATTTTTTTCGTTCAACTCCAGCAACGGCTATGTTTCCTCTGTTTCTAGTCATTTTTGGCATCGACGATTTTTCTAAAATTGCTGTGGCTGCTTTTGCTGGGATGTTAGTGATCTTTTTCAATGTTGCTTATGGTGTGATGAATGCTGGCAAAACCCGGATTTTAGCAGCCAAGGTGATGGGGGCCCCTCAATGGCGTATCTTTCTAGACATCATCTTTTTTGAAACTTTGCCCCAAACGTTTATTGGTCTCCGCACCGCTATTTCCCTGACCTTGGTTGTGATTATTGTAGCTGAGATGTTTGTGGGATCTACTAATGGTATGGGGCACCGCATTATCGATGCTCAAATTATTTACGATATGGAGCAAATGTATGCCTCGATTATTGCCACTGGCCTGATGGGCTACTTACTCAATCTAGCTTTTCTCAAAACCGAACAAACCATTGTCCATTGGAAATAAGTAGTTCCTGATATGGATGGACCTACTGAACAGATTTGATCACTTGGAGGTTGATTATGCAGCGTCGACAATTTTTACAGTATGGATCGATGACAGCAGGGTTAGGGGCAGCCACCCTTTTTGTTGGCACTCGTCCGGCTCGGGCAGCTGATAAAGTCACAGCATCTTGGCTACCGATCATGCAGACAACAGCCTACTATGTTGCTCTAGAAGAAGGCCTATTTGAAGAAGCTGGTATCGAAATTGAGTCCGTCAAATTTGAAAACCCTAATCAGATCATTGATTCCCTCATATCAGGACGCGCTGATTTTGGTCCTCCGGGGGCGGCAGCTGGAATTGCAGTGCTAGCTGAAACCCGCTCTCGAGGATCGTTAAAAGTGTTTGGCTTGCAGGGTGGCGGTATCGAAGCCAATCGAACCAATGATGTTTTGTTGGTGCCTAACGACTCTCCCATTACGTCTTTTAAAGATCTCCAAGGCAAAACTATTGGAACCGTACCGGGCATTCAGTGGCGTACGATCACCCGGCACCTAGTCCGGCAAAATGACCTGGATCCTGATCAAGATGTGCGAGTTACTGAGCTCGCTGTGGGGTTGCAGTTAACGTCTGTGATCTCAGGCAGTGTTGATGCTACTCTATCGTTAGAACCGGTGGGATCGATTGCTGAAGCCACTCAACAAGCTAAGCGAGCTGTGATCAACCCGTGCTCAATGTTTATTTCAGATCCATTCTATTCTGGAGCCTCAGTCCTCTCGAAAAAGTTTATTGAAGAAAGACCTGAAGTCGCTAAACGAGTGGTTGAAGTGATTGATGAAGCCACCCGCCTAGCCAATGCTGACTTTGACAAATACCGACCGGTCCTGGCGAAATACACCGCGCTGGAAGAGGAACAGGCTAGCTATGTCGCCCAACCCAGACTCAGAGGATTTGCCGAACTTGATGATACCGATCTAGATTCTTATCAGAAATTTGTGGATGTGTTTTTTAAAGAAGAGGTTTTGCAAGAGCGTCGTAATATTGAAGAAATCTTGTTGGATGGCTCCACCATTGGGATCTAGAGTCAGCTCTATTAGGAAAGCATCAAGGACACGTTCATGACAACATTTCGAGCAGCAGTGGTGCAAACGCTGGCAGCCTTGGGTGATATTGCGGCTAACATTCAGCTCTTGCAGCACCATACCGAAGAGGCTGTGCGCCAGGGGGCCGATCTGGTTGTGTTTCCAGAGTGCATGAACACAGGTTATTTATTTGATTCTGCCGATCATTGCCAGTCATTGGCTGAGCCGTTGTCAGGACCGTTTGTATCAGCTATGGCCCAGTTGTGTCGTCAGTACGGTCTCCATATCGCCAGTGGCCTGACCGAGTTAGATCCAGCCTCTGGTCATGTTTATAACAGTGGTGTCCTCTTGGATCCTGAAGGTCAGCTTGCTCTCCATTATCAAAAGCAGTTTTTGGCGACCCATGATCAAAATTGGTTTACAGTTGGCGTCAAGGGATCACCGGTAGCAGACACAGCTCTTGGCCGCATTGGGTTGTTGATCTGTTTTGATGGCCGCATTCCTGAAATTGCCAGGTGTCTGGCCTTACAAGGGGCTGAAGTCATCGTGGATATGGCTAACTTCTTTGCCTTAGATCAGGCTGATTTATGGGGACCAGCTCGGGCTTATGAAAATGGGGTCTGGTTAGTGGCAGCTACAAAATCAGGTGTAGAGCGGAGTATTTACTATCCAGGGGGTAGCATGGTCGTGGCTCCCAATGGTCAGGTTAGGGTCCGAGTCCCGGATGATACTCACGCCGTTGCCACTGCAGATATTGATCCCCAAGCCGCCACGCAAAAAACCTGGTATGGCCGGGGGAACAAACTCCAAGATCGAAGACCAGAGACTTATAGCCTATTAGTCCAGTCCTTTGCTGAAACTCCTCTAGCTACTTATCTCAAGCAACCCCTGCTCCCTGAACAAGCTGTTGTCAAACTAGCCGCTATCCAGTCACATGCCACGCCTACGCCTCAGTCTTGGGAAGCTACACTCCAGCAACTGGAACATGCCGCCAAACTAGGGATTCAGTTAATGGTTCTACCGGAACACTGTACCTTCTCAACCTGGTTACCTCAGCCTCAACAAGCTGAAACTCAGGCGCATCAAGCTCAACTATTTCAAGCTCAAGTAAGTACAGTAGCGGCAACCTACGGATGTGCTATTGTTTTGCCCTTGGTCCGGCAGCGAGCAGGACAACTGATGTCTTCGGCGTTGCTAATTGGATCGGATGGTGAGGTGTGGGGTGAGTATGATCAAGTCCATTTGAATCCTGAGGCAACCACCTGGTCCAAATCAGGGGATACCCTACCAGTGTTTGAAACGCCTTTAGGTCGCATTGGCCTGCTGTTGGGCTATGATGGACTCTTCCCTGAATCAGCCAGAGTGTTAGCCCTGCAAGGAGCTGATATTATTGCCTGGTCATGTGCATGGCGACACCGGTTTGAGCGAGAGTTACTGACGGTGCCTAAAGCTGAGGACAACCGCGTTTATGTAGTGTGTGCCAACCGTATGGATTGTCCCTATCCTGGTGGGTCTCTTGTCATTCCACCGACTGGATTTCCCCATTGGGATCTGAATGTGGTGGCACCGGCTAACCGGATTCCTGGTGCGGTGATACCTACTTATGCCAACCTGGCACTCTCTCGGCAAAAGCAGATCATTCCCAAAGTTGATGTGATCCGTAATCGATTGGTGGCCACTTACCCAGTTCTCGTCTCTTCTCAAAGTTGAAACCACCAATGGCAGACACTATACTACTAGCTGTCAACGGAACGCTGATGCAAGGCTTAGAACTCAACGGTAATCTGCTAGCAGTTGGGGCCAAATTTGTCAAAGCCACAAAGACAGCCCCCCTATATCGCTTGTGGTCTATAGATGATCGCTATCCGGCCATGCAGCGTGTCGACAAGGGGGGATCTCAGATCGATTTAGAAGTCTGGTCACTGTCCCCCACTGCTTTAGTCCAAATCCTGCAACAGGAGCCACCTGGCCTATGCATTGGCAACGTCAAACTCATTGATGATTCAGAACTATTTGGGGTATTGGGGGAGGCTGTGATCTGTGAGACACAGGTTGACATTACAGCGTGGGGTGGCTGGCGAGCTTACCTAGTCTCTCTACCTAAGTCTTGAGGGTGGCAGTGTTAGGGTCAGGCTTCACCAGGAGATAAGGTCATAGCGGGCGGCTGCTGACATGTTCGTTGGTTCCACACATAGGATCCTAGGCCTACCGCCAAATTGGCAATCAAGGTCGCGACAAACACCCCCACAGGTCCCATCATCTGGCTACCCACATAAGCTAGGGGCACATTCAACACCAACATCCGAGTCAGGGTCATCACTATAGAGGGGATAGGTTTACCCATGGCATTGAAGGCTGAACTAGCCACCTGAATAATACCAGCGGCTCCATAGCTAACTGGCACAATCCAAAGGTACAAGGCTGAAATCCGGATGACGTCTGGATCTTGATTAAACAAAGCTGAAACGGATGGCCCCCCTAGTCCCAGTCCAACAGCCATCAAAAGGCCCCAACCCAAGCAAAATCCATAACTCAGCCGTAAAGCCAGCCGGACCCGAGCAAACTGTTGAGCGCCCCAATTTTGCCCAACAAACGGTCCCATACTGGCTGCTAGAGCAATGATTGTGATCAACGCAAACGATTCGATCCGAGACGCTATTCCAAAACCCGCTACAGCCGCTGGCCCATAAATAGCTAACAGGCTAGTAATGATCCCAATCGAGATCGGCGTAATCATGCTGGAAGCAGCAGCGGGCAATCCTACAGTCAGGATATCGCGCCAGCACCAGAGTGTCTCTTCTAGATCGGGCATCTGCAGCGAGAGCATATTTTCTTTGAAGCGCAAGACAAATAGAGCCGCTGCTAGAGTTAGAGCTCGGGCGATCACCGTTGCGAGGGCTGCTCCTTGAAGTTCTAAACGAGGAAACCCTAAAGCCCCTGTAATGAATAGTGGATCTAAGGCAATATTGACCGCAGCTGCAAAGGTCATAATGATGCTGGGTGTAAGCGTATCACCGGCTGCTCGGATCGCACTGTTGCCCACCATGGGTACCACCAAAAACACCATGCCAAAATACCAGATCCGCATGTAGTCTTGCACAAAAGGCATCACATCAGGACTGGCCCCCAAAAGGCGAAACAGCGGATCAATCGTTAATAAGCCCAATATGACAAATACAGCAACAACCGTTATCGATAACGTCAGGCTGTTAGTGGTAAACCGTTGCACCCGATCCATGTTGCCTTCACCAATAGTCCTGGCAATCACGGAAGAGGCCCCTACACCCAGACCCATGGCTAAACTTCCCAGTGTCATCACCACAGGAAAGGTGAAACTCATAGCTGCTAGTTGTTCAGTGCCGAGTTGCCCTACAAAATAGGTATCAGCTAGATTAAATGCAATGATCGCAAATACTCCCCACACCATAGGAAGGGTCAATTGAAAGAGTTGCGATCCAACAGGCCCTTCGGTTAATCTGCGTTTCATGGGTTAATGCTGGCAAGATATTCGTTATCTTAACTTGGATCTTTACAAATGATAGGTTGAACACTCTGAGATCCAGGCTTTCAATTAGAGTCTAGATTGGTAGGTTCGAGGCCAGCTTGTTGAAGTAACGCAACCATAGCAGCTTGGTCTAGATCGGCTTGAATCATTTGAGGATTAGCAGGATCTAGGGGGCCCTGCAGTCGGTCTAGTCGTAAAAATTGGGCTTGGGTATCAATGACAGGCTGACTCAGATCTTTGGGGGTGGGGCGCATTAACGAACTACTGAAACCCCGATAGATAACAACCAGATCATCTTGACCATCCTGTTGCAGATACACTTGTAGGACTTCTGTTGGCACTAGCTCAGTGTAGCGTTCGAGAGCCCGATTCCAGGGAAGTTGTTCCACGTTCATCTCCTGTAGTTAGGGATCAAAGCCTAGATCACGTAGGCGCTGCTGGAGTCGTTGCAATTCTTGCTCAGCTTGCTCAGCTCGTTGTTGTTCTTGTTGCAATTCTTGCTCAGCTTGCTCAGCTCGCTCTAAAGGGGTGGGGATCAAGGCACCCTCGGCAGTGAAATATCTAAGTTGGTTTTGGTAAATCCCTAGATACAACTGGAGTTGCTCACTCCATTTCCAGCCTTGTGGGGTAGCTGAAATCGCTTGATAAGTTGTGTCCTGTAGACGGAACCCCTCAAATTCGAATGTATCTGGGTGAAACCAGAAATACTCTGGTGTTTTGAACGTAGTTTGGTAGATGTCTTTTTTGGTAGTGCGATCGGTCTTAGCGGTGCTATCTGACAGAAGTTCAATGATTAAGTTGGGGTATTTATAGTCCTCACGCCAAACCATCCAGCTCCCTCGAGGTCGTGGATCCACCCCCAGAACCACAAAAAAATCAGGGCCCCGAAAATTTTCGTTAGTTTTCTGATCAGGGCTGAAGAAGATTGTAGAGTTACCTGTGATGTAGCAATCAGATCGATCACGCCACCACCATCTTAAACAAGCAATCAGGATCTCAAGTTGATCACGATGACTATCATTTTCCATTGGAGGCTCAATGCTTTCCCATTCATCAAACCTGGCTCGGCTTGGATGAATGAGTGCCGCTAGCGTTGATGTCATAACCAATCACTTTCAGGACTATCAATGCTTTTAGTTTAGCTTACTCTCTACTTAGATCCTTGTAGCTTAGACAAGCTCTGGCCGCCCCTATAGGGAATTGCGTTAGTTTTCGCCAACTCTGTTGCAAATAGCTAAGGGAACTAAAAGAATGCCATTACACAGTGATTAGACATTTTTGTATTCAAGTCTACAAATCATTGACAAGGATCACTTTTTGCTACCTTTCCAGTTCCAGGTTCGACAAACAAAACATCACTAAAACTGGACAGCCTCGTAGAGATCTTCTAAAACAATAGTCACCCCTACTGATTGGAGTTCAAAAGTCTGATTGAGATCATCGTAGGCAGTAAATAACCATTGATTTTCAGCCTGTTTAACAAACTGCTCAACCTGAGGTGTATGCTGAGCGATCAATAGATATTCTTGAAAAGAAAACAGGGTGCGATAAAATTCAAACTTAGCCCCTCGATCATAGCCTTCTGTAGATCCTGGAAGCACTTCCACTATCAAAATTGGATTCATGACTGTGTCGTTGCGATCTGGCTTTAACTCAGGCGGG
>CAYSWV010000085.1:0-14665 GCA_964434865.1 uncultured bacterium
GCAGTGATGAACGCAGGTCTATAGTTTAACCATTCAATGCGGTTAAGGATTTCAAGCTGATCAGCATAGACTTCAATTCAAGCGCAATTAGTCTTTGCTTGAGGTGATGGGTTGGGTTATGGCTGGAATTATTGGATGCGGCCTGGGCCATTGTATTTATGACTAAAGTGATTGGATCATTTGCCAAGGCCAAGAGCTATGTGGCTTTAGAATCATTGTGTTTTGCCTTGGAATCATTGTGTTTCTTGTTGGAAATAATCAGTTTCTCCAGGAATTATAGTATTTTGCCCAAGCGAGATCAAAAATGGCTACGGCCAACTTGGGGTTTACTGGGGTGACATTACAACTGGCTTGAGATGATCAATCAGGGGCTGTGGTGGTGTAGATCTTAACTGGGGAGAGCGGATCAGGGGCTGTGGCTGGATCAAAATGGAACTGAGCCACTATGCTTAAAGCGGTAATTATTATTGATCTCGCCTAAGCTGGGGTTAGTTATGCCGGATTATATTCCTAATAACGATGCTGAGTTTAATACTTGGCAACTTAATTTTGTGAGTGCGCTACAAGCCAGTCCAACTGAGCTGGGGATCGCTGAAGCGGAGTTAACAACACTATTAACGGTGCAGTCTAATTGGGAAACTGCTTACGAGAATCATACACAGGCTCAAGCGGCGGCTCAAAGTGCTTATCAAGACAAAGAAGAGGCTCGCCAAGCTTGTGAAGGCCTGATCCGAAATTTAGTGCGGCGGCTCCAAGCCAGTGACACAATCACAAACGCCCAACGTGGATCCCTTGGGATTACGATCCCTAGCAGTAGCCGAACCACGACAGCCAGACCCACATCGCGTCCTATTGCGACTATTACTGAAATGAAACCTCTGATGCATACGTTACGGTTTGCAGATGAAGAGACGCCCACCCGTCGAGCCAAACCTACAGGCGTTATGGGGGCCGAGATCTGGGTCAAAATTGGCGAAGCGCCTACGGGAACCGATGATCTGACCTTTCTAGGATTGGATACGCGCACACCCTATGTCTCGGAGTTTGATGATAGTAATGTGGGGCAAACAGCCTACTACCGCCTCCGCTGGGTGAATACTAGAGGGGAACAAGGCCCTTGGAGTGATCTGGTGAGTGCTCCGATCATGGGTTAACCAAGTTCAAACATTTAAACTCTATGTTCAAAGGCTTAAACCCGATCAAGGGGTAGTACGCAGTCTATCAATGATTTAAGTGAGTAACTTATGATGCCAGAACCAACTCAAGCGTTTATTAGCTACAGTCACAAAGATACGGAATGGAAAGATCGATTATTAACCATGTTGAAACCGCTGGAACGCCGGGGCCTCAATAGCCTCTCAGGATACCTCAGATGCCAATCTTGGGGGGCTAACAGGCCAGCGCCATAACATTCCTCTCAGTGCTACTCGGATCTTCTTGGGTCGGGATCAAGAACTG
This sequence comes from uncultured bacterium, assembly GCA_964434865.1. Classification (GTDB taxonomy): domain Bacteria; phylum Cyanobacteriota; class Cyanobacteriia; order Thermostichales; family Thermostichaceae; genus CAYSWV01. The sequence continues at coordinate 1,459 of CAYSWV010000085.1, forward strand.
GTTGATCTGCATCAGTGATTACAAGAGTCAGATTCAGTAAGCTGGATCTCGTTACAAGGCATGGGTAAAACAGAGTTAGCACAACAGTATGCCCTCCAACACTTGCAAGACTATCCTGGCGGGATCTGTTGGTTACGAGCTATTGATCAAGATGTTCGGTCTCAAGTGATCCAGTTTGTGGAGGAAGTGTTAAGGCTACAGGTACCCAAAAACCTAGATATTAACCAGCAGATCCAGTGGTGTTGGCAGAATGTTTAACCCTAGCTTCCATTGATTAACTCCTATTACTACTGTTTTATGCTTTGTGATAGTACGCACCTAAAATGTCATGAGTTTGCTGGTTTCTCTCAATCTCAATCTATTTCTTCTAGGGTGGTTCAAACTTTAGGTGCATTTGCCCCGATAATACGATCAGATCAAAAAGACGGGTGGATGTCATCTGTTGAGGAGACTAATCTATGGCTGAAAGTTGTGCTTACTTTAAAATTCCTGATGATTCCCATGAGTTATTGTCATCTCGCCGAGTAGAAAAGGCAGCAGCAGAATTCTATGAGTTAGATCATGACCAGGATGGTAAGATCAGTTTGCAAGACTATCTAGATCATCTACTCACCCTCGAAAAAGAGCGCTTACTGAGTCAGTTCAATTATCTGGATAAAGACCATGATGGCTTTATTGAATTTGAAGATTTCCTTCATGCTAAAGAACCCCATTATTTGGTCCTCAGAAAAATTAAAGAGCATGATCTGGATGGGGACGGATTGCTCACCTTTAAAGAAGCCTTGCAAAGTGCTGAGGATCTCTGCTTTCCCTTTGGACCTGATGAGCTAGCAGAAATCTTAACTGCAATTGATCGAGATGGGGATGGCTTAGTTACTTATCACGAGTACTTTGGCGTTGTCTTGCAACATGGATTACAGTAATGCGTTCTGACTTGCTACTTGAGCTGAGATCCCACGAGTTGATGACACACCAAAGCTGACATCTTCATAGAGATCCATAAATGATACTTCCAGGTTGAGGCTACATAAGCTAAAGACTGTCTCAGTGTAGGTTTGAAAAAGCCACTCTTTAGAGTCATGACGCTTGTAAACTTCGACTCGTGGGTGTTTAGTGTTGATCAAAACATAATCTTCCAGAGTATCCAAAGTTTGATAGTCGTTGAATTTATCTCCTCGGTCAAAGGCTTCCGTGCTATCGGAGAGAACTTCGATGATTAGCTTGGGATAACACTTGTAAGTGGGTGTTTCCTGATCGCGGGGATCACAGGTAACAAGAAGATCGGGATAGTAGAAACAGTTGCGCTTCTCAATACGAACTTTGATATCAGCAAAATAAGCCCGGCAATTTGTTCCACGTAAATGAGATCTGATCAGTGTAGCTAAGTTCAGTGCAATGGTGTTGTGAGTATCAGTGGAGCCAGCCATCGCATAGACTTCACCGTTGACATACTCGTGTTTGATTTGGCTGTTTGTTTCGAATTCCAGATACTGCTCAGGGGTGAGGAAGGTTTGAGGTAGGGCGATCATAGTATTTAGGCTTCTGAGTCAGACTTGATTTCTATTCTACAGAAGACATATGCAATAAGTCGTAGTTAGAGATTGCAACTGCCTGTTCAAATAGCAGTAAGCATGGTCTAACAAAATACAGTTCTCAAATTTGGCGGTAAAGTGGAGGTAAAGAAAATTATCATTTTCTGAAATGCTCATTCATTTATAGACTCAATGCTTCAACGCTTATCCTCTCAAATCTGCCATACTGTGCAAACGATCGGCTTCGCTAAGAGTTTTCTCTGGCTCATTGGATTGAGATCCTTCAGCAAATTTGACTTTGAGGCTAGCTAATGATTCCAACAAAGCACTTTGAATTTGCTTCTGGGTTACCTCTTGTTGAAGTTCCTGGTATAACACTTGATAAAATCGCTGAGATAACTGATTCAGTAAGATCTGCCCTTGAGCATCTGTGTAAGAATCTACGATTAGATCATAGGTTACTTGAGCTAAATAGTGTGATAGTTGATCCATGATTTCTGTTGAGTCGAGACCCGGTACTTGTTCTAAACTCTGATAGACGGCAGAAGCTTTCAATGATCCTTCTAATGTGTGCTGTACTAGTTGCTTGAGCTCAGGTTGAACATCTGGTAGTACCTTACAGATAGTAATATCTGATAGATGAGAGATGAGTTGCTGTAATTGATTAGGAGGATCGGTTATCGTTGTCACTTTAGCAGGAGGCAGTAATACTTGGAGTAGCTCTCCTTGCTGAATAGAGTCCTGAGCCTGATTAAAGAGTCGAACCATCATAAATATTGAAGTTCGATCGGCCAGGTAAACGGCAGGTTCATAAGTTAGTTGGGATAAAATTCGTTTAAAGTTCACCCAACCTGCTTGATGCAATCGTGCCGTTACCGGAATGAGCCTGAGCCAACGCCAAATTGGAATCCACAGAAGCACGTCATACCAGCGCCGCATCATGGCATCCCACCAAGATAGCTCTAGGTCTCTACGGCTAATGGCTAAAGTCCTTTGCAAAAAATCGACTACAAAAATCAACGTGAACGGTAAGTCAATCCACCAAAAATGATCAACAGCTTGCCCCATAGCATCGACAGATCGGTAATAATTGGTGTGGAGAAGTGGCCAGACATTAGCATGAAAAAAGGCCAAGGCCTGCTCCCAACCGATCTGGTCTAGATAATCATAACTCCAGAATGTTTTGAAGGCTTGCTTTGCAGATGCCAGTCCTAGCTGGTGGCTAACAGTCTGCTTAGCTTTTGCAAATGAAACAGATTTGCCAGCTGTAACAAAGGGATCTTCATCAATGAGGTCTAGGCTCTGCTGCTTTAGATCCTGGATAACTTCTTTAATTTGTGACTTTGGGGCTACAGGATCATGAACGAGTTGAACTAGAGAATCATAGGCCTCCAAGTAGGCTTCTGTTTGAGGATGAGGTTCAATACCTTTGATCAAATCATAAGAAGTGACACCAGGAACATGATTGATGTAAAAGTCCCTAAGAGGCAAATAACTAAGATTGAAGATTACAAAAACTGTGTTAAGGATTAGCAGGATGATAATAAACTGGTCCCAGAACGGTTTAGGGCTCTTGGCTCGATCTAGCTTTGTACGGGGTGCCACTCTAAGAAACTCCTACTTACCTTTGCATAGCTACCGTGATGGGTTCAATGATTGCTATAGCATCCGCTGAGTCGCTTTAGGTTGAACAACATCTGGATAAGATCGGTTTTTGTACAAGCGGATAAAGCTGTAAGCGACAAATGATAGAAAACCAACCAATAGTGCCCCAGTTGATACTGGTAGAAACAGGGGAGAGTCAGTGGGAATGGGTTGCATAGCTGATCATCCTTAATTTTCACGTGTTGTTGCCCTCAGCTTAGTCACCAATTGTGATTTCTTAGTGAATGGTGGGTGGGTGCTAGCGGCTAGTCCTAATAGGGATTATCAACTGACCAGGGGGAGCCATAGACAGGATCTGATGTTGATAAGTGGGTGGTAGGATCCAGTTTTCTGGTTTTGAGCTCTGCCCAGGCACTGTTGGCTGCAGCCGGCTGATCATAACCATGCTGCTTGATTTCTTGCGTCAGATCAAACCAATATAGACGACTATCTTGCTCAAGGAGATCCAAGGTGCGCTTTAGGTTGTCTCCGTAGGTTTGGACTATAGCTTCATCCTGTTGTAACTCAGAGATCACCTCTCTAAGTGCATTTAAATAATTTGTAGGCGTCCAACTGCTTTCGTTTAACTGAGCTGCTGCCTGTCGTTTGATCGCATCAACTAGCACAACTAAACTTTGTCTATCCTGATCTGAACCAACTGGCAGATAATGCTGGATCAGTTGATGCGTGCGGTGACTGGGTGTGTAAGGTAAATTTGGATTCAAAGTTGACTAGCCCTCAGCATCTGGATCAAGGGGTATTGAGAAGTAGAACGTGCTACCTTTTCCGACTTCACTTTTTGCCCATATCGTACCACCGTGTTGGCGAACAATACTACGGCAGATCGGCAGACCTAACCCTGTCCCTCCTTTCAATCTAGAATCAGAAGCATCCACTTGTTGAAATTGCTCAAAAATAGTCTCAAGCTTATCCTTGGGAATACCTCGTCCAGTATCACTAACTTGAAAGAGTACCAGCGTATCCCATTCGTATTTGACCTCAACAATGACAGACTGCCCTTTGACCGAAAACTTAATCGCATTGCTGAGTAAATTTGTCAAAACTTGCAAAATTCGATCCGGATCAGCTGAAAACTCAATCTGTAAAGCTCGACTGCTTAAGTGGACCTCAGCTTCGTCAGCCATCGATTTCATCGTTGCAATGGCTTGATTGATCAGCTCAGCAGCATTGCATAGCTTTCGTTTAATCTTAATCTTACCCGATTCTAATCGTTCTAAATCCAGAATATCGCTCACAAGTCGAGATAAGCGTTCCGTATTTCTAGCTGCAATTTCAAGAAGCCGTTGCCCCTTAGCATCTAACTCACCCAAGCGACCCGTAGCTAACAGGGTTAATGATCCATGTAAAGACGATAGTGGTGTCCGTAGCTCATGGCTAACCATTGAGAGGAATTCATCTTTCAAACGTTCCACAGCTTGTAACTCGGTGATATTGACAGCTACACCAATTAAACCTATGGTTTGCTCACCTTCTTGCAGAGGTTCCAGGCTCATATCATAGACAGCCACATTACCATTTAGAGTTAGCGTCACTTTCTGTCGCAAGCTAGACCCAGTTTGAAAGACTTGCTGCTTTAGATCAATGACGTCCGCATTACTAGACCCCAGGAGATCCCAATCAGTTTTGCCAATCCACTCCTGAGCATCAATGCCTTGCTGAGGATTATAGATCCAGGTGTAACGCAGATCTTTATCTTGTGTGAACATCGCAATAGGAGAGTTATCTAATGCCAACCGCAATCGGTCTTCATTTCGACGAAGGGCAGTTTTAATTTGTTGTTGTTCCACTGCTGTAGCCAGTATAACAGCCACAGCTTCTAAAAAATCGACCTGATCGGGTGCAAATTGACGATGAGCCTCTGCCCAAATACACATTAATCCATAAGGTAGAGGGTGACCCAATATTTGAACTCCAATACCTGAAGTCACTGGGAAACTTTGCAGCAGTGAAGACTGGCAAAATCGAGATTCTTGGCTGAGATCACTAATAATTAAAGGCTGTTGTGTTGAGAGCAAATAGTTGATTTCAGACTGTTGATCTTGATTTGTACTAATGACAGGTGATGAGAGTGTATTTGAATCTATAGATACTGGATCCAGCTCAGCTGTATTTGCAGAGGCCGTTACCATTCGAACTTGGTGGCCATTGATCACTTCCAAGATGTAACCGTAGTCCACCTTGAGAATGGCTATGACTCCTTTGATAGCAACTGCCATTAGCTCCTGAAATGGAACACCTGAGAGCGCTTGCTGACCTAGTTGTGCAATAAATTGCTGTTGTCGGGCATACTGCATTAGATTATCGTTGGCACACTGTAAATCTAGGGTTCGTTGTTCAACTCGAGCTTCTAACTCTTTGTTAAGTCCATGTAATTCGAATTCTGCAATTTGACACTCTTGAACCTTTGACTCTAACTCTTGGTTGACACTGGCCAGTTGACTGGGGCTAGGCAGAGTCATGATCTGAGGCATCAATGGAATGAGAGTAAAGGCTGTGTAAAGAGAAACTACAGCCGTCAACCCCTTAAATACTCCACTAACCCAGTAAGCGGGATACCAAATGGTTAGGACTTCAAGAGCATGAGTGGTTCCACAAGCTACAATGAAAGCAGCAAACAACCAAAAAATTTGAGTAAAAGGTAAATCCCGGCGCTGGCGAATTAAGGAAGTTAAAGTTAGAGGAATAGAGTAATAGGCCAGGGTGATAAGACTATCTGACAATGCATGCAGGCTGACCAGCACCGGATTCCAAAGATAACATTGGCCGTGAGGCATCAGCCAATGGGTTGCAGACAAGTAGTCTAGTAAAATACTCATCACTTTGATCAAAGAAGTCTGGTATCAGCATAGATCATTCAAGCTCAAGGCTCAAAACAGACTTAGCCTAATTGTCACATCCAATGCCAGAGTAATCCTTTGTAATTTGTAAAATGATCAACATGTAAAGTGACCCCTATATCAAATAGCATGTGTAATTGGTATCCTTGTAGCCTCTCCACGTTCAGCATAGCGATCCATGACTACCAATAGTGTTCAAATATGAATAACTTGTGAATGGAAGCATACAAATGACTTAGATCGGTGGAGCCGTCGGTAAAGCTATCTCAATCAAGTTCGAGTTAAAGTATGTCAATAAGTTAAAATATTCGTTAAGAATAGACCAAAGTCACAAAGAGTTCACAATCTCGAGCGAGACTGTAAACAAAGTGTGTGAGCTACAAGCGTTATGATCTACGCTATTTGCACAGCACAACGACACAGCACAATGACCTGAACTTGAAACAAGCAGCTCATGATCAAGCGATTCCTTGACTCCATTAGTGATCCGACAACTGTTCAAATTCCTCCTTACATGATCTGGGTGATTTTAGGAGGACTGGGCGTGCTCGCACTCGTCTTGTCATTCCAACTGGTCAGCCGCCTGATCTCATGGTTGATTACTGATCGAATCAGAGATGTGTATCAGACTATTATTCAGCCTTCTCAGCTCTGGCTGGGGATTGTAATTCTGCTTAGCTTAGTAGACGCTATCCTGCTACCTTATGCCACAGCTAGCCCTCCAACCTGGTTGAGTACCGCTGAATTTATTCTGGGGCTTGCAGTCAGTATTAATGTTTGTTTTTTAGGTTTTCGAATCTTTAAACAAGTTTTTGATGTCTATTTATTAGAATTAACCATTATGAGCGCGGCAAAAGCTAATAGTGAGCTACTGGTGTTGACTAAGTTTATTGCTAATGCAGGTATCGTCCTTGTAGTTATTCTAATTTTTGCTGAATCACATCAAGTTAATTTGATCGGTTTAATTGCTAGTTTAGGCGTAGGTGGTGTGGCTATTGCCTTTGCTTCTCAAAAAGTGTTAGAGCAAGTTTTGTGGAGTATCTTACTGTACCTAGATCGTCCTTTTTTGGTTGATGATTATATTCACTTATCGGATGGAACCTTTGGGCGTGTAGAGGCAATTGGTTGGCGCTCTACCAAGATCCGTTTATCAGGGAAGGGGACTTTGGTTGTTATTCCCAATAGTATGTTGACACAAATGGCCATTGAAAATCTATCGGGTGCTCAAAAAGTGATTTCTATTTTAAATATTATGTTCCATCAAGCTGTACCGGATGAAGAAAAAGCCTTGGTGCGACAAATTATTCTAGAGAGTACCAATGATATTTTTGGTATCGATCATCGACTTTCTAATGTTACCTTTGACGACAAACCATCTAGTCAAGAGAACTTAGGGACTACTACTCAAGCTCAAGTGAATTTTTTCATACTAGGTACTGGTGACAATGCAATGGAGGTGCGCTCACAATTGCTCGATGTAGCTAGGCAAAACATTAAACGCAAGCTCAAAGACTTCGGTATTGGTTTTGATCTTGAAGACGAGAATATTAATGTGACCTCTCCAATGAATATATAAAGCAGAATTCATGTGCGCCTAACTCTGATCATAAGTCACCTATGCTGAGACACTCTGATGCAGCTATTCGATTTTATTGAGACTATACAGCTAGATGAAACCACTCAGGACTTCTTAATCCTATTAGCCTTTCGAGTTGGGTTACTCTTTCTGTTTATTCTGGCTTCATGGATCAGTGGCCGTCTACTGCCTTCCCTTGTGAAGGTGATGTTGACTCGATCTCTAGCTCAAAAGAAAACATCGATCGTTGAGAATTTTCTAAATCCTCTTCAACAGCCTTTGGTCACAACTATTACTTTAATATTAGTGTCGGTTAGTCTCAATATTATTCAGGTTTATTCTAGAGTGTATCAAGTCCTAAACTTTGTGATGGACATAGCCGTAACTCTTGCTGTGACCTGGTTAGCAACTAGGTTTGCTAGGCAGCTGATCCGAATTTATGGTATCGAATTGGTCAAACGATTTAGCCAAGAAGTTAATGATGTTATTTTAATATTTGAAACTGTAGCTAATATCATTATAGTGTTCTTTGCCATTACTATCTTTTCCCAGTCTCACAACTTTAACCTTGTGGCCTTATTAACCGGTGTGGGGATTGCTGGGGGAGCTGTAGCGTTTGCAGCCCAGGAAGCATTGGGGCAGATCATTGGAACCATTGTTATCTACCTGGATCGTCCCTTTGTCCCTGGTGAATACATTAGAGTTAACTTCAATATTCAGGCAGAAGATGTGTATGGCCGTGTTGAATCAATTGGGATTCGCTCTACCAAAATTAGAGTGGCTGTGAATAATACACTGGTGATTGTGCCTAATTCGGTGATGGCCTCTAAAGATATTGAAAACATTTCTCGAGGCACTAAGGTCATGGCTCTATTATTACTAGACTTCACTAAGTATCTCTCAGAAAGTGAAGAAGCCTTGGTATCCCAAACCCTAGAAAAAGCAGTTGATGGGATTTTTGGGATTGATCCAGGGAGTACTCGCATCACTCTATTTCAGCCTGAGGATCAGCAGGGGACCCGAGCTCGAGTCAGTTTTTTCGTGATGGGATCTAGTGATAGTTCAATTAACTTGCGTAAGCGCATGCTAGAGGTCGCCAATGAATCGATTGCTCGTGAGTTAAATACTCATGGTTTAGAGTTCACGGTACCTGATCCCACAGTCTATGTTGATTCCCCTGTTACTCTATAAATACCCCGTCACACCTTTTGAATTCCAGATTCCATCCTAGGTCAGACTCATGAGAGATATCTTTCAAGAACTCTTTCCCCTAAATTCAACATTTCAGCAAGATCTATTCGAGTTTCTGCAACGGTTGGGTCTCTTTGCCTTATTAATCATTGGGTCTTTGGTAGTGGGTCAGATGCTACCCTTCTTGATTCGAGTCTTAATTCAACGCTTTGCCCCCCGACAAGTGCTCACTATGTATCAAAAATTAGTGATGCCATTACGGTCATTGATCGTGTACACAGGTATTCTGATCACAGCAACTTTAGGTCTCAACTTATTCCGAGCTTATTCTGGCTTTTTCAATATTTCTACTTTTTTTGTCTATCTCGCTCTCACCATCAGCACTAGCTGGCTAGCTTCTAGATTAATGAGCCAAACAATCCGTCTGTATGGAATCCAACTGATCCGTCACTTACAGGGAGAAGTGGATGATTTTGTCCTCCTAGGTGAGGCCGTAGCCAATACCATTATTGTGTTTGTAGCTATTCTGCTCTTTGCTCAAAGTCAGGATCTCAATTTAATCAGTGTCTTGACTGGTTTGGGTATTGGGGGGGTTGCCATTGCTTTTGCAGCCAAAGAGACAATTTCACAAGTGATTGGAACCATCTTGATTTACCTGGATCGACCCTACATACCTGGTGAGTATATTCGAGTTAACTTCAAAATAACGGATGAAGATGTCTATGGTCGGGTGGAATCGATTGGGATCCGCTCCACAAAGATCCGTGTAGCAGGTAAAAACACCTTAGTGATTGTGCCAAACTCAGTGATGGTGGTTAAAGATATTGAAAATATTTCTCGGGGTAACAAGGTAATGGCCTTACTATACCTCGACTTTCCCAGTGTGCTATCCGATCGAGAGGGCGCTCTTGTCAAAGAAACGGTTAAATCTAGTATTAGCAGTCTACTGGGGGTTGAGCCTCTAAGTACACGTGTGTTTCTATTTAACCCTGAAAATCGAGCTGGTACCCGTGCTAGAGTTACATTTTTTCTGTTAAGCTCAAGCCAAAATTCATTAGATCTACGCAAACGGCTGGTTGAAGTTGCTAACAAGTCCATTCAAAAACATCTAGCCCAACATAACTTAGCCTTTTCGATTGAGGAGCCTCTGCTTTACGTTGATTCTCCGATCACCCAATAATAAGTCTGGGTTTCCATACTGATGCCAATAACTAGTATCATACTGAAAAAGCTTTCAGATCTAAAACCTTAGGGTGACGTTTGTGGGTATTTTAAGTTTTCTAAGCCCTCAATGACTTCAGCAGAAAGAATTTTATCGCCAACTTCGATCTTTTCGACCCACTCAATGCCTTCAGTAACATAACCAAAGACAGCATATCGACCATCTAAGATGGGTAAGGCTGATAGGGTAATGTAAAATTGGGAGGATCCTGAGTCAACTGCATTGGATCGAGCCATAGCAATGGCACCTAGCTTGTGAGGCAACGCTAACTTGGCTCCTGTTGTAGTCACATCAATCAGTTGATTGTAACGAGGATGCAATTCACCCATAACCCAAATCTCTAGAGGGATTCGCCGAGGACGTTGAGTTTCTGGATCCAAGAATTTACCGATGCTATCACTTGAAGGATACCCACCTTGAACAATGAAAGGCTCTGGATCTTTTTCAACTCGTTGAAAGGATAACCCATTATAAAAGCCTCTCAACACCAAATCGACAAAATTACCTGCAGTTAAAGGAGCCGAATCACCTTCTAAATACAAGGTAATGGTTTGAATATTGGCTTGAGCAGTTTGAATATTAAGATTGACAGCCGCAGATCCCTCTAGACGAGGTCGGTTAGCATAGCGTTGCAAAATAAGTTGCGTTTCTGGGTCAAGACTCGATGACTGTCCACAAGCAGAAAGTATCCCGCTACCCAAGAGTAGGCCAGCTACTATTAAACTCCAACATTGGTGTCCACGACGATGACTTCCCATATGGTGAACAAACCCAAGAGCGAATCTCCAATTAAGGGTAGCGCAATGATTTGCAGTAGGCACGAACTGCACTCAGCTTTGCGGGTAACAGCATACTGATCATGAAAACCTAGCAGCTGATATCCTCCTAGGTTAGAGTACTAGGTTAGCCCCAGTGAAACAATAGTTTACTAGTCATTAAAGTTGGTGATGGGAGGTTGATGATGGGATCAGTTCGTAACCCTTTGGCTATGATCCTGGCTTTAGCTCCGGTCATAATTGGGGCTAGTTGGTTAGGCAGTGAGGTGGCCTTAAATCAATCCCACTCGAGTCCCAAAGTAGCCATGCCTCAACCGATGCCCCCAACACCCACCGCCACGATCCTAGCCTCAAGACCGATAGCACTGACCTCTGATCAAAGCGAGCCCTGGGCCCAACAGTATGTTGATACCTACCTGGCGCGGTTGGAACAACGTGGATTTTCACAAGCTGGTCAAGGGATTTGGCTACAAACGCAGGATCAAGTTCTGGCTCAGCACCAAGGCTCGATCCCACTACCAGCTGCTTCTGTAACTAAGGTAGCTACCACTCTAGCTGCCCTGGAGACCTATGGCCCTGATTATCGCTTTGTTACTACCTTCAGTACCACAGGAACCCTTGAAAAGGGAGTCTTACAGGGTGATCTGATTGTTCAAGGTGCTGGGGATCCTTTTTTTGTTTGGGAAGATGCAATCGCCATTGGCAACCTGTTGCATCAGGCAGGCATTCAACAAATTTCTGGGCAGATCCTGATCTCAGGCCCTTTTTACATGAACTTTAAGACTGACATTCAGGCGGCCGGCGATCTGTTGAAAGTTGGGCTGAATGCTAATTTATGGACCCCGGAGGCCAAAACCCAATACCAGACGTTACCTTCAGGTACCCTTCAACCTCAAGTTGCCGTACAAGGTGGCGTTCAAGTGGTCTCAGAGCCACCCCTAGGCCAGCTATTGATCCAACATCAATCGTTTCCAGTCGCAGAATTGCTGAAAAAAATGAATCGCTACAGCAATAATGTAATGGCAGATATTATGGCCCAACATGTAGGAGGAGCAACCAAAGTAGCTGAGATTGCCGCTAACACGATTGGTGTCCCCAGCCACGAGATTCAACTCATCAATGGTTCAGGCCTTGGAGTGGGTAACCAGATATCACCCAGAGCTGCCACAGCTATGATGGTTGCACTAGATCAACTCCTGGACCCTCATACCCTATCAGTGGGTGATCTATTTGAAATTGTGGGGGTTGACGATGGCGTTTTGAAAAATCGTAACCTACCTAGACCTCTGGTTGCCAAATCGGGCACCCTGAACCAAGTGAGTAGCTTAGTGGGGGCTTTATCAACCCAAGACCAGCCTGTGATCTGGTTTGTAATTATGAATACTGGCTATGGTGTGGAGGGATTCAGAACCTCCCAGGGAGTCTTTTTACAAGGGCTAGTTGATCAGTGGTCCCAGATATCTCAGTTACCCACTACTCTTGCACCTAACCCAACCCGTTCAGACCAGGCCGCATTAAGTCAGTTAGTGACCCGTAGCCCATGATGGATATTCACGCTTTACTCCAACAACTAGCCGATCAAGAAGCTAAGGCTATGAGCACTGAGTTTATGGCGCCTTGTCTCAAGGGGGGATCTATTCGGACTCGGGTTCAGTCTTTAGTCTTGTCGTTTCGGCCTCAACCTGATGATTTTGAGGGCTGGGGGATCTTTCGACCAGTATCTTTAACTCAAGCTCTGCTAGTGGAAGTTGCTGATGACATTCAAATTATGGAGTACCTGGGATATCTAACGCCAATGCGATGGTTCCTTGCGAGTCTGGTTCAATCATCAACATGGTTAGCGTATCCTATTAATGAATCGGAGGCTCAACACCGATGGGGTCAGGTCCAACCCAGTTTGATCCATTTGGTGTCAGAAGGTAACAGATTTGAGCAGATTGTGGCCCGTTGGGATGGCTGCCATTGGTGGTTTGAAGCTTTGGATAGACGGGCAGATCCGCTTATAGCCGAGACTCTCAGAGAGCAGTTTAAAGCGTTCATCCATCCTGAGACATTGAAGTTTAAAGGCCTGACTCCAGAAATGCGTACTACTTACACTCTAGCTTGTCAGCACCATCAAGCCTTGCGTGAGCAGCTACAGCATCAGCGTGATCAACAGCGACTCCAACAAGCCCTTCAAATGGGAGGCGGCGAGTTACAGACCTTTCGAGATCGGGATGACTTTTGGCAGCTTGAATGGCGAACTTTAGATGGTAGTCTACACACGTCTGCTATTAGTAAAGCTGATCTAACCGTGATTGGAGCTGGCATTTGTCTGAGTGGCCAAGATCGAGACTTTGATTTGCAATCGTTGGTGGGTGTAATTGAACAAAGTGAGCGAGATTGACCTTAAATCTCTAGCTACCTAA
>CAYSWV010000086.1:0-13716 GCA_964434865.1 uncultured bacterium
CAGCTGCCACCCCAACGCCAGCTGCAACGCCAACGCCAGCTGCAACACCAGAACAACTGGAGACAGCAACCCCCCCAGCATCACAGGCAACTCCAGATCCTTCAATAAATCTATCTGCTCCAGGGGACAACCCTTCCCCCACCCCTACTCCCAAGGATCCCTCTCCTGAAGCAACTGCTGTGCCTGATCAGGGAACGTCTAGAGAGAATACGCCTGAAGCAACACCAACACCTGAGAGCACTCCTTCACCTGAAATTGAACCCTCACCTGGCACCAGCCCAGCGCCGTCGGGTAGTCCATCACCTGATGTTTCGGCTACCTGAGATCCAGCAAGCAAGAGAGTCTAAAGCCTACTCTTAACCTTTAGATTCTCTGGTAAACCTAGCCCCTTCAAATCTCTGGATGAAAGTTATGGTCAAGTTATGGTCTGGTTCTAGCTAGTCTTTTGTTCGGCTAGCTCAGCCAACTGTTCCTTTTGATACATACCAATACAGGATTGGATCACATCTTCCAGATCACCTTGGAGTGCAGGTTCTAAGCCAAAGTTTTGGTTGAGTCGATGATCAGTCACTCGATTGTCTTTGTAGTTATAGGTCCGAATCTTTTCAGAGCGTGATCCCGTTCCTACCTGCATCCGGCGACTAGAAGTGATTGCATCCATCTGCTCTTGCAACTTAATTTCATAGAGCTTAGCTCGGAGGATCTGCATCGCACGTAGTCGGTTCTGGAGTTGCGATCGTTCTTCGGTACAAAAGACTCGAATCCCCGTCGGCTTATGGATCAAATCAACTGCTGTTTCAACTTTGTTGACATTTTGTCCTCCAGCGCCACCCGAGCGAGCTGTTTTCATTTCAATATCTTTTGCATCGATAACCACATCAACTTCATCAACTTCAGGCATGACTGCAACTGTGGCTGTGGAGGTATGAACTCGACCCTGGGCTTCAGTGGCTGGTACTCGTTGAACTCGATGGACACCTGCTTCAAATTTCAGAAAGCTATACACTTGATCGCCTTTAATTTCAAGAACGACTTCTTTGAAGCCACCCATTTCTCCTTCAGAAGCACTAGCAAGACTGACTGACCACCCCTTACTTTCGGCATATCGAGTGTACATTCGCATCAGATCACCGGCCCAGATCGCAGCCTCATCACCTCCAGCCCCCGCCCGAATTTCAAGCATAATATTTTTGTCATCATTCGGATCTTTAGGCAGCAGTAAGATAGTTAGTCTTTCCTCGAGATCATCTTGCCGTTGTTTTAACTCGTCAATCTCAACAGAGGCCATGGCCGCCATTTCAGGATCAGAACCGGATTCTCGGAGTAACTCTTCAGTTTCTGCTAGATCCTTGAGGACAGCTTGCCATTCATGATAAGTTTCAACCGTGACTTCTAATGATGAACGAGCCTTAGCAACCCGTTGCAGTTCAGTAGGATCAGTGGCGACATCCGGATCAGCTAAGCGAAACGTTAGCTCCTGAAATGTTGTTTCTACATCCTGGAGTCGAGTCAGTAAGTGAGCAGGGGGAGCCATAACCGTTGATCCTTTATCCTTAGCCTAGTTTAACCTAGCTCAGAGAGCAGGTTTAGCGTCTTTACCATAATAGTTGAAAAGGCTGTCAAAGCAGATGCTCCAACAGTCTCTCTGGATCTATCAAAACTTGCTTTTCTATCACTTTTCTATCAGTAGTGAAGACTTAAGCCTGCTTTTCTTTCTTTTTCCGTTTGCTAGTGGTACCCATGCCATATTTACGCATGAATTTCTCAACCCGTCCCTCTGTATCAATGATCCGCTGGCTTCCAGTAAAGAAGGGATGATTACCTGACCAGACGTCGACACGTAATTCTGGTTCTGTAGATCCAACGGTCATCACAACTTCACCATTGCAGATCACTTTGGCCTCTGGATGCCACTGAGGATGAATTCCATCTTTCGGCATGATTCACAACTCCTTGACTAAGGTCATAACAAGTCCTGGGTTTAATAGCTCAAGCTCGTTAACGTTTTGAGAATTGAGGCGCTTTACGAGCTTTGCGCAGTCCATATTTCTTCCGTTCTTTAGAGCGAGGATCCCGTCTCAAATAGCCCTCAACTTTAAGTGGCGTCCGATTGTTAGGATCCATCTCACACAAGGCTCTAGCAACACCCAGCTTAATAGCCTCGGCTTGACCTCTGACACCTCCTCCATGGGACCGCACCAAAATATCGTAGGACCCTTCCAACCCTAGAGCTTCTAGGGGAGCCTTCACCTGAGCTACTAGCTGTTCTCGAAATTGCAGATAAAGATCACCAGGGCGATCGTTAATTGTTAGTGTGCCTGCCCCAGGGACTAGTCGAACTCGAGCAATAGCTGTTTTACGCCGCCCAGTTCCCCAATAAACGGCTCTACCAGTATCTTGTGTCATGATCTAGCTCCTGGAATAGTGTTGATAGAGTACTGTACCGGTTGCTGGGCTTGATGGGGATGATCAGGGCCAGTGTAGACTTTCAACTTCGTGAATTGGCGACGCCCTAGGCGATTGTGGGGCAACATGCCTTTGACTGCCTTCTCAATGATCCGTTCTGGTAATCGTGCTTGGAGTTGATTAAAGGTTTCCATCTTCATGCCACCGGGACGACCTGAATGGCGCCGATATAACTTCTGGGTTCGTTTCTGGCCCGTCACTTCGATTTTTTCTGCATTGATCACAATCACGTGATCACCAGTATCCAAATGTGGCGTAAAGTTGGGCTTATACTTTCCTCGTAATAGAGAAGCAACCACAGCTGCTAAGCGGCCTAAGCGTTGACCTGAGGCATCGATAACATACCAGGTCTGATCAGAGAGAGTAGCAACTTCAGGTAGAGGGGTCTTGTTCATAGAATTAGCTCGTAGTAGTCAAGTAAGACCTAAAGTAGTCGTCATATAAGATTTCGATAAGAGTGGATCAGCTTTGGCATCCCCAACTGATTAAATCGAGTAAACTGAGCTGCTTGGATTCAGCCTGCCCCAAAAATGGATCTTCGGGGTAGCCCACATCAATCAGGCAAAGACCCTGGGGTGGGGCACTGTAACGAGCCGGTAAGGCTGACCAATCATTAGATTCCCAAAGTGTTTTAAACCCTTCTAGAGATAGCTCTTGACGACCTACAAACACCAATGTGCCCACTAACAGACGCATCATCCGATAGAGGAACCCTGAGGCTTGCACTTCGACAAAGACCAGATCACCTGATCGGTGACAAAGAACATCCTGTACAGTGACCCAAGAATGAGGTCGGGATGAGCCTGCCCGGCGAAAGGCTTCCAAGTTATGAGCACCGATTAACGATTCTAACGCAGCTTGCATTAAATTGACATCTAAAAATAATCGATAATGCCAACTAAATAGTCGCCAAAACACATCAGGTCGCTCACGATTAAAGATCAAATACCGATAACGACGCCAAGTTGCGGTGAAGCGAGAATGCCACGGGGAATCAACTAGAGCCGTAGCCTTAACAACAACATCTTGCGGTAGACAATTATTTAGCACCAGCGGCCACTGCGCCACCGGAATTACCGATGTGGTATCAAAGTGAGCAACTTGACCCGAAGCATGGACACCGGAGTCAGTTCGACCCGCGCCATGAATAATGACCGGATGACCTGCTCGGCTAGCAATGGCCTCTTCTAAAGCAGCCTGGACACTGCGATGCTGGGATTGGCGTTGCCAGCCAAAGAAATGGGTACCTAAATACTGCAGCTTTAGAGCAATCCGTTGTGACATGGGCAGATCACCTAAAATTGCCTTAGTGTGATCAAACGAGCTCAATCACAGCCATCTCAGCAGCATCGCCCCGGCGGCGGACTGTTCGGATAATCCGAGTGTAGCCACCCTCTCGAGTAGCATAGCGTTCAGGAGCCAGTTCAAAAATGGAAGCAACCAGTTTTTGATCATAAATGTAGCCCAATGCCTGGCGGCGAGCTGAAAGAGTCCCCTTTTTAGCTAAGGTGATCATTTTTTCAACTTCAGACCGGACAGCTTTAGCTCGGGCTTTAGTCGTGGTGATTCGACCTTCACGCAACAGAGCAGTGGTAAGAGACCGTAGTAGAGCCTTGCGCTGATCAGCAGGCTTACTCAGTTGAGGAACACGACAACGGTGGCGCATAGTTAATTGACTCCAATGATGTTAGTTAGGGTTTACTTTTTTCTCGTGGCAGCGTTAACCCCAGCCGAGAGCGGAGAGCCTCTACCACCTCTTCAGCCGATTTTTGACCAAAGTTTTTGATCTCTAATAGATCTTCTTCGGTATAGACTAGCAAATCGGCTACGGTATTGATTTGAGCGCGCTTTAAACAGTTGTAAGCTCGGACCGAAAGCTGTAATTCTTCAATGGGAATTTGATTTTTCTGGTTATCTTCTGTTTGCTGGGGAACAACAGGAGCATCAAAGGTAACATCTTGCAGGGGAGTGAAGAGTTCAACTAAAATCCGGGCGGCTTGACTGAGAGCTTCCTGGGGCGTCAAGCTACCATTAGTCCAAACTTCTAAGGTCAATCGATCTTGTTCCAATGACTCGCCTACCCGTGCTGCTTCAACAAAATAGTTGACTTTGCGAACTGGCATAAAAATGGAATCTAATTGTAAAAAATCAATCGCCATAGTCTGATTATCACTATGATCAACAGCACGATAGCCCCGGCCCCGGGCGATGGTAAACTCCATTTCTAGCGTGGCTCCCTCAGCTAAGGTAGCAATGTGATGGGATGGGTTGATCAGTTCCACTTCACTAGGTAGCTGCAGCTTATCAGCTCCTACGGTTCCAGGACCTTGAGCAAATAAACGACCCGTCTGAGTATCAGCAGCTTTGGAGTTCAGCACCAGCTCTTTCATATTGAGCAAGATTTCCATCACATCTTCCCGAACACCAGGTACTGTGGAGAATTCATGGTTGACTCCTGCAATTCGTACAGCTGTTACAGCCGTACCTTCTAAGTTGGATAGCAGCACCCGTCGCAAGGCATTGCCAACCGTAGTTCCTTGCCCTCTAGCTAACGGTTCAAGAATAAATTTACCGTACAGGACACCCGTGACTTCATCATGATGGGACTCTACACATTCGGTTTGATACGCTGCCACAACCATGCCTCCCTAACAATTACTGCAATAGGTTCATGCAAAGCTTTAATGCATACCTATAGGCCCACACCTAGCTACACTTGCTCCCCCAATCGCTGACCTCAGACTATGCAGACTGATGGCTCCAAGCCAGGTCAATTTCATCGCATCACCTGGATCTGAAAATTTAAGCCTGGTGAACTGGATGAATCTTGTGATGGGACGTAAAACGTGCTCTGCAATTCGTTAAACTCGGCGCCGCTTGGGTGGCCGGCAACCATTATGAGGAATAGGGGTAATATCTCGAATTAAGGTGATTTCTAACCCTGTGGCTTGCAAGGATCGAATCGCTGTCTCTCGACCTGCACCAGGGCCACTAACCATCACTTCAATTTGACGCATGCCATTTTCCATAGCTTGGCGCGCTGCACTTTCCGCCGCTGTTTGAGCCGCAAAGGGTGTCCCTTTTTTAGCCCCTTTGAAGCCACTAGCCCCTGCCGATGACCAGGAAATGACATCACCATTAGGATCGGTAATCGTCACAATTGTGTTATTAAATGTGGACTGAATGTAAGCTACGCCACTAGGGACATTGCGCTTGACTTTACGTCCTCGCCGTTGCTGTCGAGCCATGAAACTTTAGATCCCCCTAACTAATCCAATGAATGATTTACGCAGGCCTGAAACACCAAATGCCTTGAAGCTGGCAACTCCAAGGTCTAAAACGACATAGCCATTATTTTTTACCAGGAGCCTTTTTCTTGCCGGCAACAGTTTTGCGAGCACCTTTACGAGTTCTAGCATTAGTCCGGGTTTTTTGACCTCTAACCGGTAGTCCCATGCGATGACGACGACCTCGGTAGCAGCCAATATCAATCAGTCGTTTCACATTCATCGACTCTTGCCGACGCAGATCCCCTTCAACCTGATAGTCGGCTTCAACAACATTTCTCAAGGCTGCTACTTCAGCATCGGTCAGATCCCGTGCTCTTGTGTCAGGATTAATTCCCGTCTTCTGGAGAATCTCATTTGACCGAACTCGACCTATTCCGTAAATGTAAGTCAGTGCAATCTCAACTCGTTTTTCTCTGGGGATATCAATCCCTGCGATTCGTGCCATAACCGATGTGTTCCCTACCGAGCGTTGATATGATTAATCTCTATAAGATGTAACTAGATAACACTGCCGAATCACCAAGTTAACTCACAAACCTATCCCTGTCGCTGTTTGTGCTTTGGGTTAGAACAAATCACCATTATCCGACCATGACGGCGGATGACCCGACATTTTTCGCACATACGACGGACCGATGGTCTTACCTTCATGATTAAGCCAAAAGAAGTCAGCAAATATCAATTTTAAGCAAACTGAGTTGCCTTGTCAACCATAAACGGAAGGGACCACTCAAATGGGTTAAGTAGGAATTGCAGACGTCTTCCTAAGTTACATATATGATGTAGCCTAAGTGCGTGCTGTTGTTGAGGTTAGATCTTGACCTTTCCCCTATTAGCGGCTGAGAGTCTTAGTCCCGAACCGGCTAACTTAGGCCCCATGATTGTTGTTGCCGTCTTGCTATCCCTGGTTGTCATTCATCTGGCTAGCCGAGTAATGGGTGAAGTCTCGGTTCGATTAGGCTTTCCATCTGTTTTAGGGGAGTTATTGGGAGGGGTCCTGGTGGGGGCCTCTGTTCTAAGCTTGCTAGTCTTTCAAGAAGGACCTCCCGAGACTCTGGACCAACTAGCTCAGTCTTCACGCTTGATTCAATTTTTAGGCTCGACAGCAGGCCAAACTCCCGAAACGCTGACCCGGATCTTTGCTAGTCAAAGTGAGATTGTTGATGTCCTGGCTGAACTGGGTGTCATTATTCTGCTGTTTGAGATTGGGCTGGAGTCTGACTTAAAAGAACTGTTGCGAGTAGGCCCCCAAGCAGCGGCTGTAGCTGTGATTGGTGTGGCTGTACCTTTTGCAATTGGGACCGTGGGCCTGATCTACTTTTTTCAGGTGCCTTCTGTGGCAGCCATCTTTGCGGGTGCAGCTTTAACTGCAACCAGTATTGGGATCACAGCTCGAGTCTTGGCAGAAATGCAAAAGCTGTCATCTGAAGAAGGCCAGATTATTATTGGGGCGGCTGTGTTAGACGATGTGCTGGGTATCATCATCCTGGCTGTGGTGGCTGGCTTAGCAGAACGTGGAGAGGTGCAGATCGCAGATATTTCAGTGATCTTGATCAGTGCAGTGGGCTTTTTGGTCGGTGCTGTTACCATTGGACGCTTTCTCAACCCGTTTTTGGTGGGCATGATTGAACGCTTGAGAACCCGAGGCAATCCCTTAATTCCTGGCCTTATTATTGCCTTTGGTTTGTCCTATATAGCTCAAGTGATTCAGTTAGAAGCGATCTTAGGGGCATTTGCAGCTGGCTTAATTATTGGAGAAACGGAACTACGGGGTGAGCTAGAAGAACAGATCAAACCCATTTCCGATTTATTCACCCCTGTTTTCTTTGTCTGTGTTGGTGCTAAGACTGATTTATCTGTACTGGATCCTCGAGTGCCCGCAAATCAAGAAGGCTTAATCATCGCGGTCTTTTTGGTGGTGGTTGCTATTGCGGGTAAGTTAGCTGCCGGTCTGGGTGCTTTTGGGAAGCCTGGCCTAAATCGGTTTGCCATTGGTGTGGGTATGATTCCCCGAGGTGAAGTGGGGTTGGTGTTTGCAGGTGTGGGCGCGGCCAGTGGGGTGTTGCCAGACGCTTTAGATGTCAGCATTATTGTGATGGTTATTGTGACTACCTTTATTGCGCCCTTATGGTTGCGTAGTGTCTTTACGGAAGGTGAGGATACCTCGCTCAAAGAATTACAAGCTGACGTTATTGCAACTGAAGCCCAAGAAGCTCAAGCGGATCGGACTAGTGATTCTGCGTCTGCCGTCAGTGCCGAGGCCGAAACTCAATAGTTTATCTCGTTACAATTCTGGAGGACACCATCGACTGCTGCATTGCCTATATTTTGATCAGACAAGAGGCTCTATAGTAGCTTAGGGGTGGTTCGCCTCTAACGTGTTCTTTATCTGCAAGGTGGAGATGAGTAACCTCATAGAATCAAAACCCAAAGTCATAGCCACTGCAGCAATCTGGGGTGGAGCCGTGACGATGCTTGCTCTTTGTATTCCAATTGTCGCTATTTCTGAAAACCCCTACATCCCCTTGGCCGTAATTTTAGGGGCTAGTGGAAGTTCAGCTGCTGTCTGGATATCAGCCGATCAGAAGCAGAAACAAGGCTCTCAAGCCCCCTTGGCAGCTGAGTTAACTCAATTAGCTGATAGAGTAGCTAATCTGGAGGTGATTGCAACCCACAATGAAGATGCGATTCAATCCTTGCGAATCAAAACTCAAAATGACACCTTAAATTTAAAGAGGTGATCCTCTATCTATGAGATCTCCAACAGTTGAGCCAGTTGAGACAGAAAAGCTGTTTTTCAACCTTCTCGATAGCTAAGCTTAGGTTATAGTGAATAAATGTCCTGCTTCGTTGGTGACTGCCTTTATTGTTTTTCCGATCTATACTCTTCGACATCAAGAGTCAGGAGCTTGTGTGAGAGCAGTAGGCCAGTTATCTGGAAACTATCAATATCGCAACCGCGACTCTTTCCTGGATCTTCCAGGTCGAAAACTAAGGTAAAACGGCGCGGCGGGATTAACAGGCTCTCAAAAGGGGGCCTTTATTTTTGGACTTAGCTTGGGATTGACTATCCATTCGATGGGGAGTGGCCGTGCTGCTCTTGTCTAAGTTGCTCACGCAGCTCAACTAGCAACTGACCAAGCCTATTTTTACCAGTGCCATCACCACCATCTCCCCAATACCGATCATTTTGGGTGTGTTCAACTAAGGGCGCTTGACCGGTAGCTAAGAGTTGAGTAGTTAAATCAGGGTGTTGGGTAAACTTGGCATAGAGAGCTTCTTTCATGACCGCCTCTTTCATGACCTCCCAGTCTGAGCGCAGGGGCTTACTCCGATCCCGTCCCATTTGAGCTGCCAATTTAGGTGTTTTTGCCTGTCGGATTTCGTCTTCATAAGGAGTGCCTGCAAACTTTTGAGCTTGAAAGTAATGTTCCGAAGTTGGCCAGAGCTTGTCTTTTAAGTAGATAGGATACGCAGCAAAGTTTGAAAAAAAGCCATAAGCTCGATTTTGTTGATAAAACTTGATCGGTTCACCCATAGGTTTGATTGAAAGCTTGCCATCCTATCCTAAACCACTATATCCCTGCAGGAGACTAGATCCCACAGGGCGATTATCGAGTTAAATCTAGGCGTCGGCTTTGACCAGCTTTTCCCAACCCAGTTGCTTCAAATTAGCGTTACGACGCATGGGCCGAGTGGCCAATTCTAAGAGATCTAGAGTGTTGCTAAAGCCATGGATCATCGCAAAGGTCATTTCAACAGACCATTTAGTGGTAATCCCCCGTGCTTCTAGAGGATTAGCATGAGCCATGCCGGTGATGACTAAATCAGGTTGATCAGCTTGGATCCGCTGAAGTTGATGATAGTTATCTGGCTTCTCTACGATTCGAGGCTTAGGCACCCCCATCTCTTCGCAGGTGCGTTCTAGCAAGGCCAATTCGGACGCTTGATAACGTTTATCCATGTAAGGAATCCCAATTTCTTGCACTGTCATGCCGCAACGGATCAAAAAGCGAGCCATGGAGATTTCAAGTAAGTTATCGCCCATGAAGAAAACATGCTTGCCCTTGATCAAGTTAAGATACTCCTGCACTTGAGGCAGGTTCCAGATCTCAGCTTCCCGTTCGGCTAATCCTTGTGATTCAAGACCCAGTGCTTGGCAGATAGCTTCGATCCAGGCTCGAGTTCCATCAGGACCAATGGGAAAGGGAGCATTGATCAGGGTGCATTTCTTGCGTCTGACTAAGGCTGTTGCTGTCCGGCTTAAAAAGGGATTCACGCCCACCACAAAGGTACCTGGTTGCAGCTGGGGTAATTCACCATAGCGCTTAGACGGTAGCCATCCTGAAACTTTAATCCCTTGTTTTTTCAGTTCTAGAGTAAGCTGAGTCACAATAGGATCATTGACAGACCCAAATACAACCAGAGGAGGATGATCTTTAAACTCTGCGGTCGCTAGATCCTCTTTTTTCTTGCCAAAATTGAAAAAGGTAGCGAGTCCACCTCGATCTTGCTTGTCAGCATCAGCCACCTTGTCAGAACAGCGTTGCACCATGGCTGCCAAGACTGTATCTTCCCCCTGGGTGAAGGCGTAGTCCAACCCATTTGCACGAGCCACAACGATTGGGATGCCAATTTCAGTCTCTAACCTAGGAGCAATCCCTTCTAGATCCATCTTGATAATTTCGGTGGTGCAGGTACCAATCCAGACAATGACACTAGGATTACGATCCCGCTTGATCTGGAGACAGAGGCGCTTTAATTCATCATAGTCTTTCAGTTGTGCACTGATATCTCCTTCTTCAAGTTCGGCCATAGCATAGCGAGGTTCAGCAAAGATCATGACTCCCATGGCGTTTTGTAAAAAATAGCCGCAGGTCTTGGTCCCGATCACTAGGAAAAAACTATCTTCGATTTTCTGATAGAGCCAGGCTACACAACTGATGGGGCAAAAGGTATGATAATTGCCTGTTTCACATTCAAAATTCAAAGAACTAGAGGTTTGAGTTGCGACTGTCATAGGGTATCAAGGCCTTAAACAACAAGATCAGAGTGTTAAGCGTAAGCAGGAACTTTTTCAACTTTGTAGCCACTGTAGTAATCGGAAAGTAACGTAAACAGATCCCGATCAGCAGCATCTTGGGGCACAATTCCTTCAGGCCGGGCGAGTAACTGATCAGCAATGTTGAGATAGTACTGGCACACATAGTCTAGATCTGGATCACTTTCAGCCATTTCAAACACGGTTTTGCCTTTAACCCGAGACACCCGGATATCTTCAATCAAGGGTAGGACTTCTAGCACAGACATCGGTACAGCCGAGACATACTTATCAATCAGATCCCGCTTCGACGTCCGATTTCCAATCAAACCTGCTAGGCGCAAGCGACGAGTCCGAGCTTTTTCACGAACCGATGCCGCAATCCGATTGGCCGCAAACAGAGCATCAAAGCCATTATCAGTCACGATCAAACAGTAATCAGCATAATTCAAAGGCGCTGCAAATCCACCACAAACCACATCTCCTAACACATCAAATAAGATCACATCATATTCATCAAAGGCATTCAATTCCTTCAATAATTTGACAGTTTCACCCACAACATAACCCCCACATCCGGCTCCTGCAGGTGGCCCACCAGCCTCTACACAATCAACACCCCCATAACCTGGGTGGATCACATCTTCTGGCCAAATATCTTCGTAGTGATAATCCTTTTCTTGAAGAGTATCGATAATAGTTGGGATCAGGTAGCCCGTTAGGGTAAAGGTACTGTCATGTTTGGGATCACAGCCAATCTGGAGAACTTTTTTGCCCCGCCGAGCTAAAGCCACCGAAATATTACAACTCGTTGTTGATTTGCCAATTCCACCCTTGCCATAAACCGCTAGTCTCACAGACTTCTCCTTCGCTTCAATTGATTCGCTAGACAGCATTATGACCAGTTGAGCTGGCATTGAAAAGTTTAAATTTTTATATATAGCCATCTAGTTGGGGCTAAATAAACCAATGACTAACTCAATATGACTAGACTCACTCTCAGATCTTGCCAAACCCATTGATCAGCTTTAATCAGTTTTTTCTGTAATAGATTTATTAAATTATGATCAAAAGAAAAAAACAATGGTCAGGTTGCCAGCTTGATCAACCTGAATGGACTCAATAAACTCCCGGAAATAACTGCGACGCTCTGATTCAGAAAGATCATGCCAAAATGGCTCTAGTGAGAGGGTCTGAGCGATCTCCGGTAAGTTTTGAGGGGGGAGTTGAGCCAGTTGTTCTAGCAAAGTGGCGTTCTCAGCTTTGAGCTGATAGGTCTGCTGTTGGATAACTTGATCACTGAGGACACCTTGATCCCGTAAAGCTTGGATTTGTTTAAGAGTTACTTCATTTGTATTGATTTTTGTTTCAATACTGGTTTGCGCTTGAGCAATCGGAGCGGGATCAAAGTGCTGTGTTTGTTGAGGGAGTTGCTGACACACTTGCTGAATGACCTGGTTGAGGGTGTCAGAGTAAGACAGGCTATAGCGACAAGTTTCACAGCGCAAATAGAGATAAGGTTGGGAGTGGTTACGTTGGGTGACCTGAATGATCCGTAATCGGCGCTGGCAGGCTTGGCAGCTCACTAACCCCGCTAGCGATCGAGAAGCACTAGCAGAGCGAGGGGCAATCCCACGGTTGCGTTTGAGCCATCGATCAATCTGGGCCGCCTCCTGACGAGATAAGATCGGATTGTGAGTATTGCGGATCGTTTTACCATCAACAAACTGAAGATCACCGCGATATACCGGATTCATTAACCAACGTCGCCCTGTAGCTACCGATATTCGCTTCCCATGTTGCTGGGCCAAATGGCGAACGGCTGCCCGTATTGATCCGTAGATCAAAAAATGCTCAAAAAAGTCTTTAATCACTGTGGCCTGCTTCCGATCTAGAACATAGCGATCCTGCTCGCGGCGATACCCAAAAGGGGCCCGACCTGGGGGCGGTTTAATGTCTAGGCGGTTTTGGACATGGCTTTGAAGCAAGCGGCGTCGCTGTAAAGCACTGGGAAGATCGGCTAAGACTTGAATCCAGGCCGTTGAGCTTTGGAGAGATTGAGTCCCTACTTCATCGATCAGTTGCAGTGTTATTCCCAAGGACTGGTAGTGCAGCAGCAGCTGATGAATGTCAGATAGGGTGTCCCCTAAATCCTCAAGCCGAGCCAGCACTAGCGTTGAAAAAAGACCTTGGGATAGCTCATTCTGAAGTTTAGTGAAATAAACACGGGATCCCCAATCGACATAAACAGTCTCAGCTCCAGCTTCAAGGAGGTGATCAATATCGGTTTGAGCTGGCTCCTGGAGTAAGGCAGGACTGTAAAGATAACCAATAGCCGTCATGAGGTAGCCTCTAAGCCTTGGGTTAGATCATCGATGAGTTCCAGCCTGATTCGACTCTCTAGCTATGATCTGACTGGGAATCCAAACAGAGTAGTACATTAATAAACCCATCTGGATGGTCACTAGGCTCAGGATCACAAAAAAGGTTGTCCTCAGTTCCAATGGCAAAAGCACCGATGCTATCACCACAACTGGAAGATTGAATACCAGTGTTAAGTTCAGGACCCAGCGTAAGTCTAGGCTTGGTTTTACTGGCGCACTAGTAATGCTTCCAAACTGAGGCCCTAAGTCTAGATCCTGAAAAGTCGAGTCTACATCTGGATCAGATTGAACAACCCGCAATCTCTCTTCCATGTAGGTGAGACAATTAAGTTCGCTTTGCGTTGACGAATGCCCAAGTGGGAGAATGTAGGCAGCTTGTTTAGTAGTGACTTGAGGATCAGCTGCTTTCCAGTGGAGCTGAAGCCTTGCTGGTATACCCAGGCGTGATCCACGATCAAGTTCAATAGCAGTGATCTGTTCTGGTGATAGGCGGAATTGAGTTTGCTCACCTAAATAGATAACTTGACCCTTTTGG
>CAYSWV010000087.1:0-7005 GCA_964434865.1 uncultured bacterium
TGAGTATCTGGATCTTCAGGAGCGACTGTTTGACCTTGTTTTAAGGTAGCAATAGCAGCCTCTAGTTGCCCAGATCGTTGTTGAGCTAAGGCCAAAGCTCGGTATAAACTAATCGACTGAGGATTGGCTTCAAGCCCTCGCTGAAAGTGTGAGATAGCTGTTGAATAGTTGCGCTGGTTCAGAGCTGCCATACCCTGATCTAAAGCCTGTTGGGCGGGGGAAGCTGCTATTAGAATAGGCCAAGTTAATAAGACCAACCCCTGCAGAGAGCGATGCATACCTAAATCCAGTTACTTCAATTGGGCTATAGTACCTCGAAGGTTTAGGATCTGGACAGATAAAATAAATTGTTTTCCAGTCAACAAATTGTGAATTTAGCGTAGCACCTCATGATCTCCCATGATAAAGTTCTGGAGTGCTTAATTGAAGCTAAGCTAACAATGATAAGTGAGGTGGTGTATGTTCAAGTTTAAACACATAATATTCATCATTCCGCTGGCCTCAATGCTTGCCTGTGGATCCAATGATGAAACAATTTGTCGTCTTTTACCACTGAGTGATGTGACTCTCATCATTCAAATCAATGAACTTAACAGGCAGAGTTTTTCTATACAAGCTGTAGGCGATACCGGTGAGACTCTCCATCACATGTCCTAGCCTAATCATTGGGAGTGGTTGTAGGCCTTCTGGAATTGCCCTATCCAATTTCGCTCCCAGGCAAGTTGAGGTAACTGTGACAACATCGGATGGACGTAGTGTGACTGAGTCATTTACGCCTGCTTACACAGTTACTGAACCCAATGGCCCAGGTTGTGGTACTCAACAAGAAGCTACGATTAGCCTGACACTCTAGCTGAGTTTGGACAAAGTGATGAGGTTTCGGAACGTGCTTGTTTTTTCAGGTTTCCTGATCTAGTCTTGGTGAGTAAGAGGCAGATGCTACCCAATGTGCTAGTGGAATCAAAAGCGCAGACGAATACAGCTTGCAAGCCTTTAGCCTCAAATCGTGTGCTTATTGGGAGGTTTTGACTCAGATGGCAGAGAAACTGGTAGCTGTGGCTGTAGCCAATGATGGTAGCATAGCCCCTCATGCAGGACGGGCATTACAGTGGGTAGTCTATGCCGTTTCTGATGAAGCTAACGCAAGCCTAGCCTGGACGCTGAACTTAACCAGCATAGGTTGCCTCCATGAATGGCATGTTCGAGGAGATGGTAACCGTCACCCCCTGCATTCTATTGATATTGCCATAGCTGCCTCTGCAGGTGAGGGGGTTCGGCGAAGACTACAAGAGCGAAATACACAGTTATTGACTACCATTGAGACAAATCCAGAGAAGGCTGTTGCAGCCTATCAAGCTGGGACTTTACCTGAAGGTCTACCACACGAAAAACAGGCTTGTCATCCCTCCTAGTAGTTCTTCAATTTAATTGAACATTAGCCAGCTTTGTCGCGGTAGTTCGACCTCCTTGGGCAACAACATTACCATCATTTGAAATTTGGATCTGAGTAGAGCTGTATAACTCCCCTGTTCCCAGTGTCACCCCATCTGTAGGTACACTAAGGCGAATATAGCCAACACCCGTACCTGTTCCGTCTCGAGTTGTTCCTGTTACAGTGAACGGCTGTGCTGATATGAGATGGATCACATAATGAGATCCCCGGGGATAAGAGACAGCTAGATTAACAGGATAAGTACGGTTACCGAGCGTTACCGATCCATAGCTAAAGGCACTGATAGCAGGGGCTAGAGCTTCTGTATTTGCTAATGAAGTTAATTCAGAGTTACTAGCGTATCCAGTGACTGTGATTGCTATAGGTTGATCTCCAGCCTCACCCACGCGAGTCAGGCGACCCCCCACGTTTGCAGCGCCCACACGTCTAGTTACTAGGGTTTCTTGTAAGATAGCCTGATAATTACCTACAGGAGCACTATTGAAACTAACGACTGGAGCTTGTTCTGCATAGCTGATGGTAGGAGTAATGCTGATCAGGGCTATCAGTAAACTACTTGGAATGAGCCATTGTTGAGCAATCATGTGGAACCTCAGTGTCGCTACTGAAGTCATCATCTCAAAGCTAAAAACAGACTTGAAGTATCTGAAGTCAACTCAAACTATGACATTGGATAGATCTAATCCAGTGACTTTGGGTAGAAGGTCCTATCAAGATAGCCCAATCCTGGTTCTATAAGCTAGACTAACCAAGTTAGCAAAAACGGGACATCAGCCATACCCTAGTCTGCTTCTGAGCCAGCGAATGATCAGTTGTACTCTGAGCTAGTGCATCGTCTGCCATTCGTCGAACAATCTGGACTAAATCGCGATCAATACCGAAGGCCAGAATAGGCAAGAGGATGGGTGCTAAAAAACGTGGTTTGGGAGTCAGTTCCCACCACACCATCACTTCAGAATCTGTGCCAGCCGACTTAACCTCCCATCCTCCAATCATCGTACTGGCAGGGAATGGAAAATCTGGTGCCTCCGAGACAAAGCGTAAAGTCAACGAATGGTGGTCTGGATCAAAGTCAACACACTCTTCCGCCCAACACCTACCAGACTGGCCTGTGCACCGCCGTACTGCACCAACTCCAGGTGCTTTGGCATCCAGAATCTCTGACTTGGCTAGTGACGGGGCGTAGTTCTGTATATCACCTATACGTCTGATCACCTCCCACATGTCGGCTGCTGGCACCTCAGTCCGAACAACCAAACAATGACGATACAGTGCCGGGTTTTCTGCTCGGTGGGCGCGATCAATTCCCCACATCTGCCAAATCCCAAAGGTCAGTACTACTCCAGCAACCGCCAGCACTACGGCTGTCCCAGTCTCAGAAAGCAATCTAGAGAATAATAACAGCCCTACAACCGAACTGATGACCCAAAGAAAGTCGGCAATACTGGCATAGAGTGCACGCCATGTTTCCATACGTGGTCGTGTAGTTTGGTGCAGTAAATCAACCGCAAAGAGCAGCAAACCGAAGCCCACTAAGCGCAAGAATAGAGGTGCTTGGATGCCAAGTTGCGCCTCAATAGTTGAAGGCCAGATTAGCATCAATAGTGCACAGACAGCAGAGAAAACGGCATTCCCAAGCAACGCGGCACGCAGTGAATAGGTAGTGTTTGTACCACGCTGCATTAATAGCTCTCTCTGAGATACAGATGGACTTTGCTGTTGCATTGCTAAACCTCTCTAGGGGTGGTAGGTTCAGTATTCAGGGTTCGCGTTATGGGCGCAATTACCTGTGAGGTAATCAATCACGATTTATGCCTACCCTAGCTTCCACCCTACGACAGATACGCAAGGCTCGGCGGCTTAGTCAGCTAGAGTTGTCATTCCGTCTAGGTGTATCCCAAAGGCACATTAGTTTTGTTGAAAGTGGCCGTGCCAAACCCAGCCGGGAGTTACTGATGGCCTGGCTACAAGAGCTAGAGGTGCCGTTGGTGGTGCGTAATGAAGCCATGTTGCAGGCTGGCTATGCTCCTGCTTACACTGCCATGCCGTTACATGACCCCGCCCTGGCCAAAATGAACTCAGCTCTGCAACAGCTGCTTGATGCTCATGATCCTATGCCTGCCCTAGTCATAGATATCCGTTGGAATTTACTACGCTTAAATCGAGGAGGCCAATGGCTGGCTACCACTTTGATACCGGAGATAGCCACATTAATGGGTACTGGGCCTGTTAACATGCTGGACCTATTAGCTGATCCTCTAGGGCTAACCAAACTCTGTATTAATCTTCATGAGGTCGGTCCTCACATGCTGGCTCTCCTGAGGCACGAAGTTGTTCTAAAGCCTGATCTGATCACTAAGGTAGATGCCTTTGAAACCTTACTTCGCACTCGCCTGGGGACTCAACATTTGCACTCACTTAGAACAGATCCCATAGCCCCTGTACTGACAACTCGCTATGCCACTAAGTATGGTGAGCTGGCCTTTTTCAGTATGTTTACCACCTTCGGTACACCGCAGGACATTACACTAGAATCACTACGGGTAGAGCATATGTTTGCAGCTGATGAGGCCACCCATCAGGTATTCAGAACACATGTTCTTTGATATGAACAGGTTCAAACGGGTGCACTATTCTTAGAACTCACTATACTAGACCTCTTGCAGGAGTGAGAAAAACTTACGGAGACACTCAGGCCTGAGCTTTCAGCTTCAACTCATAGTTGTAGATGCCTGCAACAAAGTCACTCTCCACCCATACCACCGCTGTCATCAGTTCTGATATCTCTCTGACACTACCTGCCAGATTTTCAGGTTCCAAATCACCACTACTCGTCGCCATACTAGTTCCCAATTACTCTTGCTTTAGTCCTAAGTTATTGACTATCTGTACGGAGCAGCAAGCCTATTACTTATGAAAAAACCCCGACGTAGCGGGGCATGTGTTCAGGTATTCATGAGCCAAGACAGAGTTAAATGAGTTAAGCCGTGCGAGGATCTTCAAAACGAGTCTCGCTGCCACCCCGCTGCCGGTTGTCTTCCAGTAAATCGGTGAGGACTGAGGCCACTTGCTGAGTCTCTGTGCTGAGAATACGACGATCATTAAACTCAGTTTCAGATCCGGCCCGGCGACGATTAGTCTCAACTAGATCATTCAGCACACTGGATACCAAGATATCAGGATTGGAAGTTCGAACTTGACGCTCAGTGAACTCAATTTCAGATCCACCCCGACGCCGGTTAGCCTCTACCAAGTTGTTCAAAACACTAGCCGAGGCAATTGGAGTGGTAATACCTAGGATTAAACCAGTTGAAAGTAATGTTGTAGCGAAGCGATTCATGATGCTGACTCCTTAAAAATTGCGAGAAGTGATGGGTTAAGCTCAACTGTCTCCATCAAATCAGGAAAGCCTGAGATCGCTAGAAAGGGAATCTAAGAGTTCCATTAGGTTGAATCCATTTGAATCTCAGACTAGAGACTTAAAGTATGACCAGAAGCGCTTGAATGATCACCTTGCTGGATCATCCAGTGGGTCTCCTTAGCTGCTACAAGACCTATCTCCCTGGAAAAATAGATAGTAAACTAGAGTCATCCTGATACCTAAAAAGATATGGAACCTTTGAGCCAGGATGAGTTTGCTCAGGAGATTCAGATCCGCCTTCAAGCCCGGTACCCTGAACTCGATATCACATACAATGTTGAACGGTTTTCACTCAAGACTCAACGTGCTACATCTAATGAGTCTACTGAGAGCTATCTAGGCAATCACTACAAACATTATGTCGAGGCCCATCCAGAAAATCGAGAGGCTATCCTCAACTGGATCATCAAAGTAGCTTATGTCGAAAAGCCAACTCTACCCGACAGTTTTGCTGGCGTTCAGAGTCTACTGATGCCATCAGTACGGGATCGGGTTTATCCAGACTCGATCCAACTGCGCTTTGAAATTGATAATCAGACGCTGATCCTGCCTCACTTGCCGATTGGAGATCACCTCACCCTTTGTCTAGTTGTAGACAGCGAGAACCATACCTCTCTGGTGGATGAAACCCAGTTAGCAAAGTGGGGGGTCTCTTTCGAAAACGCTTTAGAAGTGGCGATGAAAAATCTTGAAGCTATTCCACTGACCATTGTCGAAGCAACATCGGGTCTCTATGCCATTCAAAATGATGATGACTATGATGCAACTCGATTGTTATTGGTGGAGCGTCTCACCCAAAACTTCCCCGTTCAAGGGCAACGAGTCTTGATGACACCTAATCGTAATCTGCTCCTAGTGGCCGATTCAAGTAATGAAGACAGCCTCACTGAAATGCTTCGAATTGCAACGCGTACCTGGCAAAGTTCAGGCGGGATCCATGGATTTGCTGCTATTGAGCAAAACGGATGGTGGCAGGAGTGGTTACCAGAGCCGGGTTCAGCTATTTATTCAGGGTTTCGTGAACTTGCCCTTCAATCACTAGGTCAGCATTATCATGATCAAAAAAAGTTGTTGGACGACTTGCACGAGCGAGAATTAGTAGAACTCTTTGTGGCTTCCTTTATGGGCTGGGAGAGTGCAGCAGGTCTGTTATCGATCTGCACCTGGTCTCAAGGTGTTAATACCTTGCTACCCCAAACCGATGGGATCGTTTTCTATCAAGGTGACACAGAAACAATGCTAGGTCCGATCCCTTGGCAACAGGTACAAGAGAGGGTTGGTCATCTTATGGAAGCCACTGAACTTTATCCGATCCGCTATCGAGTGCAAGACTTTCCCAATGCTGAGGTGCTAGCAGATTTAGCAAAGTTCACCCTAGATCCTGGAGACACGAAATAGGTCCTCCCGAGGTCTATACAGATATCTGTCACGAAGCTCAATCTAAACTAACTCAGATCATCAGCTATTCATTCTATAAAGAACAGCCGTTGCATAAGTCTTCTGATTCTCTCTGATAAAAGCACAGACTATTCTAATTCACTCAGGCGATCACCCAATGCCATTCAATCTTGATTCTATAACTAGTGAGCACCCTCAAGCTGTGGATCTCACTGATGATCTGCTAGATACCATTGTTGCTGGACAGATGCCCCAAAAATGGGACGTGGAAAGTGAGCCTGCAGAAATAGCTGTTCTAGTCGGACTTCTACTACCTGCTGTGCAAAAAGTCCGGGCATCAGCCACTCGGTAGCTCATTGACAGGAATAGAAGTCAGTGGTCCTCAGCAAGTAAACGACCAGATCAACCAGTGGGGTGAGAGCATCGAGCATTCTAGGTCATACACTCATCGGCCAATCTGAGATCCTGATTGAAACTAGCTAACGGATCTCTTAGATTAGCATTCTAGGCTTCTCAGAGATACCTGGTTTGATGAGGACAGTTGAGAGAAATCAATGACGTCTCACCCCCATCTTCAAGGAGATCCACCATGAATCGCTTCGGAACTGCACTACTGACTACTGCTCTTGTCCTGGGATCTACAGCTCCGTTTGCCTCTGCTAGTGTTTTAAATGATCTAGTTGACTCTAACCGTCGTCGGGCTGGTAGCGAAATTGAATTTAACGAGCGCCAA
>CAYSWV010000087.1:7105-13664 GCA_964434865.1 uncultured bacterium
GAAATTGAATTTAACGAGCGCCAAGTGCAAGCCACTTCAACTCAAACAGTAGCTTCATTAGGAGAGATCTTAGATGAAAACCGTCGATTCTCCGGCCAGAGACGAGCTAACGTTGCTTAAATTAGACCCTAAATACTCAATACCAAGATTTGCCTACCTTTATCATGCCTGAAGGACTTGTAAACACAGTCTTGGATCAAAGCAATTGGCTGAGGACCAGAAACCGCTGAATCTAGAGCCTATCCAGAAGTGGCCAACTGGGATAGCAACTCCTGGGCATGGGTTTCAACTTTAACTTTTTTATAGATCTGCTCAATCGTGCCATCTGGAGCAATTACAAAAGTTGTTCGTGTAATGCCTTGGTACTCTCGGCCCATCATTTTTTTCGGACCATAGACCCCATACGCTTTACAAACCCTTGCCTCTTCATCAGCTAGTAACGGAAAGGGTAAGTCTAGCTTGGTCGTAAATTTTTGGTGAGATCGCACAGAATCAGTGCTAACCCCGAGCACAATTATTTGATGGGCCTGATACTGAGCGTAATTCTCTCGAAATCCGATCGCCTCTTTGGTGCAACCCGATGTATTGTCTCGAGGATAAAAATAGAGGACAACTCGCTGGCCCCGGTACTGGCTAAGGCTGATCGAGTTACCCTCTGAATCTAGCAATGTGAAATCTGGAGCCAGATCTCCTAGAGTAAGTGACATAAACAATTAACCCATCTCAGATTGGGCAGTAGAGCAAAGGTTGGCTCTCAAGCATCAACAGAACCCTGACAACCTTCAGTCGGCTCCTTTACCAGCCAAACGTTTAGGAGTCAAGATCATGGTCATATTACGACCCTCTTTTTTCGGGGCTTGTTGGAGTTCAGCCACCGCCTCTAAATCTTTAGCCAGGCGCATCAAGAGATCTTCAGCCAAGTTCGTATGTTGAATTTCACGGCCTCGAAACATCACCGTAGCTTTAACCTTATCGCCATCAGACACAAACTGCTGAGCACTCTTAAGGCGGACGTTATAGTCATGTTCCCCGATGTTGTAACGCATCTTGACTTCTTTGACTTCAGCAGTATGCTGTTTCTTACGGGCTTCGCGGGCTTTCTTTTCTTGCTCAAACTTGAACTTCCCATAGTCCATAATTCGGCAGACAGGGGGATCTGCTTTTTCACTGACTAAGACCAGATCGAGTTCTTTTTCTTCGGCCATTTTCAAGGCTTCATTGCGACTGACAATGCCAACCTGACTGCCATCTGTATCAATTAATCGAATCTTCGGAAATCGGATCCGCTCATTGATATTGGGCATGTCGCCTCTTGGCTTACGATTGCCACGGTCAAACGAACGATTTTGGCTCAAGCTATCCTCTCTAACGACGTTAAAGTAACGAATCAATCATCAATCTTTGATCAATCATTAATCTTTGATCAATCGACGATGCCAGGCATCTAATCAATTCATACTCTATATTACTCATCAAACCAAATGGCTCGCCAACTCTCTTTTGCTAGGTACCCTAGATTTTACTAGTGGCCTAGATTCAGAGTCATCTCATTCGCTAGAATGATGAAAGCTCACTTAGATCTATGGATAGGGTCAAGCTGTGATTGCTTTATCGCTGAGACCTACAACTTGCACCTGGAGCACCCTTAGTTTTCCCTCAACGCTCTATACCCAGCCTGTTCTTGATCAGCTTATTGCTCATGTTCCTTCTCTTTGGCAAGCTGACATTCGGTTGGGTCTCCAGGAAGCTCTGATTAATGCTGTGCAACACGGTAATCAACTCGATCCCGATAAATATGTGATTGTTGAGTATGCTAGCTCCTCCCCCATCTATCAATGGTTAATTCGAGATCAGGGTGGTGGGTTTTGTACGCAGGTGCAGGTATCTCGAGCTCGAGCGGGTGACCTTTGTGATACGGATGAGTGTGGCCGCGGCACTTTTATCTTGACTCAAATTTTTGATTACGTGGAATGGAACGATACCGGCAATCAACTGTATTTAGGCAAATATATCTGTCCTCAGGCAAAGCCTTTACTTTGTTAAGCTTTGTGACTGCTGCTTAGATAGTTACCACCGAACCCTCACTATGACTGAACTCAAGAGTGCTAGCGAACTCTTAGAACGATATGCAGCTCACGAGCGAGACTTCAATGGCTTGAGTCTTAGAGGCGTCAATCTGAGACAAGCGAGTTTACGCGGGATTAATCTAAGCCAGGCTGATCTACGGGGAACTTATCTAGGCGGGGTCAATTTAAGCGAAGCTGATCTGAGTGCTGCCGATCTACGTGGGTCTCATCTCAGTGCCTCTAACCTAAGGGGAATTGATCTAGCTAGAGCTGTGGTCACTGATGTTGATCTGAGCCGAGTCGATTTGAGAGAAGCTTATCTGAAGGAAATCAATCTCAGCCATGCCTATCTCAGTGAAGCCGATCTTAGAGATAGCAATCTGAGTCGAGCGCTGTTAACAGGTGCTAATCTGAACATGGCTAACCTGAATCGTAGCTATTTGAGTGGTGCTGATTTGAAGGGAGCTAATTTGAAGCAAGCCGATCTCAGCGAGGCTAATCTCACAGCTGCTGATCTAAGTGAAGCTAATCTGCAAGGCGCTAATCTCAGAGGAACCAATTTAGATTCAACCCAGCTGAAAGGTACCCTTCTCAAGGGCGCTATTTATGATCGACAAACCTACTTTGACCCAGATTTCAATCCGACTCGAGCAGGGATGCAACGAGCCAAATAGAGGTTGGCTTTGGTTAGTCTCGATCCAACTCTTGTGGGATCGAGCCTCAACAAGTTAAGTTTAGTAAAGTATTTCTGTTAACATACGAGTTTTCTCAAAGCTATGGATAAACCCAGACAAACTCAGCGATTTCACTTACCTCGCCTCCTCATGGTGATGGTCCTAGGCCTGTGCTTGTGGTGTGCGTCAGCCCCTGCCTTTGCGGCCACTGGCTCTCGGATGGATTACAGTCGCTTTCTGCAATATATCGAGAGTGGCAAAGTGATTGATGTTCGCCTCACAGACAACAATATGGTGGCTGAGGTAACAGCAGATGATCCTGAGACCGGCAAAGCTAAGTATCAAGTGCAGTTGATTCCCAGCAGTGTTCCGGCTCTAGTCGATACCTTAACGCAGCGAGGTATTGATGTGGAAGTAGTCCCGACTCAGAATACAGCTGCGATCTGGGGCTTTGTGGGTAATCTGATCATTCCTATTTTGTTACTAGTGGGGTTATTTTTCTTTTTACGGCGAGCCAGCAGCGGTGCAGGGGGACCGGGCCAAGCCATGAACTTTGGCAAATCTAGAGCTCGGTTCCAGATGGAAGCTAAAACGGGCATCAAGTTTGATGATGTGGCTGGGATTGAAGAGGCAAAGGAAGAGCTACAAGAAGTGGTTACCTTCCTGAAAAAGCCTGAGCGATTTACAGCTGTAGGCGCCAAGATCCCCAAGGGTGTGCTGTTAGTAGGCCCTCCAGGCACAGGTAAAACACTTTTGGCTAAGGCCATTGCTGGTGAGGCTGGGGTCCCCTTCTTTTCGATCTCTGGCTCAGAATTTGTGGAGATGTTTGTAGGGGTTGGGGCTTCTCGGGTCCGAGATCTGTTTAAAAAGGCTAAAGAAAATGCCCCTTGTATCATCTTTATTGATGAGAT
The DNA here is from genome assembly GCA_964434865.1 of uncultured bacterium. Classification (GTDB taxonomy): domain Bacteria; phylum Cyanobacteriota; class Cyanobacteriia; order Thermostichales; family Thermostichaceae; genus CAYSWV01. Next base: position 10,757 of record CAYSWV010000087.1, read on the forward strand.
TGATGCGGTGGGTCGCCAACGGGGCGCTGGTATTGGGGGCGGTAATGATGAGCGGGAGCAAACCCTAAACCAACTGTTAACAGAAATGGATGGCTTTGAAGGCAATACCGGCATCATTATTATTGCTGCAACCAATAGACCCGATGTGTTAGATGCAGCCCTACTCCGTCCCGGTCGGTTTGATCGCCAAGTTACGGTTGATCGACCTAGTTTCAAAGGTCGTTACGAGATTCTACGCGTGCATGCTCGTGACAAAAAGCTCTCAGATGAAGTGAATTTGGAAGCCATTGCTCGTCGGACACCGGGATTTGCTGGAGCTGATCTGGCTAACTTACTCAATGAAGCCGCTATTTTAGCAGCACGCCGACAACGGATGGCCGTGACTAACCAAGACATTGATGATGCCATTGATCGAATCACCATTGGGTTGACCAAGCCTCCCTTACTAGATGGTCGGAGCAAGCGCCTAATTGCCTATCATGAGGTTGGACATGCCTTACTCATGACCTTGCTAGAACATTCTGATCCTCTAAACAAGGTGACAATTATTCCCCGATCGAATGGAGCGGGTGGTTTTTCCCAAGCTCTGCCCAATGAAGAACAAATTGATAGTGGACTGTACAGCCGTGCTTGGCTAGTCGACCGAGTAGTAGTTGGCTTTGGGGGTCGAGCGGCTGAAGAGATTGTTTTTGGCTATGCTGAAACCACAACGGGAGCGAGCAACGATCTGCAACAGAACACTAACTTAGTCCGACAAATGGTTACTCGTTTTGGTATGTCAACCTTAGGGCCTCTGATGCTAGATTCCCCCAACAACGAAGTCTTTTTGGGCGGAGGTTGGACTAACCGCTCCGAGTATTCTGATGATATTGCAGCTCAAATTGATCGGGAAGTGCGTGAGATTTTGGCTCAAGCTTACCAGAAGGCAAAGTCCATTTTGACTGAACATCGGGAACTCATGGATCGCTTATCTGACACTCTGGTGGAACGAGAAACTCTAGATGGTGACGAATTCCGTGCTGTTGTGGCCGAGTATACTCAGATCCCTGAAAAGGGCGGCATCCCCAAACTGGCCTAAACTTCAGGTAATGTTGAAACCCTGATTAAATTTGAAGGAGCCCCGTTGGGGCTCTTTTGTTTAACCAAATGGGTTGAATCAGTTGATTGCAGATCTGAAGTAAGGTATAAATGAAGCAGTAATAAGGTATAAATTTCATCCAGGATATAGTTGGTGATCAGGGTTTGCTTGGAGTGATGGGTTCAAGCTGAAGTCAGACTAAAGTTAATATTTCAGTTTGATGCTGCTGTGGCCCAACTGGATCTGAAGTTGCTACGATTCAACAAGCGCTGGGTCGCAATCCGGTGGAACGGTTACTCGTGATGGCTAGGGTGGTGTACTGATGCAAGAGTTTCAGTTAAGGATGGTACCGACTGGTAATAATGATTTTGCTCTGGAGTTGTATCAGTGTGCCTATAAGCGGGCTGGAGAAAAGAAACGATGGCGGCTAAACGATTGGGAAATTGAAAGGGACGGCTTTGGTGTTGGCTAGGCAGATAGTTTATGCTTGTTTAAAAACAAATGGTTATGCTCCTAAGACACTCAGTTATAATCGGCAATCTCTCTATGTGTTGAATGAAGATTCTGGGGTGTCTTTAGCGTTGCTCTTTCAGACTCTTCAACCGTTGTCAAAACCTGAGCGGATTAAAAATATTGCGGCTGGGATCTCGGCTATGAGCAGTGAAGAGTCACACTATTGGTTTGCGAAGATCAGTAATGGTCATCGGAGAGTAGCTTTGAAGGCTATTCGAGCATTGCTGGGAGATTGACATGCAAGTAGAGCGACCTGTATTGAGTGAACGAACACTGATAATTGATGGGAGACAGGCTGTGGATGCGGCAAAGAACTACGTTCAAACTATTCAGGATTGGTTGGGGAGAGTGGTCAAGTTGAAGCCATGAAAATTAGAGAAGGATGACTGAGAATTACATTTGTTGATCCTAAGGATCCAGTAGGGTGGTCTGGTCAAATGTCGGAACCATAAACTAAGCTTGAGATCCTAGATGATCCTGTGCATGGTGAGATCCAATGTCTCCAATACTCGATTTTGTTCGTCCATCTGAGTCTGCTACCTTGGATCCGGTTGCAGTGCGTCAAGGGCTAGCTTTGTCTCAAGAACGGATGGGAGCACTCTTACAGATTAGTCCCAAGACGGTAAGTCGGTGGGAGCGGGGTGAACGGCGGCCTAGTGAGGAGATGCTACGCAAGGTTGCTAAGTTGAAAGAGATTGTTGACCTTGGATCTATGGTTTATACACCAGAAGGGTTGAATGAGTTCCTTTCTACACCTTTGCCTGTTTTTGGAGGTCGGTCTGGTATGGATCTCCTTCGATGGGGAGAGTTTGATCTTGTGATTGCTGCTTTGGCTGCTGATTTTGAGGGAACGGGTTTCTGAGGATGGTCCTGCAGTCTTTGATCAAGTCTTGGTCAGGGTACGCGGTTCGCCATATTCCAGACACACCTGGCAAAACTTACAACATCTATGATCTCAGTTACTGCAGTAAGAGTACCGAGAATCGCTGGAATGTTGCGGGTGAGCCGACGCTCTATTTAGCCCAGGAGAAGGATGTTGCTTTGGCAGAGTATGGACGGCACTTCCAGATCAACCGGACTCCTGGGTTAGCCGCTAAGGTGTATCAACGTAAGGTGTATCGGTTTACGTCAGATCTGGAACATACTTTAGACTTAACTGATCCGAAGAGCTGGTTGGAGTTGTCTCTTCAGGATGCGCCGACTTGTTTTATGGATAAAGCTGTTGCTAGAGCGACGGCCCAGTTCATCCGATCTACAACAATCTGAACAGTCGCAAGTTCTGCCCCAATCCTTGAAGGAAAAGGAGCAGGCATAAAT
>CAYSWV010000088.1:0-1429 GCA_964434865.1 uncultured bacterium
TCCTGTTGATCCGCAATTGGGCAATGTCGCTGCCGCCAGTGTACTCAAAGTTTTGGCCGATAAACCTATTGAAAAAATTGATGATCAGACCCTGATCACAGCAGATGTTGCTAGAAAAGCGATGGCTCAAGTCCAGGCTTTTGTACGTACATTACTTCAAGACACGATCCCTCAACCGAAGATTGACAAAGAAAATATTGAACGGATTATTGAACGTCTGACCACTGGCCAAATCACTCATGACTATCCTATAGCTGTTGAAGAAGCTGCTGATCTGGGTTTACCCATTCAAGCTGGTTTACCAAAAGAAATCTATGCCCTGATGGATCTGTATCCTCAACCCATGACTGGACGCCCAACAGTTCAATATATTCCCCTACCTTATCAGACTCGTCCAACCTTACCCTCTGATAGTTGAAGCTGTCGTTGTAGAATTACACTATAGTTAAATTTACAATGCTAGCTATTCCATCCCAAGCCTCCATCAGCTATATGGGACATCTACAAGATTGGGGTGATACGGCCTGGATCTCTCAAGGGCAGATTTGCGGGACCGTTGCCAATCTAGGCGCCTTGAAGCCATTAAACTTAGAGCTAACCAGGGTGATTTTCAGCTTCGGATTAAACCCCATAGGAGACAAACCAGCTAACGTAATTTCATAAGAACGTATTAATTGATTGGTTTTTAACGTGCTGCAACTGGTAAGAATGAAGTATAGAAACAATACTGCCAGGATAAGTAGTTTCATCATGTACTCCTAAAATTGTTTTGATTTTAAGTTAGCCCCAAAATTGACCAACTTTATGTTTTCGGCCAGTGCCCTGACAATGGTGCAATAAGGGTTTCAGGCTCTAAAATTGACCAACTTTATTATGGTTCCACAGTCGTTATACTAAAGCTAAATCCTGGTGTGACTCCCATGGTGACTAACCCCATCCATTGGACCGTGCGTGATCTCGACGTTATGCCCGATGACGGTGGCTGGAAACGTTATGAAATCATCCATGGAGAATTATTCGTGACCCGTGCTCCCCACCTTCGCCATCAAAGTGCAGCAGGTAAGATACAGGCTCGGCTAGACATCTGGTCTGAAAAAACGGGTTTGGGCAGAGCGTTCCAGACACCAGGTGTCATATTCTCCCCCACAGATGCTGTCATTCCAGATGTAGTTTGGATTAGTCAAGAACGTCTAGCGACTGGGATTGATGAAGCTGGACATCTAACGGTCACCCCAGAGCTGATAGTAGAAATCCTCTCGCCTGGCGATCAGAATGAACAACGCGACAAAGAGTATAAACGGAAACTTTACTCCCTCTACGGCGTTCAAGAGTATTGGATTGTTAATTGGCAACTTCAGACCATGGAAGTTTATCGTCGAAACAATCTCCAACTGGAACTTATCAATACTTTATTATCGACAGACAGCTT
>CAYSWV010000088.1:1529-13429 GCA_964434865.1 uncultured bacterium
GTCAACAGGAAAATCATCACAAGATAACTAGAGAATCATGAGAGTCTTCCTTGGCTTGTTGCAGAGCTTGATCACATTTTTCGATTAGGACTTGAACCTGAGAGTCTGACTGAGGAATCACGGTTGAAGCTCCAATACTCATCTTCAAAACAGGGAGATTCAAATCTAGCAGTCTGAAATCCTGTAAAACTTGATCAAATCGGGTCTGCACTTGTTCCCGCTCTAAGTTGGGCAGTATCACAGCCAGAGTCACGCCGGCATATCGACAGACCAGATCTTGAGGGCGAGTCCCACTTTGTAACAGTTGGCCAATACGATAAAGACACTGATCACCAGCTTGGCGGCCATGGTTTTCGTTGAGTTGCTCCAAGCCACTGACTCTACACATGACTAATGAAAGTGGCATAGTAGCCGTTGATCCTTGATCCCAAGACACCTGGATATAGTCATTAAATCGATGTCGACTGGCAACTTGCGTGACTGGATCAATAGCGGCTAACCGCTGCAACTCTTGAAGAGCCTGTTGTAGTTGAGCATTTTGAGTTCTGAGCTTTTGCTGTAGTCTCTGCATCTCTAGTTGGTTCTTGACTCGAGCTAAGACTTCAACTAACTTGAATGGCTTCGTGATGTAGTCTACCGCACCTACCGAAAAGGCTTTAACTTTATCCCAGGTCTCATCCAGAGCGCTGACAAAAATAACAGGAATGTGATGAGTCTTAGGATCCGCCTTTAAGCTTTGGCATACCGAAAACCCATCAACATCTGGCATATGAATGTCTAACAAGATCAGATCAGGTGGAGCGATGGCCGCAGCTTGGAGAGCCACGTTACCATTGATAGCTTGCTGAACACTATACCCCTGTTCTTCTAATAGATCAGACAACAACCGTAAGTTATTGGGTTGATCATCCACCAGTAAGATATTCCCTTTTTGTTTTGGGGATTCAGTGATATCAGCAGTGATCTCCATAATATCGGACGGCTCAGGGACCATGGCTGGAATCGGATTCGGTTGAGGAGTGGGTTGCTTACGCATTTCCCTCTCTAAAGCCGATCTAACATTTGTTTTAGTAATTTTTTGCTCTAGGATCTCTGAGAGCAGTTGCCATAACTTGGGAGCGATGTCTTGCTTAATATACTTGCTAGAATAACCACAATCTTCAGCTAGTTGATCATAGGTGGTCCGGTTCCCTTGCAATGAGGTCAAGAGAATGGTCCGTTGTAAGTCACTGAGATTAACACCTTTGCTAGTGTAAGTCATGTCTTCAGCAAACTCTAGCAGGACTTCAGCTTCAGGCATATTAGACCCATTAGACAATGTGTTCTCCTAGTCTAGGATTAAGCATCCCTTATTAAGCATCCCTTGCTGTGACGTTTGTCTGGGATGCCCAACTACCATGATAACTATGATTGGGTTAACCGTTAACCACTTGATCTTAGTGTCTAACAAGAGTCATCTTATCCTTATCTGCGCTGGCGATATCTATAACCTGAATTAATCTGAATAGTTACCTGAACAAACCTGAATCTTTCAGGATTTCATTCACTATCCTCATCCGTCATACTGATAGTGAAATCAAGTTTAGGCTAATCAAATGGAAACAAAAATCCAAGCAATATATGATGAGGTCAAACAAACGCAATGCCTTTCATATGCTCAAATTGAAGCAATTAAGATGATTTTATTGAACTGTGGTGAGGCCGAGCTTGACGTGCTCAATCAGCTAACTGATCTACTGCTAAGCGGATCAGTAGAGCTCTCTAAGAAATGATGATTAGGTAGTCCAATTAATAGTGATCTTGATGGCATACGTTTGACCATGAGAGACAAAACTTCAGATGTCAAAAATCTATTTTAATTGTTAGTGCGTTGAGTTTAACTACAGTCCATTTTTATCATTTTAACGGCGCTCAGAAATGACCAATGTGAATAGACAAAGTGAATAGGGTCAGCTCAACAAATCTATAGAAAACCATCTGTTTACATTTCGATAACTGTTTGTTTGATTGTGTTGTAAAGTTATGTCCCGACTGAAGATTTTATAGACGAAAATGATCCTTATCCCTTTTAGATCAGAGTCACTCTTAGATCAGAGTATGATGATTTTGTACAATATCACTGGCCCCAATCTTTGAGATCCACCTGGTTTGCTACTGGTTGCCACAGACATGACCCTCAATCGATCCACCACCTCAAAATTCAGTCTCCGCTCGACTCTAGTAGCATCCTTTGTCATCCAGATCGTAGCTGCAGTGGGGTTGACAGGATGGCTTTCCTTTCGTAATGGACAACAATCTGTAAACGAATTGGTTACCCAGCTCAGTGATGAAGTAACTGCTCGGGTGGAGGAACACCTAACCAACTTCGGTGAAATTCCGTACCAGTTTTTACAAATTAATGCAGCAGCCATTCGCACAGGCCATTTTAATCTGACCGATTATGATGCTATGGCTCAGTTTTTTTGGGAACAAGTCCAAATCACTGATGCTGTCCCCTTCATTTATTTTGGTATTCCCAATGGTGACTTTGTGGGCGTTTGGAAAGAGACTAATGGCATAACCAAGATGATGATTGGAGATGTCTTCACACGACCTTATCGGGAAACGTTTCAACTGAATCCAGATGGGGAAAGGCTAAGACTCATCGAGACCAAACAGTATGATTCACGGTTGCGACCTTGGTATCAAGCAGCAGTTGAAGCTAGACAAGCCATCTGGTCTTCCATCTACGTGTTTGCAGCCTCTCCACAACTGGGCATTACTCAAGCTGTTCCTGTTTATGATGAGTCTGATTCGCTCTTAGGTGTGCTGGCTGCCGATCTGACCCTTTCAGATATTAGTCATTTCTTGAGGCAGCTTAGTGTGAGTGACTCTGGACAAGTTTTTATCATAGAACGATCCGGCGATATTGTTGCGAGTTCAACGACAGAACCTCCATTCTTAAAAACTGGAAATGAGGAAACTCGACTAGCGGCCCTGCAAAGTAGCAACCCCTTGATCCGAGAAGCAACTCTCCACTTACTGTCTCAGTTTGATAGCTTAGCAGAGATCCATTTGGGTGAAAGGTTTATCTTTAGTTTGAAAGGTACACCTCATTTCTTACAAGTAACCCCGATTCAAGATGCTCAGGGATTAGATTGGCTCATGGTCGTTGTCTTGCCTAAAACTGACTTCACAGCCCAAATAGATGCCAATACTCGCAATACGATTGCTTTGTGCATGGTAGCCTTGGCTATAGCGACACTCTCAGGTATCTTCACCTCTCGTTGGATCACCACTTACATTGTGAGTATTGCTCAGGCCTCTGACAAAATGGCTCAGGGTGAGCTTGATCAGTGTGTGGATCCAAGTCCGATTGATGAAATTGATATTCTGGCTGGATCGTTTAATAAAATGGCAGGTCAGCTTAAAAAATCATTTGACGCTTTTCAACAAAGTGAGGCCACCAATCGAGCCATTATTGAAACGATTCCCGATCTATTGATTCGGGCTAACGGTGAAGGCAGGTACTTGGAGATTATTGGTTGTGATCATCTCCAAAATATCTATGGATCTCAACGATTTAAAGCTGGACATACTGTTCAGGAATCTTTACCCTCTGATCTAGCAGATTTGCGCTTGCAATACATTGAACAAGCATTAAGTACCGGTAAATTACAGATCTACGAGCATCAAATTGAAATCAATGCTCAACTTCGCTACGAAGAAGTCCGAATTATGGTTCTGGCCGACGATGAAGTGTTGATCATGGTTCGTGATGTTGGGGCTCGCAAGCAAGCCGAACAAGCTCTGGAGACTGCCAATCAAGCCCTTGAGCAAAAAGTAGTGGAACGAACCGCTTCTCTATCCAGAAGTCAAAGAACGTTAGAACAAAGTAATCAGGAGTTACGAGCAACTTTACTCAGGCTAGAGGATACACAAGCAGAATTGCAAACGGCCAAAGAGAAAGCTGAAAGGGCCAACCGGGCTAAATCGGAATTTTTAGCCAATATGAGTCATGAGCTTCGGACTCCTTTAAATAGCATTCTGGGGTTTGCCCAAATCTTGTGTAAAGATCCCAAGCTCACATCAGAACAGGAGCAGCGTTTGCATATCATCAACCGTAATGGCGAACATTTGCTATCGCTAATCAACAATATTTTAGAAATGGCAAAAATTGAAGCGGGTCAGGCGGCTCTTTCAGAAGCTTATTTCGATCTTCACAGCACTCTAAAAGATATTCAAGAGATGTTTGGTCTCAAAATTCAAAACAAGGGCTTAGAATGGATTCTAGATGCGGATCGGGTGCCGCAGTATATTTTTGCGGATGAAGGCAAACTACGACAAGTCCTGATCAATCTGATTGGCAATGCTGTTAAATTTACTGAAGCAGGTTCTATTACCTTACGAGTTAGGTTGGATACCCTACAGCCCCATCAACATAACCTACATGTGGATGTCGAAGATACGGGGCCAGGTATACCCCCTGCTGAACTCAATCGATTGTTTCTTCCCTTTGAACAGACATCGACTGGACGGAATCTGAAACAAGGGACAGGGTTAGGTCTCTCGATCACGAATAAATTTATTAAACTCATGGGCGGCACCATTACTGCCAGTAGTCATGTGGGAGTGGGGACTTGTTTTCAGTTCATTATTCCTGTTTATCTACCGGCTGAGCCCGTAGTACTGGATAAACCTGCTCAAGACAAAGTGGTGGGGTTAGCCCCTGATCAACCTGATTACCGCATCTTAGTTGTTGATGATGAGCCCGACAATCGGCTTCTACTACTCGATTTATTAACATCAGTAGGGTTTACCGTTCAACAGGCTCACAATGGCCAAGCAGCAATTGATATCTGGCAAGCTTGGTATCCTCATTTGATCTGGATGGATCTACGGATGCCTGAGGTGGATGGGTATGAGGCCACACGTTGGATTCGATCAGCCATAACCCAGAGAGGACAAACTGGGGACACGAGTCAGTATCCCAGATCAAATCCTATTATCATTGCCTTAACAGCCAGTGCTTTTAACGGTGAGCGAGACATTACCCTAGCCTCTGGGTTTGATGATTTCATGATTAAACCGTTTCAAGAAGCCGATCTATGGGAGAAAATTGTCCAGCATCTGGGGGTTGAGTTGATTCGTCAACCTGTCACTGAGACCCTGACGAGTTCATTTGAATACCTTGGTAGCTCTCAAGAAAAAGCACCCCTATCATCCCATAACTTGAAGGATATGCCACCAGAATGGAAGGCTGAACTTTATCAGGCTGCAAGACAACTTAAGGGTAAAAAGGTCCTACAACTCATCCGTGATATACCCACAGATCAAGCCAGCCTCGCCACCCGACTCCGGTCTTTAGCTGACAATTATCAATTTGATGAGATCGCTAAAGCTGTGGAAGTCTAACCATCCAGGTCGCCTGTTAATACTGTAGTTACGGTCTCTTTGGCATTGGTTTGGAATTCTTTAATATTCACACGCCCGAGCACCACGACCGCAAGCAGCATCCCTAGTGCCTGTAATCCAAACACCATCGCATAGCCGATCAAGGGTGTTGTAAAATGGGCCTTGCCAATATTCAAAACAGCGCCGCCCAATAAGGTAGCCAAGCCTCGGGCCATAGCTTGAGATAGCCCCCAAGCCCCAATAAAAGTTCCAGCTGTTTCAGCAATAGTTAGATCTAACATTAAACTAGTCGCCCCTGCTGTGATCACACCTGAACCCAGGCCAAACCCTAGCAAACTGCCTCGCAACAGCCCAGCATCTTCAACCATGCCCGACAGGATAAATAAACCCAGACAGGCCGCCACCGTGATGCAGCCGATTTTGGTCGTGGTTTCTTTGCCAACTTTGGGTAAGAGTAAAAAGCCAGTTGATCCAATGCCCACCAAGGTTCCAATACCAAAGAAAGCATTTAACTGGGTTGTTTCTGCAATAGATAACCCAAAAACTTCACCCCCATAGGGTTCTAGAACAGCATCTTGCATAAAGAGGCTTAGAGTCAGAATCAGGAGAAAGCTGAAAAAAATGCCCGTTTGCCGACTTGCGGTCAAAACCTGAAGAGATCGCCCCAAAGTCATTTGATCTTCTCGGCCAACTATGGATGACCGTGTGGCATAGCGAGAATACTGCTTTTCAACTCCCACAGTGGCCACCAGAGCCAACACCAAGACAACAACTGGCACAATGATAAAAACAGGCGTCACGGTGGACTGTAGCTGAGCTAGGCTCAAGGTGATCTCATCTTCAGGATTAGGTAATAAGCTAGAACTCACAATCGCTCCCACCACAATCCCGATCATCAACATAGACCAGACAACGCTGATTAATTTTGAACGATTATCTTCATCTGAAATATCCACTAACAGAGCCGCAAAGGGGGTTGAACTAGCACTCAACGCTAACCCATACAAAGCAAAGACAAAAGCTAAGACACTGGCCCACCCATAGGTAGCTAGCCCCCATCCCGTGGCTTGAAGTTGACCTCCCAGTTGCCAGATCACTTGCAAAGCAATAAACGACAAACTAGTGAATAAAGCCGCCCCCATCCAAACATAGCCAGTGCGATGCAGGCCCCAGAGTGGTTTGCTATCGGAACGCTGACCAAACCAGATTCGAGCTGGACTGACAAATTGATGCATTGCGATTGAACCAGCTGCAACCCAGGGTAAAACCTTCAGTTCGTCAATCATGATCCGGTTCAATACTCCCAGGGTCAGCAGAGACATCATCCCTAAGCCCATCTGAAATAGGCCTAATCGCAGCATGGTTAAGAGGCTGATCCGGGGTAAAGTGGCATCAAACTCGGACGTGAATTGGTCTGAGTCAGAGTGTACGGTCATAGTGATTCTGCCAGTCTCTGTTTCACTCATCATCCTACTGTATGTCTCTGGATAGTGTTGAGCTACTCATGGCTAGTTATTAAAAAGCCACTGTTTCTGATGATAATGATATTGAAGAGCACCTGCATAAATTGTAGAGGTGGCTACAAGCAGGAGGCCTCCTAAAAATCAACAGAAAAAAGTTAGTGATCGGGTTGACAGGCTCATTTTATCCGGCTAACTTTAACTATAGCTCACACGATATAGTGAATTACAAAAAATGAATAGACTTAATTTAATGAGTTGAATTCATTCCCTTAGGCAGGTAATACCTGGTTTGGAATACCTGGTTTGGAATACTTGGTTCAAAGAGCCAGATGATCATTTCACTGATCCCTCAATCACTACTTAGGAGGTAATCATGGGCATTCAAGTCGCTATTCACGGGGTACAACTTATGCAAGCGCCTAGACGTCAACCCCGATCTACTAAAAAACGGGGGTTTTGGGCCTCACTGTTTCAAGGTTTGAATTGGAGTCATCACGTATTGATCGAAGATCCCGAGCCGGTGCAACCCTCAGCTTCGGTAGCCTCTACGCCCAGTGTAAAGCAAGATTTGGGGTTCTGGTTTGGCTCTGTCCAGGTTAAGCAAGCCCAAGCTGATGCTCCTCAGGCAGCCTCCCCCCGCAAGTTTTATGATTTTATGACCGCTCATGAGCAACAGAAGGTGAAACGAATTTTTCAACAGAATCAAATCGTTTCGAAAACAACTCCATCCCAACCCCTCTCGTTGGATGCTTATCGACATTTTACGGCAGCTCAAAAAAAAGCTATTTGAGCAGATCAAACGTTACCCTTCTCAAAAACCCTGGAACCTGCTGGCCAGCTGTACTCATGTTTAAACCTTTAGGGCTTCGGTGATCCATTGTTGTAAAGTAGTCACAACTTGCTCAATCTCGATCTCAACTGATTCTCCCGTTGCTCGAGTCATGATTTCAACTTTACCCTCTTTAAGGCTTCGACCTGTGGTAATACGATAGGGGATCCCAATTAATTCAGCATCCTTAAACTTGACACCTGCTCGTTCGTCCCGATCATCCCAGAGGGTGTCAATGCCAACTTGAGTTAGTTTGTGCAGTAACTGTGTGGCTACCTGGACCTGGGTATCATCTTGCATATTAGGGACCACAATAATGCATTGAAAAGGAGCTATGGACACGGGCCAGATGATGCCTTTGTCGTCGTGGGTTTGTTCAATAGCTGCTTGGGCTAGGCGGGATACCCCAATACCATAGCAGCCCATCCAGATAGGTTGTTCCACGCCACTTTCATCGGTAAAGGTTGCCTGCATTGCTTGAGAAAACTTTAACCCCAGCTGGAAAATATGGCCAATTTCAATTCCACGAGCTGTTTGTAATGATTGTGAGGGATCAACCACTGATCGCTCTCCCACTCGGGCTGTACGAATATCAACTACTTGAGGTAATGGATAGTGGACATCCCAATTAGCCCCGCCCACATGCTGATCAGGTTGGTTAGCACCTGTAATAAAGTTTTTCAATGACACCGCCGTTTCGTCAACTAGGCGCAAGATAGAGGGGGCTAAATCGGCCTGAGATCCTAAACAGCTATCCGGTAAGTCTGGACCTATATAACCGACTGGGATCGGGTCGCCTTGCCAGTTTTGTTGAATCGTTGGGTCGGCCATCACTACTTTCAACACTTTTGAAGCTTCATAGTTAGCAGCCCAGCGAGTGAGCACATTGGTCAATTTGACTTCATTAACATCTTGATCGGCGCGAATGGAGATCAGCACTGCCACCCGCATGCCTGTGTCATACAAAGCTTGGTAGAGGATATTTTTCACCATAGTGGTTGGTGAGGCCTTGAGGTGAGCCGCTAGCTTGGCTATGGTCTCAGTTCCTGGTGTTTCTAAAATTTGGTAGTCAGGGTAGGGTGAAGCTTCTGCCTCATCAGGTAGGGATACCGCCTTCTCCACATTAGCGGCATACGATCCGTCTGCTGTGAATAGAACTTCATCCTCACCGGCATCAGCCAACACCATAAACTCTTGTGAAGCTGCTTGAGGGCCTCCGATCGCACCTGCATCGGCATCAACTACTTGAAACTTCAACCCACATCGAGTCAAAATCCGATTGTAGGCCTGAAACATGTCTTGATAAGTGACCTTCAAGCTGGCCTCATCCACGTGAAATGAATAGGCGTCTTTCATAATAAATTCACGCCCTCGCATCAGACCAAACCGTGGCCGGATCTCATCTCGAAACTTAGTTTGAATCTGATAGATCGTTTGGGGGAGCTGTCGGTAGGAGCGGATCAGGTCACGGGCCAATGTTGTCACCACTTCTTCATGGGTGGGTCCTAGGGCTTGCTCTCGGCCCTGGCGATCAGTCAAAGCAAACATGATCCCTTCAGCCTTCGTGTAGGTATCCCAACGTCCTGATTCTTGCCAGATGTCTGAGGGTTGTAGTTGGGGAAACAGACATTCTTGAGAGCCAATCTGATTCATCTCAGCTCGGACAATAGCGGAAATCTTCTGCAACACCCGCCACAGCAGAGGGAGATAAGAATAGACACCCGGTGCCAGTCGACGCATATATCCAGCCCGTACCAATAGCTTGTGACTTGGTAATTCAGCTTCAGCTGGATCATCACGCAAAGTGACCAATAGCATCTGGCTCAGGCGCATACTCCTCTCCCAACGGTGATCTCTACCTATTAAAGCTTAAGCCGGATCCTCACAACTGATTCAGTCTACTAAACCTGATGGAAAGACTAAAAAGATGACCAAAAACTCTTCTAGAGCTTGCAAAAAGGTCAGCAGTTGATCACGAATCTCTACAGGATTAGCTTGCGAATCCAAAGCCACAGCCTGATCCATCATCTCACTAACCGGTACAGGACCTTTAAATAGAGGATAGAGCCAGGCTAATCGATCAGCTGGAATGCTTAATTTATGGGTATCCGTCCCGAGCCAGCTTATTTCAAACGGTTGTTGGGCTGCTAATCGACGTTCAAATTGGGACTGAAAATCAGGTTGAGCGGTTAACACCGGATTAAATTGAATCGATCCCAGTTGCCAGTCGGCTTCTGTCCAGGGAAACACCAGCGAAGATCCAGCATGCTCAGCCCAAAACTGGATTAATCGCATAGAAGGATTCAAGAGTTCTGCTAGATGCCAAAGCTCTACCTGACTGAGGGTCTCTAGCTTCTCTTGCACAAAATCAGGGATCCGAGTGAACTGTCGCTCTAAGGTCCAAGTGGGTTGATCAACTAAACTCACCAAGCCCAGGCCTGCCTCACGCAGAAATGTCATCACTTGGGGAATGGTAAAGCCCTTATCTCCAGCAAAGAAATGATTATTTAAAACATACTGATCATTAGAGGTTAGCTTAGGATCCCACATAAAGCGCTTTTGAAATTTTGGCTTGAGCTTAGACATAAACTCACGGACTCGTTGTAAGGCTTCAGCTTGAGGCAGATCAAACAAACCTAACAATCGAAACACTTCCTGAGCTTCAAGTAAAGGCCGCCGATTATAATAACAATGTAAACTTGAGCAAATAATGCCCTCTGGCTTTAATACCGATCGTAGCGCTTTTAAGCCATCCACCTGCGAATCCAACAAATATAGGACATCTTGACACGTAATAAAATCAAATTTCAAATTAAGTTGCTCGATTTCTAATAGATCCAGCGCATAACACTCAACGTTTGTATAGCCATGAGCCTGTAAGCGTTGTTCAGCAACTTTAACCGATTTGGACGATAAATCCACACCAACAATCTGATCAGCACCTGGGTTGGCTTCTGCCATGATCAGAGTTTCCCATCCAGACCCACAACCTACATTTAATAAAGTTGTTCCTTCAGTGGAGATCACTTGATGGGTCCTAACATAGAAAGCATTGACTAAACTACACTGAAACCACTCGTCAACATAAGCTAAACCTAGGGGTAGTGCTTCTAAAGGGATATGAGGATAGGGAGTGGCGTCATATTGTCCAATAATCTGTTGTGAATCAATGGGTTTTGCCAACGACATAGGTAGGTGATCCTGCATGCTGGGATAAAAAGCTGACTTCAGATTGCCACAAGATAGTGATATTGTTGCACAAAGCAGGACAATAACTACTATTTTGAAGGATACCTGATCTAGAGTTAGATATAAATTCAAAACCTGGAGATCGCTATTGAACAATACTTTCAAACCTGTAGTGGCAACTTGTTGTTGTTTGTTAGTGGCAGCGATTGTCTGGGTAGATGTCCACGTGTTCTGCAACTACATGGGATTTCCAGATGGATTTTTAACAGATTTAGACAGAGCTAGGCCACCGGTTTATGCTGGGTTTATGGTGATCAGTCTGATCGTGAGTCTCTGGTTGGTCTACTTGGGATGGCTAGCCGCTAAACCAACTACCGCTATCAAGCTCCTCATTCCTATGGGTGCTTTTTGGTTAATGCTAACGCCTTTGATCAGTGGGGATGATGCGCGGTCTCTCTATTTGGTAGATGGGGCGGGGTTAGAGCCTCTGATCTTGAGTCATCCCCTTGCATTTTAGCTAATGGGAGGTAAGCTAACCAGTAGTTTTGAGCTGGTCAGACAACGGACATCCTCTAGCATGACTGCGGTAGCGCCAAAATCAGCGTTAACTCCTAAGCCACCGTCAGATCTGTGGTTATTGGCTCAACAAGGTGATCCGCAAGCTTTAGCGTACTTTCTAAATCGAGATTTTCAGAAAAAAGGGATTCAGGTTAGGGTCTGGCGCGTGGAATCTAGGCTCCAACTGTTACTGGATCCTGTGGAGTCATCCGCTCAAGCCATCGTGGTGACCCTTATCCAAACAGGCTTTGCCCGCCTGGGCCTGCAATCGGTTCAAGTTGTACGAATTTATGGACGCTCACGCACCACTGGATTGATCACCTGGATGCGGGCCTTCACCTGGGAACCTGCTAACTTGACCTCCGTTCGGACTCACTCACCCTCACCGTTGATCACCCTTCGCTGGTTGGTGGATATTTAAGGCTGCTGTTGGGGTCTCATTTCTTTTTTGCTTGGAGTTGTTATCT
>CAYSWV010000089.1:0-13133 GCA_964434865.1 uncultured bacterium
ATTGTTGATATAATAATATATACTCTAGCACTAATTAGCCTATTAACTGTCGAGCTTACAATTCGTAACGGTCTGGGTTCCATAGTTATAAAGTCCACCGCCCACATTAGCCGAATTACCGGCAAGACTGCTACTACTCACGGTCTGGGTCCCAGTGTTCAAAATGCCACCGCCACCTTCATTAGCCGAGTTACCCGAGAGCGTACTATTGCTGATCGTTTGGGTTCCAACAGAGTAGTTATAGATGCCGCCGCCGCCTAAGCTAGCTGAGTTACCTGTGAGGCTACTATTGCTGATGGTCTGGGTGCCATTGTTCAAGATGCCGCCACCTGTAAAAGAGGTAGCTACATTATTGGAAAAAGTACTACTGCTCACCGTTTGGGTTCCCTGGTTAAAGATCCCACCCCCACTAAAATAGGCTGAATTACTGGAAAGCGTACTATTACTCACGGTCTGGGTGTCATAGTTAAAGATCGCGCCGCCCACAGCAGCTGAGTTCTCTGAGAAAGTGCTACTGCTCACTGTTAAGGTTGCATCATTATAGATGCCGCCCCCACCTCCGTAAGCAAAGTTACCCGAGAATGTACTGTTACTCACCGTTAGAGTTCCCTGGTTGTAGATACCGCCACCCCCACCGTTATCAGCTGAGTTATCTGAGAAAGTACTAGTGCTGACCGTCAGGGTTCCCTGGTTAACGATCCCACCTCCAAACGTAGCCCTACCACTAGTAATAGTCAGCTGATCAAGGGTTACGGTGCGACCCGCATTAATCTCAAAGACTCCCACACTATCACCCCCACTAATCGTAATACCCCCTGGACTTAAGCCTTCAATCTCGACATCGCGATCAACAAGTAGTGTAGAGTTAATGGTTAAGGTTTGACCGGCAAGACTAGCCTCAAAGGTGATCAATGCTTGCTCAGGACCACAACTGTCTGGATCACTACTCTCAATGGCTTCTCTCAATGAGCAAAGACTATCCCCTGGGGTAGTGGTATCTTGATCGGTGTTAACAACGGTAGAACCAGGGGTCGGGATCGGACTTGGGCTAACACCCGGGACACTATTTAAGCTTGTGATCGACATAGTAGGTGCCACAGCTGTAGCTAAGGTGATGATGTTAGCTTCGGTCCGCAAAGGGGCGGGTAACTGACTGGCTGCATAGACTGCTAGTACATCAACTAGATCAGGAGCTATCCCCGAACTCGGCTCGGCAAAATTAGAGTTAGTACTGTCAGGCACTGGATTCAGGTTGGCCACCGTGAAGTTACCACCTGGGAAAAACTGATGAGCCAGATCAACAATGTTTTGGGCCTGACGTAAAGCTACAGGGAGCTGGGAGGTGGCAAAGACTAAAACAAAATCTTCAAAGTCAACTACAGTCGGGTCATTTTGATAGATGAGCTGTGCATCTGTAGCAGACAGTAGCTCTACGATTTCAGTTTCTGCAGGCAGATCAGCCGGCGCGCTTAGATCAAAGGGTTGAGTAGCCTCAGCAAATAAAGCTACATAGAGACTTGATCCTGACAGATCAGAGACGGGGACATAGGTTCTGCCATACCATTGAATGGAATCGGGTCGTTCAGATCCTGAGACTCGTAACTGAACCGCTCCGGGTACCAGAGCTGCTAAACGATTGAGGTCAAGGGCTGTTGTGGTGAGAGGCGGCTGGATGGGTTGTAAAGTGTTAACCGTTGATCCCTGACAGGCGGTGAGGGCTATCAGCAAAATAACACTAGGACATTTGAGCAAATAGATCCATCGCATAGAGATCTCCAGATAAAACTCAACCATTGCCTCAACTATTGATGAGCCTATCACCTTACTGTAGGGCGATCACTTAATTTTGAGGGGAAAGGCGTCCAACTAGTCCTGGTGATTCAAGAGACTAGACTTTAATAGTGGACTACCAAGCTAGAGATCCAAAAGCGCTTGCACACATTGGGTACTCCAGGCACGGGGATCACGCTTAGAGGTGGGCTGTAGGCCAAGGCGAACCCGTTTGTAATCAAGGCCCTCCCACAAACAGATGAGGTGATCGGCTAAGTCCATCGACGCCATCTCAGTCTTTAAAAAGCCCAGGCTACGCCCATGATCTAGAAGATGCGCCAGATGAGCTTGGGTGCCTCCATAACAACTTTCAAAGTAGGTGGCGGTAATGTCAGGATTATCACGAGACTGCTCATGCATGACATGATCAAATTGAATTACAGCAGGATCGCTGATCATGTGAAGAAGACGCTCCCCAAAATCAATTAGACATTCTTTGAAATCTAGAGCTGTCATGGGCATTTCAGCTGTATCCATAGCAAAGATCTGATTCTCTGTGGCAGAAACCGCCTTGAGCACACCAGCCATATCCCCAAAGTAAGTATAGATCGTTGTTTTGGACACACCGGCCTCTTTGGCCAGACGGAGGGTACTAATGGCACTAAACCCTTCTGAAAAGAAGAGCTTCCGACCTGCCTGCAAAATCCGCTCGTAAGGACCCTCCTGGGGATCACCTGGTAACATGAGACTCCCTGAACCCCACCCATGCCACTTTTTTAAGTTGCTTGCAGAACATAAAACGTATAACCATAAGTATCACTGAACTTTTCAAACAGGCTCATTTCGGCCTCGGTTTCACGAATCACTAACTGAGTACTGGGGGTCATTTCGATCTGCGGCATCCGCTTACGGAGGGGTTCATAATAATTGATCCACCAAGCCTGACTCGGCAACCGCTGTGTAAACAGAATCTTAAAGCCAGCTCGATTAGCCCGATCGATATTCTCAGCCTCGCTACCCATCATCGGATAAGCGTTTTGCCAATAAGTGCGAGCGGGCTCTGGTACCTCATCAGCAAACCAACTCATCTCTGATATAACCGCAACCCCACCGTTAGCCAGAAGTGGCCGCCAGATCCTTAAGGCCTGCCCAAACCCAAGATTATAAGCCGCGCCCTCTGACCAAAGCAGATCAATCGATCCCTGGGCCCAATCCAGTGTTGCCATATCACCCTGAATGGGAATGATCAGAGGCTCCAGACCCAGCTGTTTCACACGATCTTTGAGTTCATCGATAAAAACAGACGAGGCATCCACCGCTTTGACCGTGCTTTGATAGTGTTGGGCCAGCAGCAAAGCACTAGCACCACTGCCGCATCCTAGATCAGCGATTCGTGGCTTAGGTGGCAAGGTAGACAGATGACTCAAAAGTGTGCGTGAGAAGTCAGAATCTCCTGGCCCTTGACGATCAAGTCCACGGTGTAAATCAGTCAGAGCAGCAATGTACTCAGTTTGAGGATCGGTACTCATAGGGGGTCACTCTTTACAGGCTAGAGACCTATTAAGCCATGGCTCAACTCTACCATGAACCCGAAAATTCAAACTGAGCCAACGAACTCTGGCAGAAAAAAACAGCTTCAAAGATCTTACTGAAAAAGAGAACTCGCTGCAGTCGTTAGCTCAGCTCGACAAATCCAGGCAAGGGAAATCTCCAGTTCCAGCCTTAGTATTGTGAGTGAATTAAACAGTTGAAGTGAGTATTTGAATGATTGGTTGAAAATAGCTGTTGTCTTTGAAAATAGTTAATGGCTCCTGATCTTCAGCAGTGATCTTTCTCATCACTCCCTTATCTGCACATGATAGGAACAAGATAGCCTGTTACTTACTCAACTCTCTACTGCTATGTGGACCTATAAGCCCCTTTGGGCCTCCCTGTTCCTGATCAGCCTCATTCTGTTGCTTTGCTACAGCCCACTTCATTTGCTGTTTGACCATGACTTTTTGGCAGCCTGGCTAGAAGCCATGGGATATCGAGCGGTGATTGCATTCCTGCTTGTCTACATCATTGCGACAGTGATCGGGGTACCAGGGACCGTGCTCACGCTGGCTGGTGGAATCGTCTTTGGCTTGGGATGGGGTAGTCTCTGGTCTGTCATTGGAGCCACGGGTGGAGCTATTGGGGCTTTTTGGGTGGCTCGCTATTTGTTGCATGATCTGACGATGCGTTGGTTTGGACAACATCGGCTCCTCTGTTGGCTTAACCGCGCCATTTCTGGCAATCCTTATTGGGTGGTTCTTTCTGTCAGATTTGCCCCTATCTCTCCCTTCAATCTGGTGAATTATCTCTTTGGCTTAACCACGATCCGGGTTGGTCCCTATGCTATTGGAACCTTGTTCGGTATTGCCCCTGGCACCATTCTCTACACTTGGCTAGGCGTGACGGGTGATGCTGCTTTGCACGGTGAAGATCCATGGCCTTTTATCCTGGCTTTGGCCCTTCTGGGCGGCTTATCCGTGTTGCCTTTGCTACGACGCTGGCGCGGACGACACGTATCTCCCCGCAAATTTGGCTGACACGATGGCTACTCGTTACCCACATGAACATCCATATTCAAATTCTGGGTTGCAGAATCCGCTACCGCAAAAGGGTAACTTAGCAAGCCATCACACCCTCAAAATATTGATTTAGACAGCAAAAGACATCCTCTTGAGTTCAGTTGGATCAGCTTGAGGAATACGCATAAAGTTGAGTGGCCAAGTCTTAAAGTCAGCAGCCATCCTAGGCTCCAGCTTAAGCGAGAGACTAAAGATGAAATCCTGGAAGGATAGAGGCTAACTCTAGTTCAGATCCGCTCTTTGAGGCCCTTGATCAGAAGAGGGGCTAGCCGTAAGTCTTCAAAGCAATCTAGAGTTAGCTTCAGGCAAGACGGTGTTTTGCTAGGGTGGGATGGATCACGGCTGAGGCCAATCTCTAGTATTTTCAGGAATGACAGCATCAGCCCTTGGCGGGATCAACTAGGGGAAGGAATCACGACATCATTCCCAGAAGGGATACCAGGGTTCCTAAGCAACTTACTCTTTGCCTTGGCAGGATCATCAACCCGGTTAGTTCCTTTTATTAGGATCAAGGTATTAGCTTTAAGTGCAGTCGTTACTGTTGGGGGTTACTTGGGCTCTAATCTAAAAATAGTACCTGCAACACTGCCGCCTTGAGAGGTGCTACCATAAATGGCCTGATCAGGTCCTAAAATAAGGGATGTTTGAGGACGGCTTCCCACCACCGCACTATTAAAGAAATGGACATAACTCAGTTGGCCTGAGGGGGTTATCTTGAACAGGCTGCCCCCACCGCTAGGTCCCCCTTGAGACGTGATGCCGTACAGATCACCGCTAGCTGTTTCGACCAGAGATCCGATGGGGAAGTACCCTGATTGACTATTGAAGTTGTGGATTCGGGTGATCTCTCCCTCAGCTGTTAGCCGATAGATAGTGCCACACCCTTGATTGCCGATACAATCCCAGAAGACTAGATTTCCCCCCTCTAAATAAGGAACTTCCTGTCTTATTTTCTCTTTGCATGCCTCCAGACAGTCTGCAGTGGTACAAGGACAGTCAACTCGATGGAACTCATTACTACTGGCATAGTCTTCTCTGGGATAGATCACTACCGATCCTCCTCGCTGGGTAACCCCGTAGAAATGACCATCACTTGCCTTGATCAACCCATACGGATAACTCCCCATGACGCCGTTAAAGGGATGTTTGACTTGAATCTGGCCTGATCCGGTTATCTGAAACACATCACCATAATGGAATGTCTTGATAGAAGGGTCGCCTATCCGTAACCCCAAGAAGCCTCCCTGATCAGTTTGAACTAATCCCCAAGGTTGAATCACATCTGGATCTTGAAACTGATGCAAAAGGGTTAAAGACTCGGTGGGTTGGAACCGAAACATTTGATTGCCTGAAGTCATGCCGTAGAAGGCCCCATCATCAGCTTGCATCAGGCTAACTGGAGGAAAGATGCGCTGGCGCGGATTGGGGTTTTTCCACTCCCTAATGTGGTTAGTGCGATACAACGGGGTAAATGCCCCTGCTGTGGTTAACCGGTAGATCACCCCATCTCGATTGCCATAATGCCCCAACCAATTTGGACTCTCAGACGGATCCGTTGTACCAACCCCGTAAAAATGACCATCAGCAGCCTGCAAAAAGATGGCTTCGGTTGAGGGGGATGTAGGGTGATTAAGGTTGAGGTGGGCAGGGGCGGTGAAAATAGTTTGCAGATCTCCATCCAATGTCAGACGAAACACTCGGCTCTGGCTAGTGATCCCGTATAAAGCCCCATCTTGACCTGAAAGGAGTCGGATAGGCTGGCCTTGTTCAATAGAAAAGCGGTAAAGGACCGTTAAAGCCACCTCGCTGTTTGCAGTAGAGTTGCTGCCAGACTCAGCCAAAGCTGCTAAGTGTTGTTGGTCAATTGCTAAGTCTGGGGTTGGATCGGTTTCTGACATGTGATCAATCTGTTGAATCGCTTGTTGCCAGTCCTGCTCTTGTACAGCCTGTTGTAATTGAACCTCAGTCTGGGCTTGAGCACCTGTCACGATTGCCAAGAAACTCCCCAGCCAGATCCCTAACCCTGTTCCCTTTTTTGGTTTCATTTGTTTGATGATCTGTTGCAGTTCTCGAATCTAACCTTGTTTTGATAAAGATGGTTGCACTTGGGCTTCAATATCAAGTATCTGATTGATCATTTGAGCGATGTCTTGGAAGTTCTCTTCTGAGCCTGAGAGCTGAAGACCGATTTTTTTACCTGATGAGAGCACCAGTTGAACATCATGAGGAAAAGCACGGCCTTCATCATCAGTCATGGTGGATGCTTCTGATATTGGACTGAACCAGCCACTAAAGTCAGATCTAGTACTACACTACAATACCCATATAAGATCCATCTATGGAGAGGTATCCCTTTGTTTCATCAGTAACCTTGCGCTCCGGTTAAACCGTCCCCAGAGGATCGAGGAGATCAGAGAGAAACTGTTTGGCAAATCGGTCATGGGGAAAACGAGTCATAGGAGCAATTAGTGGGTGAGATCATGGGTTGAATTGTAAGTGAAGTCGTTGGGTGAGAGGAACCTGTTTAAATGACCTGCTAATGCCTTCAATAAGGCCTTTGGGTAGGGGGTAGCCAGATCAGTAAGGATCTCTATAATGGGTCGCCTGAAGTCTTTGTATTGTCTTTGATCAGCAATGATGGGAGTAAGCGCAGTTTTAGTATCATTAGTGAGGTTTTTTACATTCAAATCAACTGCTATCATCGACTAGAGTTAAGATTAAGCTATAGCGAGAATAGTCAATGGTAAAATCCATATCTTCAATTTTTGGTGCGGGTCTGTTGCTTACAAGTTTTTATGTTTTGGCAACGATTATCTACAAGCCTACTACAGAAATAAATCATCAAGATGAATTTAATAACGAGAGTTACAATAACCCTTCAGCAGGTAAACCTCTACTTGAAGAACATCTGCTCGGTACCTGGCTAGAAAAAAAGATCCATCGTTCTTCAGGATGCTACAGCTTACTTAAGATTACTCGGGATCAAGACACAGAACAGCTTGTGATAGAAGGTATAGCTTACTACCCCTCGGGTCGCGTGATCAATTTTGTCAGTCAAGCAACAACCTATAATTCCCAGACCCGTGAACTTGAATTCACCTACACTATTGATATATTGAGCACAAATGAGATCTACGGAATCACAAATCTCCAACTTGATCCAGTAAACATTAACAATAATTCAACAGGTTCAGGATACTATGCTGATCGGCAGCGAACAGTTGATATAGAAGTAGTCAAATTATCTAAGCTATTTCCCACTCAACAAGACCAGATCAATTATTTAGCAGATCTTGAGCCATCTTGTGAGTTATAAGGTAGAGTTCGGTAGCTAAGAAGCCACGGTAAAGTAGATCTCTTAGCTTTGAATCTCAAGGGTTTGAGGTCATCCAAGATTGTCCTCGAGGTACCATATCAAGATTTTTCAGATTCTAAGGCCTGAGCTTCTTGAAAGGCTGATCCAGCTTCATCTTGCTGTAATTTCTCTAGTTCAATTTCAAAACAATCAAGACATTACTCAAGTGTGTTAAATTGACGTGCATGCCTCCTTGAGGTTGGGTCATGAAGTACAACTACAACTTTCACTTACTTTTCCATAGAGGTTGAATCAACTGACCGAGGTAGAGCTTTGAGATTGTAATCTAATTGTTGAAACTGTCGATCTAGTTTCTCTAATAGCTTGCGGTTGGTAGCAATTAAATCGGCCAAAATACCCACCACCTGGAGCAGAAATCCTATCGTGATGAGAAGTGCTCCCAAGATAACCGATTGAACGTGTCCCTTACCTTCTCCAATCATGACAAAATAGAGGTAGCGGAGCATAAAAAATAGCCCTGGCATCCAAAAGACCGTACTCAAGGTGCTAAAAAAGAGGAGCGGCTTGTAGATAGCAAAAATACGAAAGATAGTAAAAATAGACTTTTGAATATAACCGAAAATGCTTTTGACTAATCGTGAAGGCCGCAGATCAGCATTTGTTCGGACAGGAACTGATTTAATCATCATATTACTGCGTCCAGCTTGAATAATAGTTTCTAAGGTATAGGTATAGTCATTAAACACATGTAAACGCAGGGCAGCCTCTCGAGTCATGGCCCGGAACCCGCTGGGAGCATCAGCGACATCTGTACCACTGGCTAATCTGACAACCCAACTGCCCAAATATTGCAGGCTTTTTTTGATGGGGGAAAAATGGCTCATCTCAGCAATGGGTCGTGTACCGATCACAATGTCTGCTTGATAATTTAAAATGGGTTGCACTATCGTTTTAATATCATCAGCACAGTATTGATTATCAGCATCTGTATTTACAATAATATCAGCCCCTAGTTGAAGACAGGCTTGAAGCCCACTCATAAAGGCCACAGCTAATCCTCGATTAATGGGTAACCTGATAATATGGTCAACACCATAGGCCTGAGCTACTTGTACGGTTCGATCGGTGCTGCCATCATCAATGATGAGCCATTCAACTCGATCAATACCTGGAAGATGGCGAGGCAAGGCTTGAAGGGTAATGGGTAACGCAAACTCTTCATTGAAACAGGGAATTTGAATTATCAGTTTAACCATGGGATTGCTGAGTAACCCAACCGAAACAAGAATGAAATAAGGTATTACCTATCATTACTCTACCTTAGACGTGGTGCCTTTTTCCCTTTAGATGAAACTATGGGGCAACAAGGGGTTTATAGTATAAAGTGAATCCATGACAGGAACCAGTATGACCCGAGATTGGCTGCAGCGTAGCTTACCCTATTTCATATTGTTAAGCTTGATGAGTTGCGTTCTTGTCATTTCATTACTCTATCCCCTTGAAACCTTGAGCGAGTGGATTGACCCGAGTTTGCAATTAAAATCTATCCAACAATATATTACTGGGGTATCCCCTTCCTTAAATACTGTTGTCCTACCTGATCCTCAAGATCTCAGTCAGAGCATCTTTTATTGGATTGTCTGGTATCCACCTGGCTTACCTGTTCTGCTGTATCCATTGATAGCGGCGGGAATTCCTCTGGGAACAGCAATCCGTCTCACAACCTTCTGTTTTATTGGGGTGGGTGGTTTAGGTTGGATTCAAGTAGCTCGCTATATCAAGGCAACTCCACTGGTGGTTACTCTAACAGCTGCAATTGTTCCATTTTATTATTTCAGATTAGGACTGATTTACATCGGCGATAGTTTACCTTTTGGTATCATGCCCTGGCTCTTTTTAGGTGTTTTATATCTTACGGATCATATCATCACCGAATCACGATCTAAAATAACTATCCTTCTCTGGATTCTCTTAGTGACTGTTGGGCTAGGTACCATTTACTGGATCAAATATTCAGCTTTTGTAATTTCAGTAAGCCTGATGATCTACTTTTATATAATTCTATTTCTAGATCCATTTCGAGCAGTCTCATTAAAGTGGATTGATAGATTTTTGGTTGGCTTTGTAGGTAGTCTCAGTTTTTGCATACCTTATGGACTGCTAAAAATAGTTAATCAGTCTTTAAGTTCTGTGGGTGATTTATTGGACAAAAGTAGCCAATCTTCGTTAACCGATCCAGCTACACGCTTTCTAACGACCTACGGTTTTGGTCTCTTTATCTCTGCTTTTGGAGTCATTGGAGCTTCTTTTTCTCAATCGGTTTATTGGTTATGGTCACTAACTGATCAACTCTTTTATGCAGGTTTTCTTAGATTTGGGTTTGAGAGAGAAATTGCTGGAGCTACGTTAGCTTATCCCATAACTTTTCTGGTGTTATTTATACTGGTTCGAAAACAGCAATTTTTTCAACGGCGAGTTGTGCTCCTAGGCCTAACTATGCTGCTAATCCCTTGGGGACTCTTTCTCTTTCTCTCTTATCTAGTCGGCTTTAACTTTTTTGCTTACTCCAGATATTTTGCACCTAGTATGGCGTTTATTCAGATCATTGTATTGGCTAACTTAGTTCAGGAGATTAAACCTCTAAGCCAAACCCTCACCTCGAACATCCAAACTAAACTACAACAAATAGGATGGATAGGCCTTCTAGTCTGGCTTTTTATCATTCCTAATCTCTACTTACTAGCCACATTTGTACAGACTGTGATCAGCTATCAGCAAAATCCTTATAGTCCTACCCAAAATCAATTAGTTCTTCCTAATCTAGCCAAATCAGATCTGAAAGCTACTGTGGAGACTATTCATTCTGTTATTGATCCAGTTCGTGATGTTGTGGTGTTAGCTGCCTCTCCCTTTACCTCCTATGGTGAAATTCTAGAAATTCAGTCTCGAGTTATTCCTTTGAGTGAATTTCAAGATTATCTACAGCCCGTCTATGGCTCGGCGATTTCACCAGCTGATGACACTCCCTTTTTAACATCAGCCGATCTAAATGTGGCTGTGGTCATCAATCAAGATGCTTTTGAAACATACTCTGCTTTTGAAACTAAATTAATGGAGCGATTTCCTCAAGCTCGCAGATGGAGACCTGTTACAATCTCATTGTCAGAGGGAAGACCTGCAGATGTCGCAATTTGGGTTGCAGAACTAGAGGGTAGTCAACCATGACATATCAAGAAACAGAAGGTGTATTATCACCCTGGATTCGCTCCATTCGGTTGCGGAAAGTAGCGGCCTTGATCCCTGATGGCTCTGGTGTTCTAGATTTAGCTTGTGGAGCTGGCTTTTTGCGAGATTGGTTGCCCCCCCACTGCAAGTACTTTGGCGTTGATCGTGTACAGCCCCTTCAGCTTGAGCGCTTTACTGACTTTCTCCTTAAAGATCTATGTGATCCTGATTTGATTGAGGTTCTGACAGAATGGCTACTTGAACCTGTAGATATCTTGACGTTAGTTGCCTTTATTGAACATATCCAGGACCCACAGATCCTGCTAAAAAATGTTCAACCGCTCTTAAAGCCCAATGGCACTGTTATTTTAACAACACCGCATCCTGTAGGCAGGTCCTTGCATGACGCTCTAGCCTCTATCTATTTGTGCAGTAGAGCTGGGGCTGAGGAACATGAAGATTTCTTTAGCCAGGCTGATCTTGAACAATTGGCTACCTTGTCTGGTTTAACGTTGACACATTATGACAGATTTCTCTATGGATTGAATCAACTGATAGTTATGAAACGAGAGACTTAGTCAGATTTGGCACTTTGTATGATTTTCGAGTTAGAGTCATGGGTAAGGAGACCGATCAACCAGGTACCTCCATCTCCTAGTGTAGTTGAAAACCGGTATAAAACAGCTGTGCTGATTGCCTCTTCTTGAGCCATGAAAGTTGATAGAGCCAGGATTAAAGCAGTTTCCCTAATACCAATACCAGCGGAAGCACCGGGTGTCACAAATCCAGCAATCCAGGCTATGGATACGATAGAGAGAATGCTGAGCCAGTGTTGTTGCACAACTGTGAAGTGGCTGCAATGTCCAACCAGAAGACTACAAGCTAAACCTGTCACTAGAAAGTAGTTCACATAGCAGATCAGGGCCAAACTAAGCGAACCTAATCTAGTCGGAAGAGATACTGAAATGATAGGTTCAGCAGCCAAGTGATCATGGGATGGGGCTATCTGTTCAAATCGATTCAGGCCCCAATTCACACCCAGGGGAAACAGCAATAAGCTCCCCAAGATTAGCAACAGACCAGTATAAGACCAACCCAGAACCGTCTCCAGCCACTGACTCGCACCTGGTAATGCAATCAGAATAGCGGCGGACATTACAAATGGTAACTCTAGAATCGTGCCCCAAATAAGAATGCTGTGCTTAATGCCGATAGACTGCCCTAGGGCATAACGCCATGCAATGTGTAAGACATTACCAGGCAGGTATTTCCCAATTTGAGTGCGGGTATAGATAGAAAAGCACACTTTCCGCAGATGAGGTAGTGATGCTCGAGATATCAAAAGATACCACCAGGCTAATGCCAAAAAGACACCACCACCAACACATAACAAGCTACTAACTAGGAGAAAGGTTAGTGATCCTAAGGTATTGTCTTGAAATTCATGCCAAATCTGATAGTGCCAACTTTGCCACACTACATAGCAGACGGCCACTAGAGTTAATAGGCTTCCACTTAGCTTTAAGCCTACTTGAAGCGACCGCCGTTTATTGTTCATTGGCTATCCTGAACACCCAATATCTACACCAAAAAGCCCCAGCCACAATCACCGACCCATCCGCCAGAGTGATCCCCAAAACCGCATCACTCGTCAACCACTCACAATACCCAAACGGAGTCCCAGCTGCTACCTTCACATCAAATAACGGATATTTCGCAGTTGAAGGCTGTAAGTAGATCATCTGTTCCATAGTGCTATGCTCGCTTGCGATTTGACCTCAACGGATCACTCTTATAGATCACAGGCAACTTCCGAGCTGGCTTATCTTCAATGATCTGATTTAAATATTGACAGAACTGCAAATGAAATTCAAGTAATTGTTCTGAAGATAATTGTCGAACGTCCTTCATCAACCGATCCACATCAACCGGATCCCTCACCCCTCCATAGATATAGTTTTGCGCTTCTTGCAAGGTATAGCCCGCTAAAGGAGCTACCGTCGCCAAATACTCAGGCCCAGGAATCGCCCCGCGCCGCCATTGAGCTGCAGTATTGGCGCTCACCCCAGTCAACCGAGCTAACTCCGAGGCATTTCCCCCTAGCTTTTCCAGAGCTAAACCCACAATCTCCGTACTGCGCTGTCGCTGATCCTCAGGCACTGCTGCTCTGGGGGTCCGCATCACTTTGTCGCCATCCGGTTTTGATT
>CAYSWV010000090.1:0-13129 GCA_964434865.1 uncultured bacterium
CTGAATAACAGTAGTCATAATTCCGAAGCTCCTAGTAAGGATGCGGGGATGTACATTTAGAAGATTAAACCCAATGTTAAGTTTCGTCAACACTTTTATTGATTCATTTACACGACGGGACTCATGGGACGTGTCACGGGAACTTGAACAAGGTCACTGTTAAACCCAACTCAAATGGCCTATTGATTGGCAACAGTAGATCAGTAAGGATAGGTAGATAAGGATAGCTTCGATGAAGACCCTCTGAACTTCCGACTGACATTAAGAGATGTTGCTATCTTGATCCGGTTTGGGTAATGAGGCGCTGCTGATCAAGACACGTTCAATTTAGTTAGGGATGCCATCATGACCTCACGTTCTAGTCTTGAGATCCTCACACTCCGACAACTGCGGAACAAAGCTATGGAGTTAGAGATTGCTCGTTACAGCCGAATGACCAAAGATCAACTACTGGGCGCTATTCATGCTGCAGAAGCCTTCAGGCTGGGAACAGGCAAACTCGCTACACCCTCACCCCAAGATAAGGAAAAACCTGCCAGTGCTAAGTTTCACGCGGGTGGTGTGCAGGATATGGGGCAACTTGCTGCTGTTGATGAAGGCTTAGGAGATTTACCGGATGGTTATGGGGAGAGTCGCATTGTGCTACTGCCTCGAGATCCTCACTGGGCCTATGCCTACTGGGATATTCCTAATGAGCATAAAGAAGAATTACGTCTTCATGGTGGGAGTCAGCTTGCTCTGCGACTCTACGATGTTAGTGAGCTAGAAGCCAGTGAATTAGAACCGGAAGCAGCTGCCTACACTGTCAAAGAGTATCCATGTGATGAACTAGCCCGAGAATGGTATCTGCCTATCCCAGTTAGTGATCGGGCCTACTACGTCGAAATTGGTTACCGCTGTGAAGACAGTAGCTGGTTAGTATTGGCTCGGTCTGCCACGGTAATGATTCCCCCTACTCATCCTTCAGATTGGCAAGATGAGCATTTTATGACAGTTCCTTTCGACCTAAGCTTACATGGGCAAACGCTATATCAATTGTGGGAACCGCAAAAACGGATAGGACAACCTAGTCTAGGTGTGATCTCTTATCAGGGCACTGAAGTTCAACAGCAGCCTCAACCGGTTCCAGTCCCAGACTCAGCTACGCCAAGCGCCGATCCAGTGTTTGGGAGTCAACACCTTACTTTAACAGCTTCAGGATCGGGTTTGGGTCAGACAGCTCCTGAACCTGCATCACCTGGGATCCCAACTGATGTAGAACTGACCATTCATGGTCTAGCGCTGCCTCAAGCCCAAGTTTTAGTTGATGGTAAAGTTCAGACGCTGAATTCAGATGGCACCTTGCAACTCCGGCTCGACCTACGTGATGGTGAGATTCAGCTACCCATTCATGTTACAACTCAAGATCAAGGCCAAGAGCATACCCTATATATTCGATTGGCTCGAGCAGAGGAGCCTCTATCACCTCCAGAAGCCAATGAACCCCAACAGTAATGAGTATGCTGTGTTGTTTGAGGGGGAGATGATCTCATGGCTACTGGGTATCTAGCCATTGTTCTCCACGCTCATTTGCCATTTGTTCGACATCCAGAGCAGGCTTACGTCCTTGAAGAAGAGTGGCTTTATGAAGCTATCACAGAAACTTATATCCCTTTGCTTCGAGTTTATGACAATCTCAAGCGTGATGACATTGCCTTCAAGCTGACGATGTCGATGACACCCACCCTCATCTCAATGCTGAGAGATCCCTTACTGCAAAGCCGTTATGATGATTACCTATCTCGCCTTGAACAGTTAGCTCAACTGGAATATAAACGGAATCAAGCTCATGGCCATCTCAGGTATTTAGCTGAACACTATATTCGGGTCTTTGCTGAAGTCAGAGAGCTGTGGGAACGCTATGATCACGACCTCGTTCAGGCTTTCAAGCAATTTCAAGATTGGGGTTACCTTGACATTGCCACATGTGGAGCCACTCATGGATACTTGCCCTTGATGCAAATGTATCCGCAGGCAGTTTGGTCTCAATTATGGGTTGCTTGTGAGCATTACAACGATACTTTTGGGTGTTGGCCCCGGGGGATTTGGTTGCCAGAATGTGCCTACTATCCAGGCTTAGAACGGCTGATTGCTGAGGCGGATTTACACTATATGATCACTGATGGTCATGGGGTTCTCTATGCTAAGCCGCGTCCACATTACGGGCCTTATGCACCTATTTTTACTGAGACGGGTGTTGCTGTTTTTGGTCGCGATCAGGAATCGTCTCAACAGGTGTGGTCAGCTGAGGTGGGCTATCCCGGTGATCCAGTTTACCGAGAGTTTTACAAAGATTTAGGATTTGAAGCTGATTATAACTATATTAAGCCCTTTATCCTGCCCAACGGCCAGCGAAAAAATACAGGAATCAAATATCACAAGATTACTGGTCGAACTGATCTAGGGGCCAAAGAACTCTATGATCCCTATTGGGCCATACAAAAAACGGCTGAACATGCTGAAAATTTTGTCTTTAATCGGCAACAACAGATAGATGCTCAGTACAAAGCCATGCAGTATCAGCCTTTGGTGGTGGCTCCTTACGATGCTGAACTCTTTGGCCATTGGTGGTATGAAGGCCCCTGGTTTTTAGAACGGGTTATTCGCAAAAGTCAGGCGGCTCCAGTCACCTACCAGATGATCCACTTAGCCGATTATCTCAAGGCTTATCCCACTCATCAAGTCTGTCGACCTGCTCAATCTAGCTGGGGGGCTCGAGGCTTTCATGAGTACTGGCTCAACGAAACTAATGCTTGGATCTATCCTCATTTACATAAGGCCACTGAACGGATGATTGAACTCAGTCAGTTAGAACCTACTTCAGCTTTAGCCCTAAGATCTTTAAATCAAGCTGCCCGCGAGTTGTTATTGGCCCAGTCTTCAGATTGGGCTTTTATTATGAAAACGGGAACGATGGTGCCTTATGCCGTCAGACGGACTCGCTCTCATCTACTACGTTTTAATCACATATTTGAAATGATTAGCCAGGACAGTGTTGATGAAGAATGGTTGTCAAAAGTTGAATATATCGATAACATTTTCCCCAATATTGATTACCACTGCTATCAACGCCAACTGGACCTCTAGAATTCTCTATGGCTTAATCTGTTATGACCTCAGACTCCACCTTGCTACAGCTTTATGAGGCCATTCCCTATCCAGGTAATCGGCTTTTATCAGATCAACCCCAAAGTGTTAACGAGTTATTGACAGCAAATTATACTACAGCTCAGTATGTTCGGACTGGGCAGTATATTGAGACGGAAGCAATCACCTGTTTAAATGCAGGCTGTGGGGCTGGCTGGGAAACTCTGGTGCTGGCTGAAGCCAATCCTGGAGCTGAGAGCATTGTGGGGATTGATGTTTCACCCCGATCACTACAAGTTGCGGAACAACGCCTCCACTACCACGGCTATACTAACGCTAAATTCTATCAAATGGATCTCTTGAAGTTACAATCGTTAGGACAGCACTTTGACTTGATCAGCTGTACAGATGTGCTGCATTTTATGGATGATCCTGTTGCGGCTTTAAAAGTCTTGAAATCAGTCCTAAAACCGAATGGGATTCTGAGAGCTAATTTTCATTGCTATTATGCGCGCCGGTCTACCTTAGAACTGCAAGAGATCGCCAGCATTCTAGGGATGATTGAGCAACCTCACGCTGTGGCGATCCAACAGTTTCGAGCATTGATGAATAGTCTAATCCCTAAAGTCCAACGCCGACTAGGATGGAACACTACTGTAGAGGATGAACGGTTACTCAACTCCTATCTTCTACCCAAGGATCAGGGCTTCAGTATGCCTCAAGTCATGACGTTTCTAGCAGAAGCTGGAATGGGGGTGGTGAGTTTGGTTGATCAACCCATCTGGACTATCGATGCAGCTTTTACTTCAATACCAGAGTTTGTTTCCCAACAATGGCAAACTATGAATGCAGTAGAGCAGCTGCACCTGACCGAGCTGATTTACCCAGATACCCACCGCTTGATCGATTTTTGGGCTGAGCATTATGGATCATCGCTGAAACTACCCTGGAGTTCTGATGATTGGATGACCGGATCAGTACAGTTTAATCCTGTGCTTTTGAATGCTAATCTGAACATCTTACGAACACTGGAAGCAACTCTCCAGAACCACGAAACCCTTGAGATCAGTTGGCTAGGATCAGCAACCGGGACCCTTAGAATCACCCCTGACAAACTGGCTTGGTTGACACCCTTGTTTAGAGGACCCGTAGCTGTCACTGATCTCGTAGGTTTTATTAAACAGCAAGCGGTCAACACTGACTTAAGTCTAGAAGTAGACATTTTGCCCTATCTCCAAGCTCTTGAAGATTTTTTGTTTATTCTTCTCCGATATGACTAGTCCCGATTTTGTGAAAGCAAGGTTGAATAGAGGATGGCTGAACGTGGGCTGACTGGATGCTCTGATGAATGCCCGTCAACTTTTTAATCCTGAAGTCCCGCTTTAGTAGCTCGCTTGAGTAAGGTCTGTTGCCAGCTAGGGGCTAAAACAGGGCATTGAGCCAGATCAGCTGCAGCTTCAGGATTATTTAATTCATGATGCATAATGTGATTTGCTTGGGCTACCGTCCATTCTGGAAATGGTCGTTCTCTTAAGATTAAATCTAGACCTGGTTGAATTTGACCGGGGCGCAAGACTCTAAAGTACCAGCCACTGCGACCCCCAGTTTGAACTTGTAGGGCCAGATCGCGAATCCGCCACCGTCGAGATAACTTCCAACAGGGCTGTCGAGGTTGGGAAACTTGCAGTTGTGCTTCCCCTAGATCGTAGATATCTCCAATGCAAACGGTAGCTTCAGATTGCCCTTGAACAGTCAAGTTTTCACCAAAGGCTCCGTAAGGGAGATCAGGTAGCTTCAAAGTCTCTCGCCAATAAGGATAATGCTCAGCTGCGTAGGCCAAAACAGCCTTATGAGGCCCGCCATGGTTAGTTAAATCTGCCTGACCATCACCAGCTAAGTTAGTCCAATCCAGCCAGATCTCACCTTGAATTGGATCTTTAAAAAAGCCAGTTGACCAGGGACGATCCATAGGGTCGGGTGCTCCTTCAGTCCCCAGTGATTGAGGTAGCCCGACTTGAATACTGACAACATGGGGTGTCATGGCTGATCCTTAATAAAGTCTTGACTGCTGGGCCTAGTTTACGAAATAATTTGCCTGTCAGTCAATTTCTAAGCCCTTTCTCAGTCATGGATGCGGCTCTTCAGCCAGAACTGATCAAACTAGGTCAGCGCTTACACTCACTTCGACAACACCAAGGGTGGACCTTAGCCGATCTAGGCCAACAGTGCCAACTTTCAGAAGCTTACTTATCCCGATTAGAAAGTGGGGAGCGGC
Organism: uncultured bacterium; assembly: GCA_964434865.1. Lineage (GTDB taxonomy): Bacteria > Cyanobacteriota > Cyanobacteriia > Thermostichales > Thermostichaceae > CAYSWV01. Next base: position 5,402 of record CAYSWV010000090.1, read on the forward strand.
AACCATCGCTAGCTGTTTTATTCAAGTTAGCCCAAGTTTACAGGATCTCCATTTCTGATCTATTTCAGGATCTGCTGTCACCAGCTGGAGAGATTATTCGAGCTGGAGATCGGTTGTGGCAGCAAGGTAATGGCTTATTTTTTGCCTCTCTGGCAGGTGGCGGATCACTCACAGACTTGCAATCTTTACACCTTGTGGTGCCTGCTTCAAGACATCAAGATCAGCTTTATCAACATAATGGGGAAGAATGGCTCTATGTGATATCAGGTCAGCTTTGCTTAACCTTAGTTAACCAGACCTTTATCTTGAATCCAGGTGATGCAGCTCACTTCAAGGCTTATCTCCCTCATCGACTAGCAGCAATCTCTGATCAAGATGCGGAGGTAATTTTAGTGGCTTGTGCCCCAACCAGTTCTTTACTCCAAAGTTACCTGACTGGAGGCTAATCTAAGCCTTGATCCCGAGTTATGATGTTAGACCAAAAGCACCCACCGGAGTTGAATTAGTGTCACATGTCGGCAAATCTGAGATCACCCAGGAAATTGATGTTGGATCGCTAACCTGGTTTTATCGAGAGCGGGTATCGTCACAATTGGATCAACCTTATCCAGTGATACTGTTACACGATTTGCCCTCTCAAAGTCATAGTTGGGGACCAGTGTTGGCCGCACTGGCAGAACAAGGCTTTCGGGCCATTGCGCCAGATTGGATCGGGTACGGCTTCTCCGCTAAGCCTGAAAAGTATGAGTTTGACTATCGGGCCCAAACATTTGTAGCCGCCCTCGACAACTTTTTGAATGCTCTTGAGATTGATCGTTTTCATCTGGTGGTTCAGGGATATTTGGGCCTCTATGGCCTTTTGTATGCCTTGCAACAGCCTGAGCGGATTGAACGATTGGTTATTTTGAATGTGCCCTTGATCTCGCCGGCCCAATTGCCGTGGCGGATCCAGCAACTAGGCTTGCCATTTGTGGGTGATATGTTGACTCAAGATCCGTTATTGGTGGATCGAACTTTAGAAGGTGGAGGCATTTATCAAGTACCCGATAAAGATCTAGACGTCTATCGGCGACCTTATCTAAAAACGTCCGAGGCGGGTCGAGCCTTGTTGGCGACAGTGCGACAATTAAAATTAAAGGCTCTAGTGCAAGAGCTTGAAAGTCAATATGCAACCTGGCCCTGGCCCACAGCTTTGATTTGGGGGTTGGCTGATCCCTGGGTCCCTCTATCAGTGGCTGAAACTTTTGTCAAACAAGTGAAACGGTCTGAGTTAATTAAGCTTGACCAAGTGGGTCACTATCCGCAGCAAGATTGGCATCAGAAGGTCTCAGAGGCTTTGATCCCATATCTCCGCAAACTGGTCGTTTAGATGGGATCGATAGCATGTTACCCAAATCAGAACTACTGAAAGGTGTCGAGCATCGTGAAACGGTAACCCGAGTGATTGATCTAGCCGAACAAGCGCTCAAAACCTGGGACGTGGTCTGTTCAAATTTCTTATCGCCACCTGAAGTTGCTGAATGTCTAAGCCGGTTGCAGCCACTAGCTGAGATCAAAGTAGTTAGCTGGGGGGGCTATCCACAAGCCGAACGGCAACGTCTAGCGATGGGTCAGGCTCAGTTAGACATAGACGCCTCCAAAGTTGAGCTTCAAGTGATTAGCATACGAGGTAACTTTCTCTTTGATCCAGCCACCCATCGTGATTTTTTGGGATCTCTTCTGGGTACAGGGATTGTGCGAGATAAAGTGGGTGATGTTTTGGTGTTGGGTGAACAAGGTGCTCAGGCTATCATTACCCCAGACTTGTTAGAGTTTTTGCAGATTAACTTAACTCAAGTTCGCACCGTACCTGTCAAGGTCCAACCCATTCCACTAGACCAGCTGAGGGTGCCGCCGCCTCGCACTAAAGCCATTACCACCGTTGAAGCGTCCCTAAGGCTCGATGCTGTTGGATCAGCGGGCTTTAGCATGTCTCGAAGCAAAATGGTCAGTGAAATTGAAAATGGTGATGTTCGGGTGAATTGGAAAGTGGTGACTCAACCTAGCTATTCATTAAGCCCATCCGATTTGGTAACCATACGGGGCCGGGGGCGGCTTCAAATTGATGACGTCGCAGAGACTAAAAAGGGACGGTTTCGGATTCAAATGACCCGATACATGTGATGATCAGTACAACATAGCTGACACTGACGGGCTAAACTTTAACCAATTTAAGCTCTTTTTGGGTTGATTTAGATGCGTAGATCATGGCAATACTGGCTTTCATGTACGGTCTGGGGGTTGGGATCAACGCTACTCCTAGCTTTACCGGTCCAGGCACAGGTCATCACCAGTCCTGTTGGCTTACCCACTAATGCTGAGGGTGTGATGGCTGAGCTAGATCAGGCCAATGTGGTTTATCTAGGGGAGCTACACGATGATCCAGATGTCCATACCGCCCAATTGAGCTATATTCAGGCCCTATTTGAACGGGATCCTGATCTGGCTATTGGCATGGAGATGTTTCAACGGCCTTTTCAAGCAGTATTAGATGACTATATTGCAGGGGACTTGTCTGAGCTTGAGTTACTGGAGCAGACCGAATATGAGGAACGTTGGGGTTTTAATTGGGACTTTTACGCACCCATTCTACAATTTGCCCAAACTCATCAGATTCCTGTCTTAGCCCTCAACACTCCACAGGAGATCACTCGCAAAGTGGCCACTCAGGGACTATCCAGCTTAATAGGATCCGATTTGGACTGGATTCCTAGTTTGGAGCAAATCACACTTGAGGATCCAGCGTATCGCCAGTATCTTTTTGAAATCTACAGTAGCTTTCATGAAGGGATTGGCCATAGTGATGGCTTCAATCGGTTTTTCGAAGCCCAAGTCCTTTGGGATGAAACGATGGCTGATCGGATTAGTACCTATCTTCAAGCCAACCCTGATCAGAGTGTGGTGGTTCTGGTGGGGCAAGGTCATGTCATTTACGACTATGGTATCCCCAGTCGAGTTGAACGAAACCTAGACTCTCAGGAGCAACCTCTGATCCAACGCACATTGATTCTAGGTGCTAATGGACTACCTGAGGTTTCAGAACCACCCCTAGGGGATTATATTATTGAATTTCAATAGGCCTGACTGAGGTTGATAGTTTCAGGGTAAGTTGCTATTAGAATGATAGAGCAGTTATTCGACTAGGTCATGGCAGGCTCTCATTATGAAACTTTAGGTATTAGGATGACGGCTACAGCAGACGACATCAAACAAGCCTACCGACGACTCGTTAAGCAGCATCATCCTGACACTAGCCAGGTCGAGAGCAATCGCATTCGCCAGATCAATGCCGCCTATGAAGTCTTAAAACACCCTGATACTCGCCAAGATTACGATCGCCAACTTCATCGCACCCAACGAGGTATTCGTTATACACCCCGAAAGCCTCAAGCTACTGTTTCTGATGAAGCCGCTGCTCAACAGCAATGGATCAAGCTCGTTTATACTCCTCTAAATCAGGCTTTATCTCGTATTCTGAATTCCCTAAAGCCAGAACTCAATGCGCTTTCAGCGGATCCGTTTGATCCTGATCTGATGGGTGATTTTGAGTCCTACTTGGAAAAATCTGATCAACTGCTGACCAAAGCCAAACATCTATTCCGCCAGAGACCTAATCCTAGTAGTTTTGCTGGTGTAGCAGCCCGACTCTACTATGTTTTGAACCATCTTGAAGATGCATTAGATGAGCTCCACTACTTTACTTTAAATTTTGATGTCCGACATCTACACACTGGCCAAGAACTATTTCACCGAGCCAAGGGCTTGCGGGCTGAAGCTATGGCTGCTTTCAAGTCCTCTCATATGATCTAAGCCAGTTGGGGGTAGGGCTAGCGCATCTTAAATTTCGCTTACAAATCGGGGTCAAGTTAATGCCGGTTTTTACCATTAAGGCTGTCAGTAAGGCTTGAGTTGGCAGGTTGGCTGGTCATGTTGCTTAACTAATCACGACCTTGGTCTCAAGCTCAGCCATTGTTCTCTAGTCACCCACAACCATGAAAGTAGCTATTTTTAGTAGTAAGCCCTACGATCGTGAATTTTTAGATGCAGCCAATCAAGATTATGGCTATGATTTGGTTCACTTTACACCTCGACTGACTGCCGAGACTGCAGCCTTGGCTGCCGGATTTCCAGCTGTGTGTGTTTTCATTAATGATCAACTGCATGAACAAACCTTAAGACTATTAGCTAGTCAGGGGACCCAATTAATTGCCTTGCGCTCAGCTGGTTTTAATAATGTAGATCTAAAAGCAGCTACTGAGCTTGATCTAAAAGTTGTGCGAGTACCTGCCTATTCACCCTATGCTGTAGCTGAACATGCGGTTGCCCTGATCTTGATGTTAAATCGAAAACTTCACAAAGCTTACAATCGGGTACGGGATGATAATTTTTCATTAAACAACTTACTAGGGTTTGATCTCTACGGTTCGACGGTAGGTGTTGTAGGTACTGGTAAGATTGGTCAGTGCTTTGCCCAAATCATGCGAGGTTTTGGATCTGAAGTAGTCGCCTATGATATCTATCAAAATCCTACCTGTCTGGAGCTGGGGGTTACTTATCTAGATCTACCTGACCTACTCACTAGCTCAGATATTATTTCTCTCCATTGTCCTCTAACACCTGAGACCTACCATTTGATTGATGCTAACAGTCTGAAGTATTTGAAGCCGGGAGCCATGCTAATTAATACCAGTCGGGGCGGCTTAATTGATACACCAGCTGTGATTGAGGCTCTCAAATCGGGCGTCGTTGGCTATTTAGGGATTGATGTTTATGAACTAGAGGCCGATTTATTTTTCGAAGATCTTTCGCACACAGTAATCCAGGATGATACTTTTCAGCTGTTGCAATCGTTCCCCAACGTGGTCATCACGGCGCATCAAGGCTTTTTTACCCGCAATGCTCTCCAGGCCATCGCTACCACTACGTTATCCAACATAACTGACTTCATCCAAGGTCGGCATTGCCCCAATGAAGTCAAGATTTAGGCCCTCAAGCCAGCTATAATGATTATTTGTCTTCTGATTGCCTTGAATCCTGGATAGATCTGAGATAGATAGATCTGTCCATAACCTTAACAGCAACTATATACTCTAGGAGGATCAACAACCTTGTCTCGATTTGCCTTAAAAGCTTTATGGCTTGATAAAGATCTGGCGATTGCCGTTGATCAGTTAGTAGCCAAAAACCGCAGTCCTTTGACCCAATATTTTTTTTGGCCCCGTGATGATGCTTGGGAGCAACTCAAAGTTGAACTCGAAGCAAAAACCTGGATTACTGAGGCCGAACGAGTAGAACTCCTGAACCAAGCCACAGAAGTAATTAATTATTGGCAAGGTGAAGGTCGGAATCGCCCTATTGCTGAAGCTCAGTCTAAGTTTCCTGAGGTTCTCATTGGTGGTAATTCCTAGCTAGAGGCAGTTACCTGCCATGACTCCAACGATCCCCACCCTAAGCTAGAGCCCCTCAATAGATCGTGAGTTAGGGGGCTCATCTACCGAGAAAGAAGTCGTGTTAACTGTTTAGGATTTAAAACTTTGCGAATGGATCGGCGGCGCTTCAGATGACGTTTCAATCGGGGGTCCTGGGGACTCTGGGCGACATGGCCAGGTGTAACTGGTGCGGAAACTGAATGAGTAGGTTGGGGCAATAAAACTTGAACCCATTCAGCTCGTTTCTGAGATCCAGGAGCAGCCACTGGATTCATGGCCAGCCCGGCTAAACTACCAGCACACAGAATGAAAACAGGGTTATACATATCATTGAGCAGACAATCAATTGAATACATCAAAATAATGACAGAGGTAATCGCACCAGGAGCAACATCAGGTGTGAGCCACCATTTAGCTGGATATCGCACAACAAAGGCAGCTACAGGTAATAGAAATAGACCAAATACCCCAACCAAACCCGATAACCCATACTTACTGTAGGCAATAATCCACAAACTATCAGTTTCAACTCGGGAATGAGGTCGATTGCGTCCATAGCCTCCCCAGCCAAACCATGGACGGCGTTGAGTATGATCCACTAACTCACGTTCATTTTCCAATCGATATTCTAAAGAGGCTGCTCGATCGGCATTCAATTGAGCGACAGGTTGCGTTATGGCCTCGGTTGAAATGTAAGGGTTAATCCCCACAAATCCAAGATACCCAGGAACAAGTATTAAGAGTGCCAATACGGGTAAAGCTGACTTGAAGAATTTTGTTAATAGCTGAATCATGATTCCTAGAGCCACTAATACATAGGCTCCTGTAGATCTAGTCAGGGCCACCGTTACCAACAAAATAGGCGACAACAGCCCAACAGGAACCCCCCAAATATGTTTGAGTAGTCTGGATTGCCAGATCCATAACCCTGACAAAGCAGAGGCCATCATCCACCCTGCCACCATCAGCCCGTGCTGCATAAAGACATTGGGCCGCCAGCCGCCTAAGCGCTTCGTTTGGCCAAAGTCATGGGGAAAATAACCGTAGACCATTCGGTGTAGCTGGGGACTGAGGCGGGCTTCGTACAGGCAAGGCAACACATAAGATAAGCCGCCTAGGAAAATAGCAATGACTAACTCTCGAATATCTGACAAGGTGTTGAAATAAAGGCGACCTAAAAAATACGGGATGCCCCATATTGTGCATTGATTGAATAGTTCGGTTACGGCATCTTTAAGACCTAAATCATTCGTTAGAGCTGTCACAGAGGGGGTAAGTAACCATATGAGTATCGGAATGTCGATCCAACCCGGACGAAACTTTAAGATCCGAGTGGAATCAAACATTAAAACACCTAATAGTATGCCATAGCTAGCAACCGTCTCTTTTTGAATATCAGGCAGGCTAGGAATTTCAAATGTAGCCACTGGCAAAAATAGCCAAGCTATAATGTAGGCGATCAAGATAGCCCGACGAGCTGGAAAGTAAGCAAAAAGACCAATTGAAATAAAAACCCATAAGACCAAGATAGGTTGAATTAGAGGGTAAAACATTTACAGCCCAAGCCCTATCAGTGACACTGCTCTTGAGCATAACTCATCTTTCTGGGTGCCTGGTGAAGGAGAGATCCTCTAGCTACTTATTTTGATCGGAAGGAGGGGTGTCTCTAGGTTGATTCTGATACCACCGCCAGGCCAGACTTGCTGCAACTAAAAGGCTGGGCCCCGTCATCAAAGTAACAATCATAGGCAATGTTTGAGGTATTTCAATGTAGTCTGCCCCCACTTTAATCAGTAGGCTGATACCGGCTGAAAGCACCCAGAGTAGTATCAGAAATAGCCAGGTTTGAGAACTCAACAATTAGCTCCTTTGCTCTCTAATTCAACAGCCATAGTCATTTTAGATAGTGTATGAGAATCCCTAAGAGAGCTTAAGCTGAACTTAGACCACCACTCCAAATGGAGTCACACCGATCGAAATAGCTCTGATCTTAAGTTTGTATTCTTAAAACTTTTGTATTCTTAAAACTTAGTTGCCTATTATATCATCCACTGCTACCATTCAAAACAACTAATACAAGTATTTTGTGGAGACTGCAATCATGAGACTTAAGATCGCAAGACTATCTTTGTTTGCTTTACTCATGCCAGTTTTCATAGCAACTGCATGTGGTGATGATGACAATGGATCAATCCCAATTCCAACTCCCACCCCCACCGCAACTCCCACCCCTACCCCCACAGTAACGGTAACTCCCACC
>CAYSWV010000091.1:0-9358 GCA_964434865.1 uncultured bacterium
GATGAAATGTCGAGATAGTCATAGATTGTCCTGATGGGGTTATGGCAGGCGTGATCAAATCACCCAACCGTTCAAACACTTTTCAATCCCTTGAAAGGCCTCAACCTGATCAAACCCCTGATATGCTCCAGAAGCTGAGGTGTTAAGATAGGCTGAAGTTAGCTTCAGTTGTAAGGGTTTTCCATGTTTCTTACCACAGGCCCAGCATTTCCGATGGCCGGGTTGGTTGCCATTGCCAGTGCTTTAATCTTTGCGATCCGCTATTTTAGGCCCGAAGCGTCCCGTGAGTACGACATCGTGTTTTCAGTAACAGGCTTGATCTATGCGGCTTGCCTATTAATTGAGGGCTATCGCTTAATTCCACTCCTGTTTTTTGCTCAGGTGTTACTTGTGGTTATGGCAGCCTTTTTTGCAGTAGAAACCTTTCGCTTACGATTGTTACTAGTAGAAAAGTCACGCCAATTTCAAGGTCGTCCTACTCGGCGGGAAGGCTTTACGCGTACCTACAAGCCAGGCCAGTACGAATCGAGTCGGGTCGTCACTACCCGATCGGTAAGTGGGCGGCGTATGAGAACGGTAACTGACGATAGCCGGTCTTTGGGTGAAGAGGGATCCCGCCGGTCTCGACCTCAGCCACAATTAACATCTGAAACAACGTCTGGTCGTCCCAGTCGGCGTCCCAGACCTAAACCCCCTATTGATGACGAGATCATTGAGGATATTGATGTTAATGAAGTGGATACCTGGGATGAAGAGGATACGCCTCAGCGGCCAGTAGGCCAACGTCCACGCCGGTCTCCACGTCGATCTGACCGACCGGATAGTCGTCGTTCAGCGGGAGAGCAATCCCGGCAACGCCCAGAAACCCGCCGGCGCCCCCCTCGACTACCTGATGATGAGATCCCAGGTAGAGCTGATCGTGTGATCCAAGTCGAACCCATCATTGAAGATGACGAAGACGATAGCTTTGATGCTCGATACGATGATCCACGCTATGATGACCCACGCTATGACGATGACTATGATCCTCGTGAGGGTTAACCATCCTGATCACTAGCTGCAAGCGTTCATCATATTGTTCATCATATTTATGGTTACAGCACCCACTCGCCTTCCACTTCAAGACGAGTGTAGTGACCCAAGGTGCAGAAGGTTTCTGATAAGCTTTCAGCTATAGCAGGTGAAATCCATCCCATCTGTCGCAATAGGTAGATCGCCACAGCGTACTTGGCTCGTGAGGCACCATCCACTACTTTGATGGCTAAGCCCATGCCTTGATGCATCCGGCCTATACATTGAATACCTTCTGCGCCAGATTTGCTCACAATGTCACCTTGCGTCAGCTGCATGAGTTCAGTATCAAATCGCCCCAACCCCGCTACCATGTCGGGATGGTGAGTCATGGATCGAGCTAATGATTCTAGATCAACTCTAGAACCTGCGGTTAGCTGAGCATAAAGCGTGGCTAGCTGGCTTAGTTGTAGTTGATAGGTAGGGACACCGCAATCATCTCGGGCGGCTAAAAACTCTTCAGCTGGCATGCGGAGCAGATCAGTAATATTTGACAGAATCAACATCTGTACCGGGTGTTGCCTATTGGCATAGTGCTGGAGACTCCAGTTGGCTGTGCGGCAAGCCATCAACATGCCTGCATGCTTACCTGAACAATTGTGACAAAGGGGGCTGGGCTGGTTGGGTGGAGTGGGGCAGGTTAACTGATCGGGTTCTAGATCGGCACGCCACAGTAAGGAAAACACTTGTCGAGCATGTTGAGTCGTCCCTTGATGAGAGCTACATAAAATGGCCAAATCTTTTTCACTTAGGTGATATCGCTCTTGGATACCCGTAGATAGGACTGCCAACGCTTGAAAGGGCTTGAGAGCTGAGCGAGCAAATACTGGTAGAGACGTATGACCTGCTGCTGCTAAGATCCGACCCCGCTCATCTGCAACAACCGCTTGACAGGAATGAATCGACTCGGTTAGGCCTTCTCGCAAGAGATGAACAGATAAATCGGGACTGGGCGTGCGAGTTTCCATGCTGGTACTAACAATAGTGGGCTATCTCAATGATCAAGGATTATAGCGATTTAGAGAACCCTATCCTGATAATCAGATAATCAGTCTTCATCTGATCTAGAGCTGGCCTCACGATCTAGACTGGGTCAACCTATACTGATTCAGCCAACCCATCAGATTTCAACCTATCGCTAACTTTAAAGTTCAAGAGATAGCCTCTGAGTTGTAGATGGGCTAATCTTGAAAGCTTACATTGGGCTTGAATCTGATCAAGATCTACTAGCTAATCTGCGATAAACCAAAGCTAGCGTTTCAGCATCACCCACATTGCCGGGAAACAACACCACAGGTAGGTTGGGGAACTGAGGATGATCATGAGGTGTCATCACAACGGAACAGCCTGCTGCAATTTGACCCAGCAGTCGGATCGCGGGTAAGGCAAGTCCTCGACTCAGCGTATCATTGGAGGTGATCCCACCTTTACTGATCAGAAAACCAATATCATCAGGCAAGCCGCGTAAACAATCCATCAACAAGAGCGAGACAGCCTGACCAAAAGCAAGACGAGTTGGTGCATTGTCAAAGGTGAGTTCCTCTCGGCTGGTGTAAATGACAGGGGTTTGTCCTGAACGATGGGCTTGATGGGCTTGATCTAGGGTCTTCTTCAACAAGGCATCATGCTGGGGTCCTGTTTGCATTGCATCAATAGGATCTTGCAAGAGTTGTTGAATATCAACTTCAATCCCTACCACCGTAGGTTCTTTTAAGAGGTGCTCTAGTTGCTGGGTTGTTTTGCGTACATGTGATCCAACCATAACTGCCCCTGGCTGTCCCCCCCGAGCGTATTGAGACATTTGATCAGCAGCAACGGGCTGAGGGGGTAGGGCTGCTAAAGACGTTAAAATGCTAGCCGCACTACGAAATAAAAAGCGTTTACCTGTTGCCGCCACCGCTAGTAAATCAGAGGCAAACTGATCGAGATCCGCTTGGGTCTCGCCATCAACGGCTACGCAGACATTGTCTCGGTAAGACTGCAATTGAGGTTGGCAGCCGGCTCTGAGATCAGCGGTGGCTAGACGTTGTACCTGATGAGCTTGGATCCGACCGTTTGTTTTTTCTTGAACATAATCAGGTAAATAACTATAGCTGTAGGCAAACACAGAATCTCTAGCAAACTCAGTCTCATGAACCGGGATTAGCTGCTCTCCTGATTTGAGGTAGTGAATGCTATCTTGTGTAATTCGACCCCCTTCAAAAAACGCGGGCACTAGAAAATGGGCATCAAACGGACCTAATTCGGCTGCGATCACGTCTGTTTCAATCGGATAATGCCCTCTTAAGGTTGAATCTGATCGACTCACAATCATAAAGTCAGTCACCTCAGAGTGCTGCAGGGCTAGTTTCAAATTATGGCAGACGGTTTGGGTTAAGGTGGCCGCATCCGTTGGAGTCATTGCTCTGGTATTGGTGAGAATAAACACAATCGGAGCCGAGTCTTGTAACCCCAAAGCTAGAGTATCTAGATCCCATTGAGTGAGGAGCAAGCAACTGTGAACGGTTTGCGATCCTGTTGGATCATCATCTAGCACAATGACTTTAGGACGCGTTACCATTACTCACCTCATTAACCGTAAGATTGAACTGCTGCTGCTGCTAGATTAGTTGACGTTGGGGCCGCTTTCAGAACCAAAACTTTAGATTGTTCAGGTTTCAACTTAATCGGGATCAAGCCATCGGTGACTTGGGTTTGGGCCTGAGCTTCTATATCCTCCTGATACCGGACTGTGCTGGTGTCAATGTTCTCTAAAGACACTAAATACTCGCCCCCAGAGGTTGAGTAAGCATACAAAATTCGGGTGCAGAGATCATGGGGATCACAACTTTCGGGTTCCCTTAACATGAAGATGTCTTGAGAGCGATCGGAATTACGTGGAAACAAGAACCGGGTTTTTCCATATCGCAAGACAGGATAGCGTTGACGTAGATGGGCCATGGAGCGGGTCACTTGAAACAGATGCTCATTCCAGCCCGCCTCATCAGGCCAAATCATCATGGGTCGATTAAATGGATCGCCACCGATGCCAAATAAACCTGAATGCTCAAGATGATAAGGAACTGCCAAGCCCGTTTCGACCCCAAACATCAACATGGGGACTCCACGACTAGTAAAGATAAATCTAATTAAGCTTGCGTAACCGGCCTCAGTCATATCTGGAAATCGGGTCAACATCCGCGGTTCATCATGATTTTCAATAAAGGTTACCCATGCTTTGGCATCTTCATCAGGAATGGTATCTAGAGCCTCACGTGGAATTTCTAAGGTTTCAGCCGGATCGAGTAACTTATGGAGTCCCCGTTGAACCCACGGCATGGTGTAAAAGGACCCTTCACGACCTGAGACCGCTTCTCGCAAAATAAAGGTCCGGCCATCCCATTCTCTAGCCTTGGCAAAGAAGTTTCGAGCTGGCATGCTTAGGTTAAAGTCAAACTGGGTATAAGCTTTCGTTTGATCCACCCATTGAACACTATCAGCATTTCGGTACCCACCACTAAAGAACTCCCCAATTAAGATCGTAGAGGGGTTAATCGATAAAGCCATCTCTTCAAATTTCTGCCAAAACTTGATATTGACATGTTTGACAGCATCAAGCCGGAATCCAGCAATAGGATGATAGTCTTGATTAAATGTTAACCAAAACCGAGCAGCATTGAGGAGGTAGTCTTCAACCTCAGGGTTGTCTTGATTTAAGTCAGGTAAGCCTCCTGGTAAGGTACCTTCTTCGATCATTTGGGGAGTAGGTCGGTTAAAGTCAATGGGCCAAAAGGAATGAAACCAGTTCTGGGCATCAAGTTGGCCTGAAGTTGGATCCCAATAGGTAGCCACCCGATACCCATGTTGAAAGACACTACCATTATCGACAAACCAAAAACCAATGGAATTGTCTTTATACTGAGGCGGCAAGCGATAGTAAGGAAAGGGGGAAGTATGATTTAAGGTCAAATCTAAGATAATGCCGATATCACGATCAGCTGCTTCATTCAATAGTTGTCTGAATATCTGAAATCGATCGGTGGTTTCGTCTTGAGGAGCACGAAAGTGTTCATCAATTTCATACCAGTCTTTAGTCCAATAGCCATGAAAAGCTGTAGAGGCATGGGCGTAGAGATTATCAGTAGGAACCTCATCAGATCGCTGATAGTATAGATAGCCTTTGGCTTGAGGATAATAGACTAATCCATTAGCATTATCTTGAATGGGCGATAGCACAATTTTGGTTACGCCTAAGTCTTGTAAATAGTCTAGTTTTTCAATAACCCCTCTGAGATCTCCCCCCCAGTAAAGCCCAATAAAGCGATGCGTGGGGTCATATGAATGCTCCAGCAGTAACCGATTCATCTCATTGTAAGCTCGCTCCTCAGCTGGCTGTGCCTCAGATATTGGAAAGGCATAGGTGGGAATATTATTACCCTTATCACCATCAAAAAAGCGATCCACGATAATGTAATAGAGGACTTCATTACCTAAATTACCTTTGCCAACAGCCGGATTTAAGTATCCCTGAGAGGTGCCCCTCTGGATAGGATTGCTGATGGCCCAAGCCGGTACAGCGACCGACAGTAGACTGGCTACTATCAGACACGTCCAACCTATTTGCCGCCAGGATACCTGCTGCAAGAGTGAGATCAACAATAGAAAGGGCTGTCGGATCTTAAATGCCATAGATCAATGCTCTGTTAAGTCTACAGATCACAGCTGAAGTAATACCTCAGCATCCTTAGTTTCTACTATCTTAAGCCCCCATCTGACTGGAGAAAAATAAAGAATTCCAAGCTTGGGGAAAGCTCTCGATCAAGTCTTTGGAAGGAGGCATTTCAATAGAGGTGACGTGTTGAATTTGTTGAACATGAACTAGGTCGATGTTACCAAACAGAGAAAACCATGTTTGTTGAATCTGATCGCTAATTGCAAATACGGTGCTAGCAAAACTCGGTTCGATCACAATCACAAACAAGACTCCAGAGGCTGAGGTTAGCAGCCAGCGACCATTCAAGCCATATGTATCTATAAAGGGTTTGATTTTCCACAAGGTTCCATAGCGGACCTGTTTCCATCGGGCTTGGAGCTGTTGCCCTAGTTGAATAATTCCATTGTCATTGGTCTGTAGTAGCGGTTGGTCCCGGACCCATCGTTCCAGAACCTCGATCCATTCAATGGCTTTTAAGTAAATAATCTCACCAATATTAAACCCGACGATGAATCCAAACGTATTGACAGAATAAAACGTGAGCATTTGCAAGAAGAAAAAGCGTGTGAGTGGTGCTAAGGTAAATTCACCAGACTGCAAAAACAAGATCCCAATCGTGTAGAAGGGCCAACTCACAATAATGCAACCGTAGTCAACTAAAGGCTTTAGCAGAACTTGACGCAGTGGAATATTGTAGCTAGTGGTATTCATGCTTTCGTGAAAATACTTGGCCACAAACTGCCGGAACCATGAGGGTCGCCCATGAATAGTAGGTAGCGGATCTCGCTTTTTAAAGGGATTCAGTTGACCATCGATCAGCATCTTTTGACCAACATAATAGTAGAGAAAATACTGGATAAACGTGTAAGGTAGTAATCCCACCCAGGTAAAGGCCCGATCCCAAGTTCCCACCCCGGTAGACACCAGATAAAAGCCTAAATCACATCCAATCTTCCAGGTCATAAAACCGACAATCCGATCCAGAGTATTGTTATAGTCGATTACAGATTCCTGATAGGTGTCAATCGAACGATGTCCCTGAAGCCATTGAGCCAGCTGCCGAATAATTTGCTGACGAAAGGGGAGTAATTCTCGGAATAAAATAATAAAGCCCAGTGGCATAATGAGCTGAAAGAGCTTGCTAGAGCCATAGCTCAGAGCTGAAGAATCAAAAGCAGCAAGTAGCATATTAGATAGATCTCGCAATAAAAGAAAAGGTTGAGTCAGGGGTCTAACCGATCGTGGCAGTATCTCAATACCATTAAACTCATGGCCCCAATTTCCAAGCGCAGCACAGCTGAGCGATTCGAGTAGGCTCCACTAGCTGTATCTAGGATAGTGCCCGGTGAGTAGCCTTTTGATTCGGCGTCGGGGTGGACTGACATGCCATCGCCATCAAACAAGACCTCCCACCGACCTTCAAAGCCATCTGGAACGGGTAATTCATAGTGATGCTCGCGAAAGTGTGTGGGTCCAAAGTTGAAGAATACAATAAGGCTGTCTCCACGAAAGAAGGTATTAAGACGCAATAACCCCAGTAGAGACTCTTCTTCATCTTGATGAAAGACTTGTAATTCCACAGCTGACTTAAGCGTATCGGGATCGACATGGGTATAACGACGAAAAATATTTCGTAATCGCACCATATCAGCTCGATGTTGTTCCTGCAAATATAAAATAGTTGTTTCAACCAACCCTGTTTTTTTCCAGAATTGAATTTGCTGGGGTGTGACCCCTTCCCAGACCACTGTCCAATGATCCCCTTCATCCAAACAACCCAGAGCCAGGGAGTCAACACTAGGCAGATACATATACCGTAATTTTGCGGTAAATAAGGTGAGTGCTTCTGCATTTCTAACAGTGCGACGTACAAAATCCAACAGCTCAGTTGGTTGCAACAATCCCATCCGAATCAGACCTTCACCCCGAGCCTTAGCCAATTCAGCTGGGTTACCACCATAGGCCCAGGGAACATTGGGGCGTCCAGCTAAAATATGTTGACAATACCAAGTTTCGTCATGCAATTGAGCATAGATAGCCTCAGGCCGAGCTGAAGTTGAGACATAGTTGATCTCATTGACCAAGCGACCTAGTTCAGGGTGCAAGGGGCGTTTCATCTTAGCGGCGGGCTTATATAATTCTTCGACAATTGAAAAGCCAATCGGAGCATAAAAGACATCAATAAAGTCTTGCACCTTGGGATTACCTGCTACTTCAAAAGTTTCACCCAGGACAATAATATGAGGCATAGATTGCAGCAACTTGGCCTTGAGATCCTGAATAAACAGTTCGCTGTAGTTAGTTTCACGATTTGAATATTGTAAAATCAAGCCGTCGACGTAGTCAATCCGAATAATCTTAAAATGAAATTGATTCACAAAAGCCACAATTTTTTCAATGACTTGATGCCGAATCTCAGCATCTTGCAATTTCAGCATCCAAGTTCCATAATCTCGAAAGAGGTAAGCATTCCGATCAACCCATAATTTCTCACCATCGTCGTTACGAGTTACTTGATCTAGCGATCCCAGAAATGGTGCTCTAACCTGGTGGGCAAAAATCAAATCTGGCACCAACAAAATATTTTTTTCAAAAAGAACATCCATCAGCTCCATGAACTCAGCAGTCTTACCCATTTGCCAATCCAGTTCGGCAATGTTGTAAGTGAGATAGTTAAATTTAGGGTCCAAATGTGATCGATCGGCAATTGAGGCTGAGACCGGTACCATTAGCTCATCAATCCCCAAGTCTGCTAATCGGCCAGGGATATCTGTCTTCAAGATCCGCTGGGCTATTGAGGCCTGAAACATCTCCTCTCGGGACTTAGGCGCAAACTTTCCACCCTTGTAGCCGGTTAAAAGGCCTTCAAGTGTGGTTTCCATTAAAACTCTGGCATGATCTAGAGTAGGATGCCCATGCTGCCATTGATAACTTAGATCAGGAATATAGGATGTTTCATACACTGACTCAAGAGCCGTGAGTGGAGCCAGGGCTTTCCAGGTTCCTTCTGAGTCCTGATACCGAAATTGAAGGCTAGTTCCAGGCTGCAGACCAACTAGATCTAAAGTCCAGTAAAGAGAATCAGGATTGGCTAGCTGCAGCGATTGCCAGGTATTCCAACCCACCTTAACCTGAACGGCGCCATCAACCTGGTCAGCCTCAGGCTTGGCTTGATAAAGATAATGGGGAGGTAAGTAGATTATAACTGCAAGATCGACTGTCCCATCTGCATGAAGTCCTGTGACATGAGTTAGCCGCTGAGGCTGATAATAATCTGAAGGCAGCATCACAGCATCATTTTGTCCAGGTTGCTCAGATGCATGATTGAAGTTGAGCCCAGCCCCATTAAGCGCTTGGAGCATCTTTTTGACATTGATCACGGGATTAACCAGAATGAACCTAGATATGAGTAATCTACGAAGATTCTATAACTTATACAACGACTTAACCCACTAAACTCGAGCAAGTGGCTACCAGAGTTGACTTAGCTAAAGGCACATTTGTGAGTGGTAGCTTACCCTACGGTTACTAATGAGTCATCACACTAATGAGTCATCACACTAATGAGTCATCACACTAATGAGTCATCACACT
>CAYSWV010000091.1:9458-12940 GCA_964434865.1 uncultured bacterium
TCACACTAATGAGTCATCACACTAATGAGTCATCACACTAATGAGTCATCACACTAATGAGTCATCACACTTATTAACTATGAATAGTAACAGACTAATACGTTAGGTAACTCGGTGTTTACCCATTGATCCAAGCCTAGATCACTTGATCCAAGCCTAGATCACTGAAATTCCGAACTAGCTCTTAAACAAATGGTGTCGAGATAGCAGCTCCTTAAGGATCTTGAGGGCCTCCCCATCGAAATTATTGTGTTGAATGGCCTCTTGAAGAAAGTGACGTTCGTTATCGGAGATTTTCCCATCCTCTAGGATGATATTTCTAAGTCCTTCAGCTTCAAGTCGATCGATGTAGTTATCGTCCTCTAAAAAGAAAGCCAAGGCATCACGCAAGGTTTGGAGTCGTTCAACAGGGAGCGGAGCTTGAGGCAACTCGTCAGACATCGTCAATGTCCCACAAAAAATTTGGCCTCTCCACTATAACGTAACCGGCTACTGGCGCAAATCTGCTCATTGAAGAGCAAATGCCACTAAAAAAGAGGGTGGCCCCCCTTCTAGATCAGAATTAAGATGTAGCTATTGATACGTATAGTGTGGTCACTCAGAACTTCTTGAGCAGCAGGTCACTTGGCTAGTCTTGATCCAAGGCCGTCAATTTCAGAAGCCTTAGGTCCTACTGAGCCTCAACGATGATCTAGGCTTAATACTTATTGAGATCAATACCAGCTTCTCGTGCCATTGCAGCTAACCCTTTGTTCTTCAAGGTTTTCAAGGCTTTGGTGGATATCCGTAACCGAACGAAGCGCTTGCCTTCTTCCCACCAGATCCGCTTCCATTGCAAATTAGGATCCTGGATTCGCTTGGTCCGACGATGAGAGTGAGAAATAGCGAAGGCATTGTTACGCTTCTTATGAGTTAGTTCACAGTGACGAGCCATAGTACTTTCCTGAGTGACAACACTATCCAAAACAATATCCTGAGCAGTCAGTGGACCCTAGATAACGACAGGGTTCAAGCTATAACCCCTTTAAGCCATATCTCAAGGATTAAGATCCAGGATCTGAATTCCTCATGTAATGAGCCCATGAGAAAACTCGGGGCCTTCTACTATACATGACCTTGAGGAGTTGTTGCAACAGCCAGCTGGGTTTGAAGCAGATCAAATTCAGACTTCAGTTGATGGAATGTTTGTTGACAGTGATTGATGGACTTAAGCGGTAGCTCCTGATTCTTAGCAATACAAGTGACAGCTACCCGGTTTCCTTGATGCTTCCGATCCATGAGAACTTCAACCGTAACTAACTTGTTAAATGGAGTCTGACCTGGAGGTTCACCAGCAATCCAATAGTCTGGAGTAATATGCAAGATGTTCAAATGACACCGTTGTAACAGCTGACGAATTTCGTCATTTAACTGCTCAGATGGGCCAATCAACTCAGTCACACAGGAGTATCGAGCCATAGGAGTCTGTTGATTAACAACAAGGTTCTATTAACTCCGGCTAACTTATCGCACAGTGGCAGATCACGGCAACCTTATGAAAAGAACTTAGACGTTGTGGTGGTTAACCTTGAGCACTATCACTAGTGTATAGCCTTTGCTAAAAACCAACTTATCTACTAGGAGGCTCCTTGTTTTAAGCATTCTCGTCTTTATTTTTTTGGGTAGCTAGAATCTGTACTAGCAGTATAAGTAAACCGGCAATCTGAAATAGTGCCTATCTAAAATGGCATTGCTTGAAAGGGGAGCACCTGCTCAGGGGTTATTTGTACAATGATTCCATCTCGACGGGGATCTCCATTCTCAAGAAACTGTAATGAACCGGTAACCCCCTTAAAGGGCTGCATGGATAGAAGCCCCTGTCGAATCTGTTCAGGATCAGCACTGTTCTGGTGTTGTATTGCTTGTACAAGCATATTCACCGCATCATAGGCTAGCGGACCATCGGCTCCTATCAAAGGTTGCCCATACCTATGCTCATAAGCTGAGAAAAAAGCACGGGTTTCAGGGTCAGCTAGATCAGGCAGCCAGTATAGGCTGAAAAAAGATCCTGTCAGTAAGGGCCACTCTGAAGAGGGGATAGTATTCCAAGCATCAGCACCCAGTAATATAGCCTCAATCCCCATAGCCCGAGCTTGACGAGCTTGTTTGATCACTTCATCAGCATAATTGGGTAAAAAGAGGGCCTGAGCCTGACTGGTTTGAATAACCGCTAACTGGTTTTGAAATTCCTGATTATGATCGGTAGTATAAGCTTCAAAAGCAACAATTTGGCCCCCTAAGGCCCTATATTCCTGTTGAAAAATGTCTGCAATACCCTGCTGATAAGCACTAGCCCGATCATAGAGAACAGCAACCGTAGGGTTGTCGAGATTGTCATAGGTAAACTGAGCCATCATCTTCCCTTGAAAATCATCGGTATACACCATCCGGAAGACATAAGATTTCTCTTGAGTGGTCAAAGGGTTCGTTGAAGTTGTAGAGATCATAGGAATTTGGGCTTGTTCTGCTATGTCAGC
Organism: uncultured bacterium; assembly: GCA_964434865.1. GTDB lineage: Bacteria > Cyanobacteriota > Cyanobacteriia > Thermostichales > Thermostichaceae > CAYSWV01. The sequence goes on from CAYSWV010000091.1 coordinate 11,975, forward strand.
AACAGGTATAGCTGAGCGGCTATTGGGCAATCCGACTAGCGCAATGACTTGATCTCCATTAATCAACTGTTTAGCTGCAATGACTGCTTGAGTTGGATTATCTTGATTATCAGCCAAGACCAGTTCTAGATGATAAGGTTGATGATCCAGGACCAACCCACCAGCAGCATTGATCTCTTCAACAGCTAACTTGGCACCTGCAACGGTTGCTTCGCCTTCAGCTGTTGAGGTTTCACTTAAAGGTGCAATCACTCCGATACGAAGACTCTTGATAGTCCTTGAGTGGCTGGAGCAAGCCAAGCAGCTTATACTAAGTAGCACACCTACCACTGCTTTCATCAAGATTGGCACTGGCATCAAGAATCTCTCAACTCAGACACGTTAACTCCAACAAACAGTGACTTGACCCGCTTGATTTAACTTGTAAATTTCCTTACTGATGATCTCAATAATCCCTACCATCATAATCGTCGTCATCGTAATCATCATCTTCAAAAGTTGCATAGTCATCATAGGCTGAGTCAGTGCTATCCCAAAAACCAGGATCCTGGTGGGTATGATGGTCCTGTTGAAGTAGTCTTGAAGTATCACAGTCATGCCTATCCTGCAGCAAGGCTCGAACAGCAAGAATAGAAACCATAAAAAGTAGGATTAGAGCTGTTAATTGGATAAAAAATAAAGCTACCACAACAACAGATACCCACACAATAGTCTTAACCAACTGTCGATTGCGGCGGGGTGCCTGCCCTATCAGAACTGAATCAAGCTGCTGATCAAGCCTGACAATAGCAGACTTTAGATCTTGGAAGACTTTGAGCACAATGGGCCTGCTTCGCTGATAGGCTGTGCGACCTGTCTGCTGGCTATCCCTGATGATTCGCTTGACTCGTTCGGGTTCAGGCATAACTCTGGCGATAATAGGTAAATCTTGCAGCTCGTCGATATGTTTAGTCTGATATGTTTAGT
>CAYSWV010000092.1:0-11099 GCA_964434865.1 uncultured bacterium
TCAAGCACTTAGTGGGCATCGCGGGCTACAACTTATTTTGGGAGTGTGCTTACTATCAGATCCCATGTACCTTGTATCCTTCACTCCATCGCAATGATTCCAACTTGAGGTTAGAGCGATTAGGCGATCAGCCGTTCCCAGGTCCGTTTGCCAATGGTGCGCCTGAAGTGGCTAAAGCCGTTTTAGATTGGTGGTTACAAGTTATTTAGTTATCAGTGCACCAAACTAACTTTAAGGATAATGAAGCTAATGACTGTGCAGATCGGATCTCAACGATATCAAGATATCATAGTGAGAGGATGTACTTTTCAATCCCAGGCATGAGTTCAACTAGGAGCCGGGTTCGCTGGACTATTCAAGACGTAGCAGCTCTACCTACCAGTGAATGGATTCGCTATGAAATTATTGACGGAGAGTTGTTTGTGCCTATGCACCTCACCACAGACACCAGCATGTAGTGGGGCGGCTCTTTGCCCTGCTAGATCCTTGGTCAATGCAAAGTGGTTTTGGGGAACCCTCAATTATGCCAGGGTTGATCTTTTCCAGGTCAGATAACGTTGCACCTGATGTTGATTGGGTCAGTTACGAACGGCGAGCCCAAATTCATGATGAAGCAGGGCATGTTTGGGGAGCACCAGAGCTGGTTGCTGAAGTCTTATCACCTGGTGCCCTTGTCTATGTCTCCTGGAGGGTAACCTGAAGTTTTGGATCATTAAGTCAATCAACAAGTCAATCAACTTTTCATGGCAACAGCTTGTTGAATCACAATAACTGGATGGAGTTGAACTGATAGAGTTGCAGTGACGTTTGGCCTTCTTTTTCCTTCTCGATCTGCCGCTCAGATAGAATCCAGTAGTTACCCAATTGAGTGTAGATATCTTTAAAGACGGATCGGTGGGCCTGTGTTGCTGCGGTGTAGTGGGAGGCTAGGTATCCTGTTGCTGTATCTTGAAAATGGCTCACATGAATTGTGATCACCTGATCGCGGATATGACGATAAACCATCGTAATGTGATTGTCTTTGATATGGTAGCGATCAATGGCTGAGCCGGTTTCGACCTCGATCTCTACCGTATTCTCGGGTTGAGGTGAGCCGTAACTGAAGCGATGGTTCCCATGAACTTGTTCAAATGGGCGACGAACTCGGTGAACGGCAATCTCCCATAACTGCTCTTTGATCGCTGGTTGGGCAGCGTTGTCCTCGACGTCAAAGAGGTGATACTCCAGGTTAGCCTCAATTTTGATACGTCCCGTGACAGATTGATCGCCACTATTGTATGTGATATCTGCGGTGTACCCAGGAAAGCTGCTATCCCAGGTATAACGGTTCTCGTAAGCTTGTCTGAAAAAGTCTTGAGCAGTGAGTTGAGTGGTAACCATAACACTTCCTTGTTGACAGGTAGTCTTAACAGGGTAATCTATCATTGCCGGAGGGAGGAGAAGGCAAGAGAAATTTCTTCAGGTTTGGTTAAAATACTTAGCATCGGAACTAAACAAGCTTAGTGAAAATGACTTGCAGTTGTATAAGTTAGGCTACTATGGTAGAGGGTAAGCTAACTTGCTATTGATGAGTTGTGTTTTAGATCTGTTTTGAGAGAAGTATAGCCAGATTTAGGTGTCTTATGGGCGATAAATCCTACTATCAGTTTCAAGTCCAGGGGCGTTTTATCGGATTTGAACCTCATCATGACGGTAAATTAAAGTATTTTCGTCTGGAAACAGAAGAAGGCGAACTTCTGATCAAACTGGCTAAACATTTACGGTTCCTCATTGGACCTCGATTAACCGTTGGAGATACGATCGAAGTTTTCGGAGAAAAGACTGTCAAACCCTATAAAGGAACCGTTAAATGGGAAGCCTGGGCAGTTACGATTCTGGCCTCTGACCCTCAAGCTCAGGCAACGGCTCTAGCCTCCGAACCTCGGGTTTACCCAACTGTGCCTCATCCCATTGAAGCTACCCAACCCACACGGCTACCCCGAAAATGTGTACAAATTTGCCAAAAATCAGATTGCCAGAAACGAGGTGCTTCCAGAATTGCCAATACTCTCCAGCAGTTGCTAGCTGATCACCCCGAACATGATCAAATCCAGATCAAATCGATGGGCTGTATGAAAAACTGTAAGGCTGGCCCCAATGTGGTGTTTATGCCTGACAAGGCCAGGTATAGCCATCTTCAACCGCAAGATCTACCAAGTTTAGTCACCAAGCATTTTCCAGCGGCCCAGTAGTGCTGCCTATTCATCCATCTTGATTGATTAAACTCTTCAATCAGATCGATCAGATGATTATTCCTCATTTTGAAGATTGCATTGGCAGCAGATGGTACTGTACACCTGTGTCGAAGATCCGGATCCCGCCTCCTTCGGCTACGGTTTGTCTAAGTGCTGTTGGATCGGTAATTTTAACCCCAGCCAGATAATCGATCCCCATTTCAGCTAACTCGGGCAGCCAAGGTGTGGTGGGTCCCATCAGAACTAACTTGGCGCTTTGAGATAATTCCACCAGTCTCGGAAATGTTTTGTTGATAATTGAAGTTGAGGTGAGAAAAACCCAATCGGCGGTGGGTAACAGATATTCACAGGCTGGATCGGGTAAATCACTGCCAGTGGGTTGTCGCTCTATAACAGTGATTTCAGCGACCTGCTCGTATTGAGACAAGTTAGGATAACGTCCAATAACAACCACGCGTTGATTTTGGATGGCGGGCAAGAAATGTTCAAATACAGCTAAGTTGGCGGCCCCTGAGTGAGGCAAAGGCTGAGCTGACTGCAGTAAGGAGGATGGGGTGTTGAGGCTGGCATTGATTGCGGCCATACCGATGGTGGCTTCATAAGCATTCCAAGATTGGATCCAAGGGGCTAGCTCTGCCACAGTTTGATGGACTAAGGTTCCGGACCAGGGAAGTGTGCGGGTAGGCTGTCCTGGACTCATGGCTAAACCCATACCATCCGCTTGGCAGAGGGTCCAGGTTAAACCCATGATCACCTCTTGAATGGGGGTCGTGGATCGGCTCATGTCCAAAAGTAACGAATAGATATGGCGGGGATGTGTTTTCATGAGCTAGTCATTGGCACTTTCTAGTCATTGGAATTTTGAAGATCAATCCACAGCGATCATGACATCGGATGACTTGATTGTGGCATAGGCTTCCTTACCTTCGGCTAACCCCAAGTGTTCTACCGAGCCTTTTGTAATCACTGAAGTGAGCTCAATACCAGGAGCAATCTCTAGGGTGATCTCAGCTGTTACCGCCCCCACTACGATCTGCTTTACCGTTCCCTTCAGCAGGTTACGAGCACTGACGCGCATAGCTTTTGATTCCATTGAAAGGTAAGCATTGACTGTAACAGGGTTGAGGCCCCGCAGGAGTTCGCGGAGAACATCTGTTTTTGTCCGTTGCATCCTCTCACAGTACTGGTCAAGTTGTTGCCGCTCGGCTTCTGATGTTTGAAAGGTGATCCAGCCCTGGTTTTTTCTTGGCATGTGCCCCTCGTTACCGAAATAGTTGGTATAAGCCCCATAATAAGGGGTAATCTCCATGCCAGGTGACAGTCTGATGAGACGTCGATCCCTTGTGGTGGCTGCAGTCAGCCTATTGGCTTTGGCCACAGCTTTGTCAAATACAGCTCAGCCTCGAGCGAAGACCTTGACCCTTTCTGTGGCTACCAGCTTGCAGGATGTTGCCAAGGCTATTCAACCTCTCTATCAAGCGCAAGCACCAGAAGTGAAATTGATCTTTAATTTTGGATCGTCGGGGTCTTTGCAACGTCAGATTGAACAGGGTGCTCCAACAGATATTTTTATCTCAGCTGCCGCCAAACAGATGAATGCTTTAGAAGATAAGGGGCTGATCTTAGGGGAATCTCGGTTTGATTTAGCTGTTAATCGCCTGGTTCTAGTTACACCTAAGGGTGAGTCTGCCATTGCTACAGCTCAGGATCTGACTCAACCGGATATTGAGCAACTGGCTTTGGGGGAGCCGACCTCTGTCCCAGCCGGGAACTATGCTCAGCAAGCTTTAACAACGTTAGATCTGTTTACGGGATTGTCGCCAAAGTTTATCTTCGCCAAGGATGTCCGTCAGGTCCTTAATTATGTTGAGACTGGCAATGTTGATGCTGGGATTGTTTATCAAACCGATGCTTTGCTGGCTGATGCGGTTGAGGTTGCTCTAGTTTTTCCGCCCCAGACTCACACTCCTATTGTCTATCCTGTGGCTGTGGTTGCAGATAGTCGACATCCTGAAGCTGCTCTTGACTTCAAGGCATTTTTAAAAGAGGACGCAGTTCAAGCGATCTTGACTGAATTTGGGTTTGAGACAGCCAATTGATCACGGCTGCACCCATGAGATCTCGGGACGATCCAAGCCAACGGCTGAGCTGAGAGCTGAGGAGAAAATCGTGGACTGGTCTCCCTTATGGATCTCGTTACAAACGGCTGCTACAGCCACCTTATTTGCAGTAGTGGCAGGCACGCTGTGTGCTTATGGGATGTTAGTGTACCGGGGCCGTTGGCGGAGTCTGATCGATGGTATGTTGCTAGCGCCTCTGGTGCTCCCTCCTACCGTGGTTGGATTTCTGCTGCTACTGTTGTTTGGTCGTTATGGTCCTCTAGGGCATGTGTTGGGGATCCGGATTCTGTTTTCCTGGTGGGCTACGGTGATTGCGGCTACCGTTGTCGCCTTTCCGTTGATGTATCGGACTACACTAGGAGCTTTTCAACAGATCGACATCAATCTTTTAAATGCTGCTCGCACACTTGGGGCTTCTGAATGGGAGGTCTTTGCCTTGGTGGTGTTGCCTCAGGCCAAACCTGGGATCCTGGCTGCCACAACGCTAAGCTTCGCTCGGGGCTTGGGGGAATTTGGGGCCACTTTGATGATAGCCGGTAATCTACCTGGGCGAACCCAAACGATCCCCATGGCCATTTATTTTGCCTCAGAAGGAGGACGAATGGGAGAGGCCTCACTGTGGGTTGTGATCATTCTGTTGTTATCTTTAGGTGGCATTGTAAGTCTTAATCAATGGTCTAAACCTCGGCTCTCCTCTGCCCTTCAAGGATCTCGCCCGCTCCCCCCTTTACCTCCCGCTGCCTCCCCTCGCCTGCCTCTTTCGGTTCAGATCAGCAAACAGTTATCTAGCTTTTCACTCCAGGTTGCGTTTACAGCCACTGATCATCCTATTGGTGTGCTGGGGGCTTCAGGATCGGGCAAAAGTATGACTCTGCGATGTATTGCTGGCCTGGAGACGCCTGAGCACGGTCATATTCAAATCCATGATCAGGTGGTTTTTGATCATCAAGCGGGGATCAATCGACAGGCTTGCCAACGTCGGGTTGGAGTTGTGTTTCAAAACTATGCGTTGTTTCCGCATCTATCGGTTACTGACAATATCCGGTTTGGCCTCCGACACTACCCACAACCCGAGCAAGACAGCCGGATCCAGGAGTGGATCAACCGTATGCAATTACAGGGGCTGGAAAAACGATACCCAGCTCAATTATCAGGTGGCCAACAGCAACGAGTAGCCCTGGCGCGAGCGTTAGCTCCTGATCCAGATGTGCTCCTGCTTGATGAACCCTTTTCAGCTCTCGACACTCATCTGCGTCATCAAATGGAACGGCAATTGCGGGTAGTTCTCGCTAGCTATTCTGGGGCTGTTCTGTTTGTCACTCACAATTTAGAGGAAGCCTACCGCCTCTGTCCCACCTTGCTAGTGATGCACTCCGGTTCAGTTGCAGCTTGGGGCACTAAAGAAGAGATCCTACTCCATCCCCCTACCCTTGCTGTGGCTCAGATCACAGGTTGCAAAAATATGGCTGCAGCTCAGTGGGTAGATGCGAGCACAGTAGCTGTTCCAGATTGGGACTGTCAGTTGCATGTTACTAGTGAGTTGGCCTCAAAGGATCCCGACCCTCCTTTCCATGTGGGTATCCGAGCCCATCACTTAACATTTGTTGAAGATCCAGATGGCTTGCCTCAACATCGCAACGTTTTGCCTTGTTGGGTAGCTGACTACAATGAGACCCCCTTTCGGATGACGCTCTACATTAAATTGCATCAACCTTCAGCCCATCCTCAGGACTATCATTTACAAGCTGAGTTGTTTAAAGAGCGGTGGATCGAGTTACAAGATCAGCCTTTCCCCTGGTGGATCTCATTGGCTCCAGACCGATTGATGCTGTTGAAAGATGCTTGATCAGGAGGCCCTGGTTTGAATAACATCGGTGAAACATCGAAGTGGAGAATTATCTTTACAGAGACACTCTGTTCAGTGGGTCCGAGGACAGTTTTGTAAGTCCTGTTGTTTGAGCTGCTCATAAGTTACTTTGTTGTCATCATTGATCGGTGTCAAGCCAATCCAAGCTGCAACGGTATCCACATCAAACCCAACTTCATAACGCTCACCCACTTGCATGAGAGGACGCCGTATTAGGAGTGGATCTTGGGTCATCAACTGCAATGCTGTTTGCTGATCTAAGTGCTCTGGGTTGAGTGATCCAGACTTGAGAGCCGGAGCTGATCGATTAAACCATTGGCTGACTGGGTAGGGTTCTAAGAAGAGTTGCAATCGATCGGGTGTCCAAGCTTCCGTTAAGAGATTACGAGCATCGACGTGGTGTCCAGCTGCTTCTAACAAAGCTTTCTGCCGTGTATTGTTGATACAGCCAGGTTTCTCATAGAAAATAACTGTGGTCATCAGCGGTTACCTCAAGTCGCTTAAATTGTTTTTACGGCTGTGGAGCAATCGCTTGCTTAACTAAACAAGTGGCCTGCTCAAGGGTCATCTGTGGTTGAGTCCAAACCAGAGTCCAAGTGCTGTCTGCTCCAACCATCTCCATATCAGTGTCCACACCAGGACGTCCCAGACCATCGATCAGTTGTCTGACCAAAATGCAATGGCTAGTCACGTCTTGAATGACAACTTCTGTGATCACGCGATCGGTATCAACCAAAGGTATTTGACTAATTGATCTAAGCTTCATAACCACTCCAAGGACATTCGGAGCACAATGGACTTACTAGTCTTAGGCAACCCACTCATACTCTTGTTCTCCTTCAGGTCAGAGTAACGAGATGCACGACCCTATCACCATAGACTCTACTAAGATAAGCCATAGATTGTTCTCAATAGGGGCAGCTATTAACCTTGTACTCAAGGCTTAGAACACTGCTGTCATCGAGGTTCTAAAATTTAATTGAGTTGAGGTATGAGACTTTGAGTTATCAAGTCGTGAATTGAACCCATGGATCGAAAGGTATTGCTGAAGACAGGACAATTTAGCCTAAGAGATTAACAATAGTTAACAATCCATGGATGAGGCAAAGATCGATGACAAACTGGTTTACAGCTGAGTGATGTTTGACTAAGCTACCTTTTGTTTTATGCTCTTACCTGACTCTTAACCTTATAAAACCTGGTAAAAACCTGAGGAAATCGGGTTAGGAGCTACCTATCGAAGTCATGATGTCGTTGCACAATCCCTCGTTACGGAGGATCGGAAATCGCCTATGTCTCTTTTTGATTGGTTTGCTGATCGGCGGAAAGAAGCCACATTATCGCTGACAGGCCGTAGCCTATTCGATAAAGACCGTCAAATTCGTGACGTTGCTGAGGGCTTGTGGAAAAAGTGCCCCGAGTGTAAGTCTTTAACCTATACCAAAGATCTTAAAAATAATCTTGAAGTTTGTCCGCAATGTGGCTACCACAATACGTTGTCAGCTCCTGATCGGATTGCCCAACTCATTGACTCTGGCACCTGGCAATTGTTGGATGAAGGGTTAGCTCCTGCTGATCCATTAGAATTCGTGGATAATAAAGCTTACCCTGATCGAGTTAAAGCTTATCAAGATAAAACCAATTTGACTGAGGCGATCCTAACAGGGATTGGGTTAATGAAAGGAATAGCCGTAGCGCTAGGTGTGATGGACTTCCGCTTTATTGGTGGCAGTATGGGATCAGTGGTAGGGGAAAAAGTGACTCGTTTGATTGAGCGGGCGACTCGAGACCACTTGCCCTTGATTATCATCTCAGCCTCTGGTGGGGCTCGGATGCAAGAGGGGATCTTTAGCTTGATGCAGATGGCTAAAACCTCAGCTGCGCTCCAACGTCATCAGGCCGCCGGTCAACTGTACATCTCAGTATTGACCCATCCGACGTATGGGGGTGTTACAGCTAGTTATGCGATGCTGGGTGATCTGATCATTGCGGAGCCTAGAGCTCATATTGGCTTTGCTGGACCTCATGTTATTGAACAAACGATTGGTAAAGGCAAGCTTCCTGAAAACTTTCAAACAGCTGAATATTTGCTAGCTCATGGTTTAATTGATGCGATCATTCCTCGGACTGAACTCTGCAAGCGACTCACTCAATTACTGGAACTGCATCAACCTCAATTCAGATTGTCAGCTCAGTCATTAGAAACAGCCCGTTCTAGGTCAGTAGAAGTTCTAGATTCCTAAAACTAGAGAGATGGGATATCCACCTGAGCCTGGAGCGACAGCTGATAGATCTCCCGTCGATCTCGCCCTGAAGTTTGAGCTAGCTCTCGACTCGCCTGGGATCTGGAATACCCCTGGTTCAGTAACTGCTGCATGTGGCTGACAATTTCGGCGTCCGAAAGCTCTACAGGATTAGGAATATAGCCTGCCAGGACCAAGGTAAATTCTCCCTTAGGGCTCTGATGTTGAACATAGACTTGAGCATCAGCCAGTGATCCATACCACAGTTCTTCATAGCGTTTTGTCAATTCTCTAGCCAAGACAATCTGTCGGTCTGGTTCCATGACTTGGGCTAGATCAGCTAAGGTGCGACTCAGCCGATGGGGAGCTTCATACAAGATGACCGTTCGAGGTTCAGTTTTCAACTGCACTAATCGTGCCTGGCGTTCTCGGGTTTGAGTGGGTAAAAAGCCTTCAAATACAAAGCGATCAGTGGGCAACCCCGAGGCAATCAAAGCCGTAATTGCTGCTGTGGGTCCTGGCACTGGTACTACAGATAGGCCAGACTGATGACAAGCCTGCACCAGTTGACAGCCAGGATCAGAAATACTGGGAGTTCCCGCATCAGTAATTAAAGCTATCGATTGTCCCGATTGTAAGAGTTCAATTAAGTAAGGGATGCGTTGGGCAGAGTTATGAGCGTGGTAACTGATCAAGTGAGATTCGATCTGAAAATGCTTGAGTAATTGACCTGAGTGGCGAGTATCCTCAGCAGCCACATGATCAACGTCCTGTAAAATTTTGAGTGCTCGAAGTGTAATGTCTTCCAGGTTACCAATCGGCGTTGCCACAAGATAGAGAATACCAGCAGACTGATCCATGTCAAGCATCCAAAGCGAAAGCACCCAAAGCTTGTACCAGCCCATTCCTGGAGCTTTTTTCAAGTTGAATCTATTATAATGGGTCTGCCCAGTTGATTCACAGTATCCAGCTCGATGCTCAGAGAATTTAGAGTACGCTATGGCTTAGCCCGGATCGGAGATTCGCTAGCTGACTGGAGTGATCCCATTGATGAAAGTCAGATGATTAAGTTGCAACAGTTTCCTGCTTCAGTTGAAGGGGTCCCGGTTTTTGCTAGTGTCAGACTGGTGTGCCAAACGGCTTCGGGTGGATCGTTTACGGCTAGTGACTGCTGGTATGGGGACTCCAGATCAAGAAGCATTAAAGATAATTGCAGATATTATGGCATACAAGCCACCAAGCTATCCATCTTTTAAAACTGCACGCTCGGTGTTTCCCGAACGCTAGAGTCTTCGATCTCAAAGTAGGACCACTTTTGAATTCCAAGGCTGCTAGCTATGAGATTGGATGGAAAGATCTCAACCCGATTATTGAGGTCTCGGACATTACCATTATAGAAACGGCGAGCTCGTTGAATTCGATCTTCTGTGGTGACTAGTTCAGATTGTAGCTTTAAAAATGTTTGATTGGCCTTCAGATCGGGATAGGCTTCTGCAACAGCAATGAGTTGACGGAGGCTCCCAGCTAGCAAGTTTTCGTCAAAGGATTTTTCAGCTCCTGTACTTTCGTTATTCATGGCCATAGAACGTGCTTGCACCACTCGCTCGATCAATTCACTTTCATGAGAGGCATAGCCTTTAACGACATTCACTAGGTTGGGGACCAGATCATAGCGACGTTTTAATTCAGTATCAATATCTGACCAGGATTCTTTACAAGCATTTTGAACCCGAACCAAGCCATTGTATAGATTGCTCACCCAAAAGATTAAGCCAACGATAATCCCTATGAGCACAAGAATTTCGGGACCCATTTAAACTGCCTCCTCGTTATTAAAGTCATCTCGGTTAGTGTGTTCATGCAGCACATCTGAGGGGATCCGATGCACTACTCCTAAGATTAAGTCCATAGCCACCCAAAAGTCATCTGGGCGAAAGACCTGATCCTGGTAAGCCATGACAAAGTCCAATTGGAAATCTAGAGTAAAACGGGGCTGATTCAGCAAGTATTCCAGGGTTTCTTGGTGCAGCACATCAAACGCCCAACGCCGATCAGCCGCCTGGACCGCAAAATCTTGGTTAAAGGCTGTCGATTCAAACTCGATCCCCCCTGATCCAAATACAGTACTGAGGTTTTGGACCAGGCCAGAGGTTGGCCGAACCAATAATGGCTTTAGTGGCACTGGAGATCGAAGAATTACACCTGAAAAATAATGGTGTACAGGCTCTTTGCGCCTAGATCGAATACCACGGGACGTCTCTTCAACATAGCGGTAGGTTTGGTAGTGATAGTCAAAGGCTGTAAAGGAGCACTCACCATAGAGGCCTTCAATGAGGTTATGGGCATAGCGTTGATCCCGGCCCTGCCTCAAGCCACGAAACTGCGGGAACTGACGCTCCCAGTTGGGATAGCGACCCCATTGAAAAGAGTAGTTATGTTCTCCAGCCCAAGCTGCCAATTCAAACGAACGGCCAAACGCTTGATAGAGTTCAACGATCTGATGATAAAACTGATAAAGACTTAACCCAACAGCAAGACTAACGATGACCACAATGATAATGACTTCAAATCCCATAGTGCTATGACTCCACGTTAATTAAAACTAGCCCAAGCCTCCAGATCAGAGAAAGCTTCT
>CAYSWV010000092.1:11199-12723 GCA_964434865.1 uncultured bacterium
AGAAAGCTTCTAAACTTGCGACTCTTCAATCCAGTCTAAAGATGGCCATCTCAGCTCCTGGAGCTTGAGGACTAGCAGTTCGATTTAAAATCGCGCTTGGATCTCCCAGAAGGTGTTGACTCCAGCTTTTTTCAAGATAGCGATCATAATCATCCACCAAAATGTAGCCTCCAGCTGTGATCAGTTGAACAGCAGCATAAATGGATTGGAGTCGTCCAGGACAATGCGGGCTATAGCCTGTGGGTGCATCAACCACGATCACGTGCCAGGTTTCAGTCTTAACAGCTTCTGGGATCTGAAAGGCTTGAGCGAGTTGTAAGCAGGCAGCAGCATCTTCTAAGGGTATGTCTTTGAGAGTAGTTGTGTACTTGACTTGATAGATTTCAATCTCGGGTTTTGATTCAAAGGGCCGGATCCAGCTTTCATCATTCTCCAAAAAGACAACTCGGCCTTCTGTGCTTTGCTGCCAAACTAATGTATCATGCCCAGTTCCAAACACCAGTACATTCGCCTGCTCAAACTGTTCAATCAGGGATCTGGCATAGTCCAATTGGGCCGCTGAAAGTTGAGGGAGGGCTGGTTGACTTTTGAGATCAATTAAAGTGGCTGTGGTCGTGTCTGATTGCGGAATCGAGATCCAGCCATCTAAACTAAATCGATTGTGGAGCCATTCACCTGAGGTGGTTACAGGTAGCACCTGATTCAGGGTTCCCGAAGGATAACAGATCAGAGCATCACACTCAGGTTCTAGCAGATGTCCCGGATCTAACACTAACTGACCCCCATGGAACCCTTTGGGATCAATATGAAACCAGCAGGAAAAACTGATCTGACGTTGGGCACACCATGCCGCTGAATTATCTTGATGGGGTTTGTAATAGTCCCCTGTGCCATAGCTGGTCATCTGCAGTTCAATCTTGCTCACGTGCTGACTATGGATCCCCAGGGCTACTCCAATCTCAGGTAAGATCTCTTGCAGCCGTTCTAGCAGTCGCTCACTGAGTCGGGGAAAGTTGGATCGCCTTAGCATCATCCCACGCCGAGTTTCAGGGGCATTTTCGATCACTTTAAAGGGTTGAAAGGCCTTTTCATAAACCAAGGCAAGGGTCATGGCTTCTTGGTGCAATACAGAATCTAAAAAATGAGCGATCTTATAGAACGGCAAGGGTAACTGAGGATGAGGATGGCTAGCCGCAACAGTCATAGAATTAGGCGGCAAGATCCGAGTATCAAACCAAACTTCTGGCCAGGGCGACATGGACCACCCTAAGCGTTGAGCTACATGTCCAGTGATCAGATCACAGTAAGCCACCAGCTCATCGGAAAACGATTCATTAGCCCAGCGATAGCGTCCAAAGCGTTGATAGCCATAGGGAAGTTGACAGTAGATCGGGTCGTGTAGGAGATCACTGTGCAACAACTGTTCAATGGCTGAGCGCCGATAACCTAAGCAACCTCCAGAAACATAGACCCCTAAGCCCTCTCGTTGCCGATCTTGAATATTGCCAAACCAATCAGCTTGAG
>CAYSWV010000093.1:0-12105 GCA_964434865.1 uncultured bacterium
CTCAAATTAGCGCTGATTCAGGTGCAGGATGAGTTAGTCAAGATTTCACCTTGGACAGCGATAGATCCACGCACAGGTCAACAACCTTGGTGGGTTTAAGGATGAAGTAGTTGCCTTAGCTCCTAAGCCTCTCATTGACTCATTCATTATTCTCAGGAGTAATTCATGACAGTTCAATCCTCAGCTGCATCCAGTGTAACCGAGATCTCTCCTCAACAGTTTCTTCGGCTGCAGCAGCGTCCTACACTAATTGATGTCCGCACTGGTTTGGAATACTTATCAGGTCATGCTCCTGAGGCTCGCAATCTAAGTTTGGATAGACTTTTGATTGGCACCATCCCAGCTTTACGTCGCTGGTTTTGGCCCAACTGGTTGAAAGATATTCCCATTGATCAACCCATTGCTGTCATTTGCCTTACATCTCATCGTAGCCCCATTGCGGCTGGTGCCCTAGCAAAAGCAGGGTTTACTCAAGTGTTGAATATCTCTGGTGGCATGATGTGTTGGCAAAAGTTGGGTTTAAAAGTTCAGAAAGGTAAGTAATTTGTCACCACTATGAACTGTGAAGCAATCCATAAGAGTAAGTAACGTAGCTCAGCAGCCTAGTTCATGGCTTTTTGGATTAAATACTATTCAGATATATTAACTCGAAATCAATTTCAATTTAGCCGTTTTTCAGAATTTTGTTGGCATTCAGAGGTTCATTATGGCTCATATTGTGGTGGTTGGTGCTGGACTAGGGGGCTTGCCCACGGTCTATGAATTGCGGCACATCCTACCTCGACACCATCAAGTTACGTTGATTTCTAATACTTCTAAGTTTACCTTCATCCCTTCACTCCCATGGGTAGGGTTGGATCTATATACCCTTGATCAGGTTCAAGTAGAGCTACCTGACCGAGTCAGACGCAAGGGGATCAACTGGATCCAGGGAAACGTCACCCAGATTGATCCAGGAATAAAGTGTTTGCAAGTTGATGGTCAAACGGTTGACTATAACTATCTAGTGGTAGCCACTGGGGCCGATTTAGCGTTAGAGGCTATTCCCGGCTTAGGGCCAGATCATGGCTATACCCAATCGGTTTGTAATCCTCATCACGCCATCGAAGCTCAAAAGGCTTGGCGGCATCTGCTACAAAACCCAGGCCCTGTAGTTGTGGGAGCCGTTCCTGGTGCGAGTTGTTTTGGGCCAGCCTATGAGTTTGCCTTGTTAGCTGATTTTATCTTGAGAAAAAGAGGGTTACGCGAGCAAGTACCCATTACATTTGTGACGCCAGAGCCTTATCTAGGTCATCTAGGTATTGGTGGAATGGCAAACTCAGAGAAATTAGTCTCTCAGTTGTTGAAGCAGCGTCAAATTAGAGTGCTTGCGAATACAGCTATCACTGAAATTGGCTCAGATTGGATTCGACTGGCTAATGGGGAGCAGATCGAACATGCTTATTCAATGCTATTGCCTCCCTTTCAAGGAGCGAAGTTTTTACAACAGGCGACAGTGTTAGCAGATAAAAAAGGATTGATGCCTGTGACATCAACGTATCGGCATCCTGATTTTCCCTCCATCTACAGTGTGGGAGTAGTCACACAGCTAGCACCACCAGAATCCACTCCAATTCCCATAGGTGTGCCTAAAACTGGTCAAATGACTGAAGCAATGGGGATAGCAGTAGCTCATAACATTGCTGTAGACCTGGGAGTGATTCAGGCTGATCCAGTATCACCAACATTAGAAGCAATCTGCTTTGCCGACTTTGGTGACACAGGTCTCTTATTTTTGGCTGATCCGGTCTTGCCAGTATTGGGGCAGCGGCGCAGAGCTATTGTTTTGGGAGGAGCCTGGGTTAGCTGGTCTAAGACTCTATTTGAAAAATACTTTATAGCCAAAATGCGCTGGGGATGGGCTGTACCCTGGTTTGAGCGTTTGGGGTTAAAAATGGTGGGATTATCTCTGGTCGAACCGTCAACCCAAAGTCAACCAATCTCAACAGAGGTTACTGTCACATGATGAAGATCGAAACGGAATAATCAGTTTGCCAACGTGTTGGATCTTTGTCATCAAACTAGCAGGAGACACCCATGATAGATCATCAGTTAGTAGAACACCAACCACATGAAGATTATGACTCTAGTCAGTCAGTCACCACCCAGCCTCATCAAGCCTCAGGATCTAGGTTGAAACTAGCTAGTTTACTGGCACTGACTCTGGGAATAGGGATAGCAGGAGGATGGGTGCTGGGGCGAGGCAATGTATCTGATCTGCAACTCGGGATCAGTCCTGAAATGGCAACTCGGCTGGTTATGACTGACGAACCCGTGATGCCCCTATCGGTTCAAATAGCTCAGGTTGAGAAGCAATCGATTCAGTTGCAACAGACACTGACTGGAAGCTTAGAAGCTATAGAGTCTGTCACCCTTACTAGCCGAGTCCAAGGTCGAGTCAGTGAGATCACAGTGCAAGAAGGTCAAGCTGTTAGTCAAGGTCAAGTTATTGCTCGGATTGATGTGAGTGACATCTTAGCCACACAACAACAGGCTCAGGCACAGCTTCAACAAACTCACGCGACTCTACGACTGGCACAAGCTAGAGATCAGCATGCTCAAGCCTTCTTAAATCAGACTCAAGCGCAATTGGTGGAAGCTGAAGCAGAAAGGGATGATGCTCAACTTCATCAACAGCGGATGCAAGACCTTTATAACACTGGTGCTGTAAGTCAATCCGTCCTAGACGAGGCCAATACTCGCTTAGATGTGATCAACGCTAGAATCACTCAAATTCAAGCAGCCATTCAACAAGCAGAGATTGGTATTGTCCAAGCCGCCGCTGAAATTCAACAAGCTGAAGCGGGTATTGCTCAAGCCCAAGCCACCGTGGCTGAAACTGAAGCACATCTCAACTATGGTGTGGTTGTAGCTCCGTTTAATGGGGTTGTGACAGAAAAGCTCGCTGAAATCGGTACGATGGCTGGGTCAGGAGAGAAGCTTTTTGTTCTTGAAAGTAGTGATCAACTGAGATTTAGTGTTGCAGTCCCTGAATCAGCTATTACTCAGGTTCGTACCGGTCAAACTGTCAGGATCAGACTAGATGCTCTCAATCGTGATGTAGACGGTCAGATCAGCCAAATCATTCCTAATGCTGATCCAATAGCTCGAAATGTGACTGTTAAAGTGGCGCTACCTTCCCTGTCTGACGCCATACCTGGTATGTTTGGCCGCCTGTATCTCACCACTCACCAGCGAACAGCATTAGTAATCCCTGCAACAGCTTTAGTAGAGCAAATGGGGATTACGGGTGTCTATCGCGTAGTTGATCAACAAGCTCAATTTCAACCTGTTGTTATTGGGGGACAAGATGGTGACTACGTGGAAGTCTTTTCGGGGTTAGAGGCTGATCAGTCAGTTGTGTTGCAACCTAGCAGTCACCTCAGTCATGGACATCAAATCCAGATCTCTTAAGGGTGCATAGTTGCATAGATGTTTAATACTCACCCAGGTTTTGATCACAGTCAAGCGTTACCAGAGTTGGTGGTTTATGGTACAGAATTCTGAACATCAGAGGTCACGGGGATGGGTAGGACAAGTCACCGCCTACTTTATCAATTCTCAGGTGACTATCTTGCTCATTGCTGCTCTGATGATCTTTGGGGTCGTCGCGATGATTTTGACTCCGAAAGAAGAAAACCCTCAGATTACTGTCCCCGCTGCTGATATTATCCTGTCCTACCCAGGTGCACCTGTAGAGGTTGTTGAAAAAACAGTGGTGAATCCGCTGGAATCTAAGATTCGAGAGCTAAGTGGGATTGAATACATCTATTCTGCCTCTCAAGATTCAGGTGCTCGAATTACAGCCCAATTTTTTGTCGGTCAAGATTGGGAAGACTCGTTGTTTAAGTTGCAGAATCACCTCTTTAACAATCAAGATCTGCTACCGCCATCAGCCAGCTACCTGGTTAAACCTGTGATCATTGATGATGTGCCCATAGTCACCTTAACGATCACGGGAGCTACCTACAGTGACAATCAGTTACGTCGTATTGGTGAGCGATTTCTAGAAAACTTGCGGAGTATTCCAAATACAGGGAATTTGACAATTACAGGAGGACAACCCAGAACCCTACGAGTTGATTTAGATCCTGATCGTTTAGCCAGTTACCAATTATCACCCGCTCAGGTAGCACAACGGATCCAGAGTGAGAATGCTCGTCTACCAGCAGGAGATGTCACGGTAGGTGATACTCGGCTCTTCATTGATGGGGGGCAATTGTTTCAGTCAGCGGCAGAGGTTGGTGATGTGATTGTGGGATTTGGATCCTCAGAGAGCACTAATCTTCAAAGTCCGATTTATCTCAGAGATGTGGCTAATGTTGTAGATGATTTTGCAGATCGAACAACCGAGTCTCGCATCCATTTTCGCCAAGACTGGGATCCGACCAACCCCTATCCAGATTTGAAAGCCAGAGCAGAAGACCCTTTTATTCGTCAGCCTGCTATCACCATTGGTATTGCCAAAAAAGCTGGGACCAATGCGGTTACAGTGGCTAAACACATTTTTCAACGTGTAGAAGAGTTAAAATCACAACTGCCTCCTGATGTGCAAATTGCTGTGACCCGGAATGATGGGTTAACAGCAGCTCAAGCTGTAGGGGATCTCTACCAAAGTTTATTTATTGCGATCAGCATTGTAGTCGGTTTACTGGTCATCTTTTTAGGCTGGCGAGAAGCCTCTATTGTAGCTTTCGTGATTCCACTGACCTTGGCAGGAACACTCACAGTGGGTTGGCTTACGGGGCAGACTATCAACCGGATCACACTATTTGCTTTAATCCTAGCGTTAGGGACTCTAGTGGATGATGCGATTGCTGCTACTGAGAACATTCACCGCCACTTTGAAATGCAACCCCTAATGGATTGGCAGGGTAAGTTAAGGGCTGCTGTTGATGCCTTAGATGAACTCGGATCCCCCATTATTCTCTCAACGATAACGGTTATCCTGGCGTTTCTGCCGATGCGATTTGTGACAGGGTTAATGGGACCTTATATGGGACCAATTCCGTTTAATGTACCCGTAGCTATGATCATTAGCACAACACTGGCCATCACGGTGACACCTTTTCTGGCTGCCCGACTGATCAAAGTTAAGCCCCACACTACCATTACATCTGCAGAGCAAACCATGATCTATCGCTGGTATCGCCGCATTATGGAGCCGTTACTAAACTCAGTCACGCGGCGGCGGTTTGTCACCTGGGCCGTGGTTGGATTACTGTTAGCAACGTTCATATTACCGCTAACTCAAGCCGTGAAGTTCCGGATGCTGCCTAAAGCTGACAAAGATACATTTCTAGTCCAGTTGGATACACCACTAGGGACTGACTTGCAGGCAACAGATCGGGTCATCTCAGACATTGAGACTGTACTACAACGCGATCCAGAAGTAACTAATTTTGAGACCTATGTTGGTGTAGGTGCTCCGATTGACTTCAATGGACTCCTTCGGGGAGCTACCAATCGAGTTGGCGAACAGTTTGCAGATATCCGAGTTCATTTAACCAATAAAAATGCTCGTAGCGTTCAGTCTGAAGATATTGTTTTTAGACTACGAGATCTGTTAACTGAAGTGGCTCAACGCCATAATGCTGTTGTTAAATTAGTTGAAGATCCCCCTGGTCCTCCAGTTCGTTCAACCTTATTAGCTGAACTCTATGGCCCTGACTATGATACCCTGAGAGATCTCACCAAAGATGTGCGGGATGTATTTACCCAAACTCATGAAGTAGTTGATATTGATGATTCTGTAAAAAACCAGATCCCAGAATTAAAATTAGTGGTGGACCGAGATAAAGTTAATCAAGCCGGCATCACAACATCTGATATTGCCCAAACCTTGCGCATGGCCATTGCAGGTGTCAATGTATCCACCTTACAGATTCCAGGAGAACTTAGTCCCGTTAATATTCAAGTTCGTTTTGCTGACCAAGACCGAAAAAGTATTGATGATTTAAGTCGCATTCAGATCCCTACAACTACAGGTTCCCTGGCTCCCTTATCTGAATTAGTGACATTTGAACCAAGCACCGTTGATCAACCGATACTGCACAAAAATCAGCGACAGGTCACCTATGTTTTTGGAGAAATGGGGAATCAATCCTCAGTCTACGCAGTACTGGAACAACTTTGGTACTTTTTTCAACATCCGTTGCCTCAGGGCTACAGTATTCAATGGGATGGAGAATGGAAGTTAACCCTTGATGTCTTTAGAGATCTAGGTCTAGCGATGCTAGTAGCTGTGATGATGATTTATTTGATCTTAGTCGGTCAATTTCGCAGTTTCAAAGTACCTTTGATCATTCTCGGTAGTATTCCACTAGCTATGATTGGAATTTTGATCGGGTTTTCACTCAATGGTGTATATTTCAGTGCGACTGCCATGATTGGTGTGATTGCACTTGCTGGGATTGTCGTTCGTAATGCCATTGTACTTTTGGAATTTATTACTGATAAAGTCAAACTTGAAGGGTATCCTTTAAAGGAAGCTATTATCGAAGCTGGATCAGTCCGATTTCGCCCGATCTTGTTGACCAGCATCACAACCATGTTAGGAACCTTATCAATTTTGAATGATCCAGTTTGGTCAGGGTTAGCTTGGTCGTTAATGACCGGTATGTTGACTTCATCTGCCTTCACTTTGATCTTGATACCGCTATGGTTCTACGGGGATCAAGCTTTTAGAGTCTCCCTCGAATCGTAAACATCCCGCCACCTGGTCTAAAGTCGTCTCAGCAAAAAGGCCTTGAGGTTTCCGTAGCACTCCTAGATTAGCTAGCTTTTGTGACGTATCCTCCCCTGAATTGCGACAGGATCCACTCATGTCAGCGGTGAACACCAGTTGCTGATCAAGCTCTGCATGCTTTAATAGAACATCATTAATCGTTTGGGCTACATTAGGAGAAGGCACCTGTATCCACTGCTCAATCGTAGTCACAAGCAAATCCTCAGGGGTAGTCCCCATCTAGCTAGCAACTTGTTGAAACTGCAGCAACTGTTCTTCGGAGAGAGTAACAGTAATAGAAGCCATAGAGATGAGTTGTCATTTATCCCATTCTAGCTTTTACTTGTAACGTACCTAAAATGATGACTTACCTAAGCAGTAAAGCAGTAGTATCAAAAGAGTCTTGATCAAATCATCATGAAACTGTGCATCGCTGTTGCAGCTCGAAAAGGTGGCGTTGGTAAAACAACATTGTCCTGCGGCTTAGGTTCTGTTTTAGCTAGCCAAAATCAACGAGTTCTGATCATTGATCTAGATCCACAATCTAACGCCGGGTATGTCCTTGGAACCGATCCAACAGCTCCAGGTACAGCTAAACTACTGTCTGGTCAAATGCCCCAACCTCAAGCAGCCTCACCCAATCTCTATGTTTTGCCAGGTGGTCCAGAACTCTCAGGCCATAACATCCTAAGACTAGATCCTGAAGATTTAGCAGATGCAATCCAGCTCTTAGATTACGACATCTTGATCTGTGATTGTCCCCCCGGAGTCGAGTATCTAGAACGGTTAGGACTAGTGGCTTCTAACATTGCCTTAGTCTGTACCGATGCGCATCCTCTCGCCGTGATCGGAGCTAGTCGTGTCATTAATGATCTCGAAATCCGTAAACAGAAAGGCCGTCGCGGACCTAACAGTTGGGCCTTAGTCCTGAGTCGGATCGATCTACGCCGTACTATGGATAAAGCCTTAGACGAACAACTCGAACAAGCTTATCCTAACCTAGAGCGCTTCATGATCCGTCAAGACACCTCACTGGCCTGGGCTTCAGCAGAGCGGATCCCTCTTATGGACTATGCCCCCACAGGGAAAGCGACCAACGATATCAAACTAATTGGAGATTGGATCCATGCCCAGAAAACGCAGTAATGCCAGCACACTTCTCTCACAAGCAACAGAAGTAGCAGCTGCTATTCACGAGCAAGATACAGTAGTTGCCGAGAAAAACGATCACGATACCATTCCAGTCAGCCTAGTCTCCCTTCACAAGATTAAAGATCGGCCTACCAACACACGAGAACTCGATCCAAAACACGTTGCTGATTTAGCAGAATCAATAGGTGGTCTAGGTTTACTAGAACCCTTAATCTTAGATTCCCGGTATCAACTACTAGGTGGCGGCCATCGTTTAGCAGCAATCAGACTACTACAAGATCAGAATCCAGAAACCTACGTCCAACAATTTCCTGATCAGGGTATTCCTTGCCGGATCATGAACTTTAACGCCGAAATTGATGCCGAGCGAGCTCTCCAGGTTGAGTTAGCTGAAAATGAAAAGCGGAAAAATTACTCCCGAGACCAAATTTTGAGATTGGCTGATCGCCTACGAGCACTTAACTATAAAGAAACTAAAGGGAGACCTGCCAAAGGAGAAAAAGCCCTAGGTCCAGCTTTAGCAGTAGCCATTGGGGTCTCAGATCGTTATGTGCGCAAGGTTCTAAAACAAGAAAATGAGCCTGATCCGAAAAATAGGAACTCAGATCCTATTTATGAAAAGCAGAATAAGGTTCGACTATTAGTTAAAACCTTACGTGTAGTAGAAGAGTTATTGATAGATACAGAAGTTAAGCAAGAGCAAGCTTTAGCCAAGGTTATCCCAAGCACTATAAAAAAAGCAGAAGCAGCTCTCAAGGAACTAAAAAAGCAGATAGTCTTACTTGAGCAAACTTCTCTCGATGAGTAATTGAGTGAGGTGAGTTAGATAACTGAGCTAGATGGCTAAACACAAAGGTATAGCTCAAAGGCAAGCATAGCAGATTAATTGGGTGATCCGGTGCAGTGTAGAGTTAGACATTGAGGAGCTAATTTCACTTATCATTGAATATAACCTGTAGAGGCTTCCTGTGCATAGTCGTGTAGAGCTTTGCTTTTTGTCGTCGGCTTCCGTAACCACTGATTCAGAATCTGGCTGGCGTGGGGAACTTCTAGAGTCCAATGACCAAGTCCGTGAATGGCAGACTCAATACAGCTATCGTTCTTGGAGTATAGAGCCTCAGTCATGACTAAGTCGGGTGTTGGGTATTACTGGAGGTGATTGCTTGCTACAGAAGTTATCTACGCCAGAGAAAAGCTAGAACTATCGTGCTGCATAACATAATACTAGACAGAGTTTACCTGCCTAATCAAGCTTATAGGGTGTTTAGATAGAAAAGCAAGTTTCAGCCTAACTATCTGCCGATGGATCTTAGACAGACTTTCTCTGGATAATCTCCCCATAGGGTTGTTAGATAGATCAGGTGGATGCCATGACAGAAGCACCACGGCCCAGAAACCTATTAGATCAAGTATCAAGTTCAGGATCAACTCAGGGTAAAGCTCTGCATTTGAACCTTCAACACCTCCACATCCTCCCGAGTTCGAATCACTTGATCCTGAGTTTGTAACAACAAGGCCACTACACCCAAACTTCTCAACTCGTAAGACATTACCCTCTTGAATGACACGGATCGGAGCCAACGTATTCAAATTCACCCGTGGATTCAACTCAAACCCAGGCAACACCTGACGAGCCTCATTACTGGATAGGATCCGCTTACCCCGGTCATTAGTCTCATCTAACCCCATCCCTTGTCGGACCACCTTCACCATCCGTGCCGCCAACTGTCCCTGAATCCGCAACGGGATCAACGCATCCCGGATCACTTTACCCTGTTTAGACGCAGTAGCAAATTCCTCATTATTTTCTCTCGTTCGGGCAGCCGTAATATCCCGAGGACCCGATCCCATCCGAATCAAGCCATTCCGATCCGCTACCACCCCATCCAGCTGACCCGTATAGCCAAATAAACTCTTACGCCGTGCCATCGATCGACCTCATCTCATCTACTCTCACTTTAAAGAGCAGATCCGGGAGACACCAGTTCACTTGACCCATCATTTAACGGGTTATTTGGAAATCTGTTGCTGTTCCTGCAGCTGCAAAAGTAGACGTAAATACACATTAGACGGCACTTCACCCTGGTAATGTTAAGCAATGACCCGCCAAAACTTCACAAAGGCCCCAAATTCAAAGAAATCTTTTAGGTTTGATCCAATCTCATTCAGGAGGCACTATGCAACCTTCACAACCCTGTCCACCCTATTGGTTCAGATCATTGCAGTGTTATGCCAAGTTTATCGCGGCTGTGCTAGGAGCTGTGATCACATCTGGAGCCCAGTTTCTGCCAACACAGGTCAATCAGATCATCACCATCACTAGTGCAGTGGCTACCGCTATAGCCGTTTATTCAGTTGAAAACAGACCCTTACCAGACCTGGAATAACTCAAGATGCTTGAACAACCTGCAACAGCCCGGATAGCTTCTCGTACCCTTAACACTACTACCATGACCCTATCAAACTTTATAGTGGGGTTGATCCCAAGCTAGACATGAGATGCCGAATTTCCGGCTATCCTGGCTGTAGAACTCTATCACTTCGTAATTGAAAAACTATGAAACCACGGGAGATCGTAAAACAATTGGGCCAGCAAGGATTCAGTTCCACCCGATTAGGTCTTGAGTTATTCAACCACAGATCCTTCATACAGAGTAAGAAATTCTTCTGGAGCGAAAGACCGTGTGGAGTCCCAGCCATCTTCGTCCCAATCCAACCATCGACAATCTCTCAGCTCATAGTAATATTCCTTCACACTGGGGTTCCATATAGCCTGCTCCACTTTGCAAACACAATTACCCTGACTGTATCCACCCCCTTCCTCGATAGACTTTCTCAGGAGGTTACCCTGCACCCAACTACCAACTGGAAACTTTGTTTGCTCTGTGGTTCCTCTTAGTGTTGGATCGGGATCTTTAAGATGTCTTTTTTCAGGTTTCTTAGCCATAACTCTTAATATTGCACCCCCTAATATTGCCCTCTTCAAAGCTGGGATTTACTTGACAGTCGTTATCCAGATCAACTGGCCCCAGATTTAATTCGGTAGATTCAGCTAAGCCCAAACCCTGAAAACCAAACATCAGATCCAAAAGCTGAGCTTCAGATCTAATGACCCACCCAGTCAAGCCTCAGGATGCATCAGTTACGAGTAACGATTGATCACCTCGCTCTACTTTCCAACTTGTTTGGAATATGGCGTTAGTTATCCTATAGATCTCCAACCCTGTCACGGTACCGGGGATCTCCACAGCACACCACTTGGAGTATAGCCCATGACGATGAGAGTAACTGCAATGATGACTCAAGAGCAACGTGAAAAGATGGAAGACCTACACCGCCGAGTCCAATCTCTGATCATCGATGTCAAAGATCTGGAATACAAAGATCTAGGCAGCTATGAAGAGATCGGTGATGAGTTATTCAAACTCCAGCTAGAAATCACTAAGCTCTGGGATGGGATGGATTTCCACTTACACGGTCCTCTTGATCCAGAACTGCAGTTTTAACCTTTAGCCCTAACTCGCGTAACCGGGAGTCGCGACCCGGATCCTCATTAGTCTCAACGTGCTCCATCCCCCTCCCCCACCCAAACCATTAGTCTCTGAAGGAGTGCTTTTGGATCTGATGTATAGCTGAAGGAAACTGACAGTGACGTTTAAAAAGATTTCTTTAACAACTTTACGAGCTGGTTACCAAAGGAGAGTCATTTGACTCCTTCTACTTCAGTTTCAATAGGTTACAGCCTCTCAGACCCACTATACTAGATCTATACCCAGGAATCCTGACTTCAGGAGAACTCATGACACCAGCTGAAGACAATTACAAATGGCGTGCTATCGTCTACTATGAAGAAGACATTCCACCCAACACTGACGCCGATTTTCAAGGTTATGATGGCTGTTGGATCTATTTTTATGTATGCACTGGTAATAAACTAGTCGAGAATGCCTCTCTAGCCTATGCTGAGCAAGTTTCCGATCGCAACCAATTTAAAAAGCAGATCCGCCAAGCTCGCTTAGAAGCCCGGAGAAATGCAGCTATTGCTTACATTCAATCAACTCTACAATTTGAACGAGAAGCAAGTAACCCCCACCACCTGAACCCACCTGCACACTTACAGGAAAAACTCATTCAACTGCCCCTAGATCAACTTGAAGAACTTAGTATTGACGTCCTCTGGCTCGAAT
>CAYSWV010000094.1:0-6863 GCA_964434865.1 uncultured bacterium
CTAAAGGTAAAATAAATCTGACAATGGCTGTTGTTTCATCCACAATATAAGGACCATAGGCAAAGGGTCGAGAAAATACATCTTTACGAGAAGCTAAGGCATCAGCTCGATAACGCCCCGTGACCATGTAAATTGAGTACCCGCCCATTGTGCTATTGATAAAGTCAAAGATCAGTTGTCTAAGGTCTGCTTCTGAAAAGTCTGAGGATAATTTGAGACCTGTATGGATCTTGGAAATACCGATTTCTCGAATTCTTTGTTCAATGGTGTCACGATAAAACAAGTTGTCTAGGGCCTCTCGCAAGCGATCTTCTCGGGCTAATGGCATAAAAAACTCATAGATTAATACACATGAAGAAACTTCTAAAACATAATCCGTGAATAAGCGTTTTTTTTGATATAAGAGATCTTTGAAATCATCTAAGCGGACTCGAAAAATCTCAGGCTTGGCACAGTAGGCTTCTCCCTCTGCATCAACCAGGTCACTTAATAGATTAGCAACATTAGTTTGAGTTTCAATGAGTGACCATCCGGTTTCAGCCGCAAGCTGTTCTGATGAAAAGGGGATTTTTGCTTGAGCACACTTGATCAAAAACTCAAATGCTCGCTTTATGCTGCTTGTGTCTCTCATCTCAGGAGATACCATGTTGGTTTGTTCAGAGCCTAACATCCAAACATGACTCCTCAATACACCGTGCTGATGACATCATTACCCCTTTCTAAGATGCTGTTTTCCTCTACCATGACCAGACAGCTCTAGCCTGGATCAGGCACCTAAGGATTGGGGAAAGAACCTGAAATCAACAGCATTTACGCAAAGACTCCACCAATCGAATAGCTAGCTCTTAATCGAACGGCAAGATGTGGTGTAATACCTAATAAGGAGGCAGTGCGGCAGATAGGTCTGAATTCCAGCCTCAAACTAGCTCCAGTCCCGTCATAATGAAGTGCCAAGCGAACTAACTCCTGAGTATTATCAAGCAAGATGCTGCATAACACCACAAATAGGCATTTATGCCAGCAAGATGCTGTTTAATTCTTAGCCCTAAATGGGGGCAAAACCTATGTCATCCTTCCTAAACACCCGTGAAACCTCTATTCGCAAGGCAGCCTTTTTCCTCTTGACATTAGTTGTGTTGGGATCTGGTTTTGTAACTTTACTCCACCAGCTTGATCCTGATCCTCAACTACTAAGTTTAGTGTTGCCACCCCTCAATCTTATTATTAATTCAGTATTGTTATTTTATCTCTATCGAAATCCTGAAAAAACAATATTAGTCTGTTGGATCGCAGCAATCCTGATTCTTATTAATCTCGTTATCACCACCTGGTTTTTCACATTACAGGCTACCTTTTCTGAAGACATTCGGCTTGTTGAATCGTTTCCACCCATCAGTTCTCTGCCCTTGGTAGTCATTGTCACTATGTTCATTTTTGCTAGACCTAACCAAGTCCTGATCGCTGCTCTGGTTACTTGGAGCTTCATTGCCTTGCCTATTCTCATTTACCTAGGTTTAGTCCCCAGTGAACTATTTACGCCTCGAGGGTTGGAAATGACGCTGACATTGGGGCCTGTTATGGGAACGATCTCAGCTTTGATCCCACTGCATAGAGGTATAGAGCAAACAGTCAGTTCACTCAAACGTGAGCGAGAACAGATGCAAAACCTCTCAGAGCGTGACCCCCTGACCCAACTGTATAATCGACGGGGACTTGAGGCAATCTTCTCAGAACTGTTGACAACAAGAGACTTGAGTCTTGGCGTGATCCTGTTTGACATCGATCATTTCAAAAATGTCAATGACCAATATGGCCACCATGCTGGCGATACAGTTCTCTGTCAGGTAGCCCAGCGGTGTAAGTCTATCCTACGTCATGATGATTATCTGGCTCGTTGGGGAGGAGAGGAATTCTTGGTGTTAATCCAAGGGATTGGAGATAAAGCCCTCTACAGAATAGCTGAAGATTTGAGAATGGTGATTTCAGATAAGCCAATTCAACCAGTTGGGACAGTAACAGCATCATTGGGTGTCACTCAATTCTGTCCCACAGATTCAATTGAATCCTTATTACAACGTGTTGACGAAGCAATGTATTCGGCTAAACAGCAAGGCCGTAACAGAGTAGTGGTTCGTCCATAAGTTTAGTCAATGTAACCCATCTAGTGTGCCAATATGACACAACTTTCACTGTATTTGTCAAAGCTTGAAACCCTGCTGCAATATCAAGTAGCTCTTTTGAAGTTACTGTCTGTCATTGCTACTAAAAATTAAACTGCGAACTACCTCAGTGATCTTTTTCAGCCTATTGTATGGCAGAAGTAAGTCAATCTTACAACAAACATTTTTTAACTTCAACGACAGCAACATACGGAGCGAGAGCAACCCACCACTATCTATACTGTCAACAATGGTAGCTACCAGTTTTCCGCCTCTCTGGTAGTTAAGCTGAATTGTTGTCATCCAATACCTGAATTAACCTGAACTGTTATCATCCAATACCTGAATTAACCTGAACCAATCTGGATTTTTTTGGCCAGGGATCCCATCCATAATCAAATACAAGAGGCGTCTCACAGGCACCTTTCTACCCATAATCTGGAAAACAGGCTTTACCAAGGAACTAGTCATGCAAAAGCAGCAGCATACGGCAATGCAGATGATCGACAGAATGACAAGTGAAGAGCTTGATAGCTTGGTCAGGGGCAATAACGCCGATGGCTGGGATTTGATCAAGGCAGATACCATCCTTGAGGACGTTCCAGATCTAAAGAATGATCAAGACAGTATTGAAGAAGTATGTCAACAGTTTCTTGCGGCTTGGGATAAAGATTATCTGCTCTTCGTTGGACTTCTGGTGACTTGTACAGGTATCTTCATATACTTCTGTACAGCCGCAGCGAATTCCTTGGCTGGTTTTCGCACCAGTTGTCGTTCTTTCCTGAACAATGTAGGTTGCCTTTAAATATTAATGATACCTTCTTGTTTTAGAATTTGTACTACAATGAAGTATGCCTATTTAGTTCAACTCATTGAAGATCAAAGCCAATAAGTCCATCAAGTTAAAAGCATTAGTGAAAAACTTAACGCTGTTAGGGTTGTTTTACGCTATGATCTATGACTAGAACTTTATAACTCAATAGCTATGTCTGTAAGATTTTCAAAAGCCATCCAGATCTCCTTTACAGCCGCAGCTCTGTCTTGTGGTTTGCTGAGTTACTTACCTTTCTTTGCCTCGGCAGACAACCACTTGCCTGGAACAGGGATTGAAGTGACCTCTGCCTATACCCTTTTAGGTGAGCGTTTCCAGATGGAGGTAGTTGGTATTGGGTTGGAACAAATGGGTTATGATGTTCAAATTAAGGAGTTAGATATTGCGGTCATGTTTGCTGGGTTGGCCAACGGAGATGTCGACTTTATTTCTAATTACTGGGAAAATCTCCAATCTGACTTCTATCAAAATAATGGTGGTGATGAAACCATGACGGTAGTCGGCCTTTATGTTCCCAATGGCTTGCAGGGTTATTTGATCGATAAAGCCACCGCTGATGAAAACAATATTACTGATTTGAGTCAGTTTCAGGATCCAAAGATTGCGAAGCTGTTTGATCATAATCGCGATGGTAAAGCTGATCTAACTGGATGCAATCTTGGCTGGGCTTGTGAGACTGTGATTGAACATCATTTGGATGCCTACAACCTGAGAGATACTGTTGATCAAAACAATGGCAAGTATGACGCCTTGTTGGTTGATACGATCACTAACTTTAATCAAGGGATCCCTATTTTCTACTATGGTTGGAGTCCCTATTGGATAGGGGGTGTCCTAGAGGTTGGTCAAGATGTAGTTTGGTTGGAAGTCCCCTTCACCGATTTGCCGGGGGATCAGGCCAATCTGACCCAGGAGGATACTTCAGCTCTAGGTAAGAATTTAGGCTTTGCTGTTGATAATCAACGGTTCGTTGCCAATAATACGTTTTTACAAGCCAATCCAGCTGTTCAGGAGTTCTTTGAGATGGCCACTATGTCTGTTGAAGATATAAATAAGCAAAACTTCTTGATGCAGGAAGGAGAAGACTCTGAAGCAGACATTCGGCGTCACGCTGAAGATTGGGTTGCGAGAAATCAGGCATCATTTGATGGCTGGGTCCAACAAGCAATGGATGCAACTAGATAATGCTGCTTGCAATAGGGTTCTGATATGTATTTACGTAACCCTCCCTATGTTCAGCTGATGCGTCTGCCTTATCAAGTCTTACGTACTAGCTACCCACTCCAACCACAACATATCCGCTAGATCTCCATTGGGCATAGGCCATGATCGATACCAAACTTCACGAAGCTTAAATCCCAATCGTTGAAATAAGTGAATGGATTGCTGGTTTGTTGCTAATACGGCTGCAGCTAGGGTTTGGAGGTTTAATTCTTGTTCAGCATAGTTCATTAGTAGACGGAGGGCTTGTTTACCAATTCCTTGATGCCAATACTTTTGATCTAAAATAGCAATGCCTACCTCTGCTGTGGAGCATTCCATATTCAATCCCTTCAACACTACATAACCAATAGGTCGAGGGATAGATTTGATATAGATCCCAAATACTACAGGCTTGCTCAATCGAGAATAAGGAAAAGAGAATAATGAGATGGCATCAATAAAGGCTGCCGTTTCATGTTCCTCAAACCACGTATTCCAACCCATGAGATCAGGGAATCTTGGATCCTGGGCTAGCTTTATTAAGTGTTGGATATGGATAGTCTCCATTGGAGCTAAAAGGATAGTTTGATCTAAACTTTTGCTATGATTCATTGTTATTCCTTTAGGTTTTAGGATGTTTAGGAAGTTTTACAGCAATTCTCAGTTCAATCAGGTACACCTCGCTGGTCAAAAGGCTTAATCCGTAGAGCTTTCAGCATGCTTCGCTAGCTTGGGAATTGCTGTAGAATGGACTATAGGTTTTAGGATGGATAAAAGGTAATTAACCACACTTCTTGAGGGAAACAATAGATGTCATCTTGAACTAGATTGCTTAAATAGGATTGCATTTGTGGTGTTGATATAAGTTTCTGAAATGAAATATCCTTTGCCATCTCCAATTGGTTAGATTCTGTGTTGTGGGCAAAGGAATTCACAATAGATTCAGCTTTGATATAATGTTCTACAGCTTCTAAATCAAATAAGTGAGCACGTTCCTCATAAAGAATTCGGTTGACTTGATACTTAATCCTACAATCGATCAAGGCATCGACAACATCTTCAGCAGCGGTAAATCGTTGACCTTGTCCCTGGAAAAAACAATCTAGATACTGATTATAAAAATCAACGTAAAAGGACTGGCGGGTGGGCAAGGCAATCCAACCGATGCCACTAGGTTTCAATAACTGCTTGCATTTCGTTACAACTGAGTTTAGATCCTCCTGATGGATTAGATAAAACCCGTGCATAGACCAAAGTATGTCATAGGAATGGGGTTCAAAGGAGGCAGACTGAACATTACATATGTATTTTTTCCCAAGCTTGAAGGGAGGGGCTAACCGTTGCTCTGCCCTGGCCATCGCGTCTGGGTTTGGATCCAATAAGTCATAGATAATTTTATTCTGCTGTTTTGATAGCTTCACATAGTGT
Source organism: uncultured bacterium (assembly GCA_964434865.1). Lineage (GTDB taxonomy): Bacteria > Cyanobacteriota > Cyanobacteriia > Thermostichales > Thermostichaceae > CAYSWV01. The sequence goes on from CAYSWV010000094.1 coordinate 5,623, forward strand.
TGCAACGCTTGAATCCAGCGACCTGTACCACAGGCAACCTCTAAAATTCGTAAAGATTGGGTCTCTGGCCATGGAGATAAAAAGTTTGACCAGTAGAAATGACAAGCTAGTTGCCAGTAATCAACTGTTGGATCTAGATCTTCATCTGCCCTGGGATGGCCTGTGGTGAGATGCCCTCCAAACTTAGATAAGATCAATACCCCAATGGGTTCATCAATAACGAGTTGACCGTCACTCTTGGGTTTGCTCAATCGTTGAAACGCAGAGCGAACTTCGGCAAGCTGATCAGGCTTTAGGCCTCGCAGATCACATTCTAAGCAAAAGGACATGATGCTGATACCAGCCTCAGAACCTATCAGGCATTCAGTAATATCTAGATAAGCATAAAGGCTATGATAGTCAAAAGAATACCCTTGTTTCCTCAATAAGGTTTGGATCATTTCTGCTGTTAATAAGGCTACCTCGTTCCCCTTTAAATTCTTCATATATTGATGCTGAATTTGTGGGATACCCGTTTCTTCTTGATGAACTATAATTAACCGTCCACAAGGCGTAAGTTGTTGATAGGCTTTGTGAATGGCTTGATAAGGATCTTGAAAGTAATATAATACATGAATCATCAAAATCAAATCGTAAGACTGATACTTATGGCCAACAGCTGGATCCAAAAAGTCACCATCTTCAACCTGAATATCAATAGATGGATGCGTTGAGACAATCGCTAAGTTACGAATGAAACGGTTACGGTGATCAGCATTTGGTTCAATTGCTACATATCTGAGGCAGTGATGATAGTGCTCAAGCCAAGGTCGTAAGCTTTGAATAATCGCCAAATCTAGATCTCCCTCACCAGTGCCAACACTGAGAATAGTGAGAGTGTTTTGAGGATTCACTTGAGTTTGGGAGCTAGCCGCAATAGATTCAACTAACATACGACTGTGATCTTTGAACCATTGGACGGCAGCAGTGGTCATGCTTGAAGCTGTCTTGCGCAAGCGATAACTTTCTGCATAGTACTCGTCTGTTAAAGCTGGTGCAACTAATCCTTTCTCCTCTTGAATAGAGCTAGAGTTCCAACCCCAATTATTCTGATGAAGGGATAGCTCTGTAGTCTGACTAAAATTAGGTGTCATTGATTGATATCTCTCATAAGTAACAACAACTCGAAAAGATCAGGCATCACTGGTAGTAAACGTGAGTGCAGGTAACTCTTCAGTAGCCTACCTAAGTAGTTTCTGCTT
>CAYSWV010000094.1:6963-11700 GCA_964434865.1 uncultured bacterium
AGTTTCTGCTTGTGCATCCCAAACAACCCCAAACAACAAGGGAAAAGATACTTACCAAGGCAAATCTGAAAACTCCAATTCGTATCATAACCAGCTCTATAACTTTGCGGGATTCCATAGGGTGAACATGCGAAGAGCAACAATAATTACTAGTAGATTAAACTACCTCTCAAGCACTTCAAAGCCTGCTTAGCTAAAACTATACTTACACTACATTAAGCCCAGCATGATTTCAATATTTGTTGATTGCATATTGTACCACTATGTCTGTTGAAGCTATTAATAAGCAAAACTTCTTGATGCAGGAAGGAGAAGACTCTGTAGCGGACATTCGACATCATTCTGAGATTGGGTTGCTAGAAATAAGGCATTATTTGAGGATCTTAAGTAAGGGACTCGCGTGAAAACAAAAAACATCTCCAAAGTCATTGGCATCATTTGATACAGTGACTTGTGCTGAGAACTTATCAGTTTGTAAGTCCCATGCTCTGCTACAGCTTTCTCGGCAGAACTAGTTCCGCACAGAATGGTTCGGGAACAAAAACTGGGGGTAAAAGCTTTAGAAACTGACTTAGCATAGCCTCATCATCTGAAACAGCAAAACCATAAAAGTTAGTACTGTTCCAGATCAGGTAAGCATGCTTGAAGTGTCGCTTCATGGTGGCTACAAGTGTGTCAAATTGAAGTTGACCGACACTAAGACCAGCACCTTTATCTAGAATAGCTGTTCGCTTAGTGTTAATTTCATCTTCAGAAAAGTAGATCGTCTTGAACTGATGATCTTTAATGTCCTCACGTCGTTGATATTCAGCTTGGTCAGGGATCAGTAGCTTTTCTTTGAATAGGATCAGTCCTCCCTGTTTAAGCAACTGTTTGAGATAGTAATATTGAGTATCTCGGTGGGGATGATAAAACTGGAAAGTCATACTGGTATGAATAATATCAAATCCATCTTTGAAGATTTCCAGTTCTGGTTGAGAGGTGATAAATTCAGGATTGATATCTACATGGGGACCCAGATGAAATTGGGTGTAATTATGGTTAAGCAGACGATAAAAATCTTCTTGATTGACCAGATCAACAGAATCCGTTAGGTTTCTCACTAAACCATTGCAATACTCTGCGATTGTGCGAGAGTTGGTACCATCGATCCCGCTTGATTCATAATGTCTGACAATATCCAGTTGTTTTTCTTGGGCTAACCATTGAGCAAACCGACAAATCGTTAATCCCAACCGCACTAACTCTTCCGCAATGAAAGGAACACTAGCCAAATAATGAGGATAGAAAGTCCCCAAATTCTGACGGAATAGGGTCCAATATCGAGTCATTTCAGGGTCATTTTGATCAAGGAACTCTTGTCTAACAATAACAGGCTGGTTAGGCACTTGGATGCGGAGTCGACCCACATCATCAAAATATTGCTTTACACTCGTTAATCGTGGACTTTGTAAGCAGAGTTCGCGATGTTTTTCGTAACTCATAATTTCCATGATGGTTGACTCCAGCTATTAAATAGAGCACCCTTACAGGTGTAGAACAAGCTTTAGAATGGTTGTCTGAGATGAGCGATTTTAGACGGGTGGTTTTTGGGCAACAACGCAAACGTAATCCGCACTCCAATGATAGGGATCAATAGGATAATGACCTGCTTTAACGGGCCAATCTGCTTCTTGATGAAATAAAAACCATTCCAATAGAATCCAATCCGAAAATAGATCAGTAAAGAAGTCTTGCGTGTTTTGAGCAGACCAGTTACCTAACCCTGTAAAGACAAAGGGTTCACCTGAATCTTGAAAGACTCGCTGCATGTTAGCTACTACATCTAAGTAGATTAAGCCCCCCGTGTTGACTGAGCGTTTGGCTTTATGAGCTACATGCTTGATGTTCTGATCACTCAGAAGGTGGCATACACCCGCACAGATGACACAATCATAGGACTTTTGTTCAAAGGGATAGTCGGTGATATCTGCCGTAACAAATTTGACGTTGTTTAGAGACTCTTGCTGAGATCGATAAAGCACTGCCTCCTCGCCAGCAAAATCAATACCTGTAACGTCATAGCCTCGCCGAGCTAAAGCAATAGCATTGGCTCCATCGCCACATCCTAAGTCCAATACCGTCTTCAGTTGAGGGTAGGTTCCCAAAATGTCAAAGAACTTGAGCAGATGATCTTTAGGAGGCCCATAAACAGACTCAGTCTGCTGTTGAGAGTACTCCTCCTGATACCACTGCAAGATCAAGCTGTACGGGATTTCTCGCATAAGTTCACTCAGGTTTAATCAGCAGTTTGACAGAATTATTTTTATTGCTTTTCTATGTACTTGATTTCGTCTAACTACTTAGGGATTTAGAATCTACATTTTGTAGCAAACACGGGTGCTGAGAGATTTAACACCTGGAAAGATCTTGATCTCATCACACACAATGTTGCGCAGATCTTCATTATCTTTTGCTTCGATCAGGGCAATTGAATCTGAAGGTCCCCAACATGCTCGGACTTGCACAGTGTAAGGCTTCTCTCTAAGGAAAGCTACCAGATCCCGCTCTTTAAGAGTGTGGTAGTCAACATTGATCATCAAGCAGGCACGCACAAGCAGGCTAAAATCAACTGTCGGCTTTTCTTCCTGTCCAGGAATGACTTTGCACGGGCGAGAATCCACAAACTTGATGTAGCGGCGAGCACGAATGTCCTCTATAACTTCTTCCATCTCAGCTGCTGAGTCTGCTTCTAAATAAGCGAGAATATGATCGGGTCCGTAGACAGGCGATACCCAAACGACATTGCCAATTTTGGACAAAGAGCCTGTGACTTTCCTTGCATCCAAATCAGTCTGGACCAACAAAAAGGTATTGTCTTTCACAAAGGTATCCCCAATAAATCGATCAAACGTTCATATACTACCATCAAAATTGAAACTTTATGGTTTAGACCTGATTAAATTTTTGATTCACCTCTTGCAGAAGTATGAAATACTTAACTGAGAATTCAGTTCTAAACCTTTAGCTTAAATTAAATAGCTTAAAGTCTCTGGGAAGATCGACGGTGGGTCATAAATGAGTAGGTCATAAACCCTACAAGGGAAGAATCCACCCTAAAGGTTCTCGGCGGTACCAGGGTTGAGCTTGATTACTCTTCCCTATAGCCTGGGTGATCCGATCTAAAGCCATAGCTATTAATACAATACTGAGACCCCCTACTGCTGCTTTTCCCACATCTAGACGGGAGATTCCCTGCAGGACTAACTGTCCTAAACCTGGAACCCCAATCATTGAAGTAATCACTGACATATTCAATGCAAATAAAACCGTTTGATTAACTCCAGCCATAATGGTAGGTTTAGCTACTGGAATCTGAATCTTTCTGAGCACCTGCCAAGGGGTTAACCCTAAAGCCAAGCCCGCTTCCAGTAATCCCCAAGGAACTTGTCGAATTGCTAAGTTGGTAAGGCGGATCAAAGGAGGAAGTGCAAAGATAATGGTAGCGATCACTCCAGACACATCGCCTACTCCAAACAACATGACCACAGGAACCATGTAAACAAAACTGGGCAGAGTTTGCATGGCATCTAAGAGAGGACGGAGCAATTTTTCGACATGATTGATACAAGCACAAGTAATACCTGCAGGTAGTCCAACCATGAGACTGAAGGCTACAGATGTTACCACTATGGCAAGTGAGACCATCGCTTCCTCCCAGGCATCGACTAGTCCAATCACTATCAGCACGGTGATTGTAAAGACAGCTATTCGACGTCCTGCAAACTGCCAAGCTACTAGCCCAAGTCCTGTAATCAGTAGTAGTGGTGGAATTTGCAGCAAGACAATTTGCAGCTGGGCTAATAGCCAGAGAATAGGTGAGCGAATTGACTGGAAAAAGGGGCGAAAGTTTGCTACCAAGACTTTAATTGCTCTTGAAATCCATTCATCTAAAGGAATAGAGTAGTACTCGAAAGGATCCTTCAAGATATCTAAAGGATGGATATCCATAACTCATCCAAGGTTTAGACCTGTCAACTTATCTGCCACTCTGACCTGGTTGGAATGTTCAGCTATAACGTTCGATTGAGACCTGAAGCTACCAGTTCTGCCCATAATTCTTACAGAGTTACTACCCTCAGTCTGACTTTGCCACAGTAGCGCGAGCCTCTTCTAACCATTGGTCCACTTGAACACGATTAGCCTCAATCCATACCTCAGCTAGTTGTCGCACTGCTTCTGGATCATCGGCACCTTCACTGATCTTCAAGCTAGCCTCACTTACCGCTTCGGTTGGAACCTGAGCAGCCTCAAACCAACGCATGGCAATAGGATGGTCAGCACCAAATTCTTTATTTACTACAATCCGATATCGATCAGCTACAAACCCAAGATTTTTCCCGTTGTAGGTAGTGTCTGCCTCGGTTGCATCACTCAGGTCACCAGGTAAGTCAGTAAAAGGAACTTCCAGCACCTTCACATCTTCTTCAGTCAAGACAGCTGAAAGCCAGTAGGGAACATAGGAAAAATACAGCACTGGTTCTCCCTGCTGATAACGAGCTAACGTATCTGCTACCAAGACTGAGTAATCTCCAGATACTTGCTCAACGGTATCTTCCAGCCCATAAGCAGTTAGATGATGGTCAATACGTTCCTGACAAGACCAGCCAGCAGGGCATCCTAACAAATTGGCTTTGCCATCACTATCGGAGTCAAATAATTTGGCTAAATTAGGATCCTGTAACTGCTCAATACTTT
>CAYSWV010000095.1:0-11552 GCA_964434865.1 uncultured bacterium
AGATCAGACGCTAATCGAATGATTCTAATACTATGTTCTACTATTATGTTCTTATACTATTTAATGGTTCTACTATTTAATGGTCTACTATCCGCTCTAATACTGTTGACTACCTATATCTGAAGTTATTTGGCCTTACTCCCCAGGTGATGTTGGACTATCTGTTGAAGTTGATCGGATTCAAAGGGTTTGGTTAGGTAATCAGTAGCACCAGCCACTCGGCCTTTAACTTTATCAAAAAAGCCATCACGGGATGTCACCATAATGATAGGTAATGTTCTAAATTTAGAGATCGCTCGAATGCTGCGACACAACTCTAAGCCATCAATCCCTGGCATGGCTACATCCAACAGTAAGAGAGACACATCCTGTTGATCCAAAACCCCAAAGGCTTCAATGGCACTGCCTGCAATTAAAACACGATAATTTGAACCCAAAACACGCTGAATCAGCTTTTGCATCACATCACTGTCATCAACAGCTAGGATCGTGGGAATTGCAGCCGTGGGTATTTTTTGGGGTGGTAAGGTGGCTTTTTTAGGAATAGGCGGGGTGGGTAACCTAACGCTACCACTTTTGACTAAGCTGCCGAAGAGCCGTGCCACATCTAAGGGATCTCGTCCTAGATCGTAGGCAATGGAGCGCAGAGGCTTTCCTGTCCGTGTCATCATGCTGAGTTGTTGCCATTGACCTGGACTCAACATGGCTTTGGCATGATCTTGAACCACTGGAATGGCATCCATTGATGAGATCAAAGTTTGCAATTGCAGCCACTGTTGGCGCCGCCGGACGGCCTCTGTGATCAAGGCTGGGAGCTCAAAGCCACGAATCGGTGCTGAGGTGACTAGTTCAGCTTCAGGAATGTACTTACCTTGACCTGAACGATCAAACAGCAATTGATCAAGAGCTGAAAGAATTTGGAGCTTCAACGCTTGAACAGCTTCACCCGGTTGAAGTAACCCAGATTTCTCGAGAGTATTTAAAATAAATCCCCACCGTTTGGCATCCTTAGAACTCAGCGTTTGAGCTGGATCTTTGAGTTTAGCTCGAGCTGTTTCTGTTCGTAGTCGAGGAATAAATCGTTGTAGGGTTTCAACAATGGTGGTCCAAGCTAACATTCGATCGCCCACATAAACCACTCGCCCCTGAGCTAAAACCAGGTACCACTGCTCAAAACTATCCATTGCATTGACAGGTGATGTGGTAAGGTGCCAATACCCACTGGGAAGGCCTTGAGAACTTTGAAGAAGCTTATGGCGCAGATCATTAGCCCCAAACATAAGTGTAATATCAGGAGCTGGCGTTCGCATCCTTGTGTCCTGCCGATCTGTGGGTGACATGAAAACTATATCTCCTTCCGTAGGCGGGTGCTACCAAAACCATATTTCGACAACCTCTGCAGAACTAGGATCTAACGAAGCCCCCTAGGTCCAACTGTAATGGGGTTGACTCGCATCATAGTTTTAGTCAGTCAAGAGCAGACCTCTCAATCATCAGTCAGTCTCATAGTTAGTATGATGTCATAACTGAATGATCCATGCAGTCATTTACGATCATAACTTGCACTATAAAGCAGGAGTTAAGTTGTCTGAGTAAAAGTCATCCCTTTATATGGCTATGACCCAGGTTGATCTAGTCACTTGAGGCTAATCACTTGAGGCGTTTCAAACAGGATCGTAACGTTGGGTAAGATAATCTCCACTAACACGTAAATGATCATCCCCAGGGCAGACACAGCAACACTAACCACAATCAGCCGCTGAATGAAAGGCCAACCAGAGGATGCCGTTCGCTTACGGCTCTGAGGGGGGAAGTTACCTGAGCGAATGAGTACAACTTGGATCGACGCGGCATCAGTAGCTTGAATCAGTGAGCTGACTCGCTCAGCATTGATCAAGTTTAAAACACAAACACAGCCCTGTTGGGAACGACTCAATAGTTGCTTGACTTGATACATCCAGTCCTGGCGACTCTGAGGGTTTTGCAAACTACCCCACCAGGACGTGGTTAAACTTGAAGTGGGAGGTACCGGTACAGACATCGTTGGTACTGTCATCAAGGCTCGGGTGAGGAGATCAGGCTTTTGCTCTCGGTGTCGCAATAACGATTCAACATCGAGGTGCGTATCCAGATGCTGACCTAATTGGCTATGAGCTGGAATCTGGCCGGCGGCTTCACTGACTTCAGTCAGCCATATCTGAATGAGGTTAAGGAGCTGATCAATCTCTAACAAGCTAGAGCCTTGTCCATCATCTTCAATTACCAAGGTATATCGGATAACTCGGGCACTAGGATCTCGACGAGTTGAGGGAATACCACTGAGATAAAGCCGCCATCCAGCCGAAGTGGATTCCAGAATACAGGTTGGATTTTCAAATTTGGTTACCGTTTCTGTTTGATTGTACAGGGTCCACCACGTCATCTTGGGTGGCACAATCAGGAACGTGTAATCCTGCTCCTGGCCCCGAGTCATGATGTGAATAGTTTGGGTCATGGTTATTCACCTGGTTTCTAAAGCATATGCTTGACTCGACTGGATAAGGGCTTGTCTTTCAAGGATTGAATGGCTTGGAGCAGCTCTCTGTTTTGGCCGGTTAACCAACGCCAGAATCGATTAAAGAGGCCCCGCTTTTTACCACTTTCTTGATCAGTAATATGTCGACATAAGGTAATAAATAAACTGGCAGCTCCCAATGGGCGCCGTTTGGCTGGATCTCGAACTCGGTAATCCGCCTCAAATAGTAAGGATCCCTCTTCGGTAGGTAACCAGTTTGCCCACTTCAATTCCACACAACCAATGGTATCAATGGGATGATACTGGATCTTAATCTCAACGTCGTGGCCTAGCTCTCTAGCCCCCTTAACCTCTTGGTGAATACAGCTCAGGAGGGGATCACAAAACTGCTTAATTCGGGCCCATAGCCGCAAGCTATCATCGCGGTAGCCCCCATTATCATCAAAATATTTTTCACATTTAACGGGCACCAAGAGTAGTAATCCCTGTTCGTCTTGATTAAATCGGGCTTTGATCCAGTCTCGCACCACTTCTGTGGTTAACTCAATTTGCAATAATTTTAGGGCCGCGGCATTTTGTTGGCTTGTGGTTGCTTCCATCACCAGAGCTGCATCAATCGGTACCATCAAAACAGTACTCTCCGCCAACCAGGCCTGACACTTGATCCAATCCTCAGCCCGCTCGGGAGGTCGTTTTTGGGCATCAATCCATCCCCCTGGATAATCTAAGATGGCTAATCGGAGTTTGGCTGGACTCGCTCCAACACTCATTACTAGCTCATAGGTGAAGGTCTCCTCGGTGCTGGCCAAAGATCCTGGATTGAACTCACCTGCAATCAGCGATCCGTTCAGAGCATGGTTACTATCGGCTACAACGGTCTCAGTGGCTCCAATAGCTTTCATAGAAACGCCTGTCCCAGCTAGTAAGCCTTGAGTTTCACTTAAAAGGGCCGTGATCACTGAGGTTTTGCCCACACGAGTCGGTCCAACGATTCCAATTTTATAATCAAAGATCTGCTCAGGTTGTCCCACAGTAACTCCTTTTTGATCCAGTGTCCTAGTTTCTAATTTTAGATCTGCCCCTTGAATCCAGTCGATTCTTCAATTAAGCGCTCGATAGCTTGACTGTAGCGACGCACTTGAACGACTTTTGCATGTTGAGCATCCAGCTTTTCAAATACGCCGGGCCAAATGGCATCTCGATAGGATCGCCCCAACCGTTTAAACTCCCATTTTGAAGCCTCAGAGCGGATCAAACTATCAACAAATTGTTCAATAGCTGCATGTAACACTCGATCTGAAAAGATAGATTCACTGAGCAATGCTTGTTGAGTATCGTGAGTGGCGGCAGTGGCTAGATCTGCAATTTGGCGGTAGAGATGGGCAGCACCCTCTAGACTCAAGCTAGCTGTAAACTGAGGCTTGAGCTGGCCTTGCTTGTCCACCAGTTCGTAGTTGAGTAAGTCCAGTTTTTCTCGAACTCGAGGGTGAAAGTGACTCCGATAGCTGATCTTGAGTTGGAGTAATTCTTGAATCGCTTTTTGGAGGGTGGGGCAGGGTTCACTGGCGAGTTCTAGATCGAGAGATAACTGCTCTAGAGCCGCTTTGCCATCACTGATGCCCTCTAGTAAATCACCAGTATGGCAGCCGATGGCTTGACTCACCTGAGACCACAAGGTTTGGACTTTAGCGTCTAGCAGTTGATCAAGCTGACAAAAGGTTTCACTAATCTGCACCCGGATCCGATTTAACTCATCAGAGGCCAGAGGACTAATGTTGTTATCTTCGAGGATGCGGGCATACGCCGACTGGATCCATGACTCGCGGCCCACACCTAAACCTTGACCTTCAATCCACTCTCGGATCTGTTCACTGGTGGCTTGAATCATTTCAATTAGATCAGCATCTTCAACTGGGTGGAGACCTTGATCCTGGGGCTGAATCCGTTGATAGCGCTCGCGCTGGAGCTGGTTGAGTGCAGTCGATAGATTCCGTCGTAACTGCTCGGTCAGTTTGTCTAACGTTTCTTGAGATCCAGATTCTAGGGAGCCACTCTGTTGTAATCGTTGGTGGAGGTTTTGCAAAAGCTGCAGTAGCTGTTGAGTGGTTGTTTGCCAATGGGTCAGAGCCACTTTGATCACTTGTTGATCCATACTGGGTAACTGCTCTGCCAGATGCTCTAGACAGGGCAGGAGGAGGTGCTGGCGTACACTAGTGAGATCGGTAGCATCACACCGCAGCACCTTGTAATGTCGCTCAGGTTCCCCTTCATTGGGAATCTGCTGAATTTGACTGAGAAGAGCAGCAACTAACTCTGGGGTCGATCCAGGCCCACCCTCATTCACAACAATCAACGTAAAATCCTTACGGTGCTCAACAGCTCCCCGCGCTTCATCCAGTAGATCCGTGGCTTTAGCATCAGCCTGGGTCCAATAGGCCATACCTTGAACAGGTCGCTTAATTAACAACACCAGATCCACTTCATTCTGAAGACCCTCCACATGGTGGCGTTCTGCTGCGGCATCTAATTCACCCAAGCCAGGTAGATCAATAATGGTCAGGTTTTCAACTTCAGTTTCAGGAAAGGGGCATTCGATCAAAACATCTCGAACAGCCAGATAGCGTCGGGGACAATCGGGATCGCTAGCCTGAGCCTGACTGGGATAAGCTACCCATTCCCGTAAACCTTCGAGACCCACAAGGCGAGATTGACCTGTCAGATCCTGTTCATAAGAAGGTAGGGATCGCTGCATCGCTTTTAACCTAAGGAGTAAGCCTCGTTGAGTCATGGACAGAGCATCAACATCAATGGTGGTGGCCTCATAATTAAACGACTTAAAGTCACTCAAGCTGTCAGGATAGGGTAACAATAGTTCGCGATGATAGGGCCGCAACACTTGATCTCGAAAGCTTTCAAAGGAATGCAACATTAGGGTAGCCTGCTGAGTTCGAGGGGAGTGTCGTAACCGGCTTCTCACAGCTGTGACCGGGATCCCAGCCCCAGTGGGGATTTGTTCATCGGTTAGTCCAGACAGGGTTTGCAGCAGGGTACTTTTGCCCACTCGGGCTTGACCACTCACACCGATGTTAAGAGTTTGCCGGGATAGACGGGTTTGGGCGGTCAGGAGATCTTTAATCAGAGCAGCGATCTCAGTCTGAAGCGGATGGCTCAAGACCGCTTGGATATCCAGCCTCAAGGCCTCAGGAGCAGTGGGATAAGTCATCAGATCTTGAAGAGCAGAGTTCAATTGAACCAGGGTCTCCCCTAATAATCGAGCTTGTTTGAGCTTGGTATTAATTTGGGGCAGTTGAGCTTGCCGTGCTTGGAGAATAGCCTGAATCCGCTCATGAATGCTCATTAGTCCCTCTATCCCAACAGCTAGACTGATCTAGTTTATCTTGAAACCGTTCAGGTAGTCGTGAGGCTTAAAAGCAGATCATTGAAAGGCTCGAGCTTAAAAATTCAATCAATCCTGAAAAATTTAGCCTCCTCTTGTACTAAGTTGCAACATATGTCTACCTGCCATAATGAAATGAACTCACACAGAGTGGGACCCCACGTCTAAGTACTAAGCTAAGATAGATAGTGACAGTCATTTCAGAGCCATCTTGCTGAAGAAAGCCTAAGAACCTGACCTCTAGGTTGGTTGATGTGATCAAATATGAACTATAGGCTTTGTAAAGAAATTCATTAGCTTACCAATAGTTAGATAATCTTGATGTAGATTAAAATGTGCTCTCATAGGTTCTATCCTCAGGGGGGACACTCTCTAAACGAGTTTTGTTGATCAAAAAGTGTTCTACTGAAGTTTTGGAATAATTTTAAAATAAATGACTTACTGTCTTGGGATCCTGGCCCGCCAGGGAGTGGTTATGGCCGCTGATTCTCGTACCAATGCCGGTGTTGACTATATCTCTACTTACTGCAAGCTGTTTGACTTCTCAATACCAGGTGAACGGGTCCTGATCATCTGCACGTCAGGTAATCTATCCATCACCCAGGCTGTCATGCATACGTTAGAACGCAGTCTAGTTGTTGATACAGCGATTAATCTCTACACTCTACCTACTCTCCATGATGTAGCCCGTTATATCGGGGATTGCATTCGTAAGCTACAAGATGTTGATCGCCCTTGGCTGGAGAAGGATCATATCGACTTTCAATGTAGTTTTCTCCTTGGAGGACAGATCCAGGGCGAAGCCCCCCAAATGTATTTGATCTATAGTCAAGGCAACTGTATTAAGTGCACCCCAGAGACGCCGTTTTTGCAGATTGGAGAGACTAAGTATGGTAAACCTATTTTGGATCGAGCGTTGACCTTTGAGTCTCCCTTGGGTGAAATTGCCAAGTGTGCTCTGCTATCCATTGACTCTACGATGCGCTCCAATTTATCAGTAGGCCCTCCCATTAGCTTAGTGATGTATGAGGCTAATAGCTTTGAGATTCGCCATCGGGCCAAGTTTTTAGCAAGTGATCCTTATCTACTTAAAATGCGTAAACATTGGGAAGTGGCTCTTCGGGAAGCAACCGCTCAGCTGCCAGATATTGAGTGGACTTCAAGTCAGCAACGGGCCAACCCTGAACTAGTCGATTTGTCTGGATGTTAATCGTCTCCAGATGAGCCATTGGTGGATCTTGATCGGGTTTCCGAGTTCCAGATTAACAGTTTGTGCATTGACTTCTAAGTACAATGATTCTTGGATAGGTGTGGAGATTGGCCCATGTTAACAGGCTTGGATACTTATGATCCAAAAGATTTCTTTGATGAGTTGTTTTTGGCTCAGGGCCAACCTCGACCCGAAGCAGTCCCTCTCGTTGAATGCATTGAGCGTCTATCTCTTGAAGAATTATGTCGAAGACAGCAGGTCACTCAAAATATGCTGTTCAAACTGGGGGTTACCTTCAATGTCTACAGTGATCGTCAGGGTACTGAACGGATTCTACCCTTTGATGTGATCCCTCGGTTTATCCCACATCGGGAATGGCAATGGTTAGAGCAAGGATTAAAGCAGCGAATAGAAGCCTTAAATTGCTTTATCCATGATATCTACAATGATCAAAAAATTCTAAACGACAAAGTGATTCCACGATCAGTGATTGAGTCTGCCTCAGGCTTTTTGCCTCCCTGTTTAGGCTTAAACCCACCGGGGGGTATTTGGTGTCACATCACAGGCACTGATTTAGTGAGAGATCGTGATGGCAGTTGGTATGTTTTGGAAGACAATCTACGCTGCCCCTCGGGAGTTTCCTACGTTTTGGGTAACCGTCGGGTGATGAAAAGTTCGTTTCCCCGCTTCTTTGAAGCCATGGACATTCAACCGGTGGAGGATTACCCCAGTCATTTATTGGATGCCCTCTTGAATCTTGCCCCAGTCAATCTCAGTGATCCCTGTGTTGTGGTCCTAACGCCAGGCATTTATAACTCAGCCTACTTTGAGCATTCCTTTCTAGCTCAACAGATGGGGATCGAACTGGTGGAAGGCCGAGATCTAATTGTGGCTGATGACTATCTCCAAATGCGAACCACTCGAGGTCTGCGTCGCGTTGATGTGGTTTATCGACGAATTGATGATGAGTTTCTAGATCCTAAAACCTTTCGCTCTGACTCTTTACTGGGCGTTCCTGGGTTTATGGATGTATATCGAAAAGGCCGAGTTGCCGTTGCTAATGCACCAGGAACCGGTGTTGCCGACGATAAGATGATCTATGCCTATGTCCCTAAAATGATCCACTATTACCTTGACCAGGAACCTATCTTAGCTAATGTACCGACGTACCTTTGTGAAGATAGCCAGCAACGGGACTATGTGCTCAATCATTTAGATAAACTTGTAGTCAAAATGACCAATGCATCCGGTGGCTATGGCATGCTGATTGGCCCTCATTCCACATCAACCGATCGGAGTACGTTTGCTGACAAAATTAAAGCTAACCCGCGCAACTTCATTGCCCAGCCCACTCTTTCCCTCTCACGGGTGCCCACTCTTGTTGATGATCAAATTGAAGGGTGCCATGTAGACCTACGTCCCTTCATCCTCTACGGTAAAGATATCTATGTGAGTCCAGGGGGGCTGACTCGGGTAGCCTTACGACGAGGATCTCTAGTGGTTAATTCGTCTCAAGGTGGAGGTAGTAAAGATACCTGGGTGGTTAAGGAGCAGTCATGCTAAGCCGAGTTGCTGACTCGATTTATTGGCTCAATCGGTATGTTGAGCGGGCCGAGAATGTGGCTCGATTTGTAGATGTTAACTTAAATCTGTTATTAGATATCCCTGCATCCGGGTTGGCTCAACAATGGGAGCCTCTAGTGGTAACAACAGGCGATCAAGCCTTGTTTCGTGAACGCTATGGAGAAGCTAGTGCCGAAAAAGTGCTGCAGTTTCTCACGTTTGATCCAGATTATGCCAACTCTATCCTGTCGTGCGTTCGAGCAGCTCGAGAGAATGCCCGAGCCATTCGGGAAGTGATCTCTTCGGAGATGTGGGAGCAAATCAACACATTCTACTTATGGGTTAAAGAAGCCGCACAAACCGGAACTCGTGAAGAACAAATCTACAGCTTCTATCCAGAAGTTAAAACAGCAAGCCATCTGTTTGCAGGGATCATGGATGCCACGATGGCTCATAACGAAGGCTGGCACTTTGGTGCGCTAGGACGGCTGTTGGAGCGAGCTGACAAAACGGCCCGGATTCTAGATGTGAAATACTACATTCTGTTGCCCTCAGCCAAAGATGTCGGGAGTTCTTTAGATCAGCTCCAGTGGATCGCCCTACTCAAATCTGCCAGTGCTTATGAAATGTATCGGAAGCGGCAACATCGTATCTCCCCCCGCTATGTCACGAAGTTTTTAATCCTTGATCAAGAGTTTCCCCGTTCTATCCAGTTTTGTCTCTTGCAAGCAGAAAGCTCTTTACATCAGATCACAGGTACTCCGATCGGTAGTTGGACACACAGTAGTGAGCGGACACTAGGACGACTCCGTGCCGAGTTGGACTACACCACGTTAGATGAGATTTTTGAGATGGGGTTGCATGAATTTTTAGACAAGTTACAGATACAGCTAAATCAGGTGGGCCATCATATTTTTGAAGATTTTATGGCTATCCCGCTACTGTCCTAGTGTTTTTCCATAACGGCTTGTGCGCTATCAAATTTCTCACACTACAGTTTATCAATACACCCAGCCTGTCAGGTTGAGTTCTCATCTTCTCCGTCTACGCCCTCGGAGTAACGGTATCCAGTCTTTGAGTTACTTTCAAATTGAGATTCAGCCTCGTCCAAGACAAATGTCAGATCTCTTGGATCTTGAAGGTAATGCCTGCTTATCTTTGTGGTTTTCAGATGTACGGGTTACTACACTTCACATTCAAGCTATGTCTGAAGTTGAAACGCATTGCCTCAATCCTTTTGACTTTATTGGCGATCCTGGGGCTGTCTATAGCCCGTTGGATTATCCCCGTTCTGTAGTAGATCATCTGAACCCTTACTTAAAGCCCCACCAGAGTGCACCCATGCATCCACAAGTGATTACTCTAGCTGAGATCTTGATGGACAAGGTAGATGGCAACATTAGTCACTTTCTCACCCAACTGACGCGGACTATTTATAACGATTATCAATACGTCCATCGTCCCACAGGTAACCCGCAACCCGTAGGGCTGACTCTAACCCAGAAATCAGGATCTTGTCGAGATTTGGCAGTTCTCTTTATAGCAGTGTGTCAGGCAGCTGGGTTAGCAGCACGCTTTGTCAGCGGTTATCAAGAAGGTGATCCGAACCAGACTCATCGAGAACTTCATGCTTGGGCAGAAGTGTATATCCCAGGTGGCGGGTGGCGGGGCTTTGATCCAACTCTAGGACTAGCTGTTGCAGATCGACATATCTCTCTAGCTGCTGCCGCCAATCCAGCCAATACCGCCCCTGTTTCGGGCAAGCTGATGCCAGGAGAGCTAGCAACCTCCAGTCTTACCTATCAGATTGAAATAACGCTGACCTAAAGGTTATAGGTAAGTGATAGCAAATCAAGATGGATTCATTGATCGGGTAGCACTTATGGCATATATCTGTGAACTCACGGTAGGACATCATGTTTACTTGGATAATCAAGGAAGTCATACGCTGATCACCATCAGTAGTCATCAGCCTGGACAACAGCAGCAGACCCGCAGCACCCTAGCCACAGGAGCTTGGACCGCACCTCCTGAAGCTTATCAGAGCACAGTTGGCATCATGATCAAGATCACAACCCAACAGGGCAATCACTTCATTCATATTCAAGGCAGTAGCATTAGTCTAGTGGATCAACGTCAATGGGTTGATCAACTGTTTGACCCACCTCTGCCAATGCAGCAAGTACCTACTATACCAAGCCCCATGATCCAGCCCATGCAACCGATGCAGCCTATGAAGATGGGAGATATGCAAATGTCTATGAACCCAATGGAGATGCAGATGGGGTCTATGGAAATGCGGATGGGATCAGCAGATCCCAGCCCACCTCAATTCTGTAGTCAGTGTGGGCTGAAAGTTGCTCCCGAAGATCGCTTCTGCTCTGGGTGTGGACATGCTTTACAGAGGAAGTCGTAACTCTAGGAATAAGCAATGTTGGTGTCTGACAGATCCGTGAAGGAGACCACAAACCTACTATCCTTGGGGGGATGATTCTGGCATCAAGCAACCCAGAGAATCACAGCCTGCTGGTCCTTCCGCTTCTAACTGTTGACCCTGATCATAGTTCATCAAAGCCGCAAAAAAGTCATCAGTTTGACGTCTGGCTTCCACAGAGGCCATGAGGTGATCATAAGTTGGTTGATCGATCTTCTCAAACGGTAGTCGGGGAAAGGGCGCATCAAATCGAGCTAGCAGGGCGGCACTGATGTAACCCTCATCATTAGCAATCGCTTGATAGATCCGTTCACCTAAACGATCAATTTCATCTTCTCGTAGTTCGATCGTGGCGCTGGTGTTGTGAGTGGTATAGTGCTGTTGCACTTGCATATAAAAATCAAACTGAGCCAAAGCTGAAAAGGATTCAATC
>CAYSWV010000096.1:0-11530 GCA_964434865.1 uncultured bacterium
ATCATTCTTTTCAAAATCCATAACTCTCTCCGATGTTGCATATCTTTTAGTTAACTCTAATCTACAGATTTTGATGCTTACCTAGAGAAAAACTTGAAGAGTGGAGCAAAGTTGAATTTCATAATAAGAATGCACTACCAGAAGTCTCTGGCCTGTATAATATGGTGGATAAGACTGGAGAAGTTTGGTACGTCTGACAAGCTTCTAATCTCAAATCTGATTCACCATAGGAATGAGGTGGAGGATATCTTTTCACAACAGCTTCATAGTCACCATCTACGATCTCTTGAATTAGCTTTCTGACATATCGTATTAAAAATGGTAGTTCATTCTTTAAGCTATATGAGTAACTTCCATGTTAACCTCACTTTTTTTCACGGAGGATTATGCAGGAGGAAAAGGATTTATAAAACCTATTGCAGATCTTTTTTGTGTTTCTTTTTTGACTGGTAGAATCAATTGCGCATTCTTCACCATTAAACTCGAATGAAGACAAAAACGGGTACATTTAGACTCATTGAGTGGTAGTCTTTAGAGAGAATTATTGTCAAACCATTCAAATTTTGCTGAGTTCTAGCAGACAGTTTCGATCAAGTCAGTTTAAGATCGGAGACTACGCCACCTCACTATCAACATGGCAGGTCAGTATGATGCATGGTTTTATTCCTCCAGAACGGTATTATCCTTACCTCACCTGGACTGAGATCCAAGCGATGCCCGATAAAACCAATGTTGTGATCCTGCAACCCGTAGCTTCTATTGAACAACATGGACCTCATTTACCGTTAGCTGTGGATTCTGTGCTGGGATCTGCGGTGATCGGGCGGGCTTTGAGTCAACTAGATCCCAGCATTCCAGCTTATGCCATGCCAACCCAATGTTACGGCAAATCCAATGAGCACTGGCACTTTCCCGGAACGATCACACTCAGTGCCTCAACCTTGATACACGTGTTAATGGAAGTAGGGGAGAGCCTCTACCGCGCGGGATTCCGTAAGTTAGCCTTTGTCAATTCTCATGGTGGCCAACCTCAGATCCTAGAGATCGTGGCTCGGGATCTACACCAAAACTATCCTGATTTCATGCTGTTTCCAATTAATATCTGGCGAGTGCCTCACAAGGGCGGAGAAAAGCTGACCCCACAGGAACGAGAATACGGGATCCATGCTGGTGATGCCGAAACCAGTATGATGCTCTATATTTTGCC
Organism: uncultured bacterium; assembly: GCA_964434865.1. Classification (GTDB taxonomy): domain Bacteria; phylum Cyanobacteriota; class Cyanobacteriia; order Thermostichales; family Thermostichaceae; genus CAYSWV01. Next base: position 1,208 of record CAYSWV010000096.1, read on the forward strand.
TGAGACTGTGCGAATGGATCGGGCTGTGTGTGAATTTCCGGCTAACTTGCCTCAGAATAGTCGGCTCAGTATGGAAGGTCGGATGCCTTTTGCTTGGGTCACTCAAGATCTATCTCGTAGTGGCGTGTTGGGGGATGCTACTTTGGCTACTCCAGAAAAAGGTGAGATCTTATCAGAGTCGATGGCTGAGGGTTGGGTGCAGCTAATTAAAGATTTACACGCTTTTCAACAACCCCACCCAGATCTTTAGCGGGTTAACGTGCCCTCCGATAGGCCTCATAGACACTTTTGACGTTATACCAGTTGAGAAAACAGATCCGACATAGTTCCAGCGCTAATTGTGAGCGACCTTGCTTGATCATCCAACGGAGAAGTGGGGCTAAACGATGTTCATTCAACCATCCCCCCAAGGACAAGATCCCCCATAAGATCTGGTGTAGCGGGGTCATCTGAATCATCAGACGCACTTCCCAGGTGGGATGTTTTTGATAGAAGAGTACACCCATCCGCCCGCGTTGGCGTTCGCGATCAATCAGTTGAGGAATTTGTTGGAGTGAAAAGGGTGGATGCCAGTGATACCCGGCTGCAGCTGGACATTTGACTAGCTTTAAGCCTAACTTTTTCAGTCGGACCCCTAATTCCAGATCTTCCCAGCCATACAGTGAAAACCGAGTATCAAAAGGCCCCTCAGCCGACTCAGCCGCTTGATCTAACCAGTAGCGGGCGATCGCCACATTGCCGGTTGCAAAAAAGGCTGCAGAAAAATCGGTGGGTTTAAACGGTTCGGATTGAGGGTAGTCAAAGTTGCAGGTATTGATAACACGACCATAGGTAAAAATTTTACTCTCACCAGGTCGATGAGGATCACCCGAAACATTGTGGGCTTTTAAGACTTGAGCATGGGCCGCCAAAAAGGAATCCACCACCACCAGATCACTATCAATAAAAATAATGATCTTACCGGTGGCCTGGCGAATCCCGAGATTACGAGCTGCTGCCGGCCCTTGGTGCTCCTGAGTTAAGAGTTGAAAGTTGGCAATGGCCGGGGGATCAGTCGTTAGCCACTCAACCGTGCCATCCGTTGACCCATCATCGACAACGATCACCTCATAGCCTTCGTAAGCTCCCAATTGCTGGTGAGTAAGGGCCGCCAAACACTTCTCTAAAATCGGCCGACGATTATAGGTAGGAATGATGACACTGAAGTCTACAGAGGGTTGGGCTACAGATAACTCGGAGGGAGCGGGTTGGTAGGCCACAGCAGGTTGGGCAGGCATAGTTGAAGAATGATCAAGCAAGGTCTCTTTAGTCTGATTTAGACGAAGCCAGAGGATCTGAATCTGTTCAAAAGCTTCCTGAGGTGTTAGTTTGCCATTTGAAGCTAAAGCGCATACCAGAGACACCCGTTGTGAAAACTCTTGGAGATTAGCACTAAAGGCTAGTTGTTGAAAGGTAACCCCCTCAGCTGAGGTAGTACGAATGGGATACAAAAACTGATCTTTAACTCTCTCTGGCCATCGGTTCAGATCATCCAAGGCGTCAGCATCGGAGAATGGCTCGGACTCATAAAACTCTTCTGGGGGTTGAGTTGATGCCATGGGCCTACCCAAAAAGATAACCTCATCTTAGGTGTTGGCAGCCAGGCTATACAAGGTAACTGCGATACAGGCCTGCAAGTATTAAATGAAGCTGAGATCTAGAGCTCGGCTGAGTCTGTATCAGCAGCCCCCTCCTCCTCTTTGCCCCCTTCAGAGGTATTGGCAGAACGCTGACGGCGCTGGTTGCGGGACCGATTCCTCTGAAATTGCCGAGCATATTCTCGATTACGTTCGGCCTTCTCTCGTTTTAAGTTGCGCTTTTTGGCCATCCCATGCCCCCAGGTCTATAGATTATCTTGCGTTATGGATTTTAACACCTGTGTCAAGTTCATCCTTCCATTTTGGCTCTAGACTAAGTCCTCAAGTCAGAAATTTAGCGCCGTCGCTTGACCAATTCAGACTAACTTCTATATAGTTAGCTTGATAACCTGCCTGGCATGGTCAAGTAGGTCAAATCCTCTAAAGATCAGTGGTTTGGACTCTACCGAGTGGGTACTTGTCAATGAGCATTCATCAACTAGGGCCACCTCTGTGGGTACGGATCATGACTAGGTAGATTAATTGACTCGATCAATCTGGACCAGCACCTGAGCTGAATGCAGTCTTGGAGTACACAGTTCCTCAATAATGATTAGGGCAGGATTATGATGTCGTCTGAAGAGCCGATTCCCTTGACACGACCCAGACGTCGGCGTCGGAAAACCCGGCTAGAGCGATTACTACACACCCAAGCTCTCAATCAGGCCCAGTCACCTCGGGGACCTTCATTGCCTCATTTTGAGGAAAAGCCTTTTATCTTGATCCCAACCTCTACCCTCGATTCCGATCACGAGTCTGATCCTCCACCCCATTTACCTAGTATTAAGGCCATCTTACGTCAATCCACTTTAGATGTGTCACCACCGCCACCGCTGCCTGAAACACCTGTTAACTTGACCCACCCACCCTTAGATGACGTGGCCATTTTCCCTGAATCTCTAGCTGATCCCCCTGTTCCTGAAATGTCCCCACCCCGCCCTCGACCCAAACGATCACGCCCCTCTCGGATTCCATCTCGAGTCCCTCGATCAGCGCTGGGGTTGATTTTACGAGTGGGAGCCCTCAGCGGTATTCTGGTATTCCTGATCGGTGTGGTGGTTTATCAGCTGAGCCGGGCCGTGGCTGTTGATTCAGAGACAACCAGCCCAGAGATCACCTTAGGCTCTCAAAGCTTAATTCAGCTAGGTCAATTTGAAGAACCTTTGCAAAATCAACTTCAACCCTTCTTGCAACAACCTGGCTTTTCACCCCATGCCATGTTTGTTGATCTAGATACTGCGGCCTATGTTGATCTGAATGCTTCCAGACCTATTGCAGCGGCCAGTGTAATTAAGGTTCCTATTTTAGTGGCTTTCTTTCAAGCTGTTGATCAAGGCATCATTGGACTAGATGAAATGTTGGTTTTAAAAAAGGAGCAGTCAGCTGGGGGGTCAGGAGTCTTACAAAGCCAGCCAATTGGCACTGAAATCCCAGCCTTAGAAGCAGCCACCTTGATGATTACGGTAAGTGATAATACGGCTACTAATTTGATTGTTGATCGACTAGGAGGCATGGACACCTTAAATCGAACCTTTCAACGATGGGGTCTTAAAGATACTCAGTTGGTCTGGCAGTTACCTGATCTAGAGGGCACCAATAAGACTAGTGCACTAGATATGATCGGCTTGCTAGCCAAGATCGAAGAGGGTAAGCTCTTAACACCTCGCAGTCGAGATCGAGTCCTAGATATCATGCGCCGGACTCAAACCACCCCCCTATTGTCTGAAGGATTAGGAGAGGGTGCCCGTTTAGCCAACAAAACTGGCAATATCAAAGATGTCGTTGGAGATGTTGGGATTATCGATATGCCGAATGGCAAACGTTACTTAGCAGCTGTGTTGGTAGAACGGGAACCGAATGATCCCCAAGGCCAACAGGTTGTGCGTGACTTATCTAGAGCTGTCTATGATTATTGGCTAGCGGCAGACTCAGAGTCTGAGTTGAACTGATAAATAGGTTAGTGGATGAGATCGGTGGAGACTCTTGAGCATGGACTCCATTACTGGCGTCGCAAAAATCACTATTATCATCAAGATCTAGATAGGCTCCTTCAGTTTTTAGTGCCACCGGGTAAGCGTGTGCTAGAAGTTGGTTCAGGAACAGGGATCTTGCTGCATGCCCTCAAGCCTAGCTACGGTGTGGGGATTGACCATGATCCAGATAGCATTGCACGGGCACAAACCACATTTCCCAGTTTGATCTTTCAAGTGGAAGACGCTCATGAGCCTAAGTTAGAGGGCCTTGACTATCCGTTTGACTATATTTTGTTAATCAATACGATCGGCAGCCTTAAAGATGTCCAGGCTGTGTTTGAGCAGTTGCAGCCCTTTTGTACCCCCCACACTCGACTAGTCATTTCTTACCATAATCCGCTCTGGGAAGGAGTTTTGCAACTAGCCTCAGCCCTAGGCGAGCGGATGCCCCTACCTGCAGCCAATTGGCTCTCTCAACGGGATGTAACTAACTTACTGGCACTGGCTCAGTTTGAAGTGGTGAAAGTAGGCAAACGGATGCTTTGTCCTCGTCGAGTCCCCCTCCTCTCAACTGTGATAAATCGGGTAATGGCTCCCTTGCCTTTGATCAATGCGCTGTGCCTAACTGAATATATTGTGGCACGACCTTATCAACACCTCAATCCTGAACAAACGTCTTGCTCTGTCATTATCCCAGCCCGCAACGAAGCAGGTAATATTCTAAATTGTGTTCAAACTATGCCACAAATGGCTCACCATACAGAAATTATTTTTGTCGAGGGCAACTCAACCGATCACACGTGGCAAGAAATTCAGCGAGTCTATGAGCTTTTAAAGGATCGGTATACGCTTAAAATATTGCAGCAAGACGGTAAAGGTAAGGGAGATGCGGTTCGCAAAGGATTTGAAGCAGCAACAGGCGATATTTTAATTATCCTAGATTCAGATCTAACTGTACGAGCTGAGGATATGCCAAAGTTTTTTCAAGCCATTGCCTCAGGTCAGTGTGAGTTTGCTAACGGTTGTCGCCTAGTTTATCCCCTGGATCCCACCACCATGCCGCCACTGAATCGATGGGCCAATCGGTTTTTTGCGGCTCTGCTCTCCTACATTTTGGGTATTCAGATCAAAGATTCCCTATGTGGCACCAAAGCGATCCGGAGACTGGACTATCTAGAATTGGCCGCCAATCGTCATTATTTTGGTGATTTTGATCCTTTTGGTGATTTTGATTTACTGTTGGGTGCTGTTAAACAAAACCTTAAAGTGATGGATATTCCGGTGCGCTATCACCCACGTGTATACGGTAGCTCTAATATTCAACATGTTAAAGAAGGGTTGATCCTGTTGCGGATGTGTTGGTTTGCCGCTCAAAAGTTTAAGATGTTTTAAGCTGTCGGCGCTTGAGCACCCCTAGCAAGAAGTTGGCTGCTGTGGCACGTCTTGTCTTTTGAGGGGTCAGTTCTTTAATGGTATAGCCAGGAAACTGCAGCTGTTCTTTGAGGAGTTGCTTGTCTTCAGGAGGAATCGATCGAGTTAATTTGACACTATCTTTACGATTGGCAATCACATCTGGAATGGTGTCAGCTTGCCACTCAGGATCAGCATAGGTGGCATCCCAAGTTTGGCTGACTTCATCATACTGGAATCCTAGAGCTTGCAAGACAAGAGCATTGACGGCCTGATCTTCTAACTTGAAATCCAAAATAGCTCTGATAGTCTCTAAAGAAAGATTCTCTATTCTACTCATCTGCTGCCTATTTAAATCTCAATAAAATCTGTGATCGGCTCTTAAAAAGAGAGATCCGCTAGATTACGGATCAGAGCTGAAGCCTTGAGCAAACCGTGTAGACATGAGCTTTAGTAATAGCTCTTTAACAAGGGAATAGACGGAGAATAGTCATAAGTTTGATGCTGGGCATAAACTTGTTGGAGTTGCTTAGGAGACAAAGCACAGTTTTCGGGTACCGAGACAAAAAACATCCAGGTCATTGTGATCAGCACTATCCCAAGGATAAAAAGTAGGCCAATAAGCCATGTTTGAACTCGGCTTGGTTGGAATGTATTGAGCATAACTCTCTGGGCTTGTAGCCCCCTCCCAGGTTTTATACCTTTCTGTACCTTAAGTATATGAACTCCACCTCATAGAATTTGACAACTACAATAAATCATTACAAAGTAGCACCAAAGCCATGAATTTATTGCAATATTCTCAAATTCCAATGGAGTCCAAAACTTATGGTAGTCAAGGAAGAGTCCCAGGAAAGATTAAGACAATACGAAGGTTTACATAAAGTTTTCTACTCAAATAGCCCAGTGCGTTCTTAACACCGGGCTTGATCCTGACTAGGGTAATCACCAGTGGGATAGTGCTCTATTGGGGGCTAGTATTTGGGGATGGAAGGATCATAAGCTTCTGCCCAAGCTAAGATACCCCCTTTCAGGTTAAGGCCTTCAACACCTGCTTCTTTCAAAAGAGTCAACGCCTTAGCTGAACGTCCCCCCATCTTACAGTGAACAATTAGCTCTGATCCGTTGACTAGCTGACGCACTTTTTCAACACCATCGCCATTCTCGATAGTCGATAGCGGTATCAGGGTTGAACCTGGGATCTTACCGATCTCATATTCATTCGGGTTACGAACATCGATCAAGACAAAGTCCTTACCAGCCTCCATCCGTTCTTTCAAGTCAACTACGGTAATTTCAGTCATATCAGCTTTGTCCTTAGCCTCTGCAGCTTGAGCTTGGGGAATTCCACAGAACTGCTCGTAGTCAATTAAGCCTGTGATCGGGGGAGTGTTCGGGTTTTTGCGTAACTTCAGCTCACGGAAGGTCATTTTGAGTGAATCGTAGAGTAAAAGGCGACCACTCAAGGTTGTGCCCTGACCCAACAGAATTTTAATGGTTTCAGTGGCTTGGATCACACCAATGAGACCAGGGAGGATACCTAAGACCCCACCTTCAGCACAAGAGGGCACAAGTCCAGGGGGAGGAGGTTCGGGGTAGAGATCCCGATAGTTAGGGCCATCTTCATAGTTAAATACCGTGGCTTGGCCTTCAAAACGGAAGATTGAGCCATACACATTAGGCTTCCCAGTAAGGACGCAGGCATCATTGACCAAATATCGCGTAGGGAAGTTATCGGTACCGTCAACCACGATATCGTAGTCAGCAAAAAGATCTAGGGCATTACTAGCTTGTAGCCGAGTGTTGTAGAGATCAACTTGACAATGAGGATTGATGTCGAGAATCCGTTGCTTCGCTGATTCAATTTTAGGTTTATCGACCCAAGCCGTCCCATGAATCACCTGACGCTGTAAGTTGGATCGATCCACAACGTCAAAATCGACAATCCCCAGACGACCTACACCGGCGGCTGCTAAATAAAGCAGTAAAGGGGATCCCAGCCCACCGGTGCCAATACACAACACCCGGCCTGCTTTAAGTCGTTTTTGGCCTTCCAACCCCACCTCGGGCAAGATCAGATGGCGAGAGAACCGCTCCATTTCTTCCCGTGATAGGGTCACAGAGCTGGTATCAAGATTAAGCATGGATAACTGCCCCTCCAGCAATAGATGGAACAATGCTGATCGTAGCCTTACCGGCAATCGGAGTATTCGGCCCCTGTTCTAAGTGACGAATATCTTCATCATCCAGGTAGACATTCACGAAATTGCGTAATTGACCTGCTTCAGTATAGAGATGACGTTGCAAGTCATGGTATCGCTCAATCAGGTTAGACATCACTTCCCCAACTGTGCTGCCTTCAATTTCTACTGCCTCCTGATTATCGGTGTAGGAGCGCAACGGCGCTGGGATCAAAACTGTCGTAGACATAGCCTTAATGATAAGTGGATTAAGAGATCAAGGATCAATGGGCTGATCTATTGATACAGTCTGCATAGTTTAGAACCTTTCATCAGCTACTTAGGCCCATGAATGTGCTCTTAGAGACTGTAGATTGATCAGACCAGGCTGACACTGACACTGACGATAAAGGATCTATCTCTCCAGATTCAAGCTAGATGCTTAAACGATAACCTCAAGGTGAAGTGGGAACCTGGGAGTCAAAGGTCTCACGCTGGGGTTGGCTGTGCTCATCAAGGATCCAACTGACTAGATCATGAGCTTGACCCTCTTGCACACTCACAATCACGCAAGAGAACCCCCAGGGGAACGCATGGTTACGATCAAAGTCGGAAGGCACGGCTGGATGATTGGGATGGGAATGATAAGTGCCCACAACACCCAGACCTTGGGTATGAGCAAAATCATGACCTCGTTTAAAATCCATTGGATCAATCAAAAAGCGACGCTCACTCGTTTGACCATCAGCCATCGGGTTATCTTCAGCCTGATCCCAAGTGTTTTCAACCTGCCATAGATCATGGATGATTTTGAGATCCCCTTGCATAGTTCCAATAAGCAGACCGCAACATTCATAAGGAAAGGCTGCCTCACCATGCTGTCGAATCCGGCTCAGAAGATGGTCAGGAATCTGTATGGCCATAAATTACCCTAATCCCGATTGAGTTACCGTACTTTAATTTTGGCATAAGTCTTGAGCCAGAATCGGGTTGGTTTCTTGGAGTTTCTTAATCTAATCTTTAATCTAATCGGAGCCTAAGCTGGATCTCAGAGTCTACTTATCTGTCAAATGACTCAGGATAGGTTACCACTTGGAGGCGGTCCTACTGTCGAAGCTTAATGGGCGGTCGAAGCTTAATGGGCGGTCGAAGCTTAATGGGCGGTCGAAGCTTGATGGGTCAGCTGAGCGATCTAAAACTTAGGCAAAATTAATCAACTAACTGGCACTTTTGAAACGGCACTATACCAATCTACTATCGGTGAATCAGCAGGTAAAGTCAGATCACTATAGACTCGTTTGCAGTGGTCTAGAAAATGACCATAAACAGTTGCTTTCCACTGTTGGGATAACTGGCTGAGAGTAGCATCTTTGAGGTTACCCAAGCCAAATTCTTGAGCAAACCCATACTGTAGGGGCACTAACTGCCCATCTGCTTCAATAACAAGAGGAGAGATCAGGTCGGCTAAAGGCATTAGGGTGGGGTCCTGTGAATCATCCCCTAGAAACCATTCAGGATGGGCTCGTAAGACCTCTTGAGGGACTAGATCGATATGAAACCGCAGTTGATCACCGACTTTTTCTCGCCATCTCTGAGTTTGCAGAAAGGTGTAGGCGGCTAAGTTGTGGCTGGGATTGAGACCGGAGAGCTGATCTTTGGCTCGACCTGCCATAGCCAACGGGTGAATTTGCAGCAATGCGGCACCTTGCTCAAGCGCGAATGGGACCACCCAATCTAACTCTCGGAAATTTTGATGGGTTAGCGTAAATAAGAATCCAAAAGGAATCTGCGCGTGTCGAAGTAAAGGGAGTCTGGCCACCATTTTTTCAAAGGCTTGATCAGACCCTCGCATCTGATTATGGGTAGTAGGCTGACCATCTAAACTAATAGCTAGTAGATCAATACTCTGGCCCCATCTCTCAATTTTGTGGGAGTCCCACAGCATGCCGTTAGAAACAACTGTCGTCGACATCCCCAACTGATGAGCCAGATCTAATAGCTCGCCTAGGGGTTGATAAAGGGTAGGCTCCCCGCCCGAGAAACTAACAACGTTGTATCCTTCTTGACGAGCCTCTTTAATCGTCTGAGTGAGTAAGGCCACACTCAATTCCTCCCTGGCTTGGGGGCTAGATTGAGAGTAGCAATGGAGGCAACGCAAGTTACACCTCCGGGTAGGGTGAATATGTAAAAAACGACCTTTTGATCCAGTAAGTTTCATCTTGCGTTGCTCCATTCCACTAAAGGGTCACATTCAGCGAGTTCAACTTAAAACTGGCTAAATCCAGCCCTAAAACCGTTGCCATTCAAGATATTCTCAGGCCGAACCTGTGTTTCAACTAGGTTTGCCGAAAAATGATCAAAAGCTGGAATGCCATAAGGAAATACTTCATGGGGAATTATCTGAAGTTGAATTCCACCACTGAGTTCCTCCAGCTCAGCTTCAGTTAGTTCAATGATCTGATCTTGGATGTTTTGGGTATCCATGGGTTTGCTCCTGAATTAAGAATGGGTTTGAGTTGAAACACTTGCGACTGCTTTCAACTGAATTTATCTTCTTCTCTAATCCTAGTTAACGCTGTGATCTGAAATGGTTTTAGTTGTGATTTGGTTCACATTCAAGTTTTGAATTAGAAGAGGTTATCGAGGATCAAAACCACCAAAACTATTGTCAAGCAACATATTCTGAGGATGATCTTGAGGGTTGTGAGGATTCACTACATTGCTCCTAAGTTAAGCATGATTAAGTTGAAACGCTTGTGGCTATTCCAATTGAATGGATCTTCCGCTTTAATCCTCTCCATCGCTGTGATCTGAAATGGTTCTTATCGTGATCTAGTTCACAACTCAGTTCTGAATAAAAACCTCTTCTAGGTACAATTAGTTTGCAGACATTTCAAGCCTAACCTATCTTTTGATAAATTTTTATTACAGGGCACCTCTAAAAATAGCAGACTTCAAGTGATTATAGGAGCAGAGAAGGTAAGCTAGGAGTCAGTGACTGTCAGAGAGTAACAATATAGGCCAAACAGGATTCTGGGATGCCGAGAAACACCAAGCCATTCTGTAGAGAAAAAGGATCTGCTA
>CAYSWV010000097.1:0-10876 GCA_964434865.1 uncultured bacterium
TAGTGCTGGCAGACTGGGAATCTCCGCGCCTTTAGGCCGGAGAGGATGTCAATTTTTCCAATACTCCAGATGCCAGTAATAGATGTTTGAGCTATCCCAATCAGATGTATGACGATAGGTGCCATCTTCTAGAATAGAGGCACTGTTCAGGTGTTGGTAAAATAAGTTTTGTAATTTAGGTATTGAGTAACACAATATGACAGCCTTAACGGATGCCTTGGATAGGATACTTCAGTGGTACAGCCAGCAGATCCCAGGCATCGCTGATTCTTTCTTACCCTGAAATAGGTATGACATTAAAGGTATAACGACGATCTGGGTAGGCAACCCACTGAATTCTAATCTAACCCCCTCTGATCGTGTCTCGCAAAGCTTGGCAACTTGAATGAGATGAGGTCCTGAAAATGTTGAGTCAAGCTTAGGGCAAGTTTTAGATCTCTTGTGATCGCCAGAGTTGTGGGCTTCTTGGATTCCATTGAGCCATGATACTCTAGCAATCTCAGTCAACCTGTTGAATCTAAGAGGGCCTTGTGCAGTTAGACCAGATCATTCAATCTTTGAAACCCCTCCCATGCTCTATTGAAGGAGATGCCACACTTGAGATCTCAGGAGTCGCCTCTCTAACTGATGCCCAACCGGGTGATCTGAGTTTTGTGAGTGAAGCTAAATTTGTCTCTCTCCTGGAGCAGACTCAAGCGAGTGCTGTATTTGCCGATCCAACCCTTTTAGTACCAGCTCCGATCACCTGTATTCGAACCCCTAATCCCCGATTAGCCTTTGCAAAAACGATTGAACTGTTCTATCAACCTTTTCAAGTAGCCTCTCAAGTCCATCCCAGTGCCCATATTGCCCCTGATGTCCAGCTTGGATCAAATGTTGCGATTGGTCCTAATGTGGTCATTGAAGCCGGTGTCATCATTGGTGCCGCGACTCAAATTCATGCCAATGTGGTGATCTATCCTCACGTTTCCATTGGGGCCGGCTGTGTCCTGTTTGCGAACTGTGTGATCCATGAGCGCACTCAAATCGGCCAGGCTTGCTTGATCCATTCCGGTGCAGTGATTGGTGACGATGGATTTGGACATGTGCCCCAAGCTGATGGAACCTGGTATCGGATGGTGCAATCAGGCCGCGTCGTTTTGGAAGATGGCGTCGATATCGGGAGTAATAGCACCATCGATCGGCCTGCCGTCGGCGAAACCCGCATTCAAACCGGGTCTAAGATCGATAACTTGGTTCAGGTAGGTCATGGTGTTCAAGTAGGCCCCCACTCCGTACTAGCGGCCCAAGTTGGGGTAGCGGGGGGAACTCAGTTAGGTCATCACGTAGTATTAGGTGGTCAAGTTGGGGTTACTGGACACATTCAACTGGGCCATGGGGCCACCGCAGTAGCCCGGAGTGGGATCACCAACTCAGTACCTGCAGGCCAGATCGTCGGCGGATACCCCCATCAACCGCACAGGGAATGGTTACGTTCGATGTCAGCCATCCGTCAACTACCTGATTTAGTTAAAACGATCCATCGCTTAGAGAAAAAGCTGGAGAAATTAGAGACTCAATTAGGCCTTTAATCTCAATACATCTCAATACCCATGAACTGAGATGATCGGAAAGAAGGGGAACGGAAAGGACTGAAGGACCAATTTGCTAGTACAATCCTTACGATGACAACAGGACCTAAATTGAGATGATGCGGCTATCCATCATGATCAGCTCTGTGGGTTGGAGCCTGTTGAGTTGGTGTCTATCGGCCACAGCGCAAGTGCAACTGAATCCACCTAACCCCCGATTGGGCTATACCGTATCTGTCGATATTATAGGTGACTATTCAACGCAGCCCACTGTGGCCTTTGAAGATAAAATATTTCAAGCCTTCCCTGTCTCACCCCAAACGTGGCGAGCTTTTATTCCTACGTCACCCCTAGATCAACCCGGACCTAGAACCCTTCAAGTCAATGGCTTACCAGAGCCGCAAACCTATCAACTCAATCTAGAAGCCCGCGATTTCCCAGTCCAGCGAATTACCTTACCGCCTAGTGTTGCTGGACTACAAGCGACTCAATTGGAATGGGATCGAGTGAATCAATTTCGTTATACGGCTACTCCTCAAAAATATTGGTCAGGTCCATTTCAACCTCCTAGCCAAGGTCCTGTAACAACCATTTTTGGAGTGAGACGGTATTACAACGGTGTTTTTGCTAACAACTACTATCATCGGGGCATTGATTATGCCGGTCCCTGGGGATCAGTCGTGGTGGCACCAGCTGCTGGACGGGTCGCTGTGGTAGGCCTCGAATCTGAAGGTTTTCGTTTACATGGCAATATGGTGGGTCTTGATCATGGTCATGGTGTGACTAGCGTTTTTTTACATCTAAGCCGCATTGATGTTCAAGAGGGCCTTTTGGTTGAACCTGGACAAGCCTTGGGAGCCATTGGAGCAACCGGTGTAGCTACAGGTCCTCACCTACATTGGGGCTTATTTGTCAATGGTGTTGCCGTTGATCCAGTACCCTGGATGAATCTAGATGTTCGCTAGATCGCAACGGTTAGGCTAGTTCCTGTTAACAACCGTCTATATCAACAACTGCCTTCTGATTTAGACTCTCAGAATGAGGTTTAATTTAAACTACTCGGATCTGACTGATGGGCCTGGTTAAACTGAATTAAATAGGAGACATTAAACATAGAAAGATCTTCATAGAGATCAGCGATAACTGAAGATCGGGAAGGGCTAGAGAGAAAGTCAATAAATTGGGCAACCAACTGGGGATCCCGCCAACCTCGATTGACTTCTGCTTGTAATATTTCAACGGCTTCAGCATGTTTGAAAGCTGGTTTATAAGGCCGCTCGGACCTGAGTGCATCGTAAATATCAATAATTTGAAAAATTCGAGCCAGATAAGGAATCGCCTCACCTTCTAACCCATCAGGATAACCCCCTCCATCCCAACGCTCATGATGGTGTCGAATAATTGGCAACACATCTTTCATGGTGCGCAAGGGTTGGCAGATCTGTTCACCAATCAAGACATGAGATTGCATAATTGTCCATTCTTCAGGTGAATGCTTGCCTCGCTTCCCCAACACAGCATCAGGGACCCCAATTTTGCCAATGTCATGCAGATAGCCCCCGTACCGGAGGGTTTTGATCTGATGCCGGGGTAACTGTAAATACCGCCCAAACGCATCACCCATTGTCACCAGCCGCTCACAGTGATCACCAGTAGTTGGATCTCGACTTTCAACACTGCGAGCAATTGCAAATAACACTTGGGCAGCATTGTCTAAATCTTCATTTAATCGCTTTTGGTGCACCAAAGAACGGACGCGAGCCATCAGCTCAGTTTCATCAAAGGGACGACCCAGAAAATCGTCAGCACCCGCTTCAATACCCCGAACACGATTGGTGGGATCACTCGCCGCCGTCAACAGAACCACTGGGATCAGACGAGTCAACTCATTTTGTTTTAACTGTGAGCAGACCGCAAAACCATCAATCCCAGGCATCATGACATCTAAAAGGATCAAATCAGGCTGTACCTGAATCACTGAATCCAAAGCGTCATAGCCATTACCAACCTCAGTCACCTGATACCCAATCAACTGGAGAAAATCAGAAAGTAAGCGACGATTGTTGGGTTGATCATCCACAACCATCAAATGTCCACTGGTCTCAATCACATGCCTATCTGAAATAGAATGAATAGAATGTAAAGAAGCGGGCTGAGCTTGGGTCGATAACTCTGAACGAGAATAAGCTAGTACGCTCACAGGGCTTACCCAGGAATGAATTCGCTAACACTCTAAAAGTCTATGGATCATCAGGACATCCGGTTTTTTACGGAACAACTGACAACTTAGAGGTTCATCAAATACTTAGTTATACAGTTAGTAGCTAAGTTTTGGCCCGTGAAGTTATCTAAATCACATTCATACCGAAGGCACTTAGGTTTATCCCAGCTTTAACTAGCTCAATTGGCTAAACATCTACCATTTGTGCCCAACAGGCTCGTGCAATAGCCCAGTCTTCTTGGGCTTGAATGATCAATACTCGGATGGGAGAGCTAGGCAAGGCCACATCAGTGTCTTTAGGAGATAAAGCATTAGACTCCTCATCCAGTTGCAATCCTAAGAAGGTGAAAGCTGCACAGGCACTACTGCGTACATTTGCTGAGTTTTCCCCGATGCCTCCAGTAAAAGCGATCACATCTAACCCTTCTAAGCTGGCTAACATCGCTCCCATTTCTGATCGCAACCGATGCACATACATATCGTAGGCTAGTTGTGCTCGGGTATTCCCCTGGTTAATAGCTGCCATTAGGCTCCGCATATCGCCAGACTCTCCCGAAATCCCTTTGAGGCCAGATTTTTGATTGAGCAGTGTATTGAGTTCTTCAACATCTACCGTATGCTGACGTAACAGATGGATCAAAATACCCGGATCGACCGAGCCAGAACGGGTGCCCATCATTAAGCCTTCTAAAGGTGTAAATCCCATTGTGGTATCTACACTATGGCCATGCCGTACAGCCGCTAAAGAACACCCATTACCTAGATGACAGGTGATCATTCGCAGCTGAGCTGAATCTTGGTGCAAGAGTTGAGCCACCCGTTGGGCACAGTATTCATGACTGATCCCATGAAATCCATACCGGCGGATCCCAGCTTCAAACCACTCGTAAGGTCCGGGGTAAACAGCAGCAGCTAAGGGTAATTGACTATGGAATGCGGTATCGAAGACAGCCACTTGTGGCACCTCAGGTAGAATCTCCTCGATCAGTTCAATGCCCTCTAGATTGGCAGGATTATGTACAGGAGCTAAGGCAAAGAGGTCTTTGATCGTGGCTTTAACATCAGCATCAATGCGAGTGGGTTGTTGATAGGCTTGTCCCCCATGCACAACCCGATGCCCCACCACATCAATCTCAGCCAACTGATTTAAGACTTGAGTATCACCAGTCGATAACGTCTCTAATAAGCGATGCATGACAGCGGTTCTAGGGGTTGCGGGTAGGCTTTCCTTCAAGACCACGTCACCTCGTTCCACCTTGAGTTCGGCCCGATTAGCCTGCCGGGTCCAATCAATTTTGGCTTCCCACAACGGATGAGGTGGCTCCAGGGTCGCTGGATCTTGATTTAACTCATATAAGCAACTTTTTTGGCTACTGGATCCTGCATTCAGTACTAGTATCTTCATCGAGTAACTCCTCATGACCCTGGACATGCTGATAACTTACCAATACCCAAGCATGCTTTGGCTATGAAAACCGTTGTATTTGAGATAATTATCACCGTATACCTTGGGGGCCCTTGGCGATGACTGATCCAGAGCTTGAAACGATCCGCACCTGGTTAGCTGGCATCTACACCAACCGACAGCAAGCCCAAGCCGACCCTGTCTGGTATATCCCTGTCACACTGTGGTATGTGCCTTTAGAGAGTCTCTTCAAAGAGGGTGTGGGCTTTTTTACTGAACAAATTAATGAACATTTCCCTGAAAAGTTTTATCGCAGTCGAGTGTTGCAATTAGTCGCTGATCCGCTTCGCCTAGAGAACTATCAATTAATCAATCAAGCCACTTGGCTAGGCGCCTCCCAAGATCAGCACCGATTGAGTCAATTAACCTTAGATGATCTCAATTGGCTGCCAGGTTGCCGCATTCATCTAGAAAAACGCGACGATCACTATCATGGTCAAATGGAGCCAGGACTTAAATGTAAGCTTACGGCTGAGGCCACCAGCGCCATTGAAATTGAATTTGATCTCTCAGCCACCACATTCATTACTTTAGATCGAGGGATTGATTTACAGACTCAGCAGCAAACTTGGGGATCGAAAGCAGGTCCGTATCATTACATTAAGCAGCAAAAGCTTTGAGCAAGGTTGTTTCCAAAGATGATCAAGCTAAAGTTGTGGATCACTTAACGCCTTGCATCCACATTTTTGGACGTATGCTGCTCAAATGTACTGGTGATATATAAGCTTAAGAAATGTAGGCTTAAGAAATGTAAGCTTAAGAAATGTAGGCTTACGGTACACTGCCAGGTCAAGGTTATGACTTCTATTTCTCCTGCTGTCCAGGACATACTAGACAAAGAGCAGCAACGAATCACAGCGACTCGGATCACAATGGTCTGTCTAGGTTTGGTGTTGCTGTTAATCTCAGCATGGCAAAGCGGTCTTGTTGAAGTAACCCTGTTGAACCGTAATGTTAATATTCTGGAGGTACCCCAGTTACTGCTATCCCAGTTTAGATGTGAAATGGGGGCTTCATCACTTGTGGACTGGCCCAGATCTTGTGAGGATTTAGTCGCTATTCAACCCTCTGACTGGGAGCTTGAAATTAAGGTTTTCAAGTTGATCCAAAATCGTGACAACATGCTGGAGTACCTAGGCTCCTATTTCCCGCCTGATTTTTCGGATTGGGAACTGTACTTTGAAGACACCTTGATCACAATCGGGATGGCGATTTGGGGGACCTTAATTGCAGCCGTTCTGGGAGCGCCTCTTGCTCTGCTGGGGTCGGCCAATTTATTCCCGCAGTGGTTAGTGTTTGGAGTGCGACGAGTTTTAGATGTTATGCGTGCCGTCAACGAAATTGTCTTTGCCTTGATCTTTGTAGTCGCAGTGGGATTAGGCCCTTTTGCAGGTGTTTTGGCCTTGGCCGTGCATACCGCTGGTACCTTAGGCAAACTCTTTTCAGAAGCTGTTGAAGCAATTGATCCAGGTCCTGTTGAAGGGATCCGGGCTACAGGCGCTAGTAAACCTCAAGAAATTTTATTTGGGGTTCTGCCTCAAGTGATGCCACTATGGGCGTCCTTTACGTTATACCGATTTGAATCTAATGTTCGATCAGCCTCAGTATTAGGGATTGTCGGCGCGGGTGGTATTGGAGTGTCGCTCTATCAGAGTTTTGGCGCTTTTCAATACGGCAAGGTAGCTGCCATCTTAATTATTATTGTGATTGCCTCTTCATTTATTGATATCTTGTCATCTCGGGTTCGGAGCCGATTAGTTTAGCTAAGTGCCTAGCAGTTGCTCTTTGAGCGAGATCAAGACACAATAATAGGATAAAAAGCTAGGTGCTGGCCTGAGATCATCATGTTGAGCCAATTTCACGCACGTCATCCCATGGGTAGCATCATTACAGACTTATTACAGGTTGAGGAAGGGATCTTCATCGTTAAAGCTCAGGTAATCGTCAACAATACCGTACTAGGAACGGGTTTAGCTGGCTCAACAACCGTAGAAGCCGCTGAAGATGCCGCCCTACAACGAGCCCTCGATCATGCTGGTTTTACAAAAGCTCAGCTTGCCAGTTTCTCAGCACAACCCCCTTCTGCAGGTACACCCTATTCACCCCCACCTGCGACGATATCTCCCGCTGCCTATTCACCCCCACGCACCCCGTCTACACCAACCCCTCAAAATGGCCATGCTTGGTCACCTCCTGATCCCATAACGCCCGCCGCTGAAACTTATGCTAACGCCTACACCAGCCCAACTCCGCGCATGCCTGAATCTTCCCAGTCAGATCCTGAAGATGTATCTGATCTCATGGTGCAAACTGATGTTGAAATGCAGCGTATTGGTTGGGGGGCTAAAGAAGGTCGAAAATTTTTAGAAGATCATTACAACAAGAAATCACGTTCATATCTTTCACCAGCAGAACTACAGGACTTTTTAACACATTTAAAGGGAATGGGTCGCAACGAATCCCCTTTCTAGACTTTGATTTGATTCAACATATAAGTAAGCCGTATGGAAGTAAGCCGTTCTCCTTTTTTAAATGTGAATCCAGTTTTAAATTGCGAATCAAGACCCGGATCAGTGGCTCAGGTTGAACTTAAGTCGTCCTGTTCAGGGAAAAAGACAGTAGCAGTAGAATCAACGGGTCTTGATTTAATACTTTTCATGGTTAGAGGTTCTAAACTTTGAGTGGTGGGAACTCGGTGTAAATATTGAACTTGGAACACATTAGCGATCGTAATGACATCACCATCTTTTAAATCGTGCGCCGTGATCTCAGCCCCATTCACTTTGATACCGTTACGACTAGCTTTACCCACCAGATCGCCATCTAAAATCCGATAGCCAAATTCAGTGTTAGAGATAGGGACTCGCATCAGCATCGCATGGTGTCTAGAGACCGCCTCATCATCCAGAACCAGACTATTGGATGGATCTCTGCCAATGGAGTAGGACGCAGCATCCAAGGTAAACGTGCGGCTGCCCTGGTCTGTTTCGGCAAAGGTAAGCATATGCTTTCGGTTATCTGACCGCTTTAATCGTGATGTCACCATATACAAGGCCTATCTCTCAATTATTAGAGTAGCTCATGAAGTTGGGCTAGATAATCACCTTCTGCCGATTGGTCAATCAATTGCCCCTGCCAGACTGTTTGTTGAGCTTGATCTAACAGTGTTTCTGGATCTGCCAATAACCAAGGAATCGGTTGACCCTGTGTGGTTTGAACAAAGTGATTAGCTTCGATGAGAACTGGCATAACGTATGTGATTTGGATCGACAAGATGTTGTGATCATAACGGGTATTAACGCTGAAAACCATTAACAAACAGAAGACACTGCGCTACACTATGGCATTGATCTGATAAGAAATGATGATGATCAACCCCATTCAAATCTTGGTTCAGCTCTTCAAGATCAATCTTAGACGTATCAATCTCAGCCTTAATGCATTGGATGGGCTAATGTTGATCGGCATAGGAGCTATGGTGCTAAGCTACCGACTCCAGAATAAGCTAACATTTTTAATTCATTCAAACTATGTCCAGATTGCAACCTTGACAGGGGTGCTACTCATTGGGTTGGGGGGCTATCGATTGGCTCTCAGCCGTTCTCAACCCCAAGACACTCACACGTCTTTACTATCGCCTCGGGTTGGAACCAGCTTAGTGTTATTGACCGCTTTTTGGGGTCTGGTCCTCCCACCTCAACCTCTATCCAGCCAGACTGCCATTAATCGAGGGATTTCCCAAACGATCGGCGTCTTTGAGGATCAGCCGCAAACATTTCAACCCCAAGTCGATACCACTTCTCGATCTTTGATAGATTGGATCCGGACGTTGGAGGTTTATCCTGATCCGAAAAACTATGAAAATCAGTTGGTTGATGTTGAAGGTTTTGTGATTTATCCTGAAGAGACCTCAGACGATGCCCCTGAGACCTTTTGGCTCGGGCGATTTTTGATCCGGTGTTGTGCAGCCGATGCTTATCCTGTGGCTCTACCTGTCCAAGCGATGGAACGACCTCCTATAGATAGCTGGCAACGGGTTCAAGGGGTTATGGTTGTTGCCTCCAGCTTAGGCTCACCTCTACTGATGATCCAAGCGACTTCAATTGACCCCATTCCGACTCCCGACAATCCTTATGCGTACTAGGTCTATGCGTACTAGGTCTCCGATTCGGATCAAGATTCAATGGTTGCCTTTAGATCGACTGATCTTAGGCATCACACTTATTTCAATGTTGATCCTAACAGGCTTGATTGGGCTGGAATATTGGGTTCCGCCACAGGTCCAAGACTTTAACTGGGATCACCAGCAAGTGACTGCCCATCAACGTCATTTGATTTTGACTTTTAACCGAGCCATGGATCTAGATAGTGTGGCTCAGCACCTGACCCTAACCCCCCCCTTATCGGGCGAGGCACGTTGGCTGGGGAAACGTCTAATTTATGTATTGGATGAGCCTGCTCAATATGGTCAGGTTTATCAGGTGGTTTTGGAGGGGGCCCAGGATCGATATGGTCAAGTGATGCCCAAAGCTTTCAAAAGTGAATTTCAAACCCCCGATCCACAGGTTGTGGTGGTGGGCCTCACAGATGCGGAGTTGGGGCGCCTTGTTCTGCTTAATCTGACGACTCAAGATCGGACAGTTCTGACTCCCCCGGAGTTAAAAGTCACCGAGTTTCATCCCGTACGGGAGGGCCAGACCCTTTATTTCTTCGGAACTCAAGGTACTTCACAAGAGCAAGATCTCTATCAGCTCACGCTTTCAGATCAAACACTCACTCGAGTCTTGGATCACGAAACCTACCATAATCTAAAATTTCAGGTATCACCCGATGGCTCGTTGCTAATCGTAGAGCGAATTAACCCCCAAAATCCAATTCAAACCGAGATCTGGATCCGACAGCAACCATCAGATTCCTTTAAACCCATTTCTCTGGGTGCCAATTTAACCGGAGATTTTTTAATTACACCTGACAACAGCAGTTTGATCATGGCTCGGGGCCAGGGACTTGCCATTATTCCTTTAACGCCCGCCGTGACAGAAACTTTTTTGCCGGAATTTGGTCAGATTTTGGCCATCAAGTCGGATGGGACGGCTGGAGCTATGATCAAGTTTAACCCTGACTTCACCCGCAGCTTATGGATTGTCAATAATGTTGGGAGTCGGCAGGAAATTTTAAAGACTGAAGGATCCATTTTGGGCGGTCAATTTGCTCCCTCTGGATCTATATTTTATTGCTTAGTGACTCAGTTATCGTTGATAGACTACACTGAATCACCTCGGTTATTGGCGATTGATTGGGAGGCTGGTGAGCAAACTGAGCTTGTGACTGCAGAGTTTCCAACAGAATTAGACTTCAGTGTTGCTCCCGATGGTCGGCAGCTACTCTATACACTTCTAGATCCAGCCCCAGGTGCTCTTAACCCTCGCGCACCGCTCAGCCGTACCGGACAAGCTATTGCTACTGGTCAAGTTGAGTTGATGGATCTCAAGGACAGGACTCAACCCATTCAATCACTTGAAATTTCGGCGGCTGCCGTTAAATGGGTACCGTGAGTACAGCGTTTGACATCCTCTCCGGCCTAAAGGCGCGGAGATTCCCAGTCTGCCAGCACTAAGC
>CAYSWV010000098.1:0-10217 GCA_964434865.1 uncultured bacterium
GTTGATGATAATGATGGGTTAACTTCCAATCCAGGAACAATCACCGTAACTGTTGGTGGAGTTAATCCTGTTGCCAATGATGATGTGGTTACAACAACTCTCAATACACCGGCTACTGTGGAAGTGACTGACAATGATGAAGATCCAGATGGCACGATTGATCCAGAGACTGTTGATTTAGATCCAACTACCCCAGGCCAACAGACTACAATTACTATCCCCGAACAAGGTACCTTTACTGTTGATGACGATGGAGAGGTTACCTTTACTCCTGAGCCAGACTTTATCGGCACAGTATCGATTCCCTACACGGTTGATGATAATGATGGGCTGACTTCAAATCCTGCAACTATTACGGTGACTATCCTTGCGAATAATCCTGTGGCCAATGATGACATTGCAACTTCAATTCCAAATACACCGGTCACGATTGGAGTCACCGACAATGATACCGATGCTGATGGCACGATTGATCCAACCACAGTTGATCTAGATCCTGAATCTCCAGGCCAACAAACTACATTGACTATCCCCGGAGAAGGCACGGCTACCGTTGATCAAGATGGAGACGTTACCTTTACGCCTGAACCTGACTTCACAGGAACAGTTGAGATCCCTTACACGGTTGATGATAATGATGGCCTAACTTCAAATCCTGGTATTATCATTATCGTGATTGATGAGAGTCCCACTAAACCTGAAATCACACCTAGACCCACCCCAGGCATCACACCAACTCCGGTCATACCACCTAAGCCTGAGGTTACACCTAGACCGACACCAGGAATTACACCCACGCCAGTTATACCTCCCAAGCCAACCCCTGGAGCAACTCCCATCCCGGTTCCGGCTCCCGTCCCGGTTCCCGTGCCTGTCCCAGTTCCAACTCCTGCAGCAACTCCTGCCCCTGAAGATCTGGCTACGGTTAAACGGATTACGGCTATTAATGGTCATCGAATTGAAAGTTACCAAGACCGTTTTGCTGATCCTTTTGATAACCCAGAAGTGGCCTGGCCAGGTGGAGCTGAACAATTCATCTTGGGATCAGCTGATGAAACCGTCCAACCCGGAGATGAGGTGGAATTTACGATCTACTTCTTATTCGATGGATCTTTAGAAAATCTTAGCCTTTGTGATCCCTTGCCATTAGGTGTTGAACTTGTTGCTGATAGCATCACTATTGAAGTTAATGGAAGTGAGATTTCGCTACCTAATGCCTTTGTTAGTGATCCATCCAGCAGCTTCTGTCCCTTTGGAACTCCGATCACAAATGGTGCTGTGATAGTTGAACTAGATGACTATGCAACACCTGGTGAAATGACAGCGGGGGCTCTACGCTTTGTGGTTAGAGTTCAATAAACCGCATAGTTTGGGTGACAGAGCCGATGGGCATTAGACGCCTTCTGAGGTCGATGCAATAATAGATGGGGCTAAGATCTTTTTGTAGAATCATTACCCATGCAACAAGACGACCTCAAGCAATCGTCACCCAACTCACCCCATACGACCGAGACTCCATCTGAGACTGAGAATTCCTCAAACTCCCAGCCAGCGGATACCTCTGTTATAGAGACGCTGTTGGCTATGGTAGTTTCACTAGGCAGACGAGATAATGTCGTAACCATCGTATTAGCTTTAATTCTGGCCTTTGGGATTCGCACTTTTGTGGCTGAGGCTCGCTGGATCCCCTCTGAATCCATGTTGCCGACCCTAGAAGTTGGTGATCGGCTAGTCATCGAAAAAGTCAGTTACCGGTTTGGTAAACCTCAACGAGGTGACATTGTGGTCTTCTTACCGCCTGAGGAAACGACTGTTACCTTTATCCCTGAGCCTGGATTTACTGGATCAGTAAGCATTCCTTACACTGTCAAGGACAATGATGACCAAGAATCGAATCAAGCTAATGTAACCGTAGTTGTGGGTGGATCCGGTCAGGCCTTACCTTTTAGCAACGAAGATGCGATTGACGTAGAAGGGCCAGATCCCATAGCGGTTGATGATTATGTCGTGGCACCTCCCGATCGGCGGATCTTTTTTGATGTCCTCGAAAATGATCGGGATCCTGATGGGACCCTCGACCCCACAACGGTTGATCTGATACCGGGTATGGGAGGTGTAGATCCTGTTTTGCGCGTTCCAGGTAAAGGTCTGTTTAAAGTCAATGAGCCTGAGTTTCGGGGTGCTTACATCAAACGCGTGATTGGGCTTCCTGGTGATCGACTGAGGATAGCAGATGGCCTTGTTTATGTAAATGATATTCCCTTAGATGAACCTTACATTGCGTCGCCACCCGCGTATAGCTGCCCTGGAATTGATTGCTTAGGTATTTCGACTCAAGATCCTGACTTTGTGGTGCCTGAGGAACATTATTTCATGATGGGAGATAATCGGAATGATAGCCAGGACTCTCATGTTTGGGGCTTCTTGCCTGCAGAAAATATTATTGGTCACACTATTGTGCGCTTCTGGCCTCTCAATCGTCTGCATCACTTCCGCCGAGTTGAATACCCCAATCTAGAATCTTAAGGTAACCAGATTGCAATCCTAAGGTTTAGGGTTGTGAGATAATAGCTGAAAAGGCTTGAACATACTAATTGGGATCAATAGATCTGACTCTACTGATCCCATAGCTTGTCTGGTGAGCTTAAGTGTTTAGATTTTAACGTCCAAAAACACTAGGCTTGTTGACCACAAAACTCAAAATTTGGCACTGTTGTACGTTATCAAATCCGACAACCCGGATAAAGCAGTTGGGATAGCTGCTACGGCATGCTTGAATTTCTGCCAAAACCTCTTGTGTCGTTTGCGCATTAAACAAAGGCAATTTCCACATGGTCCAGTAGCTCATTTCAGGTTCAGATGTTTCATTAAACTCAATCGCAGGAAAATAGCCCTGATCAAGAATGTACTGAATCTGTTTTGTGATCTGCATATCTGTCAATGGAGGCAGATAGGATAGTGTTTCGTAACGTCGCTCTTTGGGTAAAGTCTGCATAGCATCCTCGCAATGTCAACAATCGGTCCAAAATCGGTCCAATAATCAAGGTATGACCACAGGTTTAGGAGACTAAGGGATCCACATCAGGAGGTTCGTCAGAATCGGAGGGTAAATCTTCATGTTCGACCGTAGTGAACTGAGTGATGTGCTCCAAATGATTTCGACGATGTTGCATATTGGCCTGTTGGATCCCAGTTTGCATCATTTCTGGTAAGTACTCACCAATTTCAACTGCTAAGTGCTCCCGTACCGTCATCATTCGAAAGGCAAGTTCAGGATTGGCTTGAAGCAGCTCCTTCAAATACGCTTCTCCATCTTGCATCTTTTCCATTGATGAAAACTGGGCTAGCCAGAGGGCTCTGGGGGGATCCGTTTCACTCAGTTGACTATGAACAGTACGCATCGCCTGATAGGTCAAATAGCTGATCAGGGTTTTAGCTGTCGCACTCGCAATTGCCTTCACGTTCATAGTCACATCTAGCCAGAAAGGATCCCATCTTACGGCCTAAGCCCTATTATTACTGCTCTGAAGAGTGGAGAGTATCAACAGGCTTAAACTCAAACTTGATTTCCTTCCATAGTTCACAAGCAACCGCAAGTTCAGGTGACCACTTAGCAGCTTCCCGAATTACTTCGTTACCTTCACGAGCTAGATCGCGGCCTTCATTACGAGCCTGGATGCAAGCCTCTAGTGCCACACGGTTAGCGGTAGCACCAGGTGCATTACCCCAGGGGTGACCCAATGTACCACCACCAAACTGTAAGCAGGAGTCATCACCAAAGATCTCAACTAAAGCAGGCATATGCCAGATATGAATACCACCCGAAGCAACTGGCATCACACCAGGCATAGACGCCCAATCTTGAGTGAAGAAGTTACCGCGAGAGCGATCAGCTTCAACATAGTTTTCCCGCATCTGGTCCACAAAGCCCAATGTGATATTCCGCTCACCCTCTAACTTACCAACCACTGTACCGGAGTGAAGGTGATCGCCGCCTGACATCCGTAAGCACTTGGCCAACACCCGGAAGTGAATACCGTGGTTCCGCTGCCGGTCAATCACGGCGTGCATAGCTCGGTGAATGTGAAGCAAAATACCATTGTCACGGCACCAACGAGCCAAGCTAGTGTTAGCCGTAAAACCGCCTGTCAAGTAGTCGTGCATAACGATAGGGGCTTTCAGCTCTTTAGCAAATTCAGCCCGCTTGAACATCTCTTCGCAAGTTGGAGCTGTCACATTGAGGTAGTGTCCCTTGATCTCACCTGTCTCGGCCTGTGACTTATGGATAGCTTCCATCACAAATAGGTACCGATCACGCCAACGTTGGAAGGGCTGTGAGTTGATGTTTTCATCATCTTTTGTGAAGTCCAGGCCACCACGTAAACACTCATACACCGCGCGGCCATAGTTCTTAGCTGACAATCCTAGCTTGGGCTTGATCGTACATCCTAACAATGGACGGCCATACTTGTTCAACTTGTCTCGCTCAACCTGAATACCATGGGGAGGTCCTTGGAAAGTTTTCAAATAAGCTACAGGCACACGTAGATCTTCCAATCGCAATGCTTTGAGTGCCTTAAACCCAAACACATTACCTACAATAGAGGTCAACATGTTAGTCACTGAACCCTCTTCAAACAGATCCAAGGGGTAAGCCACAAAGCAGAAGTACTGGTTATCTTCACCGGGTACTGGTTCAATATCGTAACAACGACCTTTGTAGCGATCCAAGTCTGTTAACAAATCTGTCCAAACAGTAGTCCAAGTCCCTGTAGATGACTCAGCAGCCACAGCGGCCCCAGCTTCTTCAGGTGGAACACCAGGCTGAGGAGACACTCGGAAACAAGCTAAAATGTCAGTATCTTTCGGTGTGTAATCGGGGGTGTAATAGGTCAACTTATAGTCTTTAACACCCGCCTTATACCCGGCCTTGGATTGTGTAGTTGTTTGTGAGTATGACACGACGACTCTACCTCTATGTAACCAACTGTCTTGATGCAAGAACAAACCTGACTAGATCACTTTATCAACAAGATCTCTAATCCAAATTTGTAACATTTTGAATTCACAAGCATTAAGGAGCTCTGATCACGCTTAGATCCTGCTTGAACATGATCTAAAGGGCAACCCACAAGTCAATAGCAGTCATGACTCGCTCGTGGGATGCTTGAGGATCAACCCAGTCCTTAACTTATTCCCAGGTCAGTATTAGTTCCTTGAAGAGACTCGTTTGACCTGTGCAACAACCTCAGCAAACGCCACGACCAACCGTTAAACGCTTTTAGCTGTGACCTCTTGCTTGTTAACTATCACGTTACCACTGTTAATGATAGGTGGATTATTACTTTATTTATGGGATCGATTAGTTTAATTAAACTCAACGACATCCAAACGTGTTTCCCGTCACATTCCCACACAAAAAGTAAAGCTAGCAATATTTTGTAACTTGAATAGCTAGGGATCAAAACAGTTTCGTGCTACCCTAGTCCTTCAAGGCCTATAGGAGTTTGCAGTAGAGCTTGGAAAGCATAAATTCAGCATCTCCCCTTAAGCAATACACCCCTGAGATTCATAACTAAGAACTATACAAAGTCTATGAATTGGCTGCATAAGCTAAGTATGGCTGAACAAACTAATCATAAACCTAAAATCATTCTTGAATAGATCGACGAGCTTCAAGACTCAAGACTGTCAAATAATCCCCCTCTACGGTATTGTCATGGTAGTAAACACCTATTAGCTTCTTGTCTATATGCAGCCGTTCTTGTGTTTAATTGCAGGTTTAGTCTTAACGTTACTGGCTTGGATTGGTAGTAGTATTTGGATCGCTCCCGCACTCGCCCTAGATCTTGATCGTGTTCTGATTCCGATTGGGGCTGACCATAATGCCGACACACTAGCACTGTTTGTGCAACAAGCTATAGCTCACAACCAAGATAGTATTGTTGAAATTCGATTACTCATCCCACCGCTTTCACCCAACTCCTTTTTTGTGGGATTTGTTGACCGTCAGAATGCCACTGAGGCAGGTCGCAACCGGGTTGATCAAATTCAATCCATCTGCTTAAGCTTAGTCATGGCTCCAGTAACCTGCCATACCACCGCCCCTAACATTCAAATTCGCACTGAAGCCCAAGATGCGGCCAACTTAACTGAATTTAATTCAACCGTGGATGGTGTTTATATTCTAGAGGGTAATCAAGCTATTGCGATGCAAATTATAGCGAATACGCCCTTGGAGGATATCCTTGAAACGCTCTATCGCAGTGGGGTGCCTTTAGCTGGCAGTAGTGCTGGGGCAGCTGTGCAGAGTCGTTATATGATCAGCGGTTATCAAAATGATCACTTTGCTTGGAATGGATTGGAATTAGGTAGCTTAGACCTAGCCTATGGGGTAACGGGTCGTACGAGTCGAGGGTTACGGTTTGGCTTGAGTACTGCCATTCTTGACCAGGATCTGTATCAACAGGGCCGCTTGTTAAGGCTACTCCAGGCGGTTGAACAATCACCGGTTCCTAAACTGGGTCTTGGAGTCGATAATCAAACCGGGATTAAAATCATTAACGAACGATGGGTTGAAGGTACAATGGGTTTAACGAGTGCCATCATCGTCGACTTAGAAACTTTTCAATCTGCCAATCAAGCTCAGTATCAGGGTGATCGCAAATCACTTTCGATTCATAATGTACCTGCTCATTTATTGCCGGCTGGGGATTATGCTTATGATCTTGAACTGAAGCAGCCTTTGCGCAGTGGGGTTGCTATTGAACCACCGTTGATGTCAACACGTTCTTTTGAATTTTTAAATCGACCTGCTGGGTCAGCTCCGATTATCGTGGCAGGGGATCTACTTCAAGGTAGTGATGCTTCTAATTCTTTGATTCCGTTTATTGATACCTTTGCTAATCAGGATGTGCCCAATCGGTTCGCGGAATTAGCCCGCAAGGCTGGCTTCAACGTTACGGTTTTAGCAGTTGGTGAAAATCCTAGCACCCTAGAAGCGGCAACACGAATGACAAAAGGCTTGCGTACCAAACAACTGAAGGTTAAACAAGAGATTTTAACACCCACCTCAAATTTAGCAGCCTTGGAGGCTAGATTGCGTTTATCTGATGCAATTGCTATTACGAGTGTGAATCAGGTTGAAGTGGCTCTACTGATTGATCATCTCCATCAACTCCATCTAGATCAGATGAATCGAGCTGGTACCGTGTTGTTGTTTGATAATGCCGCCGCCGCCGCTATTGGGGAGTGGATGATTGCTGAAGAAACACCTGCTGATACTCTTACAGCTAAAGAGGCTAGATCGACCTCGGGGTTTTTAACAACCTATCCTTCTATCCAACAGGGTCTAGGACTAGTGACTGGTGCTAACTTTGAACCTAGGGCCTTCTACGATTACCGCTATGGTCGGCTAGTGAACTTGATTTACCACCATCCTGACACAGTAGCTTTCGGTATTGAACGAGAAACAGGTCTTGAACTTACAGCTGAGGGAGCCACTGTACTAGGGCCCGCTGCAGTGTTATCCATTGATGGTCGCTATGCGGCTTGGCTAGAATCTGGTCAAAATGGAGCTATTGGAGCTTACTGGTTATTCTTAGACACCTACACAACCGATGAGAGTTTATCCTAAAACTCAAATCTAGATCTAAGAT
The DNA here is from genome assembly GCA_964434865.1 of uncultured bacterium. Classification (GTDB taxonomy): domain Bacteria; phylum Cyanobacteriota; class Cyanobacteriia; order Thermostichales; family Thermostichaceae; genus CAYSWV01. The sequence goes on from CAYSWV010000098.1 coordinate 7,659, forward strand.
TAACACAAGACTGAGTTAAGCCTAGTCCCTGTTGTGTAGATGATAGAGTGATACAGATGGTAACCCCTAGTATGAGTAGACGTGGCTGGATACCCCTGGTAGTGGGGGCTTGGATCTTGTTTTCAGCCCAGCCAGTGCTCAGTCAACTTCGATTGGTCCCTGAAGCGGCTACTACGGTTTACGATCAGATCCCTGATTTCCCGAAAGAGAATCACTATCAAGTCATTGCAGAAAATGTTGGCGCAGCTGAGGATAATACCTTAGTCTATCGGATGATGCTTTACCACATGCAAGTTAAGGGTCGCTCTCCGATCAATCGCCTGGATTGGAAACTGACTTTGGCTGACTACCTGGAGTTAAATGAGCCTGTGTTTGCCAGAGCTTATCCTGGGGCTTCCATTCTGTCGGATAATCCCTACCGAGCAGATCGAGATGTGCTCAAATCCCTCAATCGTCAACAGCGTAACCAGTTACTAGAAATCATCATCACAGCTTTTGATGGTGATCCAACACCCCCAATCCTTTATATTCCTCCAGCAACTGTAGCTACACCAACTCCTCAGTTCACTCAACCTGGCACGATTACGATTCCACCTCGTGGAGGTGCTGATTTGCTGAAATAAGTCAAGATTCAAATGTAGAATGAGCTAGAGTCATCAAGTTTGGCTTCAAGAGATAGCCAGAAGATACCTCGATAGTACTATCTACCATAGGGATCAGTTGAAGTGAGTCAGTTAGGATGAGCTTAGACTACTGATAGAAATGTCCTGAATTGACTTGAGAGCGTTTCAGATGTTGAGAACTGTAAACACCTATGAATTCATCAATTCAGATGCAAGCTCTCATAGAAGCGCCCTATTATGAGAGTGAACTTCTCTGCTCTTGGCCAGTTCCAGAATTTAAATCCTTTTCGATGATTCGTTTACACGGAGAAATGCCTTACAAGATGAAGACACTCATTGAGATTCAAAGGATCTTGAGTCCAATTGCCCTGCATCTAAACATGCCTTGCTAGACTAAAACGAACATTTACAAGTTCTTGACTTGGACTTGACCTGCGATAAGGATAGGTGGCATGCAACTCCTGGATCCCCACCTCGAAGCTGAATCCCGCGTTATGCTCCACAATGATTGCTCGTCTCCTGCAAATCTACGCTCTTGAACAAGATATCGATCTCTACAGTTGTGGATCTGCAACCTTCCGTAAAGCTGCTACCGAACGAGGGCTTGAGCCGGATGAAAGTTACTGCATTGGATCTGATAAAGACTATCCTGATCTGGCTATTGAAATTGTTATCACGACCCGCCTTCTTGACCGTTTGGAGATCTACCGAGGGTTAGGGGTACCTGAGATTTGGATCTGGCAGAAAGATCAACTGACGATTCAGACACTAAAAGCAGATGGAACAGAGCACTACCTGAGCGATCGCAGTCAATTTTTTCCAACGTTAGATCTAGCCCTACTGACCCGCTTCATTAACCCTCAACTAGAACCTCAGATGATTAAAGCCTTTCGTGAGGCCCTCTGCTAACTGTATGAATAGGCTAAGAGTGCGCCATAGAATATAGCTGAGGAATCCAGGACAAAGTGTAGACAAAGCTATCTCCAGGAGACCCTATCCCCCTTAGGTCAAGTTGAACGTAGCCTTGAAGTCCCCGGTGAAGCTAAATTTGTTGACGTTTGTTTTACCCCAAATCCAAGTCTCAGTCCTGATTTAAACTTATGTCTACTGCAACAGATCGCCCAATCCCCCTGTTTACTTGAACCCTTTCGCAATGCCCCCACCCGGCAAGAGATTCGTACCTGTACGTTAAAACTCTTGTGGTATCAGGAAGAAAGACAACGGCGAGCGAAGCTAGAGGAAGACGAACTACCCAGCCTCTGGATCCTAGCTTCCACCCTTTCAAAACCAGTTCTCCAAGCCAGTGGAGCCATCCATCTCGACCCTGATTTAGCTGGGATCTACACCTTAAGCCTATTCAAACTCAAGCTAGTTGCCATTAATCAGCTACCCCAAACAGAAGAAACCCTCTGGATCAGAGTTCTAGGAAGAGACCGAGTCCAAGAGCAAGCCATCGCCGAGATCCAGACCCTCCCCCCTGAAGATCCCCGGCGCCAGCAAACCCTGAAATTATTAGTAGCGTATAAAGTTATCATAGATCTCGAAGGATTAGGCCATGAACCAGAGGGGATCATGATGAAACTGACACAGATCTATCAAGAGTGGGAACAAAAGACTGAACAACGTGGTGAACAACGTGGTAAATCTGAGGGAGAACAGAACATCATCCTAGCCCAATTGGAAGCTCAACTCGGATTACTCAACCCTACAGTAGTAACCCAGATCCAACAACTCTCTTCACCGCAACTTCAACAGCTAGCAATTGCTCTACTTGATTTTCAAAATACTTTTGATCTAGAAACCTATCTCAGTCATCAAGAATAGCAACACATATGACATCAACCCCTGAGATTAGATATCGTCTGACTCTGAGATCACGAAAGCGCCAAGCTCGTTATTACGCCGAAGATCTAGGAAATGACATTCTCTTAAAAAT
>CAYSWV010000099.1:0-10055 GCA_964434865.1 uncultured bacterium
GGGAGGGGGCGAGGCGTCCGGCGTCTGGCCGCGGGTCTTCTCGTGGATCTTGATAGTCAAAAAAGATACCCCCAATCCCTCGACTTTCTTCTCGATGGGGTAAGAAAAAGTAACGATCACACCATAACTTAAATACAGGGTAATAATCGGGATGGTGTTGATCACAGGCTGTTTTCAAGGTTTGATGAAAGTGGATAGCATCATCTTCAAATAAGTAATAGGGAGTGAGGTCAATACCGCCCCCAAACCACCAGACAGGACCCGCTTCAAAATAACGATAGTTCAGATGAACAGTGGGCACATAGGGATTACGGGGATGCAGGACCATAGATGTGCCTGTTGCATAAAATCGATGGCCTTCAGCTTCAGGTCGTTGCTTTACAATTGAAGGTGGTAACTTATCACCAAAAACCTCAGAAAAATTGACGCCGCCTTGTTCAAATACGCCCCCTTCTCGGATCACTCGGGAGCGACCACCACCACCTTCAGTCCGCTCCCAACTATCTTCACGAAAACGGGCCTGACCATCCAGCTCTTCGAGTCGTTGACAGATCTCACCTTGCAACTGTTGCATAAACTGGCTGACTTGGGTCTGGCTAGTGGTAGGGGGGGGCGTTAGGGTTGCTTCAGTCATTGCAGTTGGAACTCTTTCATGCTTAGATTTCTGGGCTAGATCAACCTAGACCTACCCAGGATCTTAAGTGGGAACGGCCTCTAACGGACGGAGCTTAGCCCATTTGTTACGTTCCTCCAAGAAACTTTCGCATCCCACAACATCCCACTCCATCTCAGTCCCATGGTTACGAATATTGACATTGATCTGAGGACCCACAGGATCAAAATCAGGCGTCTCTGTCAGATGAGGTTGCTGATGCTGAGCTTCTACAGCGTGGTAAGTGACACAGCGATCTACGTAGGAGCAATGAATACAAATACACATAAGCATCAACCACAAAATACCCTGTTTGACTTATAGCAACTACCCTAAACCATGCCCAGAGATTATTAAGTTAGTTAAAGATTATGGCCCAAAGAAGATGCTGCTGTTCTGTTAGTTGATCACCAGGCTGGACTGATTTCATTAGTTCAAGATTATCTACCGAATGAATTTAAAAATAATCTGCTGGTACTGGCTAATGTGGCTAAGTTTTTTGATTTACTTCACTATTCCGAAGGATCCAAAGCTATGAAGGTTCGGCCATAGATAGGATCCTTGTAACATGATTCGAAATTCTCACAATATGAGGCGGAATAGGGTCATCATGAGCTGGGATCCTTGTAACATGATTCGGAATCTTTGCAGTATGAGGCGGAATAGGGTCATCATGAGCTGGGATCCTTGTAACATGATTCGGAATCTTTGCAATATGAGGCGGAATAGTGCCAATATTATTTGGAATATTGCAGATTCGTATCCGCCACTACCTGAACATCCTCAGCCAGATCCAATCTCACGGTTGCCGTACCATAAGGTAACTGAAAGGCGATACCTAAGCTTGAGACCGTTCCAGGTTAACGGCTTAGGTAGTCCAGTAAATAGTGGACTTTTACCGCTAGCTCAGTCATCAATTAACCACCAAATAAAGAACGGCTAAGGGAGTTCTCGACTGCCTTTGAAGCCCCATTAGTGGCTTTAGTATCCATAATCCGAGTTTCTGTGCAAAAGGTTGCTTGGCTGAAGCCCCCAAACCATTGGACTGTGCTGGCCCGCAACCGAATCGTCGGTGAGACAAACCAAAAACGCTCGTAAGCTGTCATGGTGTCGTACTGAGTGGTCAGGACTAAGCCATCTTGAGCATCAAGTTGAAATCGACCTACCACAGGTGCTGTCTCAGCGTAGCCGCGCTCCCGGAGCAATTGCCCTTGCCGACCCGATGTGTCATCAGGCACCAACACCATCACCGTTGATCCCTTGTGGGTTTCATCACCCCGATCCCAGGCCATGGATCCATTCCAACTGACCCAGGCCCCCCCCATAGCTAACTGAGGCTCTACTTGATGAAATTGACAGAGCTCCACCACTTTGGGATCATCAGCCTTCAAACTCACCACCTCAATCTCTGAATCACCGGTTTCTGAGCGGCGAAACGCTAAGTGATGAGTAGTGCGTTGAGATAACCAACGACCTTTGCACTGCTCAAAAAACTCGTTAGCATCGATTGCCATGGGGGATCCTTAAACTTGCTATCACTAAATTCGTTTCTCAGTGTAACAGGCTATAGTGGAGAACGCCTTGCTCATTCGGGGCTGTGGAGCCACAAACTTTAATCAGTTTTGTCTTATGTCAACATCTGATCTATTTGCAACATTAAATGAGTCACAGAGGCAAGCCGTCCAGCATCATTGTGGCCCTCTGTTGGTGGTGGCGGGAGCTGGATCAGGTAAAACACGAGCTCTGACCTATCGGATTGCCCATCTAGTTTTAGATCATCATGTTCCCCCAGCTGAGATCTTAGCGGTGACCTTTACCAACAAAGCCGCTCGGGAGATGAAATCACGGATCGAACGCTTGTTTACTGAACGTGAAGCTCTGCGCAAAGGCATTAACTTGGATGAGTTGGCGCCTGATCAATTAACTCGGCTAAAATCTAACGTCTATCGCAAGTATATTAAACCCCTCTCCATAGGAACCTTTCATAGTCTATTTTCTCGCATCTTACGAATTGAAATGGAGAAGTTTCAGGATCGCAAAGGGCGCCAATGGACGCCAGCATTTTCAATATATGATGAATCTGATGTACAAGCCTTAATTAAAGACATTATCACGCAGCAACTCAAATTAGATGATCGAAAATTTGAACCCCGCTCGGTCCGATATGCCATCAGTAACGCCAAAAATCAGGGTTGGTCTCCTGATGAATTAGCTATTGAACAACCTACCTTTCGAGGTCGCACGATTGCCCAAGTATATGAGCACTATAGTGATCAAATGGCAGCCAATAATGCTTTAGATTTTGATGATCTGATTTGGGTGCCTGTGCAACTATTTCGTCAAATGCCGGATATTTTGAATTATTGGCACGAACGATATTGCCACATTTTAGTCGATGAATATCAAGATACTAACCGTACCCAGTATGAGTTGATCCGGCTCTTGGCTACTAATGGCGAAGCTGATAAAGCATTGATGAATTGGTCAAATCGATCGATTTTTGCAGTCGGTGATGCTGATCAGAGTATTTACCGGTTTAGAGGGGCTGATTTTACGATTTTAATGGAATTTCAAGACACGTTTGGTGACGGATTGCCTGATGCTGAGACCCAAACCATGGTTAAACTGGAAGAAAACTACCGTTCAACTCGGACTATTTTAGATCTAGCCAACGAACTGATTCAAAATAATACCGAACGGATTGACAAAATCTTGCGAGCCACTCGGGGTGAGGGCGAACCTGTTTTTTGTTATCAAGCTGACAATGAAATTGATGAAGCTGAATTTGTCTTGAGTACTATTCGGGAGCTTGAGCGATCGGAACATGGCTGGATGTGGGGTGATTTTGCAATTCTATACCGGACCAATGCTCAATCTCGGCCATTTGAAGAAGCTTTAGCCCGGTGGGGTATTCCCTACACAGTGGTAGGTGGACTTCGATTCTACGATCGTAAAGAGATTAAAGATGTTTTGGCCTATTTGCGTACGATCAATAACCCTGCTGATACGCTAAGTTTACTACGAGTGATTAATGTACCGCGTCGAGGGATCGGCAAATCAACCCTGGACAAACTAGCGAATGCAGCCCAAACCTTAAATGTGCCCCTCTGGGAAGTGATCAATGATGAGACATCAGTAACCACCTTAGCGGGTCGTTCTGCTAAAGCTGTGATCCGATTTGCTAAGTTTTTAGAGCATTGGAATCAGAACCTAGCTAGTCAATCGGCAACTGAAATTCTGCAAGGCATCCTTGAAGAGTCTGGCTATGTTGAGGATCTCAAATCCCAGGGCACTGATGAGGCTGAAGATCGCATCCAAAACGTAGCTGAACTTTTAAACGCAGCTCGGCAATTTGAAGAAGACCAAGAGGATCCTTCGCTTCAAGGTTTTTTGTCCAATGTTTCGCTAGCCACTGATCTGGATAATCTTAATGAAGAGTCTCAGCGGATCTCACTCATGACCCTACATTCGTCTAAGGGGTTAGAATTTCCAGTGATCTTTTTAGTTGGTGTTGAACAAGGCCTGTTTCCCAACCATCGATCCCTAGATGATCCAGTTGCTTTAGAGGAAGAACGACGACTGTGCTATGTGGGCTTAACCCGAGCTCAAGAACGGCTTTACCTGAGCTACACACTAGAACGTCGCTTATACGGCTCCCGTGAACCAGCTCTTCCTTCTATGTTTTTAAGTGAGCTACCTCAAGAGCAATTACAAACTAACCGACCCGTACAACAATCCCGCCGCCGATCCTTCAATAGCCGGAGAGAAGGGGCCACCGTCCAGTCAACTCACCCCACGTCAACCCATCAAACTTGGAGTGTGGGTGATTCCGTGGAGCATACCCAATTTGGTCAAGGTCATGTGACTCATGTCTTTAACTCAGGTCAAAAGGTCACGATCGCTGTAAAATTTCCTGGCCTGGGTCAACAAAAGATCCTAGATCCTAACCTAGCCCCAATTCAAAAGATCTCATGATAGGTTGGTCTGGAATTTCAATAATCAGGTAGGACAGTGATCATGATTCAAGTGGTCTCTAGATCTGTTAGCTTTGATGAGTTTATGGCTTGGTATCCTGAGGATTCAGGGCGGCGGTATGAGTTACATGATGGTGAAATTATCGCAATGCCTAAGCCCATCGGTAAGCACTCTGAGGTAAGTGGATTTATTACTGGCAGTTTATTTGTTGAGATCACTCGACTGCAATTACCCTATTTTGTCCCCAAAGATTGTGTGGTTAAAGTCAATGAGTCTGGGTACGAACCTGACGTGATTGTCCTAAACCGCCAAACCATTAGCCTTGATACTCGCTGGGAAAAAGAATCTACCCTTACTCGGGGTGAATCGGTCAAACTTGTGATTGAGATTGTAAGCACTAACTGCAGTGATGATTTTGCTCTCAAGCTAGATCATTATGAAGCTTTAGGGATCGAGGAATATTGGATCTGTGATTATCTAGGCTTAGGAGGCAGGCGCTACATTGGTTCACCGAAGCAACCCACATTTACCGTGTATCAATTGGATGCAACCGGGATCTACCAAGGTTACCAGTTTCGAGGACAAGAGCGAATTCAATCCTCAGTGTTTCCAGAGTTACAATTGAACTTAGCTCAAATTTTAGCAATGCTATCTGCTTAAAGTAACTGAACTATGTCAAAGACGGCTCATTTCAAAATAGTGACGCAGCACCCCTCTCACATCTCACTGTAGAGGTTAAACTATCAGAGCAAGAGTCAGTGAGCCTCATGAGTTCTTCACCATCACGGTTAAAAGTCTTACTCATTATTGAGCAATGTAATCCAGAATGGGCTTCAGTACCACTGGTGGGCTACCAGTTTTATCAAGGGATTAGTCAACAGGTTGATGCCACCCTAGTGACCCATGAAAGAAATCGAGCTGCCTTAGAAAAGGTTCATTCCGATCAGACCATTCACTACATTCTTGAAGCCAACCTCATTAAACAGTATTATCGAATCGCGGCTCGACTCAGTAAGTTTAAAGGAAGGACCTTATGGCCCATTCATCATACTTTGACGTATCCCATTTACAATGCATTTAGCGATCAAGTCTATCACCAGTTTAAAAACAGGATTATCAGGGGTGAGTATCATATTGTGCATGCCATCACACCCATGATGCCTCGTTATCCTGTAAAAACTATTGCAGCCTGTGTTGATACGCCGTTTATCTTAGGGCCCGTGAATGGCGGTGTGCCCTATCCCCAAGGTTTTGCTGATATTGCTCGACGGGAATTTTCAGGGTTTAATGTGCTGAGATCGATAGGACGTTGGGTTCTACCCGGTTATCGGACTACCTACGAAAAGGCAGATCGAATTTTAGCAGGTTCGACTTATACCCTTGCCTTACTCAAAGACTTGTTTCAGCTTGAAGAGAGTCAAATTGAACTGTTTTATGAGAATGGGATCGATAGTTCTTTTCTACGATCTCAGGTTGAATTCGAAGCGGCCTCAGATCTAGACCCGGTTAAGCTCTTGTTTGTGGGTCGGCTAGTACCCTATAAAGGAGCTGATATGTTGATCGAAGCTGTAGGTCAACTCGATCTGTCAGTTAAGCCAGCGATTCAGTTAACGATTATCGGAGATGGTTCAGAACGAGGAGCTTTGGAACAACGCGTTCAAGAGCTTGATCTGGTTGAGCAGGTTCAATTTACAGGCTGGATTCAGCAACAAGACACTCTAGGTTACTATCGCAGCTCTGATATCTTTTGTTTTCCATCCATTCGGGAGTTTGGGGGGGCTGTGGTTTTAGAGGCTTTGGCCAATGGCTTACCCTGTATTGTGGCTAATCATGGTGGGATTGGTGAATATGTCACGCCAGAAACGGGCTATCGCATTGATCCCCTCTCCAGAACTCATATCATTCAAGAGATGAAACACCATATTGAACATCTGGTTCTCCATCCAGCCCACCGTCAAGCTATGTCACTAGAGGCGATCCAGCGAGCTAAAGCCTTCACCTGGGATCTTAAAGCTGAGAAAATAGTGGCGATTTACCAAAGTCTCTTAAACGATTAAACGTGCTCACTTCAACCTTGATTGAGTTATACTACACAACTACATACATCACGTATTATCATTGCGGTAGTGTTTTGATTTGAATTCTATGCTAGTGGCAAGTGACCTCCATAAGCACTATGGATCAACTGCAGTGGTCTGTGGAGTTGATTTACAGCTAGACTCTCACCAGGTATTGGGGCTTTTGGGTCCTAATGGGGCTGGGAAGAGTACCACAGTTGGGATGCTCTACGGTATGGTTATTCCTACTCGAGGCCGTGTTTACGTTAATTCAATTGATGTTCACCGACAAGGGGCTCAAGCCCGCCAGCTCATGGGTATTGTGACCCAGGATGACAATTTGGATCCTGACTTAAATGTATGGGATAATCTTATTTGTTTTGCTCGGCATTATGGCATTGTAGGTCGCTCAGCTCGCCACCGTGTTTCTGAAGTACTTGAAAAAGTGAGTCTTCTAGATAGACAGTTGGATAGTGTTGAAGCCTTATCGGGGGGCCTAAAGCGACGGTTAGTGTTGGCTCGATCTCTGTTGAATGAGCCCAAGCTAGTTTTTTTGGATGAGCCGACAACAGGTTTAGATCCAGATGCTCGACAAGTGTTTTGGAGGCTCGTAACTCAACTCAAACAGTCAGGCCGCGGTGTCTTATTAACCACTCACTATATGGACGAAGCCGAGCGACTCTGTGATCAACTGATTCTGATCCAAAAGGGTCAAATTGTGGATCAAGGTACACCGAAAGAACTCATCATCAGAACGGTGGGACATGAAGTGATTGAAGTGGATGGTATTGATGTCCAACTGGTAGAGACCTTAGCTCAAAAAGCTTCAACCTGGTGGCGGCCCTTTAGCACTGGGTATTTGATGGTTTTACCTGATCACGATCCCACAGCACTGATCCATCAGCTGGAATATCACCATCCCACGCGGTTATTACGGCGACAAGCCAATTTAGAAGACGTATTCTTGCGATTAACGGGAGCAACCTTATGACTGAGCAAGCCCTATCCCATCGGCCCATCGATACGTATGATTTCAAGACCTTTTGTTGGGGCATCTATTCTGTTTGGCGACGGCACTTTCGAGTTTATCAACAAACCTGGCTGGTTAACTTTTTACCCCCTGTGACCGAGCCTTTGGTTTACTTGCTGGCCTTCGGGTATGGGATTACCCCTATGATCACAGACTTAGTTTATTTAGATCAGCCCATCTCTTACTTGACCTTTATTGGCCCCGGCATGATTGCTGTGGCGGTATTATTTCAAGCCTTTTTTGAAGGATCTTATGGCAGTTTTGTTCGTTTGTACTATCAACGTACCTGGAATGCCCTGCTCACCGGTCCACTAACCTTTACTCAAGTCTATGCTGGAGAGTTGTTTTGGGCGGCTACACGAGGGATGATCTCAGCTGGGGTCACCGGATCAGTGATTGTGTTGCTGGGGTTCTACTCCTGGGGAGGCTTGATAGGGTCTTTACCCTTTTTGGTCTTAGCCAGTTTGATGTTCAGTGGTATTGGTCTATTGACAGCAGGACTGGTGGCTACCGTTGATCAAATCAATGTGCCCATTTTTATTCTAGTTGTACCTATGTTTGTTCTCTGTGGTACCTACTTTCCTCGTGAAAATTTGCCTGGCTTTTTACAGATCATTGCCAGCTTATTACCTCTATCAGCTGTGGTTGACTTAATCCGTTGGCCCTTGGGGTTACCTGCAATCTGGCCTTTGGAGGTGCTCTGGTTATTCGGTTTAGCCACCATCAGCCTATACTGGAGCTGGAAACAGATATTCAAAAAAATCTATGGGTGAGGTAACTAATCAAACATCAACAGTAGATCCAAGCTAAGCGACTTGACGAAAAAGAGTTCAGCACTTTGGCAGGTTTCCGATTTTGCTCAGCTTGTCACAATGAAGATAGCGCTAGAGGGATACTATGACTGTTCCATCTATAAAATCTATTATTGACACTGTGCTGACAACTGGCAGCTTGGATCAAGACCAGCAATCACAAATCATCCAGCAACTATTTTCTCATCTAATTACGCCTGAAGACTTAGAAAGCTTGGAACAATTAGAGCAGGCTTATGATCTAGGACAGATCTCTTATGGTGCTCGGAAAAATTAAAGGAAAAACAGCCTAGTCAATGTCAGCTGGCACGGTACCATCAATACCTGGTCATTTTTTAGCGCGGTCGAGATCAACACTAATCCAACAGTGGTATGAGAACTGAATAGGCTAGAGCAGCCGATAATCAAAAGAACCCAACCCCAAGACTCTATGCACCGAAGCTTCAAAGCTGATCTGTTGAATCAATCCTAAAGCTGTATTCAGCTAGTCCCCTGTTACCGTCAGCGATCAACGACTGGCCCGGTAATCCTCTTGGTAATCTCTATGCCATTAATAATCCAGTTTTTTCAGTCGAACCAAGAGATCAAGGCTCTGTAAACATAAATAAATGTAAAAATTTCTTTGAGAACTACTCTCAGACCAATGATCGAGCCTTTGCTCCACATTACAGGTAACTTCAGGAAGCTCTGCTCTCAGCTGCGACGATTTCACTCATTGCCTTGCGATTAGGTCAAGGATTACTGCTAGTTATCTGCAATTAAAGCTGAGGATTACTTGTCTCTTTGCTTAACAAAGTGTCATATTACCTAGAAGTGTTTAGGAGATCGTTGTGGCTCAAACAGTTGTACGTTCTATCCATCAAATGGGTAACAATCCAGTAATGCTAGATCTGAGTGTGACAACTCCAGTGTGTGAAGGATTAAGCATTGTATTTGCTAGCTTTCAAGCTCTCTACCTCCAATATCAGAAACATCACTTTGTTGTGGAAGGTGCTGAGTTTTATATGCTCCACCAATATTTCCAAGAAAGCTACGATGAAGTGAAAGATCATGCTCATGAGATCGGAGAGCGGTTGGATGGTTTAGGTGGAGTTCCCGCAGCAAGTTTTACTAAACTGGCAGAACTCTGTTGTTTTACGCCTGAAGCAGATGGTGCCTTTAATGGCCGCACTATGCTTGAAAATGACTTAGCTGCAGAACAAACCATCATCAATGTCCTCCGAACTCAAGCTAGCCAAGCCGATAGTCTGGGTGATCGAGCTACTCGCTACTTACTAGAGCAAATTTTACTGAAAACGGAAGAGCGGGCTTATCACATTACCCATTTTCTGGCTCAAGATACCCTAGTGGTTTTGAATAGCTCCAATGGCCATGCCTAGAGACTTGAGAGGATCCTACTGCTTGGGATCCTTACTTTGCAGGTCCTACCATTTGGTTTAGCCTAGACCCCTTCTTCACCTGATCCCATTAAGGTATTGACATCCTCTCCGGCCTAAAGGCGCGGAGATTCCCAGTCTGCCAGCACTAAG
>CAYSWV010000100.1:0-10052 GCA_964434865.1 uncultured bacterium
TAATTTTTGCAGGAAAACTAATTTTTGCAGGAAAACTAATTTTTGCAGGAAAACTGATCAGGTAGTTATGGATGATTTAGTTTAGCCCCACTTAAACTATGAGCATCAAATTCACATTGTCGATAAAATGGCAACACTGGGTATTCAAAATCAATTATTGTCAATCTTAAGAATACGATTCATAATAGAATCAGTTGAGTTGAGTAAGGATTACACAATATGATTACCATTCGACCATCTAACGAACGTGGCCTGGCCAACTTTGGCTGGTTGAATAGTCGACATACCTTTTCATTTGGTAACTATTACGATCCGCACCATATGGGCTTTGCAACCTTGCGGGTGATTAATGAAGATCAAGTAAAACCGGCTCATGGATTTGAAACCCACGGGCATCGAGATATGGAGATCATCTCCTACGTGTTAGCAGGTGCTTTAGAGCATCAGGATAATATCGGGAATGGCTCTATCATTGAACCAGGGGATGTCCAGCGGATGTCTGCAGGCACGGGTATATTGCATAGCGAGTTTAATCATTCTGACTCTGATCCAGTTCACTTTTTGCAAATCTGGATTCTCCCCCATCAAAAAAGTCTCACCCCTGGTTACGAGCAGAAGTACTTCGCCGCCACTGAGAAACAGGATCAGCTCCGTTTGGTCGGATCAGCCACGGGTCGTGAGGGTTCAGTTACTATTCATCAAGATGTTGATCTGTATGCTTCAATCCTAAGTGAAGGGCAGCATTTATCTCATGCTCTCAAGGCAGGGCGAGCCGCTTGGATCCAGGTTGCTAAAGGGAGTATTGAATTAAATGGTCAGCCATTAGCTGCGGGTGATGGGGCCGCTGTACGTGATGTCAAAACCTTGGCCTTGCAGGGATTGCAGCCTGAGTCAGAACTCTTGTTATTTGATCTCGCGGCCTAACCCACCCCTTCTCAACGGTTACCAGACCTTCACTCACTGACGTGGTGTCGGGTTGCCTGTAGACTGAAAATGTATCCCAGGAACTTCTTTCACCATGTCAGGATCGGATGTGTCAGATCTGCTCAAATCCATGCCCTTACTTCAGGGTATTTCGGCTGAGTCAATGGCTACGTTACACGATTGCGTCACGGTCCGAGAGTTTCCAGCCAATCAAGTGTTGTTATTGGAAGATGCTTGGGGTAACACCTTCTACTTGTTAGCCAGTGGTTGGATCAAAATTCGCCGTTCTACTCAAACTGGCACTGCGATCCTAGCTGTTTTGGGAGCACCCACGTTTTTTGGCGAAATCGCTATCTTAGATCAAGCCCCTCGATCAACCGATGTCGTGGCTCTCACTTCAGTGACAACTCTTGTGATCCCTGCTCAGCAATTTAAGCGAGTTCTTTTAAAAGAGGGCATTTTGGGCTATCGTATTGCCGAGCAAATGGCCCGTCGACTGCGGCATGCTAACCAATTTTTCTACTTACGCCAGCAGTCACCTCCGGTACGGTTTGTCGCAGTCTTAGTGCAAATTGCCGACAATTATGGAAAGCCTATTAGTCCCGATACCATGGAAATTGGCAACATTCCTATTGATGATCTGGCAAGCTTGGCTGAAATTGCCCCCGATGAGGCCAGAGCTGCTGTTAACCGTTTTCTCCAACAACACGTCATTGAAATTGATCATGAGAAACAGGTGATGCGATTAAATCAATATCAAAAACTGGTAGAAGCAGTTCAGTCAGCCTAATAGTCAATTAGTCTCATAGGTCAGTCAGCCTCATGTAGTCTTTAAACTAAGCTTCTGAGATCTGGCTAAACTGTTAAACTATCTGATTCGGGTTGGACTTGAAACGCATTGTATTGGTTCATAGCGGTTTTTAGATCTTGACGCAGAATTAATTCAATACTGTCAGCCGCTGCTTTGAGCACAGCAGGTAAAATTTGCCGCTCATTGGGGGTAAAACTTCCCAACACATGGCCCTTCACATCTTTATGACCCTGAGGCTGACCCACACCAACTCGGAGGCGAGGAAAGGCTTGGGTACCCAAATGTTGGATTAAGGATTTGATCCCGTTGTGTCCACCGGCTGACCCAGAAGCCCGTAGTCGTAAGCGCCCCACGGGAATATCCATGTCATCATAAATGACCAGTACAGCTTCAGGATCTAACTTGTACCAATCTAATACGGCCCGAACAGACTGGCCCGATAAGTTCATATACGTTTGGGGCTTGAGTAGACGTAATTTACCCCTAGGGCCTCGACCTTCACCATAGAGACCTTGAAACCGTTTTTCAGTCTGGAAGGAGATCCCCCATCGTTGAGCTAGAGTATCTAGGACCATAAACCCACAGTTATGTCGAGTATCCTCGTATTGAGCACCAGGATTACCTAAGCCCACCACCACTCCAATCTCAGTCACCTTAGATCCTCTTGAGCTGATCGTGTCCAAATTACTCTAAGTCTACTCGCGAACGAGCCGTGGCCCGCTGCAATCGGTCGGAGATAGCGTAACCTAATCCCGTTGAAATTGGACAGGGTTCAATTAACAGCAGCTGAGCTGGACCTTGATCCAGTTGACGCAGTTTGGCAAATAAGGTTTGGGCTGCTTCAGTTAGATCACCTGTACGACTCAGCACTTGCACATCAATGGGGCTGAGTTGATCCAATCGCTGCAGTTGCAAGTCAGGATCGCCTGAGAACAAGAGGACACCAATCGGGGCCAAAAGATCTTTCTGATCAAGAGCTAGGTTCTTTAAATCAGCTCTCGTTAGTTCTGCGATAGGACCCGGTAAGAGCGAACAAGGTTTGGTCGGGGCATAATGACTTTTCAACAAGCCTGGAGCGGGGAGATGCTCCGCATCAGCGGGCTGATTTGAAATATAAACTACAGGTAAAGGAGTAAGCGCTTGTAGTTGATCAAGGGTAATGCCACCAGGACGGAGAACCTGTAACGATCCATTGAGTTCAACCTGAACAATAGTAGATTCTAGGCCAACTTCACAAGTCCCCCCTTCCAGGATGAGTGGAATTTTACCCCCCAATTCAGCCAGTACAGCTGCACTTGTGGTAGGACTAATATGGCCAAACCGATTGGCACTGGGAGCAGCCAAAGGTCTTCCTGCAGCCCGAATCAAAGCCTGAGCAATGGGATGACGAGGGACTCGCAAAGCTACGGTAGGTAAACCACTAGTGGCCAGATCAGGAACTTGAGCCGTTTTGGGCATGACCAGTGTGAGCGGACCTGGCCAGAGCTGTTTCAAGAGAGCCTCAATTTGAACTTTCAGGGATTCAGACCAATCAGATAGATCAACAAGTTGCTGTTCAGATTCTAGATAGTCTAACCAACTTTTCGATCCAGTAGGTACAGCCAAATGAACAATTAACGGATCAAAAGTAGGTCGATTCTTAGCTTGAAAGATCTGGAGCAGAGCGTCACTATTTAGAGCATCCCCCGCTAGCCCATACACAGTTTCTGTGGGCATAGCTACTAAGCCACCTTGTTGAAGCACTTGAGCAGCTTGTGCCAGCCCTGCAGGAGTGGGATCAATGACCTGGGTATTCAGCATTAGCAACTCAGTTAATCCTGAACTAGGATCAATTTATGATAGTATACAAGTAGGCTTTGAAGTTGAGTTTCAATGTAATCCTACTGCCCAACTTATGGCCCAGTCAGTTGAGTATAACCTTATCAGTCACTTATCAGTCATAGGTTTGCTGAATGATTGGTTTTATCTGGATTACCTACGAGTTGTGATTAACGCCTCTTTGAAATTTAGATCAGTATCTTCTCAACACAGCGAATCACCCTATAATCCCTGTAGAATAACCGTGCCATAAGCGTCTAAAATCAAAGGCTGGAGCCGTCAGGTCAATAACTGCATCTATCTATGACTACAACCTATGTCAGAAAACAAGTGGATCCTGCCCCTAACCCTGGATTGCGGCGGCATCACTTCCGGAAAATGTGTCAAAACGGCTTTGGTGATCAATACAACTCCTATGCCCACTCAATGACATGGTTCCACGATCATCTCTATGTCGGAACGACTCGGGCCAACCTCCACACAGCACGAGCTGTAGAGCAATTGGTCAAGCGCAATCGAGGACTAGAAGTTTGGCCTGTTGAAGGTCCCGATGATGTGGATAGTTTATACCGTGAAATTGATCGGGGAGCGCAAATCTGGCGATATCACCCCACCCAAGATCAGTGGCACATGGTCTATAAATCACCTCAAGTTCTTGGATCTCAGGGAGACTGGATCAATCGGGATATGGGGTATCGAGGCATGATTGTCTTTCAAGGTGAGTCCGATCCCCAGCCTGCTCTTTATGTTCCCACCTGGGCACCATCCCGAGCCCCTGGATCGATGCTATTACGGTCTGTAGATGGTCTTCAGTTTGAAGTGGTGGCTGAACCTGGTGATATTTGCAGCCGCTATCCCAGTGCCCGAGTCTTGCTAACCTTTAAAGATCGCTTATTGATCTCACCAACAGGCAGCACGGCTCAAAATGCCAATCGATCCGAAATTCCGGTAATGTATGAAACCAGGGATCCATTAAAAAAGATTTGGAAAGCTGTGAATACACCCAATTTTGATGATGATACCAATCAAGGTATTTTTACGGCTTGTGCTAGTGATGAGCATCTCTATGCTGGGACCTTTAATTTAAATGGATTTCAAGTTTGGCGGACTGAAGCTAAGGGAGACCCTCCCTACCAGTGGGAAAAACTGCTAGATCAAGGTGCTTACCGTGGACCTTTAAACCAATGTGTAGCCAGTATGTCTTATTTTAAGGGGGCTATTTACATCGGTTCAGGGATTCAAGGAGCTGGGGTTGATACCGAGAACAATGTGGGCCCCGCCGCCTCAGAACTGATCCGGTTGCATCCTGATGGTCAGTGGGATCTGATTGTGGGGACACCGCGTAAAACACCCGATGGGATCAAAACCCCTTTGAGTGCCTTAAAACCTGGATTTAATAATCTCTTCAATGGCTACTTTTGGCGTAGTGAAGAACATGATGGCTGGCTCTATGTTGGCACCTGTGATCACAACAGCTTGCTACTGCAATGGGTAACGATGGAGCACTGGCCCGAAGGATTACGACGTGTGATCGAGACAGTGGGTGTGGACACCATTGTGAGTCATAGTGGGGCGGAGCTGTGGCGCAGTCATGATGGAGAAAACTGGATCCCTGTCACCCGTGATGGGTTTGGTAATCCGTTTAACATCGGGATTCGCAGCTTTGTGTCAACCCAGTATGGTCTTTTTGTCGGGACAGCCAATCCGTATGGTCCCAGAATCGCAGTCAAACAAGAAGGAACCTGGGTCTACCAAGATAATCCACAGGGAGGTTTAGAAGTATGGTTAGGTCAACTCTAAAGATTCTACTTTTTCAAGGGGTTCAGTGTTTTCAACTTTTGGACCAGGCAGATGGGTGTCGTTTGAAAATGAGGTAGTACCTCTTGCCCTAGTTCTTCCAGAATTTCTGCAGCAGGTCTCTGACTATATTTGAAGTTGAAGGCCACGTGATTGACCCCTATGGCTTGCAAATGTTGTAACAGATCTATCAAATAATGCCGTCCGAGTCGATAGCCTAAGTGAATAGGGATGGCAGTCGTATCAGGCTTCTCGACCAGATCAATATACAAGGACTGAGCATAGGGCTTGAAAACACCTGGGGCTAACTGCTCTGTCAAGTGCTGCCAGTCTTGAATGATCTGGGCTTGCATCTGGGGATGACGTGGATAGTAGAGCCAACCATCAGCATGCTCTGCAATCCATTCGAGTGACTGACGACTATGACCGGTTACCAAGAGAGGTAGGTGCTCTCCCACGGGCTTGGGCAATACATCGGCACCTTCTAACTGTGTGAGAGGTGATCGCACTACTGGAAAAGAGGTGGTTAACACGTGCTTGAAGTCATGGAAAGTCTGACGAAAACGTTCGCCTCGGGCTTCTCGATCCAGACCAAACGCCGGGAATTCAACAGGACGATCACCGGATGCAATCCCCATCACCAGCCGCCCCCCTGAGAGTTGATCAACTGAGGCTGCAGCTTTAGCCAGATGGATAGGATGACGTTGAGGAAAGATGATACTACCGGTTCCGAGGGCAATGGTGGTGGTTTGAGCAGCAATGTAACCAAGATAGACCCAAGGATCATAGATCTGGCCCACATCGCCAAAGCTAGGATCATAAAGGGGCACATCTCGAACCCATAGGGCAGTAAATCCCAAGGCTTCAGCCCGCTGTGCTAAAGTGACTTGGCTCTGCATAGTGGGAATACTGCCTTGATAGGCCTCAATGGGAAAAAAGATCCCCAACGATAAGTGATGCCGCGTAAAGAGGCTCTGGAAGCCTGAGTTGAATGCTGGAGTCATAGGATGTCTCTGATATTAGGTTATCTAGGGCGAAATAACTTGCATCCTACTTGCAGGATGTCTAGCTATTAAAAGAAATCAAGCATCTTTAACTAAGGCCATAAATTGCTCGATCACACTGTGAAACTTGATAGCTCCACCATTAGCTCGGGCAACTAAGAGGCCTCCCTCCAGCAGCGAAAAGAGGAGGGCTGCTAGCCTTTGGGGATCACCCTGAAAGCGAAACTCGCCAGCCTGGTGACCTGCTTCCAGTATTTGAGCCAATCGGACTTCATTGTCTTGATAAAAAGCCCGGACTCGGTCCACCAAAGGATGATTTAAGCTAGCTAATTCGGCTCCAACCATGCCATAGAGACAGGTTTTATCTTGATTACCACTGCTGAGAGTTGCCTCATATAAATTGCAGTAGTGCCGAAGTTTGACTTCTGCTGACTCATCTGAAGCCAGAATGCCATCCACAACTCGCAAGAATCGATCGTTATAACGATCCAGTAAAGCAGCTAGCAAATCGTCTTTCTTGGGAAAGTGAGTATGCACACTGGCCTTACGGATACCGACCACTTCACTGATGTCTTTGTAGCTCATTCCATTGACACCGAGGCGCTGAATCAGATCTTGAGCAACATCTAGAATCTGTGTTTTGGTATCTATTGGCTTCATATTAGCATCCTACCTATAGGTAGTCATCTCGTCAAGGAGGTGAAACTCAACTTATAGCAGTTGATCTCTAGTCATCTATTCGTTTGAAGATGACTCGTTTGAAGGTGTCTTGATCGATACCGAAACCAAGCCCATACCCCCCCTGCCAAAGCCAGAGATCCAACACTGATCCAGCCACCCAAGCGTTCAGTCTCCGTACCAACATAGACAACCTTGACATCTGTAGTCCCTATCGGAATCTTAATCTGGAGTCGGCCATCAGGGGCAGGCGTAGTGGCCATGGCCAATTCACCGTTGATCCAAACCTTCCAACCAGGATAATCAAAGGTGCGTAGCGCTGCAGTCCCCCCAGTAAAGCTTTGGGTGGTAAATCGACGATAGCCATAGTTCCAAGCTCGGACCACACTGTGGCCAGTCCCATTGACCCAGTCAACTAGCTGATAATGCTGCTGAGCAGGTAGCTGCTGGCCAGACGCTGTAAGGGGCCGATATTCAAACGCATCAATAAAGACTAGTCCTTCTGGATATAGCCAATGCCAACCCAAAAAATGTTGTTCTGATCCAGGGATCACCTGTGGCTCTTGGGGAAAAGCCGGTCGCTGATCCATAATTTGATTAAACTGGATCATCAAGGGCCGATTAAAGAGGGCCTGATAGGTAATGTGGCTAGTGGGTAGCCAGCAAATCACCAGAATACTGATAATCACCATAAGCCCCACCGCCTGAAGGTATCGTTGAACTCTCGATTCGACCCAGGTAACGCCCACTCCCATTAGAAACGGTACAGCCATAAAGGTAACCGTCATCCACCGCCAAGGAAACTGGATCCGAGTTAGCGTAGATGATGCCTGATAAGCCCAAGCCATAGTACTGGTCATCATCAGGCTGGCAATCATAGTGATCACACTCAAATACAGCATCACTCGCCCAGATCGCTGACTTTGGATGGTAGTTTGCTGGCGAAAAGAGAGCAACCCAATCACACCACCTAAACCGGCAACACCAAGTGGGATCCAAAAATAGGGGAGGAGAGTCCTATCATAGGGGTGCTCAGTTACATTCCATTGCAACGGCCACAGGGTTACCTGAGTCATAAACCGTTGTAGTGGATCGTAAATTTCCCAAGCGTTGATCGCCTCAATATTGACCCATTGTTGATCCAAAGCTGCTGGCAGGAGATAGTAACTGGCAAAGGCTAACCCCACAACGGTTGCGCTATACAGATGTAGGCTGAGTGACCACAAATGGGCCCTATTGTTGGCATGACAAAACGGCCACAACAACCATACCCCTGTCCAGATCAACAGAGTAGGCAAATGAGTTAGGCCCATCAAGCCATAAGTGATAGCCAATACTAGCCACCGACTATAGACACCTGTATTAGTAGCCTGAGACTCAGGGTCTGGAGCTAAGCCAAAGGTAACTCGCCACCCAGCCCAAAAGATCCACGGCAATACACTCATCGCCCAAACTTCACCAATAGCACCTCGTTCATAGATATTGATCATGAAGTAAGGAGAGATCACAGCTCCCAGCGCCACAGTCACCGCGACACCTCTAGATCCCAGACAGCGGCCAGCTCTATAGGCTCCTACCCCTCGGGCAGCGGTGGCTAAAACCATAGAGCCGATCAAAGCAGCACTTGTGGACAACCCCAGGACTCGGAAGGGAACCACTGTGATCATGCACAACGGCGGATAAAATACAAAGGTCGGATTGCCTAACCCATAGAATGAACCTTCCAGCCAGCGGGGGTACCATTGGCCACCCATCACCTGCTCACTGTACTGAAAAGCCCACATCATGTTGAAATAGACCGAATGGGTATGGGGATATCCCTTGACGATCATCGGCCCCATGACTAGCCCAACAGTTGCTATGAGTAGGCCACCAACTGCCAGCCGCTGGAGCCACACCTGAGATCGAAGCGCCATTCGCAACATAAGGCTAAGAGCATTTAGATCAATTAACTTGGTCGAGGAAATTACCCAGGTTGAGTATGGTGCTCTTGTTACTGACAATGGTCTTCACTGCCTCGGGGAGATTTTGAACATACTCCAGTTGGATTACATCAGGATTTTCGCGGACAGCCTGCCCTTTGAGTTCAATTGATTGGGCTTCCCCTTCAGCTTTAACGATCATTCGCTCTTTGATAAGTTCAGCTTGTTCTACCCGAAACACTTCCCGTTGTTTTTCCTGTTCTGCAATCTGTTTAGCCTCAATAGCTGACTGAAATTCGTTTGAAAATTCAACATTACGTAAGAGTAAACTCTGCAAAACAATACCTTCACTAGACATTAGATCGCCTAGTTCACGTTTGATAGCTTCCTGGATCTCCCCTCGTTGCTCTGAGTAAACCCCAATTGCAGAATAGCGGGCAATCACATTACGCACCAGAGCCTGAGAGGCAGGTCGAATGATCTTAGCCAGAAAATCAGGTCCGACACTTTGATGGAGTTGAGGGACTTGTTGCGGTGCTAAGCGATAGCGAACTGAAATATCTAGTTCAACGCGTTGGCCATCGGCTGTCAGAGCTGTTAAGGAATCATTGCTTCTAGATCCCCGATCCTCGGACTGGCTGGCCATACTGTAGGTTTGAGTCCGGACATCATAAAGAGTAGGAAACTGGAGTACGGGTAATAAAAGATGAATCCCCGGTCCTCGAGGTGTCATTTCTGTGCCAAATAGCCGATTGAAGATCACAGCCTCATTACCAGGTTGGACAACTAGCAAGCAACGAGGCAGTAGAAGCAACAGAGCTAAGGCAATACCAGCAATAGGTAATAACCGAGAAAGATCGAAATCGGATTGAGAGACACGGCGCATAGGGCTATTTGACAATCGATACTTGTATCCTTAGAGTAACCTGTTTTGGACCTGGCAAACCTCAATTTGAGCTTCAATCTTTAGATACAAAAAATAGAAGATACAAAAAATAGAAACAAAAAAGCCTGTCAGAGCGACAGACTCAGTGATACATGCTGAGCTATCTAGATCATTGAGAGATCCAAGTAAGCAGCATTAAGATTCTGAGATCG
>CAYSWV010000101.1:0-9839 GCA_964434865.1 uncultured bacterium
AACCTAAATCGTGAGGTTTAGGAATCCCCCTGCTTTAGCGGGGGGAGGATGTCAAATTCTGAGATAACTTGAGACCAAAGGATCTCTAAACTCTCTTCAGAAAACTCTGATGGGTAGGCTTATGGTGATATTGTTTGTCCAATGCTCTATGTGAACCATATTAAACTAAAGCTGAATGGTAACAGCTCCTGAATTCAATTAACTATTCAGCCCTGTTGGTGGTCATGACAGACAGATAAGGTAATCTTGAAATAGCAGAACTATCACTTCAAGATCTCATAAAATCCAAGAGGATTCTACCCTTGCAGTAACGGATCTAGTTGACCAGAGCGATCTAGATCAAATAGATCATCACAACCTCCAATATGTTGATTGTTGATAAAGATCTGAGGTAGAGAACGTCGCCCATTAGCTCGCTGAGCCATCTGATCACGGGCTTGCTCATCACCATCGATAGCATACTCGGTATAGTCAATTCCTTTACTATCCAACAAATGTTTGGCCCGATGGCAAAATGGGCAGGTCATCCAACAATAAATCTCAACAGAAGCCATGGTAGTACCCTTGCAATGGATAGTTATGTATAGAATTTTATATTATAGTTCATCTGATCAAGAGAGGATATTTCTCCATCAAGAGGGGCGAGGTTGGTAAGGTTTCCCGTTAGGCATAATCGTTTGATCTAGAATCGTGCCCACCATTTTGACCATGACTTTGTTGGTAAACCCGACTCGAGCACCGGTCAGATTAGCGCCACTCAGATCAGCACCACTTAAATCAGCACCAATTAAGTTGGCTTGTTGTAGATTCGCTCCTCTTAAATTGGCTTGTAATAGGTTGGCTCTAAAGAGATTGGCTTTAAAGAGGTTGGCCTCACTTAGATCGGTTTTGTGTAAAAATGCATCACTGAGATTGGCTCGTTCTAAGTTGGCTTTTTTCATATTTTGGCCTTCTAAGTAAGCCTCTTTCAAATCTGCTCCGACCAAATTTGCAGCTTCAAATGTTGATAGGTGGGGGCCAGCTCGGTAAGAAGATGACCGGGTTTGGCGAGGTGGATCAGGGTGGGGTTTGGATGGTCTGGGTGGAGTGGATGGATGGGATCGTTGTTGCTCCCAAGGCCAAGGATCACTGGATTGTCGAGGGGGTTGAGTGGGTGGAGCTGAGGGGGCTTGGTAGCCAGCCGAGGGGATTGACTGGCTTGGATATTGACTCAGCCATTGTCGCAGTTGATCACGAGCATGATTTAATTGTTTTAACTTTTCATGAGCTTGTTCTTGCAAATGGGCATCATCTTGAGACACTCGATCGGGATGCCACGTCAATACCAAATCTTTGTAGGCTTGATTGACGGCCTCTAAAGAGGATCCGGGTGCTAATCCTAAAACTCGATACCACTGGTTCACATCAGACATAAGCTAGTGTTTGGCAAACAATCGTTGGAACCAATTCACGAGCCGGCTAACCAAAGAGATCGATTGCTCCTGCCTGAGAACAATGCTCGTTGTCGGGTCTTTTTCAAGTTTATTTTCAACTTTAGCGGGGTCAATTTTAGATGAATCATTGTTCGAGCGTTTAACCGGAGCATTGGCGTGAGCTACCTGATTTTGACGCTTCACAAGCTTAGCGGGTTTTTGGGCATCTTGCGGTTGTGGTTTCTGTTCCAGTTGTTCTGCGATTGTAATTCTTGGATCGGATACTCCTGATTTGACACTCCGGTAGGATACCGATTGGATGTATTGATTGTACTGTTCCTCAGTTAGCTGGCGAACACAGTACTGAGCTTTGACTTTCCCGCCAAATAGAATTTCATCGCCATCTGCTAGATCTTTGGCTAAGCACTTGCGACCATTGACCATAATCCCATTCAGGCTGGGCTTACCTTCAGAATTACCATCCAAGATGCGGTAAATAATGGTACCGTCAGCGTTAGGAACACGAAGTAAGATCGCATGTTGCCGTGAAATGGCGGTTGAATCTAACACAATCGAATTGCTTGGATCACGCCCTAATGAGAACGTAACAGCATCTAGGGCAATTGCGCGGCGCCCATTCCTATCATCTACCACTAGCACATGCCATGTTCGAGTCTGCTCAGCGTTGAACATAAGTACCCAAACTCATTACACCCATTGCACATTCTCCCACTACTGAGGTTGCTATGACCTGTGATGATTCCATAGCCTATTTCTAGACCTATGCTTAGAATGGACCACCATAGAGCCAGCTAACTCAAGTGTAATCATCCTCTCAGAACTAACGGTCTTAAAGCTAGAGCCAGATCAGGGTTTGATCACTCGATTTAGGTGTTGCGGTGTAAGCGGATGTTTCGCAATCACCACTAAAGCATCCCCGTCTTGAAGTAGCATTTGGGCAGGTGGATTGACAAATGATTCTTTTCCAGACTGTCTGGGTCGCTCTACTGCAACCAAAATGGCATCGTAGGTCTCCTTTATATGCTGAGATCCTTGGGCAAATGTCAGTCCCACCCAACTATCAGGTAGTTGTAGTTTGTAAAACTGGCTACCAATTTGAACAGTGAGTAATTCGGTGAGAATGTCTGTTAAACCTTGATTCCGGGCTGAGGTTGCAATTAGATGACTGGTAATCTCATCACCCACTACCACATCCTCAACCCCAGCTGCTCTGAGTTGAACATTGTTTTGTCGATCTAGTAATTGAGCACAGGTGTGGATTTGGGGATGCAGTTTTTCGATCGTCAAGGCTGCTAACACCGTCCGCGCATCTCGATCTTGATCACTACGAACACGGGTTGAATCTGCCAGCAGAATGGCCTGTGCCGCTTGATAAATCCCAATCTCTTTTAAAACATCTAACCGAGTGTAATCACCACTGTAATAATAGAGTCGCGATTGATCTAAATGGCGTAGATCGGGCTTCACACTATCGATGTCTTCAGCCACAATCACAATCACTGAGGTCTTTAAGGCAGGTTCTGCTAGTAATTCCTTCGCAATTAGCGTACCACCCCGATTCCAGCCACAGATGACAATATGGTCAACTAGCTCATCTAACCCCACAGGATGAAACTCCAAGACTGCTCTCACCTTATCTATCATGACGGCAGACACCATTCCCGTCACTACAGCAAACATGGTGACTCCGCTCAACATCAACACCAAGGTGACCAGCCGACCGGCTGGGGTTTGAGGTTCTCCACCCAATGGTTCGGTAGCAATGAGGGTTAACAAACTCCACCAGAGGGTTTCTCTCAGTGAGCTAAAGGTTGCTGTGGTGCCACCTTCAAGTTGATAGATCAACAGCGAGCCAGCCAGGATAATCAGACCCAACATAAAGAACAACCCCAATTGTGAGGTCAATCGATCTGATAAAGCAGCTGCTTGAATGCGACGATTGGCCAGTAAAGCCACCCGTAATAGTCGTAATAGTCGTAATAGTCGTAATAATCGAAAACCAGATCCCAGCGGCACAATCGAAAGGAGATCAAGCCAATACTGCCGCAAAAACCGAGTCTTACGAATAGCCACTAGGTAGCGGAGGCTTAGTTCGAGGCCAAAGATCTCAACTTATAGATTTCCAACCCCAATGATCCATGCCTGGTCCTGTTGAGGCCCCAAAGCCACCTCAGCAATCACCAGCATTACAGATAACGAAATGAGCCCCATCAAAAGGCATTCAGTCCAGGGATGACGCAGAAATCGATCAATGGCTCGGCGGCGCTGTTCCCAAGATTGATACATACCCCAAGATCACTCATCCCAAGATTGATATAGATCCCAAGATCACCTCCCCAGAATAATGCACATCAGACCGGTGAGAGATGAATACAAAAGCTTAAATCATCTTTACGAATCAACGCTTGCTGTTTTTAACTCGATCCACGATGATAGGAACAACTTATCCCCCCCGGGGGGATCTCCACATCTAAATGTGATAATCTTTGTAAAGAGTTATAACAAAACGTCTTGGCATCTTCCTTTTCTCCAACTTCCTTTTCTTCCACTTCAACAGGGCTAGGCTGGCCCCGTTGGGTTCCCCTTTGGCTCCTGACGCCAGCTTCCCAGATCTTTCTAGGAGCTGCTTTCCTGGTTTCTGTACCTGTCTTCTTTCAAGCGCCTTTGGTGCGGCAGGCTCCGTGGCTGAGTTTAGTGCTCACCTTGCCCTGGTTAGGGATTAGCTGCCACCTAATATCAGAGCAGCCGACTCGCAAATGGGGACATCTTCTCTATGGCTTCGCCTTAACTTGGCTAGCAGGGTCTGTCTATTGGGGGTGGCTCCGGGCTGAACCGATCTGGCATTTACCGATTGAGGCGATGGGGTTACCCTTTGCTATTTGGGGCCTAAAGCAAGGCTTCGCAAGAATAGGTCAGTACTTCTACCTGGGATCTTTATTGGGTACTGCTGTGACTGATCTCTATATCCATTCAGTGCATCTTTTGCCAGAGTGGCGACAGGTAATGCAGTCTGACTATCTTGAGGGCGCTCAAGCCGCATTTCAGTCAGCCCTATTAAAGATGCAGACGATTGAAGGCATTCTATGGGCGGTGGAATTAGCGACTTTACTCTTAGTTGTTGGGCTGTGGAGCTTGAGGCGGGCTCAAACTGATCCGCAATCTGCCTTATCTTGGTGGGCTTTCGGAGGAGCTGTGATCAGTACGTTATTGGTTGATAGCTTATTTTGGTTGTCGGCTATTCATCTGACCCATTAGGTGACAGATCTGGATTCGGTGGCAGATCTGACTTTTACTCATTGAGTAAGCTACTGGCCAGATCTAAGAACTCTTCCCGCTTTAGGTAAGATGTATCACCAACCCACTGATTCAATTTGACAACATACACTTCGGTAATAATGGGCCGCCGCTCTAGGTCACGCGAGTAAGCCTTAACCATGCCGATCACCGACTGTTGCCGCACAATGGAAAGGTACTGTGGGTTATCTTTGACCCGAAGGCGGTAGGTCACTCCTGACTCATCGCCAACTTCTAATTCAAACTGCCGCTCTCGGATTTCTTCAATATAAAGATCACCATTTTCATCTATTTGCTCTCGTTCTTCAACCAGCACCGTAAGTCGGCGAGTTCGTAAAACCTTACCAAAGAAGAGACCAGCATAGGGCATCTGCCGAAAGGCCAAGTTACGTTGTGAGGTTGTCCGTAATGGTCCCCATAGAAAAGGATAAGGAGCAGCCACAACCACAGCCCCTAGAAACAGGATTAAGCTAAAGAAGCTCTCATCAACAAACAGATTGGAGATCACCAGTAAGCTTAGGCAGACTAACCCCGCGACAATAATGCGGCCCGTACTTTGGAAGGCATCATTCCAATAACTTTTAAGCTGAACCCAAGTGGGTGCAATCGGGACTACTGAATCAGCTTCTTCTGGGGTTAACTCTAACAACATAAGTGACAGTATTGAACAACTTAGACTTTGTGATCATAGACGCTAGTTGCCATCCCTTTGTCAGCCTAACTGATCGAGATTCATTGAGAGTTCCACAATTTCTTGACTTTAGGGGTCCCAATTTTTCGGCCCTGACTTAGAATTAGGAGTGGCTCATAGCATAGGGTCAGTACCATGACATCCTCAGTACCTAGCAATACTGATCAAGAACAACGCTTAATTTACCCAGTGCAAGGCTCACGACGGCCCAGTGTTTATTTTTGGGCAGTTGTATTATCAGGTGGTGGCATTGGGTTTGCGCTCGCAGGTCTATCGAGTTATTTTGGCCAGAACCTGCTGCCATATTCTCAGCCTAGCCAACTGATCTTTATTCCTCAGGGGATTGCTATGCTATTTTACGGGATCTTGGGATCGGTAGCAGGATTATACCAATGGCTTAGTCTCTACTGGAATCTGGGCGGCGGCTATAACGAGTTTGATCGGACGACCCAAAAAGTCACGATTTTTCGCCAGGGTTTTCCAGGCAAGGATCGAGAAGTCAAGTTTACCTATGATTTTACCGATATTCAAAGTGTGCGAGTTGAACTAAAAGAAGGCTTCAATCCTAAGCGAGCTCTGTATCTCAAAGTCCGGGGTAAGGGCGATATTCCTCTTACATCAGTCGGTCAGCCCCCTCCGATCTCCCAGATCGAAAATCAAGGTGCCGAAATTGCACGCTTTTTAAATGTCATTCTGGAAGGTGTTTAAAGATACCCATGACTCCCTCCAATTCAGTATTCATGGAGAGAGACAGTCTGGTAGTTGACGGCAGCGTTCCTGAAAGTTTACTGATCTTATCTAGATACTTAAATACCTTTCCCAGCATAGGAACGCACCAAAGGCCTAGGAGAAAAAATAGGTTTCAGGACGCTGGTAAATTGTAAGGTATCCATCAACCGCTACAGTCTTGAGCGGCCTAGAGTTATGTAGATCCAAAGCGGCTTAGATAATAGTCACTAGGGTAATCTGGCTTGATTTAGATAATTTTGAATCAATAAAAAGCACTTACTAGGGAGTGGATCTAGAACTAGTGAAAGTTAAGAACAACACCAAAATTATTCAACAACATAGACGTTAGGGTTTGCAAGATAGTTGGGTGTAAAGAGGCAAATAGGAAGGCTGCAAAGTGATTGAGTAAACGAGGGAGTGATCGGGGGGTGGTGGTAAGCATTTTCGATTAGCGGTTGAGAGGGTATGAGTCTGTGGGATGATCATTAGCCCTGAGAGGTCTCCTCAGATTGATCAGCACCAGGGGGATCCGGTTTAACATCAGAGGGATCACCGATTTCGGCTGTTTCTTTGATGCGGGCCAGGGGAACTTCGATGGCAGCTAATTTCTCTTCGAGTAATACTAAACGACTAACAACATCCTCTACATTTATGTTATCAGAAGTGACAACAGATTTGCTATCAATTTTGTCGTCAATTTTGTCGTCAGATTTGCTATCAGATTTGCTATCAGGATTAGGTTGACTGCTAGAACTAGCATCAGGCCCAGATTCTGAGATGCTATCAGATTTGCTATCAACTTTGTCGTCAGATTTGTTATCAGGCTTGCTAGCGATCTCGTTATCGTTGGTGTCGTCAATCTCGCTGTCAAGGGGGGAATCTACATTAAGATCTTGAGATGTTGAAGCCTCAAGAGTAGCTTGAGCCACTAAATCTGCTAAAAGACGATGAAGGCCAGCCTCAACCTCCCGACGCTGGTCACCTTGCCGATAAATATCTGCTAGTTTTTGGATGACCTCTTTGAGCGCCTCTGGGACCCGGATCATAGGACTAGCCATAGTATTTGAGCCTATCATTAGGCTGTCGTCAGAGCTGTAACAGTATATCAGACTGCAGCAAAAAATCAGGTCTATGCTTATCAGTTCTAGACAACTTCAATTCAGCCGGGCCACTTCTGTCTAGCTGCTTTGGTCTGGCAACTCAAGATCGGCAACGAGGCAAGGAGACTCTAGTCAAAACGATAGTGCTTTTTCACAGCCTTTAAGATGTTCCACCTGCAGGATAGGCCCGCTGGAAAAGTCACTAGATCACCAGCTTGAATAGTGATGGCATCTCCTGAGTCAGAGGTCACAATCACCTCACCCTCTAGGAGGTAGCAGGTTTCAGCTTCACCATAGGTCCAGGGAAATTCTGAGATTTCTTTCGTCCAGATCGGCCACGTGTCGACACCCAGTTGAGTCAATTGATGGGGGCTGGGTTGGTGTTGGATCTGAATGGATTGGGTGGATGGCATACTCTAAACTCTACTATCAACGCATTTATTGTCTTAAGTGTCTTGAGTTAATGCAACCCATGGCTAACCCGATCAGTCGCTACATCTAGTGTGCAGGTCTATGAAAAAGCAGGATATCATCATGAGTCAGACACAAGACCTAGGGTTTGTTATGATCAGATCTATCCTAAATGGATTAGGATTAATACTAATTTAACTTGTTTCCAATTTGGACTGTGCTAATGGAATTGTGGCATGCAACATCAGGAAATGCAGATGACAATAGCCTCTCTCCCTTACAAGCCATCAAGCATTTGAACGAAACCGTGACTGAGGCCTTGCTAGCTTGCATCAAAGATCAACCTGAGCAGGCAGGGCAACATTTACGCACAGCACTACCCCAACTGCTGAGTGCGATGACAACACTGGGTGTAGTCCCCCAACCGGATGAACCCGATGATGAGGAGCGTTTAATTCACATTGAAGGGAATCGAGTTGAGGTATGGGTCGATGATGAAATTCGGGGTAGTTGGAGTATTTGGTCGGTTGCTGATCTGAAAGAAGTGTGTCGTTTAGCAGAAGAGTTTGATTGTGGCTTGGTATATTCTTTTCGGGGGAACTTGTCACCCAGTCGTTCTTCTAAGCGTGGCTCTACAGTACCAATGAGTACGCCAGACTCATTTTGATCACTAGACTCCTAATCTCCAATCAGATCTCTACCATTAGGTTCTATCTACCATCTTCTAAACTAGAAGAACCTCACTTCAAATCCTGTCAGATGGCATCTACAGAAAGACTCCAGAAGATTTTAGCGCATTGGGGCGTTGCCTCTCGCCGCCAAGCTGAAGCGATGATCCGGGCGGGGCAAGTACGGATAAATGGTCAGGTCGCTGAACTAGGAGCTAAAGCTGATCCCATTAGTGATCACATCGAGGTTAATGGGCAACGTATTAGTGCCTGTCAACCTGGTCTGCAAACCTGGCTCTTACATAAACCCAAAGGTGTGGTGTCAACCTGTGATGATCCGTGGGGTCGGCCTACTGTTGTTGATCTAGTGCCGCTGGAACCGGAGATCTCCACCTTACGTCTCTATCCTATTGGTCGTTTAGATATTGACAGCACCGGGGCTCTACTTTTGAGCAATGACGGCGATCTAACCCTTCATCTCACCCATCCTCGCTATCACATTCCAAAAACTTATTGGGTGCAAGTCCTGGGTGTACCCGATCATCAGATTTTGCAACAGTGGCGAGAGGGTGTTGACTTAGAGGAGGGTCTCACCCTACCTGCTGAGGTTGACTACGCTCATCCTTTAACTGCAGCCCGGTTAGCTGGGATTCAATCAACGGATTCAAGTCAGAGTGTTACAACTTGGTTAATGATCCGTATGAAAGAAGGCCGGAAGCGACAAATTCGACGTGTGGCGGAGATCTTGGGGCATCCCGTCATGACATTGCATCGAGAAGCTATTGGGTCTATTCACCTGAATGATCTAGGATTGGGGCAATCTCGTTTGCTCAGCTCAGCTGAACTGCATACTCTCAAACTCGAATCACAGGTTGATCATGTCTCTTGATTCTGCACAAGACCGTTCTACAAAAGACCGTTCTACAACAGATCCGTTAGGTTCACTTGAATCACTAGAGGCCTTGGGAGCCTATTTACGTCAAGCACGTGAAGACAAAGGGGTCACCTTATCGGAAGCCTCTCACGACACCTTTATTCGGACCCAATATTTGGAAGCCCTAGAAACTGGGCAACTTGATAAGCTGCCTGAAGCCGTTTACATCCGAGGGTTTCTCAAGCGGTATGCTGAGTACTTGGGCCTTGAAGGCAATCAGGTGGTTGACTACACCCTACCCTTGTTGCAAGAGCTAGATCACGAGCGAGTTTCTCCTGATCTAGGGGATAAGTCACCTAATCCATCGGTATCTTTTGCGCTTCAACCACTCCATCTCTGGGTTGTCTATGTGGCCCTGATTGTCGGAGCAGTCGGAGCATTAGCTGCTTTTCTAGAGCCAGGCCGCTTCCCTACTTTAGATCTAGAGATAGGCCAATGGTTTAGTTGGGCTCAAAGTCAGCCTGTGACCGAGCCGCTACCCACTCCTACTCCCACCCTCACCCCCACGCCCACTCCTCAACCCACTCCCACGCCAGGTGATGGTAAACCTGTCCAAGTTAAGATTCAAGTCATTGAACG
>CAYSWV010000102.1:0-9757 GCA_964434865.1 uncultured bacterium
TATTTTCATAATGTTTTTCATTATTATTTTCTTCATCTAAAGCATTTTCCTCTCAATTATCTGCATCATAATGATTTGCTGCACAATGATTTGCATCACATGGATTGGCAGCACAGGGTTTAGCAGCACAGGGTTTAGCAGCACAAGGATTGGCAGCGCAAGGGGCAGCAGAAACAGCAGGATTAAAATGGAAGCCAAAACCTACAGGTGTCACAGTCGCAGCTAGACCCAATGTAGAAGCAGCTGCAACAACAGCCAAGTAACGCAGTTTCATAGGAGCAAAGCCTCATCAAGAAGGAAGGTTGATGGTTATAAGGCTGAATGATGAAACAAAAGTTCATCTGATGTTAAGATAAGGAAACTTAAATACCATTGTCAGCAACTTCTCAGAAAAACTGGGAACAAATCAGAAAAGAAGGGTCTCCGTAAAGGCTAAATCAGGAAAACGATATTGACCTACTTAACTGCATTGCTACAGATATTTTAGCCTTGAAAACAGGCTACCTGCATCTATTGAGTGATGTCTTGATGTGAGTCGCAATGCAGATAAACGTCTCTTCTGGAGAGAACCTTATAACTAGATCTGATTAAATTTAATGACTATTTATGAGTAGACAACCTTACTTGAATAAAGTTTTGAACCTTTTAGACTCATGGCTTAAAGTTCTTAATTCAAGTGAAGTAAGTGTAATTGATTTAGAAATGTAAAAAATTATGGAGATAGAAGCTTAAGCCGGTCTCACCTAAGTTATCTGGTTAGTTTCTTCAACTAGGATGTTGAGATACTGCTCAATGCGTTCAGCAACCCGGGGATCAGGGTTCTGTTTCAGATCTGAGAGCATGGTTTTGAGTAAGCAAACAGCCAGCCTAATTTTAGATATAGATCCACGCAAATGAGTATGGGTCTGAGAGGGGGGTGTCAAAATTTGATGTGACATTGAATCTAGCCCTTACATCTGATTCCACCAAAGTAGTGATTAATTATAAATCTTATGTAAAGAGCAGGAGAGGTCAAAGAATGCTGTTTGAGTCAGACGCAATACCTTACAATCTTAGAGCACAATCTTAGAGCAAGGGTGGCTAGTGATATGGCCCAATCTCAGGATCAACTCAAACAGTTAGCAGCTGCAGCAGCGGCCCGAAAAGTAGAGCCGGGCATGGTGGTGGGTTTGGGCACAGGGTCTACAGCTGCCTTTGCTGTGGCGGCCATCGCTGAGCGAATGAAAACTGAAAATTTTTCGATTATTGGGGTGCCGACCTCGGAGCGAACGGCAGCTCAAGCCACCTCCTTGGGTATCCCTCTGGCTACTTTAGAAGAAAAGCCTCAATTAGATCTGGCTATTGATGGGGCTGATGAAATCGAGCTGGGATCATTAAATTTGATCAAAGGAGCAGGTGGGGCCCTACTACGAGAAAAGTTAGTTGAGGCCAGTGCTACCACTTTAGTAATTATCGCAGATGCGTCTAAAAAGGTTGAAGCGTTGGGGACTCGGTTTGCTTTACCCGTTGAAGTGGTTCGATTTGGTTGGAAGAGCACCTGGAGTCGGGTTGAGGCGCTGGGCTGTACCCCTGTGCTGCGAGTTACGAGTAGTGGCGATCCTTTCGTTACTGATGAAAACCATTACATCCTGGATTGTCAATTTGGACCCATGGCCCATGCGAAACAGATCGCTGATCAGCTAAAAGGGACTGTGGGAGTGGTGGAGCATGGCTTATTTATTGGCATGACTTCAGAAGCTATTATTGCTTTAGAGTCCGGTATTGAAACCTTACAACCTGCTAACTAATCAGATTAAAATCTTATTTCTTTGGACCTGGATTTTAACCTGTATATAGTGCCAGCCTGTGCCTGAGTTACCCTTGACACACTACCTGTAGAGGATTCCGGGATCTGGATTGAACTCAATTGCTTCTGATCTCTGGAGATCTAAGCAGGAAAACCCTAGTCTTTTTGATGAGGGTAAGCTATGGATAGGAGGTGGGGAGTTTTAATGTGTCAAGATCATGATCAGTCGCAGCACTCAGATCTTACGAATAGGGATGGGCTTAGGAGTGGGGATCACTCTGGTCAGCTGTGGCTCTCTGTCAACTAATAGCACATTGCCGATTCCACCAGGATTAGAGTTAGAAGCGGATCAGGCTACGCCCCAACCGCCTGTTTCAGTCGCAACACCATTAACGTTAACAGCTACTCTCCAATCTCAATTGAACCTAGAGGGTAATGAATTAGTCCTGCTGGTTCAGAATCAAGGTGCTGATTTAATGGCCCAGCTACCTAAAGCTGAAGTAGTCCGCTGGATGTCTCCCAGTTTGTCCTTACCAGGAATTGAAGGGATCGACCTCACCTTGACCATTGATAACTATCGAGAAACGGCAACAGCAAGGCTTCGGCCTGATCAGCCAGCGGTATTTACCTTTTCTGAAATCCCAGCAGGGTCAGCGGAGTTAAGTGCAACTGCTTTTTCAGGAGCTGCTACTTTAGCACAGGGTCAGTTAAGCCTAGATACAGGGACTGGGGATTCTAATGGTGATTCTCCTGAATCCAATTTAACGGCTTTAGTTTTCATGGATGTGGATGTTCCTTTCCTTCAAAGTATTCAAGTGCTAGGGGAATCAGAACTTGATATCGAGAAGGGGACTGTGCGTCAACCGCTGCCAACAGATACCTCCCTACTACTATCAGGACAAA
Source organism: uncultured bacterium (assembly GCA_964434865.1). GTDB lineage: Bacteria > Cyanobacteriota > Cyanobacteriia > Thermostichales > Thermostichaceae > CAYSWV01. Next base: position 2,690 of record CAYSWV010000102.1, read on the forward strand.
ATTTGGAGCAGGTGAGTCAGGTTTTGTTGATTGTGAAGGGATCTGGGCAAAAAATTTCAGCTACGATAGTGGAACAATCATCAGATCAGCTCATTATTCAAGTTCCAGCGACACTGGCTTTAAAAACGACAGTTGTTACGCTAGCTGATGCTGAAGGAAATGGGATTGGCCATCTAGATGTAACCTGGCTACCCCCTCAAGCCGCTTCGGATCTACCCCAGCCGCCTGAACTGACCTGGTTAGTGGGCCTAGTTCCTATTTTAGATACCCTCAGTTCTAGTGATGATGGTTTAGAGGAGCCTGTCGCAGCCGTGGCTGATGCTAAAGGTACGCTTTATATCGCTGATCAAGCACAGCATCAAATCTTACGTCTGAGTCCAACTGGTAAATTGGAGGTCTGGGCCGGGACTGGAATAGCTGGGTTTGAAGATGGTCAGTTGGAGGAAGCCCAGTTTAATCAACCGGCAAGTTTGGCCCTAGATCCAGACGGTAATCTGGTGGTGAGTGATCAGGGTAATCATAGTATTCGGCTGATTAGTCCCCAAGGTCAGGTGTCTACCCTAGCGGGGACGGGTAAGGCCGGTTTCAAAGATGGCCCCCGATTAGAGGCTCAATTTCGGGATCCAAGCGGATTAGCCATTCGAGCTGATGGCACGATCTATATTGCTGATACAGGTAATCACCGCATTCGACAACTGAGTGTAGCGGGGACGGTAGTTACGCTAGCTGGATCTGGCCGAGGTGGATCTCGTGATGGGATTGGGTTATTGGCTCAGTTTGATACGCCTACTGATGTCACTTTGGATGATAAAAATCGTGTGTGGGTAGCTGATCAAGGCAATCATAGTATTCGGCAAATTACTCCCACTGGACAAGTCACAACTCTAGTAGGACATCAAGCTGGCTTTCAAGATGGAGAGCTTGATCAGGCCCAATTAAACCAGCCAACCGCCTTAAGCATGGATACAACGGGCACGCTGTGGATTGCTGATCAACTCAATCATCGCATTCGCCAGCTAACTCCTGATAACCAGTTGATTACGTTTGCAGGTGGGAATCAAGCTGGAATGACTAATGGTCCCATTGAGCAAGCCACTCTTAACCGACCCATTGACTTATGGTTGAACCCAGACGGTAGTCTAGTTGTGCTTGAACATCAATCTAGGAGTTTAAGGCAGATTGCCCAAGGGCTGATACCTAATTCAATTGGGTTGACGCCGGAAGCTCAATAAGGTCAGTCACAAATCCGATCAACCAATGGTACAGTTGCTGCAGTCAATCTGTAGGATTGCTCAACATGGGAATCAAGGTCAACCCCAGAGTCAACTCCATCTTTGCTCAGGAGGCTGGTGGCCCCCATTGGATATATCCTCTCATCCATCCCATCACATCGTGGCGGTGGGGCTGGGTTGTGGCCAGTATCGCTTTGATGCCCCTTGACCTCTCACCCAGTTTGTTTAGTGCCCTGCTGGGGGTGATCTGGTGGTTTAGGCATCTCAAGCAATGGGTGTTTGATCGGCTCAACCAAGCTTTAGTGGCCTTCATGATTTGGCTAGGACTGGTCACCTATCTAGCTTCAAATCCTGAAGTTAGCCTCCCTGGGATTTTCAATTTTTTACCTTTCTTAGGCCTGTTCATGGTATTGAGTCAAGCCCTTCAAACGCAACAGGCTTCGCTCTGGATCATGAAAACGTGGGTGGCCGCGGGTATTTTTATCGCTATTTTGGGATTACTAGATGCATTGGGGATTTGGATTTTGGGCTTGGGCCCCGCCGAAAGAGCATCTTCAATCTTTGCATCCCCCAATACTTTAGCGGTTTATTTGGTCATGACATTAGCCTTGGCTGGAGGTCTCTACTTGGGGCATCATAATCAACGCTTGTGTTTGATCTTTTGGAGTTTAGGGGTACCGTTGCTGGGGTTGACGGCTTCTCGTAATGGTTGGGGTATTGCTTGCTTAGGGTTGATTCTAGTGTTGGTGATTCGACGGGTTTGGATCGGGATAGCTGCTGTTTTGAGCGGGGTGGGCTTAAGTATAGGGGCTGCTCTCAATCTGCCAGGGTTTCGGTGGATAGTGCCTGCATCTATTTGGCAACGGATTGTCGATACTTTTGATCCACAGGCTCAAGCTTTCAGTTCTACCGCTAACCGGTGGGATGCTTGGCAATTTGCCATCCAGATGATTCAACAACGACCCTGGCAGGGTTGGGGCTGGCAGAGTTTTTCGGTGCTTTACAATGCTCAGATCCCAGCTCCTCCAGAATATCTGACTCATTGTCACAATTTATACTTAACTCTAGCTGCTGAGGGCGGTGTGCTGACGTTGTTAGGATTTTTGGGGCTATGGAGTTGGATCCTCTGGCGAGGATGGCAAGCTTGGCGGGTCGCTCCAGCAGTCAGAGAACCCTTGCTCCTAGGCTTGAATGTTGCGTTAGTTTGCTATTTTTTATCTGGCTTTCTAGATGTTGTCTTTTTTGATGGTCGGATCAATTTGTTAGTGTGGATTTTATTGGCTAGTGTCAATGGTGGCTGGCTACAGTTGAAGAGAGTAGCCTTATGATCCGGATGTCTGTCTTTGTACGGAACATGGTAGTGCTAGCTGGATGCTCACTAGCTCTCTTGGCAGCCTGGAATAGCTGGGATCCACTACCTCCAACCTGGGATGAAGCTCAACACTTGTTGGTGGGACAGCAACTGGGAGAGCATGTGCGTCACTATCGTGGATCAGAGCAGTGGTGGCATGATTTTTGGGTACTGTCTCAACGTTATCCTCCCTTATTGTATTGGTTAACCTTACCTTTTAGTGTTGGGACTGTATTAGATCGAACTAGTGGGCAATTGGTTAACTTTGGCTTAATTGTGGTACTAGCAATGGCAACTCAGCGCTTGGGAACACGAGGCTGGAATCCAACAGTCGGATGGCTAGGAGCTGCTTTGATATGCCTCTACCCAGCAACAGGTGCTTTGGCCCATTTATATCAAACTGACTTTTTACTGATGACTACTGTAGCCATAGGCTATTGGGCAGCTCTGTGCTACTGGCAAGATCCAAACTGGAAAACGAGTGGTGCCGTGGGCGTGAGTTTGGGTCTCATTTTACTGGCTAAATGGAATGGGTTATTTTTTTTGGCAGCTCCATTACTAGCTTTTGTCGGGCGGGCGCTCTGGCTGCGGCAATGGCGTTTTATAGGGCATGGCTTAGTGATGACAGGCTCAGCTCTAGGTGTGTGTGGATCTTGGTATGGTGCTAATTTATTGTTTGTGATTACTAATGGTCTCAACTATGCAGCAACCACTCACTACTATGTGACCTGCGCGGCTGGCTCTCTCTGTTGGTGGACAACCTATTTGCGCTGGTTACCTCTGCAAATGTCACCTGTTCTGTGTTGGTTGCCATTATTAGTGTTGTGGCCCAAACTAGACTCATCTCAGCCCCCTACACAGCCTCAATATCAGCTTTCAGGGCTAGGAGCTACAGGTGGTTTGTGCCTGATTACAGCTGGGTTGAGCTACCTAATCTATACACTGATTGGGATTAAAGATCCCCGATTTACAACACCTTTGTTACCTTTATTGGCTGTTTTGTCAGGCGCTGGAATCACACATAGCTTCACGTTGTTTTCCTGGCCTCGCCTGTGGATGAGAAGCTTACTGCTGATCGGGTGGTGCTCGTTACTCTGGCTAGGGCAGCCGATGTCAGTTCGACCTGCTCTGCCTTGGCTGCAGCACCAGATCACAGGGTATCGGCCCCAAGAGGCTCTGATTCAATGGCTTCATCTCCAAGCACAACCTCAAGATTTAATTCGGGATCGAGTGGGACTACTACCCAACACCGCTTTGCTCTCTCCAGAAACACTAACCTATTTAGCCCGAGTGGAAGCCCTACCGCTCTCCTTCTTGCCTGTGGGTAAATCACGTTGGCCTGATCTTGAAATAGCGTTGCTCGATCGCCATGTTGATCGGTTAGCAGGTTGGGGATCCTATGGTGATGTTTATAAAACCCAAAAAGAGAAGATACTTGCTCAACTACAACAGTCTCCTGATTGGCAAGCTCACCCACCGATTGCTGTTGATCATGTAGGTACCCTACAAACCTATGTCAGATCAGCTGAATATCCTTTGAGGATTGAACAGGATGATAGTCTTGATGGCTCCAGTTCGGTACACCTAGTTAGTGTACACCCTGCAACTGCATGTCAGAGCCGATCCTGCTCAGCTTGGGATCTGGTGTGGACGGGTTCCGCTGCCCAGTTGGCTCGCACTGCCATTTGGCTTGATGTCCTAGACACTAGGGATGAGAGTGTTGAACAACAGGAATTTACCTTGGCTTGGGGACAACTCCGGCAGGATCAACCCCCAGGACTTACCTCAGGACTCAAGGTGTCTCAGACCGTCTTTCTCAAGGCGCAGAGGTTTCAGCCTAATCAAACCTATCAGTTAGTCTTACGATGGCAAACAGGTAACCAGCCTCCACAAAGCTATGAGCAGTCAGATCTAACCGTCGATTTAAACTTGAACTCGGCTAACCTAGCCACTCAGATTAGTCCTGATCCTCAACGGCAACTCCTGGCTCAGGCGGCTCAGGCGGCTCAAGAGGGTAACCTTGATCGATTATCTCGATATCTCTCAACCTGGACCACACTTCGGTTTCACCCAGGGGTCACTGATCCTGATTTAGACCTGTTGTATCAATTGTTGGCTTATCGCTTAGAGCAAGCTGCTACCGTCGAACAGCAAATACAGTTACACTACCAGCTGGGATTAATTGCGGTGACCCAACTTCACAATCAGCGTGCCCAGTTCCATTTTCAACAATTGGGAGAGTTGGAGCCTGATAATTCTTGGAATCGAGCGTACTTGAGTCTAGTGCGCTTAGGGTTTAGCAAGGATTTCAGGTATTTGAAAACAGATGTTAGGGCTTTGCTGCATACTCTACAGAAAGAAGGAACGATTTGTAGTGATGAAACCACAGTTGAAGGCTTGCCAAATGATATGTGCCAGCTGTTGTCAAGTTGGGATTTGATCCGCTCATGATCTCAGGCCAGCCTCAGGTTTGTATTTTATTGTCAACTTACAACGGTGAGCCTTATTTGGCCGAACAGTTAGATAGTCTTTGGCAGCAGTCCTATCCGAATTGGGTGGTCTGGATCCGAGACGATGGCTCCACAGATGCAACCTGGGAGATCCTCATAACTTATCAAACTCGCGATTCTCGGTTTCAGGTCTTACCCAAGGATGAGCACCATCTAGGGGCTGCTGCTAGCTTTGGTTATTTACTGAGTCGATACAGCACCTCACCTTATATCTTGTTTTGTGACCAGGATGATTGGTGGGTTCCTCATAAAATTGAAACCATGCTACAAGCTATGGTAAAAGCTGAACAACAGCATCCAGGGCCACGGCTTATTCATTCTGATTTAGCAGTTACTGACCATCAGCTATCTATCATTGCCCCCTCCTTTTGGCACTATCAAGGCTTAGATCCGTCTAAAAATCAGTTATCTCGCTTACTCGTCCAAAATACAGTCACCGGCTGTGCCACAATGATCAACCAAGCCCTCAGTCAGCAGGTGACCTTGATCCCGCCCGGTGTGATCATGCACGATTGGTGGCTCGCTCTTGTGGCTAGTGCCTTAGGCCATATTCAGGTTCTGGACCAATCTCTGGTGTTATACCGGCAACATGGGCACAATACCATTGGCGTTCAACCTCTGAGTGTAGCCTCGATCATGGCTGAGCGATTTCAACTGATTCAGCGAGTGCGACATAACTTGATCAAGACAACCACTCAAGCCCACCAGTTTCTAACTCTATACGGATCAGATCTAAATGTAGAGCAGTATCAGGTTGTTAACGCTTTTGCAGAGATGGCTCACAAGTCCTATTGGGGCAAACGTCAGACACTATTCACCTATCACTTGTTTAAACATGGATTACTAAGAAATCTCTTATGGACGCTGCTGATCTAACTTCATTGACCATTCTGATTCCAACACTCAATGCGGCAGCTTACTTGCCTACCCTGCTTCCTTATTTACCTCCAGAGTGTACCCTTTTTATTGATTCCAGTAGTCAAGATGGTACCCCTCAAATCTTGCAGCAAGCTGGGTTTAGCTACCATCAGATTCAGCAAGCTGAGTTTAATCATGGCAAAACCAGGAATTTATGTTTGAACTTGTGCACCAGTGACTTTGTGATTTTCATGACTCAAGATGCAAGACCTGCTCATCCAGACTTATTTATCCGATTACTCCAGCCTTTTCAAGATCCAACCGTGGCAGCAACGTATGCCCGACAACGACCTCATGAGGGTGCCACGATTCTAGAACGCTTAGATCGACAATACAAATATCCAAACCACGACCGGATCCAATCACTCCAGACCTTACCTCAGTTAGGATCTCAAATCATCTTTCTCTCTAATGCTTGTGCTGCCTACCGACTGTCAATTTTTCGCGAGTTAGGCGGCTTTCCTGAAACTGAAATTATGGGAGAAGATGCCCTATTTGCCTATAAAGCGATCATGGCTGGCTATCAAATTATCTATACAGCTGAAGCCGAAGTCTTTCATTCCCATCAATATTCATGGATCCAGCTTTTCAAACGTTACTTTGATACAGGCGTCTATCGATCTAGACAAAATTTCCATCAACTTGACCTAGGGACACAAGATCTGGGGCGAGGATCCTCATACGCATCCTTTGTTGTTCAAGAGCTTTGGAAACATCAAGATTGGCTTGCTCTTGGGAAATTTGGCTTTCATTCCATGGTTAGCTTGATCGGGTATACGCTAGGTCACTTTCATACTTGGCTACCCATCTCCCTTAAAAAAGTAATTAGTATGCATGCCCATTACTGGCAACACCAACATTCAGACCGATCCAACTCCACTCCAAGTGCTTGACATTGAATCTCCAATAAGACAGACTGATAAGTCTATATGAAGGAATTGCATGATCACACAGTTCAACCTAAATTAACTAAATAGGTCACAACAAAAGGTCACAACAAACGCGGAACTGGCGGAATGGTAGACGCGCTAGATTCAGGTTCTAGTGGCAGCAATGC
>CAYSWV010000103.1:0-9609 GCA_964434865.1 uncultured bacterium
TTTATTATTCGTCTTGGTAGACACACCTTGGGTCTATAAGCGACTGATCAACCAAAACTCAGCTTTTAGCATCCATCTTCGTCACTTTATCTGGTCCAGAATTTTGCTAGCTCTTTCTGCTGTACTCATAGTGTTTTACGGGTCTGCTTTGTCCCAAGCATTGACAGATTTTCAATGTACCTGGCTCTGGGAGAGTCAAGGAATCGATTGCCCTTATCGTTAGACTCTCTGTGTGATCCGTCAGTTGGCTGCAATGCTCAGATGTTGAATTTTCATCAGGGAATGGTCAGTGCAGAGCGATTGCCTTCCAACTCCAGTCACTTCTCCTAGCCTCCACCGAAGATGGCTGGCTTTACCTCTAGCACAGAGCTAGTCACCTTGCCCAGATCCTCCAGGGCGCACCCACCGGATTCTTCTACCTGAGGAATGTGATGGCCCATCTGCATCAGATGCAAGCTGACCTGCATGCGACAGTAGAATTGTCACATCATGAATTAGATTTGTGGTTTTCGTGCCAATGTCTGGCAATGTCTATGCGTCGGCAAATCCAAACCTTCTCATAGCTTTTCGCATAGTCTAGGAATTTAGCGAGGGCCGCAGCTCTGCCGGGCCTACCGGAGAGACGGCAATGCAGGCCAACGCTCATCATTTTGGGAGCGATTTCACCTTCAGTGTAGAGCATATCGAAGGTGTCGCGCAGGTAGGTGAAGAACTGGTCACCAGTATTGAAGCCTTGGGCGGTAGCGAAGCGCATATCATTAACGTCGAGGGTATAGGGGATAACAAGGTGAGGCTTGCCATAGTCATGGTTCCAGTAAGGTAAATCGTCAGCGTAGCTGTCGGCATCATATAGAAAGCCACCTTCTTCAACAACTAAGCGACGTGTATTGGGACTGTTGCGGCCTTGGTAGAATCCGAAGGGACGGGTGCCAATGATTTGGGTGTGGATGTCGATAGCTTTTTGAATGTGCGATCGCTCCACATCTTCTCCCACATACTGATAGTCAATCCATCGATAGCCGTGGCTAGCCACTTCCCACCCGGCGTCCACCATTGCCTTACCAGCCGCTGGGTTCTTTTCTAGTGCCATAGCAACGGCATAGACTGTCAGTGGCAACTCTCGTTCGGTAAACAGCCGATTCAATCGCCAAAAGCCTGCTCGGCTACCATATTCATACATTGATTCCATATTGAGGTTGCGGACGCCAAACAGCGGCTGTGCGCCTATGATTTCAGACAAGAACGCTTCTGAGGTGGCATCTCCATGGAGAATGCAGTTTTCTCCCCCTTCCTCGTAATTAATGACAAACTGAAGTGCTAGCTGGGCTTGGTTAGGCCACCGTGGGTGCGGCGGATTTTGTCCGTAGCCAATCAGATCGCGGAGATAGTTGGAAGTCATGGGGTCTATGCTCACTGTTTACCTGGGGCAGAGGTTAACTAAAATAATTTACCTAAAGGCTAGAATCCTGGGTTGTGCGATGCAAGCTGCTTTTTTTCTGGATAACTGCCTGACACAGTAGGGGGCAAAGTTGTGGCATAACGTCGTAGCTAAGCTGTGAGCACTGGCCTTACGCTCAGCGAGCCTGCTTCCCTTGAATCCTATGCATGTGAGTCTTGCACCCCGAGGGGACGTCGGCACTCGTCAGCTGCAGCGTCTTGTTAGATGGCAGCCTCGATTGCTGATCCCAGCTGTAGAACCTAGAGATGGGATCGTGGAAAGCTACGGCGCCCTCACAAGGCTCAGAAAGGCTGGAAGCAGGAGTTTGTAGGGAGGCTCACCCAGACGCCGCCGCAAGCCTGTCGCGAGCTTATCGACGATCTTGGGGAACTCTGTACCCAGCTGCTGCTTTGCAACCTGAAGATGGGCGTTCGCATCGTGGGCGATGCCCCATACCACATCGAACGTCTCAGCCTCGAGATGACCTTCGAATCGCTGGATCTCAATGAGATCGAGACCTCCGGCTTCGACTTCGGCCCGAATGTCGTTTTCAGTGCCCAAGGGACCAGGGACATCGAGATCAGGCATGGGGGCATTCGATGCCTCAGCAAGTGATTCGACCATGACCGACATCGCAGGGGACGTGGACATGGGAGGCCACGACGAGATGACAGCTGTAGCGCCAGGATGCAGCACACGTGCCAGCTCTCTGAAGCCTTGTTCACGTGAGGGAAAGAACATCAGGCCGAAGAGGGAGAACACAGCATCGAAGCTATTATCCTTGAATGGTAGAGCCTGACCATCTTCAAGGCTGACATGAACGTTCGTGAGACCACTCGCTTCAACACGTCGACCAATTGCAGCGACCATTCGGGGTGAGAAGTCCACGGCGGTGACTACGGCAACGCGGCTAGCCGCCGGTATGGAGAGGGTACCTGCACCGCATGCCACATCGAGGATGTGGGCTGTTGAAGGTGGGTCGACCATCTCCAGTGCATGACGTCCGTATTGGCTGAAGAGATCCCAGACAGACCGGTCAAAGCCGTCGGCGACAAGGTCCCAGGTCCTAGCGAGCGAGAGTGGGTTCGACTCTGTCATGGATAGCCTTACCTCCGGTTCAGCGCGCGACAGTGCAATGAAATATTAGTGAAGCTGGCATTGCAGTTGGTGGAGTAATGCCTGTTTGGATCCTCTCCGCAGTTGGATAACTTTACGCTACCAGGGATCAGAAACAGCGGTAAGTAACCAGAGCAGTAATACTCAACCCATTGCAGTTAGGCAAACGTAGGGTTCAGCGGCACGAAAGAGAATCTGAAATACTCCACAGACATCCTGTTGATCTGAGTGTCCGACTGCAACTACCAGTTAGCTTTACTGCAATCGTAGCAAATAAAGTAGTAGGTCCCGCCTATGGCAAGGGGAGAAAGCAATAGGCTCCTTCTCATAGTACTGAACGTATCGTGATTTTAAACCTTCCCCAGAGCATTCATCAATGCCCCGAATATGATCAATGTACCACCTATTAGCGTCCACAGAGTAGGTATTTCAGCAAAAAAGATAATGCCAAGAATGGAGGAAAAAACAACTTGTATGTAGGAATATGATGTTACTCTACCCGCTTTTTCCAGAGCCATCGCTTTTGTCAGTCCAACTTGACCCACCTGAGTAAACACCCCAACCAATAACAATAATATAAGCTGATAAAATTCTGGATAAACAAAGTCATTGCCGAGTAGGACTAGTGAAACAGGAAGTGCTATGAGAGGGAAATAAAAAATAATAACGGAGCTGTCTTCTGTCTGACTTAGTTGACGCACGATCACGTATGCCACTGCACTGCCAAATGCACCTGCCAGTGCTGCCATTACACTCAATAGTGGGAGTCCCAATATTGCCCCACTGGCTCCAGGTCGCACCATAACCACCAAGCCAACAAAACTTAGGATAAGGCAAATCAACGTTGATCGTTTCACTGACTCACCCAGAAAAACTAGGGCCAGAATAGCAGTAAACGCGGGATGCGTATATTGGAGGACAGTCGCATTAGCTAATGGCAGCGTGGTAACTGAATAATAAACACAGAATAACGCCAATGTGCCCACAGTTCCCCTAGCGGCTAACAACAGATAATTATGTCCCCATACAGAAATATGCTTGCGTTTTACATCTAAGTAACTTAGTAATAAGGATACTAACGCCCTTGCAGCCATAATCTCTAATACAGGAATTCCATAGCCTGCCACAGTTTTTACACAAATCGACATCATCGCAAAACCTAATGCCGATAGCAATATGCAACGAATAGCCACAGGAATTCTGCTCAGAATCATTAATCTATCATTTAATTAAGACGGAGTTTCCATATTAGTAGATATTCCAATGATCCATATCTAAAATGCCCAATTTCTTGAAATGTAAGGACGAATGGGATGGATCAACTTTGAGCAACTTGTAGCACTCATGTGCGGTTTGCTGTATGCTCCACCCGGACATCTACATTGCAAGGCACAAGATAAACCCGCCCATCTTCTGCAGTAACAAAATCTAGCTGATCCCCCGGCTGGATATGCAGTGCATCCCTGATTTCCTTGGGGAATAGTCACCTGGCCTTTACTAGTAACCGTTGCACTCATCATTCTTACTTTTCAAATATTTCCTTACTTCGAGAGTAAACCTCAGAAAAGAAGCATTCCATTATCAAAGAAATCCCTAAAATTGTAAACAGTTTAGTCCTATCCGATGGAGTGTTGAATGCAGAGTTCAGAATATATTTGAATTCATGTCCTTTCAATAATAAAGCACCGAGATCAAGCATTCTTTTTTAGACTACTTAAGTAGATCGGGGAAAATAAACTGCACTAAAAATGGCTGAAACCCTTGTTTTACCGTTATCCAACGCAGGATAATAACTCTGACCTACTTACTTACCTGGCTCGTCATCTGTAGTTTTGGAAGTCAACCTGAAGGTATAGTAGATCAACTTCAACAAGTTTTGCTTGAATGTGAAAACCAGGATCCTAGCTTTCCAGAGCTACTGACTCTAGGGCTGGAACACCAAGTGTCAGATCCAGAATCTGGTCACAGACGCGGTCTAATAGGGGTCGATCGTGGCTGATTACGAGAAGCCCTAACTGGCACTGTCGAGCCACATCAAGGACCGCTTGCCAGATCAGAGCCTGGGTATTGGCATCTAGCATAGCTGTCATCTCATCACAAATAAGGTAGCGAGTCTGAGATCCTAAGGCCCTAGCTACCGCAATTCGTTGAAGTTCACCTCCACTAAGCTCGTGGGGCCAACGGTTGAGCCAACTGTAATCAATATTCAGTAACTGCAGTTGTTCAAGGTCAAACCTATCTGCTTCACTGAGGATCTGGTGGATACGCCAGCGGGGATTCACGGCCAACTCTGGATTTTGAAACACCAGTTGTACAGGGTGATAGCCACTACTGGGCAATGGCTGACTATCTAAAGTGATGTGTCCTTCAGTTGGCTTCAGGTAGCCCGCTAAGAGCTTAGCTAAAGTTGTTTTGCCATAACCACTGGGGCCATAGAGACCTAAGCGCTGGCCCGGGATTAGAGATATCGATTGATGCTTCAGGATCCAGCGTTGATTGGGCCCATATCGATAGCCAAGATTCTCTCCCTTAAGCATGAAAACACCTCACCCAACCAGCCTGTACTGAAGTTAGCTCCGGGCGACTTTCTTGGCAAATCTCAGTGACAAAGGGACAGCGATCGGCAAACAGACACCCTTGAGGTAGATTGTCAGGATTAGGCTGGGATCCGGGCACAGGGATGAATTGGTTTCGAGGTAAAGATTGCCACAGAGCTTGAGTGTAAGGATGGCGCAGGCGATTGGATTCAAAATCTTGAGGAGAGGCGATCTCCACTGTAGTGCCAGCATAAAAGACAGCAACTCGATCAGCGATCTGCAGAGCTGCTTCAATATCATGGGTAATTAAAATCACGCCTCGGCCCTCATTTGCCAACTCCCGCAGGTGAGCGAGTGTCTCCTTAACAATTTCAGGATGCAACCCTGGAGTTGGTTCATCAGCAATCAGCAACTCTGCTCTCCCCACAGCTGCCGTTGACACCAACACTCGGCGAGCCATCCCCCCAGATAGTTGAAATGGATATAGATGTTGAACAGAAGTAGGCAGGTTGTAGCGTTCCATGACTGATGTGACCACTTGAGGCACAGTGGATCCAGTCACACCGTTGAGGCGAGCCGCCCGTTTGACCTGAGATCCAACCGATTTTAAAGGGTTTAGATAGCCCACTGACTGAGGGACCAAAGCCATAGCTCGCCCCCGGAGACGATGTTGCAACTGAGGTGTGAGGGTCTGATCCTTAAACCGAATTTGACCGCCAACTTGAGCATTACGAGGTAGGATCCCTAACACCGCATGAGCCAAAAGACTTTTTCCTGAGCCGCTAGATCCTACTACAGCCACAACCTCCCTAGCCTGCACCGAGAGATCTAGATCTGTAATCGGGGTTACCTGTTTCTGCACTAGGCCCTGACGATAGAGAGTGAAGCTGACACTTAAATTTTCAACCGTTAACATCTCTACTCCTGGCTCAATTTAGGATCTAAAAGCGCCTGTAAGTGGTTGCCCAAGATATCAAAGGCTTTGACACAGATTAGTAGAGCCAAGCCAGGAAAAACCCCTAACCACCAGTACCCTGTAGAGAGATGGCGCATAGACTCTGCTAGGATAATGCCAATGGCTGGTGTGTGTGGGGAGAGACCAATCCCAATGAAAGAGAGCCCAGCTTCATGCAAGATGGCATGTGGAAATAACAGAATTAATCCCACCAAGAATTGAGGGAGCACGTGGGGCACCATATGATGACGGGCAATCCAGCTGGAAGAGCGGCCCAGCTTATAGGACACCTGTACATAATCTGAGCTCCGCACCTGTAATACCTCCGCCCGGACAATTCGAGCTAGACTAGTCCAGTGAGTAAAGGCCACCGCGATAATCACCCCTTTGAGACCGCCCCCAACCGCAAAGGCGATCAAAATCAGTAGCACCAGATGAGGCAGACTCATGAACACATCAATGACCCAAGTAATAATCCCATCCACCCAACCGCCTAGAGTGCCAGAAAGTAACCCTAAGATAGTGCCCAATACGCCACTAATTCCAGCTGCCAGCAAGCCAACTCGTAAGCTTAAGCTCAAGCCATGTAACGTCCGAGTTAGCATATCCCGACCCAACCAGTCGGTTCCAAACCCATGATCCCATGTCGGTGAGAGATTGCGATCAGGTAATGATGTGCTCAGCCCAGACTCTCCCAGCCATAGAGGAGATCCTAAAATTATCAGCAACCCTAACCCGCAGCCGATCACAATCAGGAGGGTCCACTGCCGTCGATTAAAGACCCAACCTCTTGAGGACAAACCAGACACTCGAGAAGATGAAGGGTCAAAGACCGTCATGGCTCACCTCCTAAGCGAATACGAGGATCGATGATCCGGTAACTTAAATCAGCCAACGTATTGCCGGTAAAGACAAATAGTGCGCTAAATAAGACAATTCCCACCAGCAGTGGAATATCACTACGCAAAGCGGCCTCCACTGTTGCTTGACCCAGACCCGGATAGGCGAAGACCTGTTCAGCTAAGACCGATCCACCAAATAGTTCACTGAGAGAGGCAAACTGCAGCGTGATCGCCGGCAGAGCAATATTGCGCAGACCATGGTGCCAGATGAAGCTCACCCGGTTCTCACCCTGGGCAAACGCAAAGAGGGCAAAATCACTGTTAAAGATTTCGACTAGTTTCTGCCGAGTATGCAACGCAATATTCGCAATACCAATCACACTGAGTGTGAGGGCTGGTAGCAATAGATGATGGAACCACTGCCAGATTGTCACCTCTTCTGGTAAAACCCCCGGTGGACTAGCACAACAGATGGGCATCCATCCCAACGATACCGAAAAGATAATCAGCAACAGTAACCCTACCCAGAAGGTTGGACTGGAGGAGAGCGTGTAGGCATATAGCCGGATCCCTTGGTCTATCCAAGATCCAGCTGTCATTCCCGCTCCAATCCCTAGCAACACCCCCAGGACGCCCGATAAAACCCAGGCCACAAATAGAAGATTGAAAGAGGCCGCAAAGCGAGTAGCAATAACTTGAGTAACTGGCTGGTTAAAGACCATTGAGATTCCCAAGTTGCCGTGTAGTAGCTGAGTGAACCACTGCCAGAAACGGATGAAAAGAGGTTGATCAAGTCCCCAACGTGAGGCAATCTGGGCCTTCTGTTCTGGTCCCACTAGCATCATATCAGCCCCAATATAGGCATCCACTGGATCAATTGGAGATAGATTAACTAAGAGAAAAGCACAGAGACAGACTGCCAACAATAACAGCCCCAGCTTCACCGCTCGGATGGCTAAGAATTTCAGGAGGAAAGGTAAAATTGGTTGCACCATTCTCTCCTTAGTTCTCGCAGGTCCAGGTCCAACTCGCAATGTTGGCTGTAATAGGCCAGCCGTGACCATGGGGTTGCACTTGAGGAGTACCAATATCCAAGCAGTCATCTACAAAGTAAGTGTGATCTAAATTGACCAACCAGGCCCAAGCGGCATCACCTTTAGTGGTAAAACCTTGCTCACCATTCCACTGGGCAGCTCGCCAATAGGCAATGGCTTCTGCCTCGGTGGGAGCCCCAAATGCTAGGGTTAAAAGACTATCAATCTCTGAATTTTCGTAGTAGCCTGCATTGAAGAAATCGATTCCTGCCAGAGAGCTGTGATAAAGGTTATACACCTCTGTGGGATCATGACTGCCCCAGCCAAAGACAACAGCGTTACTGTGCATCAGTCTCTCAATTTCATCCCAACTGCGCCCCTCTGCATTCATCTGAATGCCCAACGGTTGGATCATATCTGCCGCCGCCAGAGCTAGAGCTTGACGAGTGCTATCAGAGGCCGGATATACTACGGTGAACTCGGCCTTCAGTCCCTCTTTTTCCAAAACCCCATCGCCATTGGTATCCTGCCAGCCTGCTGTCGCCAAAATTGTTCGGGCTTGTTCTAAGTCTGCATCATCAATACTAGCCTGCGGTTCCTCCCAGGGAAGTCCACTTACAGGTCCATATGCTGGTGATCCATACCCCTCCAAAATTCCCTCAACGAGAGCCGGCCGATCCAAAGTATAGTTAATCGCTTGACGAATTGCGAGATCAGAAGTGACATCATTGCCAATCGGGTAACCTGCTTCAGACTGTTCCCCTGTATCTGGCACAAAGGGAAACATGATCCCGCGATTATCAACGCTATCTACGTCATATAGCGTCATGCCCTGAATCGTTTGGATGGCTAGAGCCTGAGGGACACTTACCACTTGAGCCTGTCCAGCTTTAGCCGCCGCAAAGGCTGTATCCTCCTCAGCAAATAGGAACACTAAACGTTGAATTGCTGGCTTCCCGTTGTGGTAGTCAGGGTTAGCCTCCACGATCAATTGCTGACCTTCTTGCCATTGCACAAAGGTATAGGGGCCGGATCCTATAGGATTACGAGCATACTCCTCACCATGGGCATGCTCCGGTACAATCCCTAACGTAATCAGACGGTTAACAAAAGTGCTGCGAGGCTCCTCCAGACGTATCTCTACCTCATAGGGACCCACAGCGACGGCCTCCTCAAACCCAGATAGATCAACAACTCCCCCCTGGCCAGCCGCTGTATTGAATGTATAGGCAACATCCTCTGCCGTTAGATTTTCTCCATCAGTAAAGGTTACATCCTCTCGAATCTTCACCGTCCAGAGGGTGCCCTCTTCGTTTACTTGCCAAGATTCTGCTAAATCATTGACAATATTCAAGCTTGCATCTCGTTTCAGAAGTGTACTTTGAAATAAAGGCGAACCGTACCTTCCCCACCCCAAGGTAGGATCGAACCCCTCGTCAGGCTCTCCCTGAATGGCCAGAACAATCTGATCCTTAGTGCCCTTCTCTTGAGCCCATACAGAATGACCAGCAAAAAGTAAATGGCTACCTAGGAAAGTAGCCGTCATAGTTATAACAATACGACTTTCAAGCATGCGAGATTTAGGTACTACGAAAGGGAAGTTTCAGAATATGAGGAGTATATCTGGGTTACCCTCAGTCTGCAATCCACCCCGGGAGGATAAAAATCGAAATCGGCGAGTTTTAGG
>CAYSWV010000104.1:0-8713 GCA_964434865.1 uncultured bacterium
GCTAAAGGGACTGACTCGGGGGGGACGGGCTGTATTTGCTGCCAGAGTAAGCCTGTGAGAATTAAAAGTACGCTTAGGAGAATGCCAATGGCATCCGAGCGAGACTGACTAGTCAACAGATCAGGTGTAAAGACTAATCGATTGAGCAGTAAGATACCACCTCCTAGACTACCCACCATCAAAGGTAAGTAGCGGAGGGAAGAACCTGGTGATTTTTCAGCCATGGCCTGAAGTGGCTCCGCTCAAGATCCCATTGTGTTGGCTAGCCGACTTGCACTCCGTAAGATCTGTCCAGCCATGATAGCGGCTCCAAACCCATTATCAATATTGACAACCCCAACCCCTGCTGCACAGGAATTTAACATGGTGAGTAAAGCAGCTAATCCATTAAAGCTAGCTCCATAACCTACACTGGTGGGTACGGCAATGACGGGACTGTTGGCCAGCCCTGCTACTACACTAGCTAAGGCTCCTTCCATGCCAGCCACCACGATCAAAACATCAGCTTCTAATGAGGCTCGATTCTGGAGTAACCGATGGATCCCCGCGACCCCAACATCCCATAATCGCTTGACTTGAAAGCCAGAAAGTTCAGCGGTTAATGCGGCTTCTTCGGCTACAGGAAGATCAGCGGTACCTGCCGAAACCACACTGAGGCTACCAGGATAGGTCGGTAACTCTTGTGGAATCCAGCAGAGTCGGGCTAAAGCTGAGTAGTGGGCTTGAGGTAACTGTTGTTGAATGGCTTCTGCAACTTCAGGTTGAATTCGGGTAGCTAAGGCTAACGATCCTCGCTCTGACATCCGCTGCATGATTTGCCTAATTTGTTCAGGTGTTTTTCCAGGTCCCCATATCGCTTCTGGAAATCCTGTACGGAGAGACCGATGGCCATCAATCCGGGCAAACTCCCCCACCGTCTCAAACGGTAGATATCTGAGTTGGGTTAAAGCTTGATCGGGCGACAAGGTTCCAGCGGCTACCGCACTGAGCATCTGATGCAACTGATCTGAATCCATAAAGGGCCTAGGGTTAACTTAGCTACCATATTTCACGGTACAACCATAAGGCTGAGTTGTGGAAGTGGTAACGGGCTTTCCAGCTAGAACTTCATCTAGAGCTGTCCTCACATAGTTCTCTGCTTGATCAATATCGGTAATCTGTGCTGATGGAATGCTATCAATAGCCCCCATGTACTGCAGGACGCCTTCTGGATCAACCACATACATATGAGGCGTTGTCCTAGCTGCATATAGGGTACCTAGGGTCCCTTCCGGATCTAGGATAACTGCGGTTGGCACGGCCTCACGACTTTCTGTTAATTCATTGGCTTGCGCAACCTCAATGTATCCCTGCTGGCCTGGTGCTGAGGAAATAATGGAGAGCCACACAACCTCTTGATCAGTTGCGTCCTGTTGTAGGGCTTGCATATTTCCAGAACTGTAATGCTTACCCACAAACGGACATTGGTGATTGGTCCACTCTAAAACAACAACCTGACCCTCAAAATCACTTAGGCTAATGGTTTCACCTTGAGTGGTCTCACTAGTGAAGTCAGGAGCGGGTTCGCCAATACGAGGTCTAGCTAGGGCTGGTGATTCCCAAAATCCCAAACTGATCAAACTAGCAACACTACCCACTTGGCCT
Organism: uncultured bacterium; assembly: GCA_964434865.1. Lineage (GTDB taxonomy): Bacteria > Cyanobacteriota > Cyanobacteriia > Thermostichales > Thermostichaceae > CAYSWV01. The sequence continues at coordinate 1,645 of CAYSWV010000104.1, forward strand.
AAGATTTGAACAAATTTCATGTGCCACCTCTGAGCAGAACTAGGTTTGCTATTCCCACTCCACTATAAGACCGATGGTTGAATCTGAAAGGTGGTTCAAGCGTAATCTCAGTACTGTTGAGAGGTGTCCATGGGTGTCTAAAAATAACCCTAGACTTAGCCGTATGCTCAGAAACTCTACCCTGAATCGGCCTGTTACCAATTGAGTCAGACACTTTAGCCAGTCAATCGAATACGTTGAACAACGCTGTCTAACCTTACTCAGAGAAGGTGTCTTTCAGCACTGTCCTAGCTGCTAGGTGCTTGCGAGTGGACTCCAAAATATCAGCTTCTCGTTGGAGTCGTTCAGTAGTTGTCCGTAACTCTAGTAAAGCTTGTTGCTCTTCAACAGCACCCTGAATTTTGCTGGCCACCCAATACGATAATTCACTGGGCGACTCCGGTAGATTTTCTGGTAATTCAATTTTCCGATCAGCTAGCTTACTGGATAGGCGCACCACATCCTGGAGAAGTGTGCTGACATCTTGCATAAGAGTCTTTGATTGATCATCGCTACTATCGTCTTCAATCCACTGGACCAAACCAACTCGATAAGGCTTTTGTCTAACATACTCCAAGACTTGAAACCGTTGTTGCCCCATGGTCAAGATGTTGATCCGATCATCAGGTAGTCGCTCAACCTGCAAAACCTCAGCACAGCTTCCGATCCGTTCCGGTGAACCTGTCTCAGGATTCATGAGCAAGACTCCGAAGCGACGATCAGATTCCATCACTGTATTAATCATCATGCGATAGCGAGGTTCAAAAATATGCAAATGCAAGGGGCGCCCCGGGAACAGTACCACCTCAGGCAATGGAAATAGAGGTAATTCACGAACGTCAGGATATGAAGAGGATTGCATGGTAGTTGGCCTGCCCTTAAGGTTGAGTCAAGATCGTCTGGTTTACCTTATGAAACATTTTATCAAATAACCATAGATCCCCGCCTTGACAACGAGGATCCACAGCTTGACTGATCACCTGCTTGACACGACCTAGCCCAGCAATTGGTTTAGAGCCTGCTCAGCCCGATAAGACGAAGCTCGTTGTGAGTAATCCACGGTATTGCCAGTAAAGATCTGAGCTAGTTGATGGAATCGAGGAGAACGCCAGTTGCGCTCATGAATAGGCTTGGTTTGCTCCCCACGAAAATAGGCTTGAGTTCCGATCAGAGCTGCCGCGGCCCAACCTGCAATCAAGAGACTTACCAAAAAAATGAGTGACATATTAAGACCTCGTGCTTACCTGTTAATCAATGTAAACAAATATAACAAATACTTGACATATCTCGCAAGATTCGGAAAACCGACCATTTAGCCGTCATGCTAGATCACACTCGAACTGGACTGGAGAGCCGGTTGATGTAGCTCCAGTTTGAGCCGAGAGCGGGTTGAACGATTGATTTCAATGAAGAACAGGTAGTTAGGTCTACAGGTCAGCCTTTCGAAGCAATTATTATCCTTTTCTAAGATCTCGAATGCCAACTTTCAGGTCTTATCGTCTACACTGCAAAGCTAGACGGAAATATTCCTGACTCTAGAGTGGGATCAGATCTAGTGAGGAGATCATGGTAAACCAGCTTGTACTTGGGATCTCTGCCATCTTATGGGGAGGGTTGTGGGGCTATTCAACCTTGCTCGTGGCCTTGGTGTTTATGGAAGAAACCGAATCACTATACGCCTACCCTATGCGAGCCGCACTCGATCGGTTTGTGGATACGCTTGGCTTTAGCTGGTTGAAGCCCCTACATGGTATGCAGCTGTCTCGCTTGCGATTCATTAGCTATGGCATGTTTGGCCTGATTACCCTGGGGCTAGGGCTAATGGCTGTGGTGCTGGAATAACCCATCAAGACTAACTCTCAACAGCTGCATTGCTGGGTTCATCTACGGTTTCCTTTAGGGCTTTCTGGGCCACTCGGGTCACATATAGGGTGACAGCTACTGTAATGATGAAACCAACAACATTGATGATGAGCCTGACTCTATCTGCTTCTGGGTTGGTGGCTTCAGTATCCATTGAGGAAAGGGTATTGCCTAGTAAAGATCCAAAGTAGACATACATAAAAGTACCTGGCGCTATCCCCATCGTGCCTAGCAAATTATCCTGGAAGGAAACGTTGGTTAAACCCAATGCATAATTTAAAACATTAAAGGGAAACAGGGGAGACAATCGGATCAAGCCTACAATTTTCCACCCTTCTTTAGCTATAGCTCGGTCAATAGCAGCAAATTTAGCATTACCTTCAATCATCTTGGCAACTCGTTCTCGAGCTAGGTAGCGGCCTACCAAAAAAGCTAGATTGGCCCCAATCGTGGCCCCCACTAAGACACATAACGTGCCTTGGACTAGACCAAACACCACGCCTGCTCCCAATGTTAAAGGAGATCCTGGTAAAAACAGGACAGTCGCTAAGGCATAAATGACAACAAACACAATTGGACCCACAGGACCCAAGCCCTCGATCCAATCTAAAGCATTTTCAAGTGAAGCCTGGATTTGATCGCCAAATTGAAACAAAACAATCCCTAAAGCGGCTACTACACCGAGACCAATGGCAATTTTAAGCCAAGATTGACGCTTCTCTCCTTGAGTTTCAGGCGTTGTGGCTGGTTCATTCATCTCGAACTCCTTGAGCTAACTGCTCTTAATTAGATATCTAAGGTGAGGGCATTGAAAACGCAACAATCAATATCATCGTGTTGATTCTAAGAGTACCAAGGGAACCCTTAAGAGAGGCTGAATACCTCATAACAGTTTCCAAATCAATCGGTAACGTAGCCAACTTTACATTAGGCCTACATTAGGTCTCAGCTGATCGCCCTTCAAGCGCAGTGACAACGGATTCCCAAGAGCTGGTGAACCAACGCTCTAACTTATCGAGTTCATCTTCGAGTGAGGTAGTCTTCCCAAACCTATCACAGGTATATCCCAACGAGCGGAGTCCGGCTACCAGTGTCGAAGGAGCTAGCCACCACTGTTGTCCCAACCGTAATAGATCAATTTGATGGGTAGTGTCTAAGACTTGTTTGAGTTGTTGGCGTAAGCTAGGAGCCGAAATTAATGGAATCGCCTGCTGGTGGCTATAAATGGTCAGAGCAGACTGGCTGGGCTGAGTGGTGGCTAGCAACCAACCTAAATGGGTAATAGAAGGTGGCCAGCTCCACAAGATAATGCCACTATACAAAACCCCTGCTTGAGGGCGATCGTAGTGAATCACCAACTCAGAGGCGGTGTGTTTGGCTGCAATTTGGGGTCGGCGATACCCATAGATCAGCAGGGTTCCTTGACACGTTGGCAGTAAAGACGAAATCCGATCAACAGCTTGCCAGGTAACGGGGTGGTTAATGGTTGGAGCTGCTCGATAACGGAGGTCTAAAGCTGAGGTGTTGTTACCTATGGGACTAGGGACAGAAGTATTAAAGAGGGTGGGCGGCTGCACAGGTGTAGACTCAATCGTTGAGAGGGGTTCACGAATGCCTTTAACTTCCAGTTCTAGCTCAATGTCTCCCTTATCGTCTTTAGCATGTAGGCAGTAAGCTACATCAACATAAGTGGGTAAAGGGTAATGCTGGCTCCCTCGCCACACTATCGCTGAAAAGGATCGCTTCTGGGGGGCTTGACGTAAGCGTAGTCTGAGATGAGATTGATCCTGACCAAATAGCGTTTGCTTTAAGACTTTAACCTGATGACTCCAAAAGACAGGCTCTGCATTTCCCATACCACAGGGTTGGAGCTGCTGGATCTGTTGAAACAGCTTTAAAGACATCATCGAGAGCTGCGCCTCAGCATCAACTTTAACTAAGGGCCGAATCTGATCGGAGGCCAGGGTTGATTGAGCAAATGTTCGTAGGTATTGACACAGCTGGGGCCAATGAGAGGATTCCATACTAAAGCCACCTGCTGCTGGATGGCCGCCATACTTAATAAAAAGATCTTTACAAAACTCTAAGGCTTCAAACACATTAAACTCAGGAATGCCCCGTGCCGATCCACGAATCTCGTCTCCATCCTGGGATCCAATGAATACGGGGGCCCCATACCGCTCTAATAATCGTGAAGCCACAATCCCAATCACGCCATGATGCCAATCTTGCCCCAGAATGACAATAATTCGATCCGTTTGAATATCCCAACCTTCGGTTTCAATGTGGTGAATAGCAGCTTGTTCAATGGTTGTACAGAGTTGTTGGCGTTGCTGATTGAGTTGTTCACAGTCTGCTGCATAATGGCGAGCTTGATCAGGATCATCGGTGGTCAGTAGTTCAATGACAACACTGGGTTGAGCTAATCGTCCCACAGCATTGATCCGAGGCCCTAGCCCAAACCCAATTGCTTCTGGCGACAATGGCTCATGAGATGAACTACGATTGAGACCTGTAATGGCTAATAATGCTTGGATACCAGGAATTTGCGATTGAACTAATAGGTGCAAGCCCTGTTTGACCCACAGTCGATTGATTCCTGTGAGAGGGGCCAGATCAGCGATAGTGCCTAACGTTAATAATTCTAATAATGGGCGTTCCAGAGGCAGCCGTGATCCCATCCGTTCGGCCAAAGTCAAAGCCAGTAGATAAGCTACACCGACACCAGCCATCCCCCGATAAGGAGACGACACATCAATTAACTTCGGATTTAAGATCGCATCAGCTGGTGGTAGGGTTGTTGGCAGATCATGATGATCCGTCACAATCACACTCATCCCCAACGAGCGGGCTAATTCAATGGGCTCATAGGCTGAGATCCCGTTATCAACTGTAATGATGACAGCAACGCCCTGCTGATGTAGCTCAGTTACCATCCGAGTATTGATCCCATACCCTTCAGTTAAACGACTGGGAATGTCATAGCTAACAATGGCCTTTAAGTGTCGTAGGGTGCGGATTAACAAGGCGGTACTGGTCATGCCATCGGCATCATAATCACCGCAAATCGCAATACCAGCCTGAGTTTGAATGGCTTGAGCCAGCCGATCCACACAGATCTTGAGATCAGGAAAGTCTTGAATCGGATCAGGAAGCGACACCTGCTCAGGTTGCAGAAAATGTTGGGCTCCTTCAACGGTATCTAACCCTCGATTGACTAGGATTTGAGCTATCAAGGGATGCAGATCTAGACTATCGGCTAGCTGTTGGGCGAGTTCAGATTGAGCTGTGGCTATCTGCCAACGTTGAGGGCGAATTCCAGCCATTATCACCTCGTGCTATCCAAGTACTGACTATGCCTGATCTTAAAATTCATAAGCTCCAATATCACAAGGTACTGAACGCGAGACTCCTCTTTGATCAGTAACCGGACAATTTGCGCCATTAGCAGCATCAATAGCTGGGCTACCACTTTGAAGGGCACGAGTTGGGGTAGATCCTCCATTAGTAGCTAGAGGATTTAGCAATGGATCATCTGTAACCGTTGACGTGATTTGATTCAAACAGCTACCAGATCCATTACCACTGAATAGCAAATTGTTAGACCCTGTTGCCTGTACATTACAAGCCACCTGCCGATCACTACCTTGCTGAGCTGTGTTCCCAGAAAAAATTGAGTTGTTGAGGACCAGATTATTGTTATTCCCTGTACTGATGGCACCCCCAACCCAAGTTGAAAAGTTATCAGTGAATGTTACATTAGTGATCAAGGCATCAACAGTAGCGGTTGCTCCTGAGAGGATAAAAGCTCCACCTAAGCCACCGTTGAAAGAGCCAGTAAACTCACGAGTGGTGCCGTTATTATCAAAGGTAGAATTAGTGACCACAAACGGATCAAAGTTACGAGCCCGTATTGCACCGCCTCGATCAACAGACCGATTACCTGAGAAAGTACTTTCAACGATCGTAGCTCCTTGATTAATTTCATTACTCTGTAGCTCAAGCGCACCTCCATTCCCATCTTCACCGCCAGGCAAGCCAATGGTGGAGTTATCAGCAAAGGTAGACCGGGTGACCTCTAATCCATCAGAGCCACCTGTAAACAAGTACAAAGCACCTCCTGCCGCTCGAGCACTATTATTTTGAAATGTGCTATCGATCAGTTGCAAAATACCTCCTGTTGGATCTGATGCAGGGCTCACTCGGTCAGAATAAATAGCTCCCCCATACCCTCTGAGGGAGGCTCTAGGTTCCCCAGTTGCAAAAACAGCGGCAAGCACATTGTTGTTTGTGAAGCTAGATCGTTCAATGACCACCCGGCCCGTGAGGTTGTTGATTGCACCTCCATTAATGCCCTGATTGCCAGAAAACATACTGTCACTCACACTCAGCTGATTAGGCCCCTGGAAAAAGATCGCGCCACCCCCTTGTTCATCATTGCTAGCTGTAGAGACGTTATTAATAAACTGAGAATTTAAAACCGTTAAAACAGCATCAAATGGGCTATGGATCGCACCTCCTACTTCAGTTGCTTCATTGCTTTGAAAGACAACATTTTCGATAGTCAGATCAGCTTGATAGTCAGATTGAATCGCACCACCCCCAATCCGGCCCTGACCATTGATTGACGGACTATTAGCTAATCCATTCGTTAAGGTCATGTCTTGGATTCGTACAGTTGGGGCATCATTAGTAGTATCAATCACAAAAATACGATCAGAGTTAGATCCACTAATAGTTAGAAGGCTAGGTCCAGGTCCATCAATAGTCAAATCTCTACCATTGGGGATAATGATGGGTCCACTACTGAGGGTAATCGTTTGATTGGTTGAAAAGATAGCAGGATCAAATGTGATCGTGTCGCCAGGTTGAGCATTATTCACAGCATCTCGTAAAGAGCCAGCCCCTGAATCATTGGTATTGATCACAACACCAGGAATAGGTGAGGGAGTTGGACTGGGTATCGGTGAAGGTACTGGGCTAGGAGATGGTGAAGGAAATGGACTGGGAACTGGTGAAGGAATTGGACTGGGGCCTGGACTGGGTATCGGTGAAGGAATTGGGCTGGGTATGGGTGTAGGTATAGGACAAGAAAATGGTCAAACTAATATATAATAAAAAGTACTTGATCATACAAATAAAATAATAGAAGTAATTGAAATAGAAA
>CAYSWV010000105.1:0-8260 GCA_964434865.1 uncultured bacterium
TATACATGGAGTTTTCTAAATTACTGTCGTTTAGGCAGAACATAAAGTTAACATGAGGTCGCCTTATGGGATATGAAATCAAGATTAACAATATTAAAAATCCATTTGTGATCCTTGCGATTCTAGCAGTATTTTTTGGAGGAACGGGTGGATGTGTTTTTTGGCAACGAGCTGATTTAATTAGTCAGGGCAAGCCCCAAGTTGAAAAGTATACTCGCTCCCAGTTAGCTGCCCAAATTCTTAAGGAAACCGGTAGTCGTCCTGATCCTAACCAATTTGATCAAGTTGAAGTAGTAACCCTGTCTCCTAGCTTCTCTGACCTCTTTTTTCGGCTCAATATTGCTTATGGAGATGAAAATGAGCGAGAAACCCTAGAGAGACGAAGACGACCAGTTAACGTTAAAGCTGATGTGCAGACTGGAGCTGGCCAAACCCAGACTTATCGCTTTTTATTTAATAAAGAATTTTCAGGTTGGGAACTGGTGGGAGAGATTCGACAGCCTCAGACAACACCCTAATGAACCTGATCCTAGTTTGGCCAGTCTAAGAGATCGTTTGTTGCTTAGGGTCTAGGGATGAGAGCTATCTTTACAGTTGCAGTGAGCTTATTAGTTGTCGGATGTGGTGCAGCCACCACTGTGGAACTCTCTAAAACTCAAGCACCTGATCAAGTTGCTCTACAACAGGTGCCTGTATCCGCCTTAGATTTTGAAGCAGCAGCCGAGTATTCAGCCCAGCGATGCGGCTTAACTATGGTTGTGGCTCGCAATCATCGAATTTTGTTTGAAGACTATCCCAATGGTCATCACCCTGATGCTCCCGTTCATTTATTTAGTGGTACTAAAGCCTTCTGGTCGGTAGCGGTTGCTGCCATGATCGAAGATGGGTTGATTGAATCATTTGATCAAGTTGCAGCTGAAATTCTACCAGAGTGGAATCGCTCTTTTTGGCACCCTGGCAAAGATGCCATCGGTCTCCATGATCTGATGACCCTATCGAGTGGATTGAATCAAAACCTACGTTATCTTCAGGGTCTCGATCCCTTAGCAAAGGACACATTTAATTTTGCGGTCAATTTTCTATCACTCACAGCAACACCTGGGACAACTTTTCGATATGGTCCGAGTGATTACTACGTGGTGGGGGCCATGATGGAACGGCAATTACAACAACAAGGCTTAGATCCTGATCCCCTCACGTATCTGGAACAACGTATTTTTGAGCCGATTGGTCTCACCTATGACAGCTGGCAACGAGATTCATCCGGTAATCCCCACATCCCTAATGGAGCCTTCCTCACCGCTCGTAATTGGCTCAAGTTTGGTCAACTCATCCTCAATAATGGCAGCTGGCGCCGACAATCTATCGTAGATGCCACTCTGATGACTGAACTGATCCAACCTTCTGCTATCAATCCAGGTCATGGGCTATTTCTATGGCTAAATCAACCCGGTGGCTTTGGTCCTAATCGGCAGCCTATTGGTCCTGATCAAGGCTCTATTTATCACGATGGTTATCCTGATCTGATTGGGGCACTGGGCGCTGGTAAGAGTCGCATGTATGTGATCCCCTCAGCTAATTTGGTGATCCTAAGACAAGCTGATGCCGAAAATAACACATTTGAAGATCATGAATTTTTAAGTCTTCTCTTTGGCCATACACCTGACACTTTATCTAGACCCATGCGTTGGTGTTCTCCAGCTTCAACATAACGTAGATCGAATTACAAACATTAAGGATCCAGTTTAGTCATAAATTCTCTTAATCGATCTAGACCTGTGATTTCTTGGCGGGGTAACAGTAAAGCTGGATTATTCAGTTGGCTTAGGCCTTCATGGCAGGTAACTCCTATTGTGTAGCCACAAGCGCCCATTAAATGAGCAACCATTGAATTAACTTGACCATAAGGGTATGCAATACTTTTGATCGGTTGATTCAGCTGTTCCTCAAGCCTAGCCCTGGAACGAGCACCTTCTTCAATCATTTCCGCTGGCGTACAACGTGTTAAGGATCGATGCGTGAAAGAGTGAGAACCAAAATAGACCCCCGCTTGTTGCAACTCCCCAATCTGATCCCAATCCATCAGTGGCAGTGGATCCCCGTAATGATCATCCCAATCATTAACATGTCCCACTCGACTAGCTACTAAAAACACAGTTGCCGTGAAGCCATAGCGTTGTAATAGCGGCCAGGCATGCGTGAAAAAAGTCTTATAACCATCATCAAAGGTAATAGCCACGGCTTTACCCGGTAAGGGTTGATTAGTTCGTAATGAATGAGACCATTGATCAAGACTGATGCTGTAGTAGCCCAAATCATACAGATATTTCAGTTGAATTTCAAACATGTGTGGAGACAGTCGCCACTGCTGTAGTGAGTCTGATCCCTGATCAGCAATATGGTGATACATCAAGATAGGCAATTGATGGGTAAAGTGGCTCGTGTCAGGATCTGTGAGATCTACCTCGTCTAGTTGCTCTTGAGCATGGCCCCAGATGATCTGATTTTCAACATTAGGCGGTAAGGGCGTTGGTTGTTGCAGATAAGTGATCCGATAGGGAGATCGGAATCCATTCCATTGAAATCTAGGTTTACGTTGAAATAACTGAATGCGATAAATGGGGGTTACAATTTCCTTGACTAGTTTAAACTGGCCTTGCCTTGAAAAAACAGTGTTGATGGTTTTGGCCCCAAAGGGTACATTCCAATCAAATCCAGGTTGATCAGGATCCTCGGTCCAAACATGACCATGAGCCATTAATAAGTAGCCATCTGGCTCTAAGGCATTGGCTAACTTCAACGCTACTTGTCGCAAATCAGCTATTTGGCCAACATAGTAGAGGACTTCACTGCAAACAATGAGGTGATACTGTTCAGGGATTGGATCCTTGGCCAGATCCAGTTGATAGTAGCGAATATGTTCAAACTCTTGACATCGTTTAGCAGCTTGATCCAGGGCTACTTGAGAAATATCCGCCGCCACCAACACGTTGACCAATGGGGCCAATTGACGAGTGAAGTGACCCTCAGCACAAGCTAATTCTAAAGCTTTAGGGATGGGTTGAGCAGGTAACAGAGACAAGGTTTGCTGATATTTGATTTGCTCATAGTTACTGGTATATTTCCAAGGGTTAGGCTGGCTAGCAAATAGTTTTTCAAAAAACGTCCGATCATACTGTTGTGTTGATAGCACTGGCCTTTGCTGGGATACCGTTGTCCTGGCCGTCCGCTGAGAGATCTGACGATCAACCCAGCCTGGATCATAAACAATTTGGGTAATGGCTTGCGAGTTCAAATCAGTTGGATAGTAAGCTTCATGGGTCGTGGCTAAAAGCTCTAACACAGCAGCGTGAGTAGCTATGGGTAATTGAGCTCGACGCGAGGCACTGGTGCCTAAGGGATCAAACCGATAACCTAACCTGAGAATAGACGAGTCCATATCAGTGAGTTCAGCTGTTTTTTGGGCTTTAGCTTGTAAAGCGACCCGCAACGATTGAGGAGGTTGATGCCCTACTAGAGCTTCACGGACAGCACCTCGACATAACTCCAGTCCACCCTCAGTTGTAATGGCTACCCGGAGATCTTGAGCAGACAAGATTGTTGTTTTGTTGGCTGATGGCGCTGGTAATGATATGACACCTATACCTACCCCAGCTAAAGTTAAACTGATTCTTAATTCCCGAGTATTAAAAGTCACTCTAGGTAGAGGCTGACTTAGTTCAATGGTGATCCATCCTGATTCTGCTAGTTGCTGTGGAGCCTGTTTCTGGCTAGAAGTCGATCGATAAAAGTCAGCCTCAGCCCACTTTGGGCAGCCCCAAAATTCCTGCAAAAAGGTCTCCCAGCCCTTCTGACTATGAATGGATGGCAATGATTGAGAGTCTCTCAAAACTTTGAAGTCATTTCTCTGAGAATAAATTGTTTGTTCAAAGTAACGGCCTAGAATAATCCAAAACCACTGAGCGGCAATGGCATCAACTAGCACCCAGGCCGATACCTTACCATCACAGCTAGGCAACTTAACCACGCCTATTCGATCACCGTTCCAGGTCACAATGGCAAAAAACTGCTGGGTCGATGGTGGGAGACAGATATCTTTGATCGGAGTTGTAATTTCAATCTGATCCACAAAAATACCGGCTTCAGCAACGGGCAAGGGTAGATCAGCATGTTCTAAGATTAACTCGATCAGCTCTTGGTTAACTTGCTCAGCCAACTGAGGGATCTGAACTTTAGCTGCTAATGCCTCTAAAAACCGATTAATCAAAGATTGTCTTGAAGTCCAAAGTGAGTAGAGTTGTTTAGTGGATTGGCAGGTTGGCAGAGGTGTACTTTCAAAAAAAGCATAGGCAATGGCATGGGGATCCAAGCTTGGCAGTGTTTGACTTTCAATAGCAGCTAAAATTCGACAAGCATCCTGATTAACCCCCACCAACAAAGCCGCAACTGAGGCTATATACCCTAACTTAACCTCATACAAGTCAACCGGTGGTAATCCATTGCAATAGTCTGGAATTGGATCGGGTATCCGTTGATCACAGCTATAGCCTCGCTCAATCACCACGAGACCATCTTTCAACATTTGATCGGCTTGGTTGGATAAAGACCCGGCTCTCATGTGATAGAAGGCCATAACTTCAGGAACGCCTTCCGTCTGAATTCCCATTCGGGCTAATTTTTGCCATAGATCCCAGTCTTCACAGGTCTGCAATGATGGATCAAACCCACCCACAGCTTCTACAACGACTTTACGAACTACACAGCCATGCACCGCTAGGGGGCACCCACGAGCAGTCTGGGGAAACATATCTTTGAGAGTAGGTAGGGGATAATCATGTCGAGTCCCATCAGCCGCCACCCATGACCACTGACAATGGATCAAATCAAAACTGGCATCCTGGCTCAGAGGTTGATAAATGCGTTCAAGAAAGTGAGGGGCAATCCAATCATCGGCATCTAAAAACAATAGCCAGTCATAGCGAGCGGCAGCAATACCCGTATTCCGTGCAACGCTAACCCCTTGATTAGGCTGTGTTAACACTCGAATTCTAGAGTCTTTAATACTGAATTGGGTGGCTACTTCGGCAGTATTGTCAGTTGATCCATCATTAATAATAATAGCTTCCCAGTTGGATTGGGTTTGAGCTAGTAAGGACTGAACTGATCTATCTAAAGTGGTTGCGGCATTAAAGGCAGGAATGATCACAGAGGTATTCATAGTCTTCTGATTTAAACTAAGTCCTTAATACAACGAGCAGTTTCAACTTACTGGTCAAACTAATTACTTGTCAAATTAGGCATCGAAAGATGTGGATTAATCCATACCTGAACTCAATAGATGAACTCCAGTCGATCATGACACCATCATAAGTTACCAAAAGACTCTTAGTTTTGAGATAAACATTTCAAGTGTATCGTGCTTAGCTATGGCTAGACGAGGTAGCGCCAGTAAAGAGTCACTTAACTGACTAAAGGCAATCTGGCCCGAAACCGCTACAGTGTAACCACAGGCACCTGCTAGGTGTGCTAGAGCTGAATCCGTCTCTCCATGGGGATAAACTGCGGCTTGAACTGATCGGCCTAGGGCTTGAGATAGCAAACCTCGAGATTGAGCCAGCTCAGCCACAATGTCTGCTATGGAGAGAGCAGTTAGCGGTCTATAGCTAGCCATGGCTGAACCGAATTCAAAGTCTGCAGCCTGCAAAGCCTGAATCTGCTCCCAAGTCATATACGAGATCTGATCAGATGATAACGACGATTGATACCGTTGCCCTACATAGTCTGTAGCAATGAATACAGTAGCTGAATATCCATATTGCTGGAGTAGAGGATAGGCATAAGTGAAAAAATCTTGAAACCCATGATCAAAGCTAAGAATGATAGCTTTACCTGCCACCGGAGATTGAGTTAAGAGTGCTTGCTGCCAAGTTGAAAGATCAATGCTACGATAGCCACTCTCTCGAAGATACTTTAACTGTTGTTCAAATACTTCAGGAGACAGTACCCCAAGATGGCTAGATCCAGTCGGCGAAATGCGGTGATAGCTCAATATCGGTAGGTAGGCAGTTGTTGTGTAGGGTGCAAACCAGCGTTTCAATCTATGATCCGACTGATGAATCCGACTCAACATAGCCTGTACCCACTGACTTGCTCGACGCTGAAGGGATAGCCAAAAAGGTTCCGTGGCCAAAAGCGAGTTGAGTGAGAAAACTTGGGGAGTGCCCCAACTGACTTCAGGAGCATAGACAATGGATTCAACAGTCTGATCGGGGTTATAGATGATAGACTCACCCGTTTGGTGTGCCATGGTTTTGAGTTGATAGGCTACAGATGCAGGTAATAGGGCCCAACGACAACTACTGGTTCCAATAGGTTGATCCCGTCGCCCCAGCACCAAAGTCTGAGATCGGTTTTCCAATAGACTAGACCCATTAGTCTGGCTAGCCTGATCCATGAGTCGAGATCGAAGCGAGCTTACATGAGACCAACATTGACCCACTAAAGCTTCGCGGACAGCCACTTTACCCAGTTCTATACCCAGAAGCGTGGTAATAGCTCGGCGCAGATCAGATGCTGACAGCTGCAGTGGACGGCCCAAACAAGCCAAGTAGCTTATGCCTACACCTCCCACTGTCACCAGTATTGATAAAGAGGGCCCCGCCGCATGGTAAGTAGCCAGAACTTCACTGACTTCTACCCGGATCAGGTTGTCATCAACTTGAATGTGAGGTGCCTTAGGATCCACCTGAGTTGACAGGTAAAAGTCACGCTCTACCCCTGAAGGCCAATTCCATAGATCCCGTAAAAATGTAACCCAACCTAGTTGATTATGATTAGCCCCCACTGGATAAACTGTTTGCTGATAAAAGTGGCCTAAGATCTGCCACCAAAATTGATCAGCAATGCCATCTTTAATGACCTGCTCCGATACCCACTCTCCACAAGCAGGCCGCTCTAGAGATCCTAGGTAGTGTCCCTGCACTTCAACCTGGCCTATCAATCGGTCTAAGCCTGAGGGTAGCTTCATGCTTGTGATCGGATGAGTGACCTCAAGTCGAACCCCATAGGTGTAACCCAGTGCTAGCGGTAGCTGCTCTAGAGGGGTAGCATTGATAATCAAGCGTTCCAACTGGCGAATGGCTCGTAGAGCTAATGCTGGGGCCTGCGACCGACATTCCAGTTCACCTAAAAAGGATTTAATCAAAGCAGATCGCTGCTGCCAAATCTGAAACCATTGACTAGGCAGAGACTGAGTGGCAATCGGCATAGACTTGAACAAATTATGAGCCACTTGATCAGGATCTAAACTGGGAGCACTGTTGGATAGCTGCTGCAGCAAAGGTTTGGCATCTAAGCCAGCCCCTAATACCAGTCCAAGTGGCCAAATAGCCCAATAAAACTGACAGGTAGATAAGGCCTCAGAGGGCAAGCCGTTAGCATAAGCCGGTACAGGATGCGTAACCCTTGGATCAGGTGCATAGCCCTGATTAAGCACTTTGAGGCCATCTTGAAAGAACTGGATCCCATTGCCAGAGAGTGATCCAGCTTGCATGCGATAAAACGCTAGGAGATCGGGTATCCCGCCAAACTGACAGCCCTGCCGAGCCAACCGCTGCCATAAATCCCAGTCTTCACAAGTCTTTAGCGATCTATCAAATCCCCCACTGGTCCAAAACGTTGAGCGCCGAACCAGACAGGAATGGATCGTAAATAAACATTGCTGGGCCAGAATTGGAAAGAGATCAGGTTGAGGGGAGGGTCTATTTTCATCAAACTGAGTCCCATCAGCAGCGACTCGCACCCAACCACAATGCACAACATCTAAATTAGGCTGATCTGAGATCACGTCAACCAGTTTGCTCAAGTAGTCAGGGGCAATCCAGTCATCAGCATCTAAAAACAGCAGCCAGTCTCCTGTAGCCTGAGCCGCACCTGTGTTACGCGCGGCGCTGACACCTTGATTAACTTGAGTGAGCACATGCAACTGTAAATGAGATTGCGCAAGCGTTGTGGTCAAGGCTAATGTTTGATCGGTAGACCCATCATCAACCACAATAATCTCCCAATGGGTGTAGATCTGGTTGAAGACAGAGTCTAAAGTAAATTCCAAGGTGTCAGCTGCATTATAAGCTGGAATAATCACTGAAATTAGAGTCATCATGGCTTCAAAGACTGCCTTTGCTTACTCACATCAATCGTTAACAGTTGACCGAAAAACTGGGATACAAGCCCCGTCCTTCTAGGACGGCTTTTGGCTGAT
>CAYSWV010000106.1:0-8254 GCA_964434865.1 uncultured bacterium
TTTAGCCAAGCCGATAGTGATCTGAACATGTAATCGGGAGGAACAGTGTCTCGGATCAGGGGTTGAACTCCCTCATGGAACACATATTGAACGTGATCCGCTTGCTGATGCACCATGATGGGCAGCTCAGGCCTCAATAATCCCCCCAGCAATACCTCAGCCACATGAAATTGTTTTGATTGCGGCAAAAGCGCTGCCTGGATCATACGCACCACAGGCAAATTGACCTCAGGACAAGCCGCCAAATAACCCACTAACTTTCTGGCCGTAGGTGACGAAAACTCCCGAAATTGTTCGATCCGTTCTGCAGGGGTTAGGGGATCTGAAGTTTCTTGATGATCAGATGTATAATTCTGGTCTATCTCTTGCTTTTGGACAGGCGTCAAGAGTAACCCAGGAGCCATAACAGCACTCTTACCTGCTACCATTTGGCTCCAGACCGAAACAACCTCAGGATCTAGAGTGATCACGGGCAACTTGATCCCTATTTGGCTCCGGTGTTGCCATCGACCCAACCGAATAAAGCTCAGGGAATGGTTCGATGACCCCAAACGGTGACCCACTACCCTGCCCTTAGTCACCTCCAATAGGGCCGTACGATTCCATAACCACTCTGGCAAAACTTGTACCAGAACTACAGCTCCTTTTGTGGTCCATATTTGCAGCAGATCTCGAATTTGCTGGGTTTCCCACCGAGGTGCAATACAATCACTGATCACTAAAATGAGTCGCCGACTATTAGGATCAAGGAGTTCCTTAGGCTGACAAGGACTTTGCTTTCGAGTCTCAGGACCATAGCCAGGGTACAGACACAAGATGGGATCTTGTTGATGTTCTTGTGTGGTTCCATTTGAGGCTATTAAGCTGGTATCTTGAGCTTCTAGACTCCACAGACGGACATCTCTGAAGACACCAGATTGAGATAGCACTCGTCGAAGATCTAAGACAGTTTGTTGCCAGATCACCATCGACGCCGTTGCATCAACCACCAGAGCTAACTCTAGCCAGGGTTCTAACACAGGTCGTTCTTGAGGGATCCATAGATCTGTCTCTGCAATGACTTTGACCGTAGCTGGCACATCCAGGTAGCGAGCTTCAGCTGATGGCACTAAACGCATGAGGGGTCGCAACGCTTTTAACAGATCTAGAGAGTACTGTAATGAAGGTGCATCAGGTAACGATAGAGCAGCGCCTGGTGCTTGTGTTGAGGTTGATTCTGCCTTTTTTGAAATCCGCCGCTTAGCTGTCACGCCGGCCATTTTAGGAGGAGGAGGAGATGGTGGTGGTGGCAGTGAAGTCTGGGGTTGTGAAGGTTGTAACGGCGTTGGATCTGGAGGTGGCGGGAGAGGATCATCTGGAAGATCTGTGGTGGGGGTTACATCTGGGGAGATCTCAGTAACGAAGTGACCTTGCCATTGGTGCAGCGTGATCCAGAGGATATCAGCAATGTCCTCAGCAGTCAGATCTGTGACCTGTTGTTCCAAGGCTGCAACCAACTGCTCTAACATCAACTCCCTCCAATATTAGTCAGTGCTGCCATGATCAGTTTCTCTAGCTCACTATCCTTCTTAATCTCGGCCCCATATATGCGCAGATACACAGCATTGAGCAATTGATCTGTCGCTAGTTGTTTGGCTTCTTGGTCAGTTTTAGTGATGAACCGTTCAATTAGATCCTTGATTTGATCAGCAACTTCGGGTGTCAGGTGAGCTTCAACAATGTTGTAGAGATCAGTATCTGTTGGTTTGGGCATTTCAATCCGTAGACATCGTCGCAAAAAAGCAGGAGGAAAGTCTCGCTCTCCATTACTGGTCATTACAATGATGGGAA
The DNA here is from genome assembly GCA_964434865.1 of uncultured bacterium. Taxonomy (GTDB): domain Bacteria; phylum Cyanobacteriota; class Cyanobacteriia; order Thermostichales; family Thermostichaceae; genus CAYSWV01. The sequence goes on from CAYSWV010000106.1 coordinate 1,831, forward strand.
AGGCATCACACCGGACTTTACCTCCCTCGATAGGGATCTGGATATCATCGGCTGTACGAATGTTGATCGGAGCTGGTGGTTGAGACTCCTCTGAGTCATGATCATCTTGAGTGAGACGCACAAGTTCAGGGATTTCAAATTGCCCTTCTTCTAGAAGATTCAACAGATCGTTAGGTAAATTAATATCACTTTTATCGATCTCGTCAATTAATAATACTCGGGGATAAGGTGTAGGTAGAAAAGCAGTACCTAGGGGTCCCAGCTGAATGTAATCACCAATGGTTCGTTGTTTACGTGTTTGCGGTTGAAGGCGGCTTTCTTCAAATTGCTGTTTACGCAACTGAGCATCCTGCAAGCGTGCAATAGCATCATAACGATAAAGCCCCCCTTCTAAAGTAGACCGAGCAGTAATTGGCCACATCAGGACAGGACCTAGTTTGAGTTCATAGGCTATGGCATAAGCTAACGATGTTTTACCAGATCCGGGTCGACCTGTAATTAAAAGTGGACGCCTGAGAGATAAAGCCGCATTTACAGCTTGAATGATATTACCTTGATCGCGACGAATACGGAAACTTTGGCCTCGTAGACGATCTCGTTGATTATCATCGGTTTCTGCTAAGGCTTGCAACTCACCCCAATAAGATTCTATTTGTTGCTCATAGCCTGCAGGTCTTTTGAATTGAGATCGAAATGTTCTCCAAGGCGGGGGCGGGGGCAGCTGCTTGATCCGGTCGCCATTTTGAATACGGTCGCCATAAAAGACCTGCCAGTTATTCGTTGAAGTCTCACTCATTGATCTGTCTCCCTCTAGTAAGGACTACCATTTTGCTGGAATACTTTTTGTGATCGTCGTTGATAGGTCTTGAGTTCTTCAAAAATCTTAGGCTCGTCTAACCAAATCCCAAGATGATCACCCAAAGGTTTATGAGCTGACTTACGGATCTGCCAGACATCTTTCAAGAGGTTATCAATTTGTAGCAAGTTATCTCGATTAAGGATCTCTTGCATTTGAGTTTGGAGATCTTGTAAGGTATGGTTTCTTGACCATAAGCAAAGTGGAACACCTGTTGCTAGCATCCATGCAAATAGATCATCACGTTGGGTCTTACAATCTTGTTCACACAAACGACAAGTTACAGTAACACCTAAATTCCAGTGCTCTTCTACAGGCTGATTCTCAGGAAATTGACGAATACACTCCAACTGACTCCAACAGTCAAGGGATTTTATTTTCTGGTCGATATCCATATTAGGATCAAGTGGTTCTGTCAAGAAACTAGCTAGTGATTGCCAGGTTTGTCTTAACTTGTTAAGTGCATCTGGATCTTCAAATCGGTCATAAGAACGAACTACTACTCGATACTCTTTTCCCACAAACAGACCAAGTTGCTTTGCACGTATAGGTTTACCATAAATTTCCCATTGTTCAACAGGTTCTGTCAGGTGCTCAAATGGCAACCAAAATTCAAGCGTTAAGTCATGAATGGGATGTGCATCTAGTTGATAGGTCATTTGTAGCTCTGCACATTGCTGATCAATAGCCATTTGTCCTTGAACTAGCCATTCAGGTAGATAGGCTTTGATTAAATCACAAGTTAAACCAGGAGACGACTGATCTGAAGCTGTTTTGGTCTCATCTGGTTGAGGAACTTTTAATTGCAAGGGATGAGTTTTGATCACTTGACCATCATGACTTAAACGAACGATCAGATAGCTATAGATTTCAAGTTTTCCAGACAGGTTTGTAATTTCAGGCCTGGCGATCATCAGGAAATGGATTCTCAGTTGCTCTAGCGATTCTTTGGGATAGAGCAGGTTATCGGATCTTGATTCAGATTTCATAGTTGCTTTTAATTGTAATTCTGGAGGGAGATCTTGCAACCATGCTTCAAGTCTAGCTCTTAAATTATGATCAATTAGCTTTTCCAGGTGTTGGATAAATATAATGATGTAGGCTTCCTGTTTTGAGTTGTACCGATGGATTTTCAGAAGAAGCTGCAAGATAATCAACCATTTAGTTTCAGGATTAACCTCCATCTGTTCAAGGTAGTTTTTTTCCTCAGAGTGATGAGCATCTAGATCAGGTAAAGTGCGGATACAAGCAGGCAGAATAAATCTTGCAAAATCAGTGATGGGTCGCAAGATTGAGATAAGTGATGAGAGGACAGCTTGGGGTAGCAGATCAGCACCATCTATCTCTAACAGCAGTTGGAAATAATCCTTGATCAGTGCTTTCAACTCAGGATTATCTGGATTATCGACCGAGGCTGCGATCACAAGGCTCAGAAGTTTGTTATGATCATAAGCCCATTTGACTACATTAAAGATCTGCTTGGGGTAAGTAGGTGCTTTCGGAATATCACTCAAGTCTTTCCCGAGATAGAGAAATAGCAACTGCTCAAGATCATCCTCAGGAACAGCCTTCTTTAGGGCTATACATAAAGGCTTGAATAGCTTTTTGTGCGAGCTTTTAATTTCTAAGTTTTGCATAACATTAATCAACTAATTACTACAAAGAATCCATAAAATTCAATAACTCTGGGCTATCTGGATTGGCTTCAATTGCCGCATTAATCAGAGTAACTACTTTACCCCTTGCATTGACCCATTTGAGCAGATCAAACACAAGCTTGTCATAGGTGTTAGCCCTAGAAATTCGGTTCAAGGGATTTCCCAAAGAATATTGCACCAATATTTCCAACTCATCTATTTCAGGGAAAGCAGCAATCAAAGCATTTTGTAGATCTTTCATTTGTTTAGGTTTTAGCTGTTCAGGAATAATTGACCTACGATCTTCAGCTTGCTGAGGTAGATCAACTATCTCGACCGAAATGTCTGACTCACCGTTCACAAGGTGGCAAAAATCTGGATCATCTGTAATATGTGAAACCGGTTCTGCCCATAATGCCCTTTCTCTAAAACCTTTGTTGGTTTCAGTTACAACACCAACCAAGTAGCCCTCAACAAGTAGAGCTGTTCCACTAATCCCTTGCCAGTCTTCCGGTTTATCTGGATTCATGGAACTTACCTGTAAACGTAATTGGCCTTCTCCTAAACCTGCCAATGAGCTGAGTTGACCTTCAAGGGGTTCTGGACTCTGCTTATTGTTGTATCTTTGAACAATAGGAAAACCCGTTCCACTCGCAGGAAAAGTATTTTCAGGACTCAGTTTTGCAAACGAGATCGTTGCGTTTTCAGGGAAAGACATCGCAGGTTGATCATCATTTAGTTTGAGTAAAGCAAGATCTCGTTTAAGGGCTTTGCATAAAGAACAGCCTTGATCTATCCAGTCCAGATCTTCACCTTCCTTAAAATGACCCCAAATCCGCAGATCATAAGTTGCTTGGGCTAGTTGGTCATTGTCGGCAACCACATGACGTGCAGTCAGAATGAGGCGATCTGTGATGAAAAACCCAGTTCCCCCTTTCTGCCTAACTGGATCATAAAGTTGTACAGCTCGTTTGTAAGTCATAATCTAATAATCTCTTACTCGCAATATTGGACATCAACCACCACGCTCAGCACTATTCGCAACCTGGATAGGCTTACCATTCTTATCAACAGCTTGTAACGTCAGTTTGATCTTATGTGTACTGGCATCACTAACATTTCCGCTAACACCACCACCAAAGATCCACCAATTTACTTTTGCTTCTCCTTCAGCCCCTTTCTCCGCTACAACCTCTAACTCAAGCTCAATAGGTCCAAGTCTAAATTGAAGATCTTGATCCTTCCCTTGGTCTTGAGCACTTTGAAGTTCAGCTCTCAGGTTTTCAATTGCTTCGCTCAACTGGATCTTTGCCATATATCTACTTCCTTTAAGCATTTCTTGGATAATACTACATTGATCCCTATCTCTACCTAGAACTATGGCCGACTCAATACATCAGGTAACCGTGGACTACTGTTGATGTAACCTGCATAGTGTTCATACAGCGTCTTCACATTGTGACCCGTCAACTGAGCGAGTAGAACTGGATTAGCACCTGCTTCTAATGAGTGACTGATAAAGGTATGTCTCATGTTGTAAGGTTCTCGATAGTCAATCTCAAGTCGATCTAAGATCTTTCGCCAGATCCGTTGCGAAAAATTGTGATCATCAATTGGACCTCCCTTGGGGGCTGGAAAGACTAAACTCTTGAGATCTGGTTTAGTTGGTCTTCGCTCCAACAGTCTCTTTCCTCCAGTGTAAAGGGATCAATGTTGCCTTTATCTTCGATACCCTTGGGCATTTTTCAGGCTGCAATTAGCCCTGCCATTTGCATCACACGATTTGATTGGTTCTGAGTATGAAGAATCAGCAGGTGACGAGTTCCCTCAATGGGAAAGTCTTTCCCCCATGTCAGTAACTCTCGTTGTAAATTAGCTAACTCCAAGTGATAGACCTCTGGGACATTCCGATAACACCACTCAATCATCAAGGCTCCTTCTCTGAGAAGTTGTTTGGTTAAGGGATCAAAATCTTGATCTACAGCTCGTTTAGATATTGAAGCTAGTGTAGAAGCCAGGTGTCCCAACTGCTGTTTCCACTCCAGCTGACTAAAGGTATTGTAGAGAGTCTCTCTTTCCATTAGCTAACCTCTAGTAGATGGTAAATAATTGCCTTGATTTTAGCTCTGAGTCTGAGGTCTAGTAATTCCGTACTACGGTTACCCTGTTGGGGCCGGAGATTGATCAGGGAGTCATACTCAACAATTCGAGTAGTGGGATACCAGTCAGCTCCCCAGACATCTTGCTGTTGGCTACCATCAGTTAAGAGGACCTGTTCACAATCATAATGAAGAGCACCTCCGCCGGCCAGAATCTCACGAGCTACATCCACAGCTAACTTGATTCTCAGGCCATAAAATTCTTGGGCCATCTGATCTATTTGTTCGTGAGTTACAGGTTCTCGAATAAGCAAAAGCATCTTAGTGCAGTTCAATGATAAAAAGGTATCGACTCGATTAAAACTCAGGCACTTGAATTTGTCTGGATCCACCCAAGTAATGTTTAAAGATCATCCTGGGTGAGTTGCCAATGACCTTGGCCAGATCTTTAACTCCCAGACCATGTTGAATCGCTAGAGTGGCAAAGGTATGCCGGGTCTGATAGAGATTGCGATACTCGATACCCTCTAACTGCTCCAAGATTGTTTTCCACCCTCGGCAAGCTAGATTATGAATGTCGATCCAAGTCCCTTGAGGTGACGGAAATACCTTATCTTCAGGTTTTGTTTTCTCCGTTTTGAGACTTTGCAATAGAGCTGCAAGCTTCTCGTTCGCAGGAAAAAGACGTCGCTTTTGAGTTTTCAGATAAGGCTTGACGACTAACCTACGTTCTCCTTGAACAACCGCTTGTTCAAATGTAATCAATCGACCATCCTCTGAGATATGCTTCCATTGCAACCCCACAGCTTCAGACGGACGGCATCCTGTTAAGAAGAGAAATTGAATAAACGGGGCATAACGTCCATAGTAGCGATCAGATTGAAAGGCTTGAATAATCTGGTCTCTTTCCTCCAGTGTAAAGGGATCAATATCGCCTTCATCGTCGATACCTTTGGGTACTTTGATATCTTTAGCCATGCCATGAAAATGGATTGTCTGCGATTAACCCTGACTTTTTAGCCCACTCGCTACATGCACTCAATTGAGTCAAGATCCGCTTGGCAGCATTCACAGTACGATTTTCAATTAGCCAATCTCGAATCAGAACGGCATCCTCCAGAGAGCGTGACGGTAGATGATTCTTAATACAGTTAGCCACTTTGGAGAAGTCTTTGGCAAGGGTACTGGGAGATAAACTAGGTCGCTTAAACTCGGTGTACTGAGTCCATAACTCGGCCAGCTCTGTTTTGGGGGTAATCTTTAACCCCACTGTGGGGGCTTCATCCTCTATTTGCTTGGGTTTATATTTAGCTAGAGTAGGATCGAAGCGATCAAAAACCATATCACTTTCGATTAATTTAGCCTTAGCTTCAGCCGCTTTCCGATTAATCCAGCTGTCAGGCAGACCTAAAGACAAGTAATACCGCTTGCCTGCATAACGCCCAACTTTACCGGCCCGCGGGCAGAGGGACCCCAAAAGTTGTGCAGCTATTACAGCCGCCTGCGGGTCCGAGTGCAAGTAAATGTTAGGTAAAGCCTACAGCTGTAAGCGTGGACTAGAGCACAATGAGGAACAACTATTTCCTATAGTGATCCGGCTTGATTCGTGAAAACAAGATGCTGAGGTGCAAGGCTCTGAGTCGCTCTACCGTTCACAATTCACTTGAGATCGCTATATGACCTTGGGTACGATTTAGTACAAGCCCTGAAACCGCACTCGTGAGGCTAGGTCACTGCCTTAGAGAGTGCTGGACGCAGTCTTGGGCATAAGCCGAAGGCCAGCAATTATAAATTCGGAATGTAGCGGCTGATACAGAGTTTCACTCCACAAG
>CAYSWV010000107.1:0-8117 GCA_964434865.1 uncultured bacterium
ATGCCTATTACGTTCTTGGTCAGTTGTATTTTGAAGGTGAGCATATCCCTAAAGATCTTCAAAAGGCACTCTCATATCTCAAAGAAGCCGCCAACAGAAATGTGAGGGCTGCACAAATAATGCTGCAAAATTATAGATTCATGAAGAAATCGAGTATATGTTGTGCCAGTCACCAAACAGGTGCTGATTATACGATTCGACTCCCTGATGGCAATATCTTTGGGATCTATGCTTCAGGTGGAATAGCTGTCCCATTTAGCCTTTAGTACTCGAGGGTAGGCTCATACTGCTCCATCCCCTTCGATACCTCCACCCAAACGGGGCAAGATCTCAACGTTGAAGTCTCAAGACACCGAGGGTTAGATCCTGGCGACCTTAAGTCTTTAGATCAGTTGCTCTAAGCCAGATTAAGCCGCTACTTTTTCGGCAATGGCTTCAGCCATCTCTTGGGTCCCTACCGGTTCTCCTTTGGCCAAATCATAAGTCACACGCTCTCCAGCCGCCACCACATCTTGAACAGCTTTTTCAACTCTAGCCGCTGCTTCTCGTTCACCCAAATAGTTCAACATCAAGACCCCAGATAGAATCAGAGCGATGGGATTCACTTTGTTGAGACCAGCATACTTAGGGGCTGATCCATGAATCGCTTCAAACACAGCTAGATCATCACCAATATTGGCACCTGGTGCTACACCTAACCCGCCAATCATCCCTGCACATAGATCAGAAAGAATGTCGCCATAGAGATTGGGCATCACTAAGACATCATAGCGTTCTGGCTTTTGCATTAATTGCATACACATATTGTCTACAATTCGATCTTCAAATTCAATATCGGGGTAGGCCTGAGCCACATCTCGAGCTACGTCCAGAAAGAGACCATCTGTAAACTTCATAATGTTGGCTTTATGCACAGCGGTCACTTTTTTCCGGTCATTAGCCTTAGCATAGTCAAACGCAAATTTCACAATCCGCCGACTACCTAGATCAGAAATAGGTTTAATGCCAATGGCTGATCCAGGCACGATGGGCTTATTACTCAGCTTAGCCATGTAAGCTTCCACCTCTTTAGCTTCTGGAGTCCCAGCTTCAAATTCAATCCCAGCATAGAGATCCTCAGTATTTTCTCGCACTACGATGAGATCAAGATTTGAAAAAGTACTTTTCACACCAACCATAGATTTGGCAGGACGCAGATTGGCATAGAGATCTAGCTCTTTACGAATAGCCACGTTGACTGAACGGAATCCAGTGCCTACCGGTGTGCCAATGGGCCCTTTAATGGCTATCTTAGTGTCTCGTACTGCTTCCAACACTTGATCGGGTAAAGGGGTGCCATACTTTTCGATCACATCAACCCCAGCCTCAACCGTGATCCAGTCAAATGCGATCCCTGTTGATTCCAAAACCGTTTTAGTGGCTTGTGCAACTTCGGGTCCAATGCCATCGCCTGGAATCAGGGTTATACGGTAGGTCACAGTTTCACTCCAAAGAATCTAAGTCCTCACCATAATAACGATTTATGCCTAGCAGATTGTTGTTTTTGATGCTGATCTTTCAAGCCATCCGCTGATCCATTGACTTGGGATCAGAGTACTGGGTTGGTTGTCTGGGTAGCTGATCAGAGTGGATCCGGCCTGTTATGATCACTTCAAACTAGATTTTGAGATCAGATAGCATTGAACAGCGCTTTCAAGCTCATCCTGTCTTGCCAACTGGCCCGAGCTGAGACAAAATCGTAAAGAAATGTAATCTTTCCGGTGGGATGGTAGGTAAAGCGATGAGTAGCACGATACCCCAAATGGAAGTCTCAAGTGGTTTGGAGATCGCAGCACCTAATTTGTGTCCAGCAGGCGGTCCCGATCCCAACCAATTTGACTGGAAAGAAGTTTGGTATCCGGTTGCTTATCTCAGGGATTTAGATCGAACCCAGTTAACCTCTGTGACTGTTTTAGAAGATGATTTAGTGATCTGGTGGGATCGGCACTCTGAGTCTTGGTGTGTTTTTAAAGACCACTGTCCTCACCGATTAGTGCCCCTATCTCAAGGTCGGATTGCAGCCGATGGTTTACTGGAATGCCCTTATCATGGGTGGGCGTTTTCTGGATCAGGGGCTTGTGAACGGATTCCGCAACAGCCTGCAGATGGCAAAGCTGAACAATCCAAACGAGCGTGTGCTCAATCTTTACCCACAGCAGTACGCCAGGGTCTTTTGTTTGTCTATCCCGGGGAGGCTGATCGAGCTGCTCATGTGCCGATTCCTATCATTGAACCTTTAGAACAAGACCCAGAGGGCTGGATCTGTTTGGATACCTTTCGAGACTTGCCCTATGATGCCTTAACACTACTTGAAAATGTGCTCGATTCTAGTCATATTCCTTTTACGCATCATCGTTCTGTTGGCAATCGGGGGAATGCAGCTCCTGTTGAACTTGAAATCGTGACCTCTGATCGGCAAGGCTTTTCAGGATACTGGGAGGAAGGTCCGCGAAAAGGGACACTGGGTAGTCAAACTAGCCGATTTATTGCCCCAGCTCTGATGTGGCATGATCTTACCTCCAAACAGTTTGGCCGTACTCTGACAGTTGTTTATGCTACACCTATCCGCAAAGGGGAATGCCGATTATTCGCTCGGTTCCCGTTCAAGTTCAATGCTAAATTACCCGCTCTTTTGATCAAGTTAACCCCCCGTTGGTATTCCCATCTCGGTAACAATGCTGTATTGGAAGATGATCAGATTTTCCTGCATCTTCAAGAACGCTATCTAGAGCAAAGCAGTACCAACGTTGCCAAAGCCTATTACATGCCTACCCGAGCTGATACCTTTGTGGTTGAGTTACGCAAGTGGGTGTCAACCTTCAACGCTGAATTGTTTCCTGGTGATCAGTTACCCCTCCGTCAAAGCGCTGAACAGCTACTCGATCGTTACCATTCTCACACTAAGCATTGTCAGAGTTGTCGAGGTGCTCTAGCTCGAATTCAAGTCTTGAAGCTGGGGGCTTTGATTGTGGCAGGCTTGGGGTGGTCAATCGCTCCACTACTGGCTCTCACTCAGCCGGAAGCCGTCCCCGTGATCGTGAGTGCTAGTGTTATTTCATTCCTCAGTGGTCTAATAGGGTTAGGAGCATGGGCATTGGAACAGCAATTCTATCAGGGTCGTTTAGTGCCACCACGCAATCAACCCGAAAAGTAACCACTGTATAAATAGCTGTATAACTATTGAGTAATATGGGTTAGAGGCCTAACTTAGGACACTCGATCTACAGATTCGCGGACTGGCAGAAAAGTCTGAGTTGATCCATTGTCCTGTAGAATTATTTGATGTTAGATTGCTTGATGCTGTTACGTCAAAGGTAGATGAGATCAATGAGCGAAGAGATCTTCAGCCGTGTTAAGAAGATTGTGGCCAATCAACTCGGGGTCGAAGATGGCAAGGTCACAGAGACAGCAAGTTTTCAGAATGATCTAGGTGCTGATAGCTTGGATACGGTTGAGTTAGTGATGGCTTTCGAAGAGGAGTTCGATCTTGAGATCCCGGACGAAGATGCTGAAGGGATTCGGACTGTCAAAGATGCTGTGGATTACATCACTAACAAAGCTGAACCTGTTGCTTAAACCTCAAATCTCTAGGAGTTCCGTGTAGACGGCTCATTGCTGTTAGCACAATACGATTATGTCATTGTTATCTCAAACAAGTGTAAACCAAGTCCCCAGGCAACCTCGCCGACGTGTTGTTGTGACGGGTCTTGGTGCTGTTACCCCTATTGGCAATACAGCCTCCGATTTTTGGCAAGCCTTGTTAGCGGGTCAATCCGGTATTGATCACATCACAGCCTTTGACACCACTGACCACCAGTGCAAAATTGCTGGCGAGGTCAAAGGCTTCGATCCTCACCACTATATGGATCGTAAAGAAGTTAAACGGGCGGCTCGATTTGTTCACTTGGCTGCCGCGGCAGCTATACAAGCAGTTGAGGATGCAAATTTCAAAATCACTGAACTCAACGCTGAACATGTGGGTGTCATTATTGGTACGGGCATTGGGGGTATCCAGGTTCTTGAAGATCAGCATACGGTATTTATGACCAAGGGGCCCAATCGCTGTAGTCCTTTCATGGTTCCGATGATGATCGCGAATATGGCCGCCGCTCAAGTGGCTATTCTTCTAGGGGCTAAAGGACCCAATACCTCAACAGTGACTGCCTGTGCTTCGGGTTCAAATGCGATTGGTGATGCCTTTCAACTGCTACAACGAGGAGAAGCTCAAGTGGTGTTAGCGGGCGGAACTGAAGCGGCGGTAACTCCCCTCTCCATAGTTGGCTTTGCAGCCGCCAAAACCCTCTCCTTACGCAATCAGGATCCAACTCGTGCTAGCCGTCCCTTCGATAAAGATCGGCAAGGTTTTGTGATGGGAGAAGGCGCTGGAGTGGTTCTGTTAGAAGAGTTGGACCATGCCAAAGCTCGTGGTGCTCGCATCTACGCTGAAATTGTTGGGTATGGTAGAACCTGTGACGCTTATCATATTACGGCCCCCGCACCTGAAGGTCATGGGGCAGCTCGATGTATAGTATTAGCCCTTAAAGATGCTGATCTGCTCCCCACAGATGTGAACTACATCAATGCTCATGGAACCGGGACTTTGATGAACGATTCCATCGAAACCCTAGCGGTGAAGAAAGCTTTAGGTGATCACGCTTATGCAACAGCTATAAGTTCCACTAAATCCATGACAGGCCATTTAATGGGGGGAGCCGGTGGTATTGAAGCGGTAGCCTCCGTACTAACGGTCCACCAGGACCAAGTGCCCCCCACCGTTAATCTTGATCAACCTAGCGAGGACTGTGACCTTGATTATGTGCCTAACCACAGTCGAGCAATGACCGTTAATGTGGCTATTTCAAACTCATTTGGATTTGGGGGACACAACGCTACACTCGTCTTTCGCAAATATACTGAAACCTAACTCATTGAGCGGATGAGTCGAGGCAGGCTTCCTATTATAATGACCCCAACAAGCTGTACTTAGTTACTCTAGTTACTGCTTGTCTTAATGTTACTTACTCAGGCAGCAATCATGACCCCTGCACATGTGGATCAGGATCAAATTACCGTTGGGATTGTTGGGGCTTCAGGGTATGGCGGCGTTCAACTCGTCCGGTTACTAACTGAGCATCCTGGTGTTCAGATTACCTATGTTGCCGGTCGAGACAGTGTAGGTAAAAAGTTTGGCGATCTCTATCCCCAATTGGCCTCTGCTTTGAACTTGCCGATTCAGCCAGTTGATGTTGCTGCTATTGCTGAAGCTTGCCAAGTTGTCTTTTTAGCCTTGCCCAATGGTCTAGCTTGTGATCTGGCACCTCAGTTGCTTGCAAAGGGCTGTAAAGTTTTAGACCTCTCTGCTGATTATCGCTTTCGGAATCTCAAAACTTATCAAGACTGGTATCGACCTGAGCAAACGTCTGAGACTTGGCCTACACCAGCTCACCAGAAAGCGAATGCTGAAGCAGTCTATGGCTTGCCCGAGCTCTACCGAGATCAGATTGCTAAAGCTCCCATTATTGGCTGTCCGGGGTGCTACCCTACGGCCTCTTTACTAGCGGCAGCCCCCTTGCTCCGTCAGGGGTTAGTCGAGCCTGAAACCTTAATTTTCGATGCTAAATCAGGTGTATCGGGTGCAGGGCGAACTTTAAAAGTGACATCATTGTTTGCAGAGGCTGATAGTTCACTAGGTGCTTACGGGGTGGCCCAGCATCGACACACGCCTGAAATTGAACAAATTTGCCTTGATCTGATCCATCACCCGATTACCATCCAATTTACGCCTCACTTAATTCCCATGATTCGGGGTATCCATGTGACTCTGTATGGATCGTTGCGAGATCCTGGTCTTGTAGGTGAAGATTTGTTAACGATTTATCAGGCCTTTTACCGACAATCCCCCTGGGTCCGCATTTTATCTAGAGGGGTGTATCCCCAAACGAAGTGGGTAGCTGGCACTAACTATTGCACTATTGGGGTTGAAGTCGATAGCCGTACCAATCGCGTGATCGTATTGTCGGTGATCGACAATTTGCTAAAAGGCCAAGCCGGTCAAGCTGTCCAGTGTCTCAATATCATGATGGGGTGGTCAGAAATGCTGGGTTTACCTCAGTTAGGGTTTTACCCCTAGTTATAATGCTTGAAAGTTGCAGGTAGCGGTTCATGAGTGATCTAAATGATTCATCAGCATCGTCGAGTCCAGAGTCTGTGGAACCGACTTCTACCCCATCAACAGAATCCAGTCATAGAGGGTGGTGGGACCAGCAAGCGGCTGAGATCGGCGAGCAAGTTCAACAGATTTCTCACGTCTCTGAGCAGTGGATCCAACAATGGCTTGCAGAAACACAGCTGGGATGGGGTGGAACCGTCCGAGACTGTGCCGAAGGCTTAAAGCTGAAACTTGCAACTATCACGGTGAGCCAGTCCTTAGAGGCCCTAGAAGCAGAAGTGCATCAGGTGGCTCAAGTCTTAACACCTACTCAAATTGAAGTCTTAATCAAGGCTATACCTGTGGCTGCCCATCGGGCTCTATTGGCTAGCCTATTTTATCAAGACGCCATCTTGTCAAAAACAGGATCTGATTTACAAGCTATCAGTGCCCGAGCCTATGGACTTAGTGGCTTTCCCATGGTTCTCAATCCAGAGGGTCAAGTTCAAATTGATGCGTCTGCGGCTTTGATTAGCGCTTTAGTGGCAGTTGAGGTGACCCAGGCCACGATTTCGGTTGCTTGGCGATTGCTGGGATCATCGATTTTAGAGAAATTACTTAAAACGGACGAATCACTGCGTCGATCAAGTTTAAAACAAGGGGCACTGGCCTTACCTGATACGGAAGACTGGGAATCGCTTCAATCGCTGCTATTATCTGGCTCCTCCGATTGGTATTTATCCTTGACCACAGCTGGAATTCAAGGGTCTCAGATCACTGAATTTGTTGGACGTCAGCTTCGATCGATTGTCCGCAATCAATGGTTACAACGACTGGTGCCATTACCGTTTAGCCTGATTCTTGATGCCATTGATCTCCTGACTGATGATGTGTTTTTCCACTTTGGAAATACGCTAGAGTCTTCTTGGGATCGGGAACACACCATCCGACGATTAGAGTTAGCTTTACAAGCACTACCCAACGCTCAACGGATTCCCAAGCCCTCACAACTAATCACAGCTAGTTCTCAAGTATCAGAGGCTACTGACCAGATACTTAAACCTCTATTAGCTAAACAGTTACACACGGCTTGTGAAGGCTTTGATCCACAGCATCGGAATGAGATTTTAAACCAATTGGGACAGCAACTCAATCAATGGAATCCCTTTCAGTTTTTCCAGGGCTGGGTCAGTATTGAATGGATTGAGACGACTTTAGAATCTACTGAGATCCTGTGGGAAGATTACCCCACCTTAACCTGTCTACAACTATGTGTAGCGGGGTTGCAAGAAGCAAGACAATATGAACGAGCCATGGATCAAGCTCAAGTCTTACGCCATTTGGTTAAAGAGCTGGATCCAACCCGATTAGATGGGTCAAATTGATTGCGATCCTTTTGATTGCGATCCTTTTGATTGCGATCTTTCAGTTTAGCTTCTAGCCAGCCTGATGTAGGTCTAGCTTAAGGGTAGGTTGAAATCTCTATCAAGTTTTGGTCGGGGTCCCAACAGTAGACTGACGTGATCGGGCCGACGGCACCAGTTCTAGTCACCGGACCTTCAAGAATCGATACATCACAGGTCTGAAGATGGGTAACGATAGCTTCCATTGATGCTTCCGTGATCAAGCATAGATCTGCCGATCCAGGTTGGGGCACTGCTGCTTTGGGTTCAAACTCTTGGCCGTGTTGGTGCAAGTTAATTTTTTGAGTACCAAACTTGAGGGCGACCCGATTCTGGCCAAATACAACTTTGGTCATGCCTAGCACCTGGCTATAAAAATCAACTGTCGTGCTAATGTCTTTAACTGTGAGAACAATATGATCCAGCCCAATGACTTTCATAAGCACCTCCTGGAGTTCGAGTCTTGGTTGACCAAAAATAACGGGATACAAGCCTCGCCCTTCTAGGGCGACATTTGATCTCGAATG
>CAYSWV010000108.1:0-7883 GCA_964434865.1 uncultured bacterium
CACCTAACCCCTAATGTGAGGAGCGGAGAACCCTAAATTGCTGATCTGCACGCCCTAGTGTGGATTAAGAACGATGGAGTTGAACTCGGTGCTATAATATTTCAAACATTTGAAGCGACGAACCCATAAAAAGTGCCCTCTAGGGCTTCCTCTTCCTGTATTGACTGAGGTTTGATCTGAGTCAAATCTGTGATGCTTCTAACTTTTAGTACTTCGATCATGTCAAGCAGACTTTACGTCATATCTGACGCTTACTGAGGTTAGCTGGGTGGGTCATTAGATCTGAGGATACTCTTTTGACGCTTTCAGTTGAAAATCAATTAAGAACTGGGAGGGGAATAAACGGGATCCTCGCTGTCGGACGGGACGAAAGGTTCCATCGATGCCATAGTCATAGTGCGATCAACTCAAAATCATGTAGAAGCCGAGTTTGATATCTTATTGATCAATTTTAATGCGCCTCTCCTGAAAAAGGGAATCAAGCGTCTTGTTAATGATTTCTGTAATTGATCCTTGGTTTTTAGCTGCTGGAACAGCACCTTGATTTAAGATTAATTCAGGCATATCAACTTCACATTATGAAAACACGTCACTTTACCGTCATTCTGCACAAAGAAGAAGACATGTACATTGCTGAATGTCTAGAGGTTGGCACCATGGATCAAGGCGCGACTATTGAGGAGGCTATTGCTGGATTAAAAGAGGCAACCAGACTTTACCTAGAAGAATTTCCCATACCTGAATCTTCACCCAGACTGGTGACGAGCATCGAGGTTAGCTATGCCTAGACTTCCACGGGTCTCAAGCAGAGAAGCTATTCAAGCACTTGAGCAGTTGGGCTTTGAGCAGATCAGGCAAACAGGGAGCCATGTGGTGATGAAGAAAACTACTGAGGCTGGTGATATTGGCTGTGTTGTCCCAGTACATAAAGAACTCAAAGTTGGAACATTAAAAGGTGTTCTGAAACAGGCACAAGTTACTACTGAAGAGTTCATAAAGAACCTTTGAAAGTGCTAAGCGTCATCCACTTGTTTAGCTCTATGCCTCTAAAGTCAGATCTACAGGATAACTAACGCCATATTCCAAACCGACTATGAAGGCGAGAGGAAGGCGAGAGGAAGTCAAGAGCTGAGGGATCTCTGGTTTTTCAGTCCTTGCCATGATTTTTCCCCAAATGGCTGTTCTTTGACTTCTCATGGACAAACTTACCTGTGAAGCCCTGTCCAGGACAAGGACTCACCAGACTTAAATTGTCTCAGGATTGAGTGGCTGAATCCATGTCTTAGCTTGTCCTGGCAGAAGGGATGTTCTTGAGAGATAAACCGACTATCCGAGGTGTCGTGCCTTCCTCTTTCAAGGTCAGCAACGTCTCATCTATCCATGCTAAGGGTCCCTAACTCATTCGTTTGGTCAATTTTCTCAACTAGTTTGGAATCCGAGTTTCGGGACGATAAGGCTCTCTTTGAACAACCTCACAATCACCTCAGCTGTCCTTCGACCTAAACCAGGCATGGTCTGCAACAATTGCACCTGTTTGTCCTGCTTAGCCAGTTGATTCAGCTGTGTCTCTACCTGTGAAAGTTGTTCTTCCAATTGATCCAAAAGGGTTAACTCTATGTCCAATGAGCCTTTCCACATCTCTGACATCCCGCACTCAGCTAACGGCTTACGGTGATGGCTGCAGTTGGCTGAATTGAGGCTGACCGCCCTCTCGCCTTACATGGATTCTTTTGGAAAGTAGATCAGGGTAATTAATCGTTACTCGTAACTGATGCCTCCTGAGGCTTGACTGGGTGGGTCATTAGATCTGAAGCTCAGCTTTTGGATCTGATGGCTGAGTAACACTATTTTAAGCATTAAGCATCTATTGAGCTGATTCAAGGGCTTCTAGCTTAGCCAAGTCAGCAGATATAAAGAATAAGAAGATAGTCGAAAATAAGCTAGCCTAAAGAACACAAGACAAAATAGTCAGTAGGTCTACAATAGGTTAATGAGTTAAAGATGATGTTGATAGGCTCATTAATTCAATATTAGAACATCACTTGAATGGATAGATAGAATGAGCACTCAAACATTTTATGAAACAATCACTCCTGGCACAGTAAAGATTGGATGTTATTTGAATTGTCAAGAAGTTTTGGGGATGTTGTCTAGGATGGCGGAAATCAAAGGCGACACCTTAATCCTGAAGCATTGGACTACACTACCGACTCAACCTGAGATTATCAAAACATATATCGAGCGAGTGGCTGAAGTAGCTTTGATGATTTGGCCTTACTGGTATGGTCGCTCTCAGTGGTTTCAGTTAGGGGCAACAGCAGATCAAGTTGTGTTGAATGATCTAAGGGCTGCTCAGCTACAGCAAACGATCCCCCAGTTATCGCTTCCATGGTTAAAGGCAGCTATATCCAAGTGTCTTCACAGTAAAACACCTATTCTTGATCGATTTTCACCAGCGGTGCAACTGATTCAACTGGGGCTGGCCGTAGATCCCAAGGCTTTAATGATGGGTTTAGTGATTGAAGATCCTCAGCCTCAACCTGCTCATTTATTAGGGTTGGCTCGGGCGGCCTCTTGGCTAGCTGCTACTGCTTCAATCCGAGTGATGGTCCTGGGAACCGATGATCTTAAAGATCACCCTGAACTAGATTCAATTGCTTATGGGGCTGTTCTGTTAGATCAAGAAGTGATATCTACTACTCATGAAGAGACACTCAATGTGACTTGGGGTGTGAGAGGTGTGCCTCATCCATTTAGTCCTGGCGAACAAAAGTTAGCCCCCCTATTGGCGACAGATTCCGAGTTGACCGATCTATTTGGTTTCAATGAGATGGTTACAACCGAACGTGGGAGTGTATTTAAGGTTGATCTCTTATGGCCAGAGGGAAAAGTGGTGGTTGAGATTGATGGGTATCGGCATCATGGCAATCAATTTGCCTTTAGAGCTGATCGCAATCGGGATTATGAGTTACTCATTTCAGGGTATAGTGTGTTACGTCTAGCTCATGATGAAGTGGTGGCTGATCCAATAATCGCGTTGGAAAAGATCAGGGATGTGGTTCGGTTTCGTCGTAGATAGTTGGAATTATCACAATCTTACACTTGAACTTAGAGGTTTTTATGGATTTAAATCTCAAACCTGGACATGAGATTCTCCTGTGGAAACTGCTTCTCACTGGGGAGGAACCAATGTTATCCAAGGCTAGACCTTCTGTATCCTCCAAGGATTTAGCTCCTTTGATCAAGGCAGGAATTATTGTTTTGGAACAACGAGGCCGAGCTAAATATATTACCTTGACGGATAAAGCGTGGGTTTGGGCTGGATCAACCTCACCTCAATCCATGAACCGCTCAACATCTCGTGAATCAGCAGCTGTTTTACATACTCTTATTGAGAGACTTGTAGACTACATACAGCACCATGAGGTTCCTTTAATCGAACTTGTGGGCAGCTCTGAAGCCCATCAACTGACTATATCTCAGGTGCCAGGCAATGAAATTTGTCAGCAAATTGTCAAAGCTTATGACATACTGAGCAGTGGGGAGCGTAATGTTAGAGTTCGGCTATCAGATCTCCGCCGACAGTTACAAATAATACCCAGAGAGCAACTGGATCCCATTCTACTTCAGATGGAGTTAGATCAAATGGTATCTATTATGCCTATTGATGATCCTGCAGATCGTAAACCTGAAGATGAAGTGGCTGCTATTGAGATTGCTGGCCTGAAGAAACACATTGTGTATTTGAGAGGGTAGTATTATGTCGTCCGATCAAGCTCTTGAAGCCCTGAGAGGGGTTGACTTAGACTGGACAACCCATATCAAACGAGTTTGGCAGTTACCTACCTATAATGTCCCAGAACATAATTCAATGGCTAGAGATAAACTCTTTAGCTTGGCTAATCAGCTTGCAGAAACCCATGACTCTCCTTTAGGGATTCCTCTGATAGGTCAAGGTGGATCAGGGAAAACCCATTTGCTAACAGTTTTACGTCATCATGCTTTCAATAAAGGTATCCGCTTTATCTTGGTTGATATGACGGACGTGAGGGATTTTTGGGAGACCATCGTTCAGGGATATGTTAGCTCTTTATTAGAACCAGAGCCTGATGGAGTAACTCAGCTCGAAAAAATTGTCGAAATTATTGTTGGTAACCACTTACCTGCTGAAAAAATTGCAGATATCCGGGTTGAGAAACTGAGTGAATTTATCACAAGAGCTTTGAGCTACCTTGCTAAACATCAAAAACAACAAACGATTCAATTTCAAGATTGTATTCGGGCTATTATTCTAGCTAATTCAAATGATTTTGTGGTGTCGGCCATTGGCACCAATTGGTTGCAAGGTTTATCGGTTGAAGCAGAAGACCGCAAGATGTTTGGGTTCACAACTTCTACACCTAGTCATAGTGAAATTGCTAAAGGGATTTCTTGGTTAATGAGTTTATCCGGCGGCTCAATTCTTGCTTTGGATCAACTTGATGCTATAGTTACCCAACATCACATTGCGTCTCAAAGTGGCTCAGACCTCACAGAAGAACAACAAATCTCCCAAGCTATTGTTCATGATATTGGTAGCGGGTTAACTAATCTTAGAGATCGGACTTCACGAACTCTTGTTGTGCTCTCGTGTCTTGAAAGCACCTGGGAAATCTTACGATCAACTATTGTTAGTACTTTCAAAGATCGCTATCTCTCTCCCATCATTTTAGGAAATATCATCTCGGCTGATGTTGGCAAACGAATGGTGATGTCACGACTAGCCCCAGCCTACGGTAGAGCAAATTATGTTCCTCCTTATCTTTCTTTCCCTTTCAAAGAGTCTTTTTTTGAAAACGTCAAAGGCCTTTCCCCACGTAATATCCTCCAATTGTGTCACAAACATCGGGAACGATGTCTCACTGAAGACCAGGTTTTTGAATTAACAGATGCGAGTGTTATAATCAATCCAGGACCTTCCCCTAGAGATTTTGCTAGCCTAGATCAGGAGTTCAAAGAACATCAGCAACACGTTGATATTACTTCCTTCAACGAAAAAGACAGTGAAGATCATGAATTAGCGACCTTCCTGGAACAGCTAAGTAACTACCTCCTGATTGAAAATCCAACAGCTAATGTTGTTGATGCTGAGATTGACAAAGATTTTCCTGGGGGTAAGAGTTTCCCATTGTTGCATACTCGCTTACGCTTGGTCTTCAGATCTGAAGGAGATCGTGAAAAACATTTGTGCTTTAGGGGACTACAGCAAACTAATGCTAAAGCTTTTCAAACTCGGTTAAAAGCAGCTATGACCACCTCTGGGATTGATCGACGGCTAACCTTCCGAAAACTCGTAATTGTGCGGACGTTCGATACGCCTGGGGGAGAAAAAACAGCTGCACTGTTACATGATTTTAATGAAGCTGACGGTGTGTTGTGGAACCCTACGCAGGCGGACCTTAAAGCAGTCCTGGCCTTGAAACGAATGAATCATAAACCTGAGTTTTCGGAATGGTTAGCTGTTCGACGACCTCTTTCGCAATTGCTAGGTATCAAGTCAACTATTGATTGGTTTTTCTCTACAGCCTTGGCAGATCAGCCCACTACATCATCAGAGATCTCTGGTCAACTAAATGTTCAACCTCTGGAGAGTTTTGTAGCTCCACAGCCAGCACCTCAACCGGATCAAAGATTGGATCCAGTTGTAGACATCTCTCGAGCTGAACAGCAAACATCAGGACCTGTCGAGTTTGACCTTGAAGAGATCGAACCGATTAAAATAGATCAACTGTCAGAACAACTCCCCTTGGGACAACGATTGATCGGGACTCAATCTAAGGGAGCTATTTCAATTCCTCTCAAAGACTTAGTCCGTCATACTGTTATTCTGGCAGGCAGTGGCTCAGGTAAAACTGTTTTAATCAAGCGAATCATTGAAGAAGCGGCTCTACTAGGGATTCCCTCTATTGTCATTGATGGAGCGAATGATCTGGCTCGTATGGGAGATTCCTGGCCCTCAACTCCTACCTCCTCGAGTGACCAAGATCAATTCAAGGCTGACCAATATTTTCAACGCACTGAAGTTATCGTCTGGACACCAGGTAAAGAATCTGGTAACGGTCTCTCACTTGAACCTCTTCCAGATTTTGGTGCAGTAGCCTCCGATTCAGAGGAGTTAGAACAAGCCTGCGATATGGCACGAGATGCCTTGCAAGAGATTGTTGCTTCTGGGAATTCTGATGGAGCCAAAATGAAACGAGGTATTCTTAAGGCTGCATTGCTTTACTTTGCTCAAAACAACCCTGGAAAACTAGAAGACTTTATTGAACTACTCTCCGACTTACCTATCGAAGCTGGGGGTGGATTGGCTAATGCAGGGAAGAAAGCTAGTGAGATGGCTGATCTACTACGAGCTGAAGTGTTAAACAATGTCTTGCTCAAACCGATTGGGTCATCCCTGGATCCAGCATTGCTCTTTGGGTTGGAATCTGCAGCTAAAACACGGATCTCGATTCTGAATTTTATTGGCTTACCCAGTTTGGGTGCACAGCAGCAATTTTTGAATCAATTAGCCATGACCTTATTTACTTGGATTAAAAAGCATCCTGCTCCAGTTAGTGCGCCAATTAGAGGGTTGTTGGTTATTGATGAAGCTAAAGATTTTATTCCGTCATCAGGTAGTACCGTTTGTAAAGACAGCATTATTCGACTTGCAGCTCAGGCTCGTAAGTATGGGTTAGGCCTTATTTTTGCTACCCAAGCTCCTAAGAGTATTGATCACAACATCATTGCCAACTGTCTCACTCAATTTTTCGGTAAAGCCAGCTCTCCAGCTGCTATTCAGGTTGTGCAGGATCAGATAAAACAACGTGGCGGTCAGGGGGATGATATTCCAAAGCTTAAAGCTGGACATTTTTATGTCACATCTGAAGGTTTAGCTCCAACTAAACTCATCTCACCCTTATGTCTCTCCTACCATGCCTCAACCCCTCTAGCAGAGTCTGAAGTCTTGGTTCGGGCTACAGCGTCTAAAGCGCATCTGCAAAACTAGCTTGGATTCTAGTTTGTTCACTTTACTTTTTTCTCTATACTGACCAGCTCCTTCATCATCTCTCGTAAGACAGTTTGAGGGGGACGATCTTCTACCGCAGCTAGCAAATTGACAGCTTCAGCTAACCGGATAGGTAACTGTTGACCTCCCTCTTCTCTGGGCAATACTAACCTCAGGGGATGCCCTCATTATCTACAGGGCCTTCCAGTACTAGCAGATCCTTTAAGAGATGAGCGATCTCGTGCCATCCATGTTGGCGTAGTGGACTGCTTCTGATCGCTTTAGCTGGCTGAGTTCAAGCTCTCGAGGAGTCATTTGCATGATGGCCATTGTCCTGATTCCAACTGAGATAGTAAGGTTCCATCGATGCCATAGTCATAGTTAGGTTGCATGAGGCTAACACCAGCTTGGGCCGCAACGGCTTGAACATAAGCCCAACTGAGCGCTTCCTCTTGATGCTGCAATGTCAGCACTGCTATCACCTGACTTGAAGATAACCAACGATGTTAAATCAAAGCCACTATAGCAATCAAGAGTTCAGATTGGGCTGGCTGTAGTTGTAATCTTGCACAATTGGCTAGTGTTAAGAGGTGCCTAGTCAAGTTGAGACATTTCCAAACTTTGAGGCTGGCTTGAGGTGCTATTGAGGTGGGAATATCCTGGGAATTAGGTGGGAATATCCTGGGAATATCTAGTCATCTGCCTAGGCAAACGCCTAGTCATTACTAGCCGCTCATTTTGGGTTTTGTCTAAACTAAGATTGGTATCGTGTTTGATAGTGAAAGGGTGTTTTAGTGTCAGCTCGACAAGCATATTCCCATTCCGCTTCAGTCGGGAGTCGATACTGTCGTTG
>CAYSWV010000109.1:0-7672 GCA_964434865.1 uncultured bacterium
GTTGAATTAGATCTTGATCAACCTCAGGGTTTTGAGAGTCTTAAATCAAGTACTACAGCAATTCCCAAGCTAGCGAAGCATGCTGAAAGCTCTACGGATTAAGCCTTTTGACCAGCGAGGTGTACCTGATTGAACTGAGAATTGCTGTAGAATAATTTGCAGCCAAGTCGAGTGCACTGTTTCTGAATTTAACTCTATAAAAACTCCAGACCTATTCACTTCATTTAAAAATTAGCTAGCTGAAAATAGTCCGATCAAGACTCAAATCTTTGAGCCAGATGTAGGACTTGATATTTAAATAATATGATCAGACATCAACTGTAACGCTTAAGTTGTCTATCATAGTTCTGTAGATCGAAACAATCTTGGTGTAATCTTATATGATTAGAAAAATAGTAACAGCAACACTATTGGTAGGGATCTTAAGTGGTTGTAATCTCAAAGACTACTTAACCCAAGCCAACGATCCGCTGAGTGACCCCATGATTCAAGAGGAGATCGAAACTTATACACAAGTCATTGAAACTAATCCTAATGAAGCTACAGCTTATTATGATCGGGGAGTCTTTTTTTACCATCTGGAAAACTACACTGAAGCCATTAGTGACTTTACCCAAGCCATTCAACTTGATCCTAGCTACACCCATGCCTACCTTGACCGGGGACTAGCCTATTATTTTTCGGGTGACCGATCCAAAGCTATTGCAGATTATAATAAGGCCCTCCAACTAGACCCTGAAAATACCTATACCTATTACGATCGAGGCCTCATCTATATAGATCTAGGCGAATATAAGAAAGCAATTGCTGATTTTACTCAAGCCCTAGAGCGTGATCCCAAGTTTACTGAAGCTTACAATGAAAGAGGGTTAGCCTACTATAGTTTGGGTGAACAAACACAAGCCCTTGAAGATTATGAACAGGCCCTTAGTTTGGATCCCAATTATACCCATGCCTACAACAATCGTGGCTTAATCCATCACGATGCTGGCAATTTGCAACAAGCCATAGCTGAATATGAGCAAGCTATTCAAATTAATCCAAACTATGCCTTAGCTTATGCTAATCGTGGTCTTGTTTATGCAGATTTAGAAGACTACGACCAAGCTATCACAGATTACAACCAAGCTCTTCAACTCGATCCCACATCTAGCCTAGCCTACTATAACCGAGCCAACGCCTACTTTGCTTTAAGCGACTACGCAGCTGCTATCACAGACTATACTGAAGCCCTCAACCTTGATCCTAGAGATATTGCTAGCCTCAACAACCGGGGCTTAGCTTACAAACATCTAGAACACTACCGTAAAGCCATCATCGACTTCAATCAAGCTATTGAACTTGAGCCATCCTATACTGGTGCGTTTCTCAATCGAGGACTGATCTTTGCTGAGTTGAATATCAATTGGAAAGCCATAGCCGACTACACCCATGCCATGAAACTTGATCCAGATGATCCTGATGCCTACATTAACCGTGGAATTGTCTATAAAACCATGAAAAAATACCGCAAAGCTTTAGCTGACTATTCAAAAGCTCTTGAACTTGATCCCAACGATGGCCAAACCTACGCCAGGCGAGCCTTTGTTTATCATCAACTGAAAAACCTGAGCCAAGCCCAAGCTGATATTGAACAAGCGGTGGCACTAGCTCCCACCGATACCTACGTTCAGCGAATTCAAGATCTCTTAGATCGATGATTGGATCAGAGTCAGCTTCACGTTTAAAGCCCAATCATGAGACCAAACACATAAATTAATAGTCAAGCAACTAGAATACCTAGCTCCAGACCAATGGTCATTTTTAAACCCTCAACTATAAACCTTCTGGATCTCTCAGATCTTCCAAAGCCAAACTCAAGGCTGCAGCAGACGGCCAACGTTGGTCTGGATCTTTTTCTAGGCATCGAAAGATCAAGCTACTGAGATCAGGTGAAAGATTCAAGTAATCTGGAAATGGTAAAGGCGCCTGTTGAACTTGAGCCATCAAATACTGAGTTGTACTAGCTTTTTTGGGTAATCCAAAGGGATTAGTACCTGAAAGCAGCTCGTATAAAATACATCCCAAACTGTAAATATCAGTCCGACCATCCAGGGTATCTAGCCCACGGCATTGTTCAGGTGAAACATAACGAGCTGTCCCCAGAATGCGGCCGGTTTCTTGAGGAGACTGCTGCTGGATCCCTTGCATTTTGACCAAACCAAAGTCAGCCAGCTTAATCGTCTCTACGCCAGCAACCCCTCTCACCAAAAAAATATTAGCAGGCTTGAGATCTCGATGAATAATGCCAATATGTTGATCGTTGACCACTACCCCATCATGGAGACAGTGCAAAGCCTGAGCAATTTCATAAGCCACATTAATCACCCGTTGACTGGACCACTTCGGCTGATCTTCTATAGCTTGAGCTAAAGTTGGTGAGGAGACATACTCCATGACCAAAAACGGAATTGAATTAGTTCCAGAGTCAGCATCAACCACCATACCCGTATTCAAAACCTGGACAATCCGGGGATCATTTAAATAGATTGAGGCGCGCATCTCAACTTGAAACCGCTCTAGTGAATCTGTTCGGCTTAAAGCACCACGCATAAACTTAATCGCCACTGGTAAATTGAGTTGCTGATCAAAGCCCCTATAAACCGTACCCATTCCCCCCTGACCCAGAAACCGTTCAATCCGATATCGGCCACCCTCACCGATCTCTCGCGTTAACCATGGATCACGAGGTTGTAAAGTTTGCCCAACTTGGATATTGGTTGCTAGTTGCTGTAGACGATCGAGTTGGTGCTCATAGCGTTGCTTAATTGAGTGCGGCTGGGCCAAAAACTTCAACGTAATCTTAGGATAGCTTTTCAAGATGAGGTACAGGTCACCAAAACCTAACTGACGTCCCAACCAGCTCTGCTCAATATCCAAATCTTGAATTTGAAACGGAAAAAAGCTGTCTATTTGAGGATCACGTAAATCTCGAGCACTCACCACACGATCTGTAATAACAATACGCCCCCGATCGGTCATGGCTAAGATAGGTTGCCGAAACCGTTTAACCATAAGCCAATAGTGTAATCCCCCACTAGTTAACACTACCAAGATCATTAAGACAATAATCAAACTGCTTGGAACCTGTAGGGGTTGAAGTAAGGCCAACAGACCCATCCCTATGATTCCTCCGATGGAAAAAGGCCGCTTTCTGACTACCTGGTTAAGATCAATCAGCTTGAGTAAGGTGGTCAAGGCTCGAGCCAAGGCCCCTGCCGCTACCAATGCGATGAGTAACGCCAACGGATTTGAAAACAGGCCAAAAAACGTTGTGATAGTCTCAACTGTTAGAGCACGAAGTAGGATCAAAGCTGTTATCCCTTCTAGGCTGATGGCACCTAATGGCTGAGCCAATAGAATCCAATGGGGATACCCATGAAAAACAACTCGCTCGGCTGGATACTGCTGAGGGGGCGTGGGCATCTGAGTCACTTTTTCAGCTTCTTCAGCAGCAACCATACTGGCTGTAAGTCGGGGCAACACTTTTTCTGGATCAGCACAATAGCGACTCAGCCAAATAGCGACTGATTTTTGCTCACGCTCATTGAGAGCCTCTAAAGATCGAAACCACTCTTGCATAGAAATAGACATGGTAGCTAAAGCTTCAGCCACTTCCTGTTGAGTAGACGCTCGCCTATCTTTGAAACGTTTCTCTAATAAGGACAGCACCACCTGTTTGTCTGATATCGACAACTCATGAATAAAGCGGACCAGTTCAGCAACCGCCACCGATGGATCAGGTAAACTTGTCGTCAACATCACCAAATTACGAACAAAGCAATAGCTGGATAAATCGGGTCCCATGAACGTTTCAGGCCCAGGCGGTTTAGAGTCTAAGCCAGAGATCTCAGCACTAGGAATCTCAGCACTCGTGGAGACTAGATCAGATGTATTGAAACAAAGTGACCAGTCAGGCTGTTTATCGCCTGCCAAACGGCTATAGACTGTGATTTGATCAAGGCCAGCCTGCTTTAACTCTGGTAGAAGGTCTTGAACGACATCCGTCAAAGTTTCAGCCAGCGAGTCATAGTTCAAGCTAGACTGAGTTCGGTCAAGCAAAACTGTCAGTGTTGACTCCTGTTGTTGAAATCGAATCGTTGCAGCTTGTTTAAAGTGATCCTGAAGCAATTGCATCAGATGGGTTCGGGCACTCTTGGACGCGGAATCGGGAGGGGTAGAATCGGGGAGCGTAGATTCAATAGCAGCTAAAGCACGAATTAACTCTGTTGCTGATTGAAATCGATGATCTGGATCCTTAGCTAAACAGCGCATCACGACTTGCTCGATCTCAGATGGCACCTGTAGCCTTGCTGGCAACGGTTGGGGGGTAGTCTCTAAATGTGCTTTTAACCACTCGATATAAGAAGTCTCTGAGCCAAAATGAAACAAATTAGTTCCAGCCAGTAAGCGATAAAAAAGACAACCTAAACTATAAAGATCAGAGCGGGCATCTACTTGCTTAAATTGATTGATCTGTTCTGGGGAAGAATAGTCTGGCGTCCCAGCGTACAGCCCTGTTTGAGTTAAACTTTGTTCACTTGCATCACCTAACGATTTAACCAAACCAAAATCAGCTAACTTAATTCGTTGGTGAGATGTTCCAGCCTCCATAATAAAAATATTGGCAGGTTTGAGATCTCGATGAATAAATTGAATGAGCTTGTTATCAACAACGATCCCCTGGTGCACAATTTCCAATGCCTGGGCAATTTGATGAGTAATTTGGACAGCTTGTTTTGGGCTAAACCATCGTTTTTCTAAGATCAAATCATAAAGTGTTTGTCCATTCACCAACTCCATAACTAACATAGGAAAGTCTTGATAATATCCAGATACAGGCATGGAAATGATGCCAAAATCAAGGGTCCGAACAATATGTGGGTTTTGCAATAAGAGGCATGTCTGAGCTTCTCGCTGGAACCGCAGCTTGGCATCAATATTGTTTAAAAGCTCTGCCGATAAAAATTTAATCGCACAGTAATTTGAGTCTCTTTGATCGTAGGCTTTATAGACTTTACCGGCGCCGCCCTGGCCTAGCAACTTAAGCAACCGATACCGATTATTATCGCCTAAAGTATGGTCTATCCAAGGATCATGCTGCTTCATCATTTGTGCAGTTTTCGGTTCAGTTTAGTATCTATTATAGGAATCATAGCAACTCAGTACCATAGGCTTAGTAAACTTAAATAATTTCATTAGCTACTTACCAGATTCAAATCAGCTGAACATATCAGATCTAAAGAGACAGCCCATGTTTACAGCCATTCCCAGTCTAGCGAGAGCTTTATGCACTAGGCTTTTTGGCCGGTACACCTTAATTGAACTAAGTACTACTACAGGTGTCAGTCATCAGGAAACTGCCAGCAAAATAAGTAATCCACCTCAGAACTTCCACATAGACACTTTACTGGGCTAGAAGCAACCCATTCTTGATGACATTGACGGCAATGACATAAAACATTGTTCTGGTTAGCCATTCTGATCTTGGTTCGCCAGTATTGAATTTCAGTCCAATTCCAGTCAAAATCTGGAGGGTCAAACTATGTCATTATCTCGTCTACCTTGAGTCAGTACACTGTTGGGCTGGTATATTTTGAGCTAATACACTTTATCGTACTAGCCTGATGACTCAACCCTACCAACTTAGCCAAAGTCATAACCACTTCAACTTAGCATATTTTGATAGGGTGATGGTCGCCAAGGCAAGTATTGTTCTAGGGCCCAAGTCCCCTCAAAATAAGGAAACAGTCACAACGAGATTATCCATCATGTCACCTACCAACGAAAGCCTAACTTACGCTACCCAGATCAATATTGCGCTGCAAACACGAACTAAGCTGATCACAATGCTCAATCAGCACTTAGCTGACACCTTAGATTTAAAGACTCAGGTAAAGCAGGCCCATTGGAATGTCAAAGGGATGAACTTTATTGCTTTGCATGAGTTGTTTGATACTTTTTCAACTACCCTTGAGAACTATGTTGACATGGTAGCTGAGCGAGTGACTGCTTTAGGTGGCACGGCAATGGGTACAGCCAGAATAGTCGCCAACAGTTCAACTTTACCTGAATATGATTTCACTGCTGTAGAAGGTAAGTCACACCTAGAAGCTCTAGCCCATCGTTATGGAGCTTACGCAGCTAAAACTCGCGACAACATTGAACAGTCTGCTGAGTTGGGTGATGCCGATACATCAGATTTATTCACTGAGATCTCTAGGCAGATCGACAAAGATCTTTGGTTTATTGAGGCTCACCTACAAGCCTAGTTGCCCAATTTAGAGCTGGCAAGGTCAAGGGGCTATGCTGGCTCAAAGCTGCATTAACAGAAATGTTGATATAGTAGGAACATGGTTACTGTTAGCCCTCAGGATGGGTAGTAAGTTAGCAGGTCTATCTATGGATTCAGCACCTTTTGTCTACTTATCGGTACTAGCAATCATTCTCTCTATTGTTGGTCTTTTTGTACTTCGAGAAGTCATCCGCACTAGGAAGCAAGAAAAGACATTAAACCGTTTGCAAACCAAGTTATCCAAGGGATACGGTGATCCTGAAGATCATTATGAGTTAGGATCAGTTTATCTGGAGAAAAGACTGTACCAGCTAGCTGTTACCCAGTTTAAAAAGGCTCTGGAAGTTAGTGAGACAGATTTACCCGTAGTCAGTAACGCACTAGGATTTGCTTACTTTTTAATGGAACAATACGACCTTGCTATTCGGCATTACAAGGATGCAGTTAAATCCTACCCCTCTTATGTAGTTGCTTGGAATAATCTGGGGCATGCGTATGAAAAGAAAAATTGGGTTACTGCTGGGATTGAGGCTTATGAATCAGCGTTATCTATTGATCAGAACAATCCAGTTGCTCTAAAAAGAGTTGACTCACTTAGGAAAAGAGTCAGTTCAAACAACATGGTGACAAATTCAGAGATTTAATCAAGTCAATTAATCAATTGAGAAGTTATGGTAAAACTGGGACCTAAGCTGTCAACGAATGATGATTACTATCTACTACTCCTGCCTGATTCAGGGGAAGAGATCTTAGCAAAAGATGAGCTTGTGGAATTTCTTACTCATGTGCTGCTATCCAATCCAGAACTAAATCTGGCTAGTACTAAAAATGCTGAAACAGAGTCAATTAGGATATTGGAGACTAGTTGTGAGTTGACTCTGCCTAGTGGAGAACGGATCCAGTGGTTTGCAACACGTGTGTCCAAGTAAACCAATTCTGGAGAGTAAAAAAGCAAAAACTCGTGCTAAGCACGAGCTTTCAAAATATTAAACCTGGCATCGAGCTACGTTTCCATGGAGCTACCCCCACAGTATTATTGCCGCTGCAGCGTTTCACATCCGAGTTCGGGATGGATCGGAGTGGTTCCACCACGCAATAAACACCAGGAAATGACTAGATAATCTTACTAATCAAAATCACTAGTTAACTCTGAAGGCTGCACAGTATATCCGTCAAAATGTTGAAAGCTATAGTCAAGTTTTAGGTCTATTAGTACTCCTCAGCTTCATACATTGCTGCACTTCCACTTAGAGCCTATTAACGGATAGTCTTTCCGTGACCTAAGAGTACTCATCTTGAGGTGGGCTTCCCACTTAGATGCTTTCAGCGGTTATCCAC
>CAYSWV010000110.1:0-7431 GCA_964434865.1 uncultured bacterium
CTCACCAGCGAATGTTTTACAAAGTCATGTTCCAGAGTCCTACCGAAAAGTCACTGATCGTCTCATCAAATCTATTCGGCAAACCCTAGACGTTAAACAACTCTTGCAAGAGGCTGTTGATCAAGTTGGTGAACTCTTTCAAGCTGATCGCTGTAGCATGGGTCTCTATGACATGGGGAGTGATTCATTTACAATTTCAGCAGAGTATCGACGGCATCCTCAAATCCCTTCACAACATCATCAATCGATAGCTTTAGCTGATCATCCCTACATCCTTCAAGCCTTAAAGCAAGATGAACCGACGGTGTCCCAACATCGACTAACCGCCACCACATCCTACCAAGGCTTAGTGAATAGTATTTTAACAATTGAATATTTAGATCACGACACCCACCCATGGGATCTGAACTTGATTCAAGTCCTCCAAAGCATGACCACTTACTTAGGGACCGTCATTGCTCACGCCGTGCTCCTTGATCAAAGTCGACAGCTAGCTACTCGATTACAGTTAGCCAATCACACATTACGCAAAAAGAATAAAGAACTCGAACAAGCTCGTGAACAAGCTGAGTCAGCCAACCAATTAAAGAGTCAATTCTTAGCCAATACCTCGCATGAATTGCGAACTCCCTTGAATGGGATTATTGGATTTATCAAGCTAGTTTTAGACGACATGGCTGAAGATCCGGCAGAAGAACAAGAATTCTTACAAGAGGCCCATAATTCAGCCTTACATCTATTAGCGTTAATTAACGATGTCCTCGATATTGCCAAAATTGAAGCTGGTAAAATGGAGATCACACCAGAACCCTGTCAATTGAAGACTCTTTTTGAGGATGTAGATAGTAAAACTCGCCTTCAGGCACTGCAGAAAAATTTGAACCTGGTCCTTACCTTACCCCAGACTTCTAACGATATTATTTTAAGAGGAGACTATCAGCGTATCTTACAGGTTTTATTAAATTTAGTCGGTAATGCGATCAAATTCACCCATACCGGTAGTGTTGAAGTCACTGCTGAGGTGATTTCGGGTGAGCCTTACAAATGTAAAATTCGAGTAGCAGATACTGGTATCGGGGTCTCGTTAGAAAAGCAACAACGTCTATTTCAGGCCTTTAGCCAGGTTGATGGCTCAACAACTCGGCAATACGGTGGAACGGGTCTGGGATTAGCAATCAGTCAACGACTAGTAGAAGCTATGGCTGGAGAGATGAATTTTTATAGTTTGGGGGAGGGGTTAGGCTCAACAGTAACCTTTACTATTCCGTTGCAATCCTATCCCATTGAAGTATCTGATTCAGAGCCAGTGCGGGTTATTGATGCTAGAACAGTGGTACCGCAATAGAAATTGAACAGGGTAGTGTATGCCATATCCTCGTAAACGGTTTGCTCAACACTGGCTTAAAGATGACTCTGTGCACCAGGCTATCTTGGCAGCCTCAGGTCTATTAGACCCTAGTTCGCCTTGTTCTTGTGTTTTGGAAATAGGTCCTGGAACTGGACAGCTAACTCGACGGTTATTGGCAACCGGGACCAAGGTCATAGCAGTAGAAGTTGATCGCGACCTTTACCGAATCTTAAAACAATCAATGGGTGATCACCCTCGCTTGCAATTAATTGAAGGTGATTTCTTGAAATTGCCCTTACCCGCAGAACCCCAAC
The DNA here is from genome assembly GCA_964434865.1 of uncultured bacterium. Classification (GTDB taxonomy): domain Bacteria; phylum Cyanobacteriota; class Cyanobacteriia; order Thermostichales; family Thermostichaceae; genus CAYSWV01. Next base: position 1,663 of record CAYSWV010000110.1, read on the forward strand.
GAGTGGTGGCTAATATTCCCTACAACATTACTAGCCCGATCCTCGATAAAATTGTCGGATCACCCGAACACCCTGTCCTGCAATTTCAAAAGATTGTATTATTGGTTCAACGAGATCTGGCTGAGCGGCTACAAGCCCAACCTGGCACTAAGGCTTATGGCTCCATGAGTATTAACATTCAATATCTCGCAGATTGCCACATTGTCAAAACAGTGCCACCCCAAGCCTTTAAACCAGCCCCTAAAGTGGAATCAGCTGTGATTGAGTTAAGCCCTCGTCCCTGGCCCTATCAAGCTCAAGATCCTCGCTGGTTCAGCATTTTAGTCAAACAAGGATTTGCAACTCGTCGAAAGCAGCTGGTTAATGCCCTTCAAAGTTTGGTCCCCAAAGAAGCCATGGGTACTGAACTCACTAACCTTGCTCTAGATCCCGACATCCGAGCCGAACAGCTGACCTTAGATCAATGGGTGACTCTAAGCGATGCCCTGCAACAGTATCGACAACCTAAGCCTACTACTGATCTAGTGTCGTCTTAAACTTACTGAACCCGAGTTTGGCCCTTTCTGATTTGAGACCGGAGGGTTTCCAAGGTAGGCGACGGATCAAGACATTTCAAACCCACACAGACTAGTCCAACCGATCCATCAGGCACAACATTCTCTGCCGAGGGCAACACATATTCAGTCGTGGGCCAATACTGATGCTGAAACTCAGGCAGATGGTCAGAGGGGATAGCAGCTTTGATGTAATTTTGATACCAGTCTAAAGCTATATATAAACTAGGGCATAGTCGTGGCTGAGTAGCCATCATTTCCCCAAACGTTTTTAAACCTTGCTCAGCACGATCCAAATAATCTAAGCGCCCCGTTATGGCAGAGAGTCGAACCAGATTAGCAATAGCAATCCCATTGGCTGCAGGAGTTGCATGGTCCTGAAATTCTTTTTCTCGAACTAACAGGTCACTGCTACTAGCATCATCACTAACAAAATAGCCGCCAACTTCAGGATCCCAGAGGAGTTGATCCATTTGCTGTTGTAAATCGATAGCCTGGTCAAGCCAATAAGCCGATGAGGGTTGTCCCACTAGAGGTAAAGTAGCTCGATGAAGATCAAGTAAGGCTTTGATTAGCAGCGCATAGTCTTCAGATTTGGCCGCAACAGTAGCAACCCCATTGTAGTTTAACCGAAGTAAAGATCCCTGAGGTCGTTGATATTGCAGAATAAATTGAGCCGCGCGCAGGGCCATTTCTAAATATTCCGCCACATCAAAAACTTCAAAAGAGCGAGATAATCCTGAAATCATCAAACTGTTCCAGGCCACAATCATTTTGGTATCAGTCACTGGTGGAATCCGACCTGGCCACTCCGTTTGTTTAGCCTCTTGAGCTGTTTTAGCAGGTGCAAATACAGAGACATCAGCCGAGCCATATCTAACAGCAAACAAGCACTCACGTAATCCTGTTTCCACAGATGGATCTAAGGCGGCTCCATTCACTCGTTGCAGGACAATATAGCCAGGTCGATCGGGAAAATTGCCTTGAGGGGATAGCTTAAAAGTTTTTTCAAATAGATCGAATTGCTCCCCTGTCAGATAGTCATGGAGTTCTTCTAGTCGCCATATATAAAACTCCCCTTCCTCAGGTTCAAGATCCGTGGGCTTCGCAAAACTATCAGCATCCTGGGCAGCATAGAAATAACCTTCTGGAGCCGTCATTTCTCGCTTAAGCCATCCCACAGTTAGATGGACAGCCCGCTCAATAGCTGGAGCATAGGTACCCTGCGACCATAAATCAGAAAGAAATTCCAAAATTTGGCCATTGTCATACAACATTTTTTCAAAATGAGGCACCGTCCAAGATGGATCCACCGTATATCGATGAAACCCACCCCCCACATGATCAAAGATGCCGCCTAAAACCAGGTCTAGACCCCGCTGTTGCGCTCGATCTAAAGCAGTTTCCCCATCATTGAGGGTCATATCATCCGGATCGATAGCCTCTGGATCAGAGGTGAAAAATCGAGTTGCCCGCAACACTAGTTGGGCATAAGGCATCATCGGAAATTGCTGTTGAATACCTACACTGGAGACCACCGGAATAATTTTTTCAATTCCTTTCATTAACCGATCGGAGGGAATTGAGGGTTCAGGGGTGAGCTGACTCAAGGTATTGAGAGCATCTAGCAGTTGAATTTTATGTTTTTGAAGCTTATCCTTTTCTCGATCATAAAACTGACGGATACGTTGAAGCACCTCTAAGAAACCTGGACGGCCAAAGCGGGGATCTACGGGGAAGTAAGTGCCAGCATAGAAGGGGACTAAATCTTCCGGTAATAAAAACACATTTAAAGGCCACCCTCCCTGACCACTCATCAGTTGCAAAGCTTGCATGTAAATACTGTCAATATCAGGTTGTTCTTCTCGATCAACTTTAATAGGGATAAAGTGACGATTCATAAAGTCAGCGATAGCACTATTCGAGAACGCTTCGCCTTCCATCACCGTACACCAGTGGCAACTAGAATACCCAATAGAGAGAAATATAGGCCGATTTTCGGTGCGAGCTCGTTCGAGGGCTTCAGTACACCAAGGCCACCAATCAATAGGATTGTCAGCATGCTTACGTAAGTAAAGGCTGTGGCTTGTCGCTAAGCGATTTGGCATAACACCTCAGAACCCGTTCTTATTACATTAGCGTCAGATGGATCCGACAATCACTATCTGACTTTACATCCCTTAATAGGATCTCAGATTTGATGCGATCCTATCAGATCAAACTAAAACACTATCTTCATCATTCACAGGGGTTGTTTGAAACAGTACTTGCCCTCGTGCCGTCACCAATGCTTGATTCAACACCTGAACACACTGATTGCTCTCACCAAAAATAGCTACTCGCGCAGTATGACCTTCCTTCAAGACATCTATTCGCTCTCGAAATTCATGAGCCCACACAATTAAAATATCCCCCACCTGGCAGAGCCAAGCAGCCCCCCCATTCGAACACACTTGCCTAGATCCCGGAGTCCCAGGTAGGGCATAGGTACACCAACGGTTGCCATTGCTGACATTGACAACAGTAACCTCCTCCAGGGGCAATAAACCCACTTGGGCCATAAAACCAGGATCTAGGGTGAGGCTACCCATATAATCGGGCTTAACCTCGGTCACCGTGACTCGGTGGAGTTTGGCGTGCATCAGTTTAAGTTGGGCCATGCCACTCGTTGAAGCCAGTAAAACAGTAGATTTTCTATACTCCAGTATAGGTGATGACCTCAGCAACTTATCCTCCAGAAGGTAGCTGCCCTACTACTCCTATGAGATCAACCCAACGGAGGCTGAGGATGAACGACAACAAGATGAACCCCTTGCTTGACTCTAACTCAGTTAGCCGAGCGTCTAGATGTTGCCCTTCAACTCTTTCCCGACAGAAATACAAAGAACAGTTTCTTGAGTCAAAAAAAAGATCCTGAGTCATTCCCCTGGCAATTTAGGAGAAATGAAAAGCTCTTTACCCCCTAATGTCCATCCAAAATTGTAAGATCACATCAATACAAACCAATCCCGAGATTGAGGTAGATATCTGTGAGCTTATTTGAATTTCCAAAAGTTTTTCCTTTCAGCGGCGTAGGAGAGATCGAATTCGGTATGAATTTATCCGATATCAATCCTTCCCTAATGCCAAATCTACAGCAAGGCAGACAAGTGTTTAGTTGGCATGATTGTTTTGGAGAGGAGAAGAATATTGAGATAGAATTTGATTCTGTTGGAAATTGTGTCTCAGTCCTTTTCTTCACAGCTTTAAATCGAGACGTGATTGCAATTCCAGTCATTAATGATCATCCTTTATTGTTTGTACCCTATTGTATTTTGAAAGATTGGATAATAAAACTTGATGAATCTGCTGTTATCCTTCCCAATCAGATCCGATCCCCACACCTTGGTTTGTCGACCTTGTTATGCAACGATCCAGTGGACTGTGTGGCGATAAGTCAAGCAGATCGTTTTAAGGATATAGATTATTCTTTGGGTTTGCTTAGTGACAGCGATCAAAATAGAGATCGAACAATAACCTATTCTTTTGATTCAGGATCAATTGAAGACTCCTTAGAAGATCCTTATATCTACGTGACTCAAAGAACGGAAAGTGAGGTTGATATACATTACTGTTTAACTGATGCAATCGAATTCATTGAAGATATTAATGGTGAAGCAGAGATTATCCTTGGAGATTGGTACAACTTTCAGTATCTTGAGACTCTCTGTGTATATGAAGTATATGCTCAGTTTGATTACATCGTTGGTCGAGTAGTACGATGGCCCAAGTCCAAAGAAATAGTGGATTTGCTTGAGACTGAACTTGATTCTATTTCAAAGATTCCACCCAAAGAGATCCCACACGTGTCAGATGAACTGTATGCCAGATCTATAGATCAGGATCAATTGGCAGATCGGCTAGGAGTATCAGGCTCAGCGCTAACGTATTGGAAATTTAAGGAAGGGTTGCCTACCTGGAGTCGAGGTAAAGATCCAGACGGTATCTCATGGAAGTACCTTGAGCATTACGAGCGTTTCTTTCCAGAGTAACAAGGATTCATCAAGGAGATTATCCATGGACTCCCAAAGCTGGCCACAACTGACCCTCAACCTCACAAGACTGCTCCTCAAGAATTCAGCAGATCATTTAACTACTCAACAGAATTCTAGGGTTTCCAGGAGGCGCAGGTGAATAATATAGATCTACATGTGGAGACGTTCAACATATTTTGCCCCTTGAAGGATAAAAATTGAAGTCTTGATTGAGGAGTTCGTTCATGAAGTTACGCAACTGGCTACAACTGCTAACTATACTTAAGCTTATTCATCATGCTTCCCCACCTGAGAGTATTATGATTGCTTGCTGGACTAATGGGAAGATACTACCCAACTGTTAAAGGAGATCTATTCACGATGGATAGAAGTCAACTAAAATGGTTGAGAATACAAAAAGTCAACTAAAGTGGTTGAATCAGTGAGGGGTCATGGCTGCACGAGTCGCCTTTATCGGAGATATTGTCGCGTCTAAGCAAATCCCCAATCGCTCTCAAGTCCAGCAACAGTTGCAGGATGCTCTCGACAGGCTCAATCACACCCCAAAACAACTATCGCCCTACACCATAACCCTAGGAGATGAATTTCAGGCTGTTTTCGCCAGTGCTGATTCACTATTACTAGATGCGATCTCGATTTTAGTAGCTCTACACCCAGTTAGGATCCGTTTCTCTTTTGGACTGGGATCACTTGATACGCCGATCAATCCTGAGGCTGCTATTGGCATGGATGGCCCAGCTTTTCACTATGCTCGCCAAGGAATTGAACAGCTTAAGGGATCGGCCCGTCTATTCACAGTCGTTGGAGATCAAGCCTGTATTCCACTCATACAATCAACCTTGAGTCTGATTTCCCATATAGCTGACAAGTGGCAGTACAACCGGTGGTGGATCCTGCTGCGTCTTTATGAGGAGACTTCTGTTAAAACTATCGCCGATGAACTTGATGTCTCAGAACAAGCCGTGTATAAGAATATTGAATCAGGAGACTTGAAAACAATTATTGAGATCTTCAAGACAATGACTGATACACTCAACCAAGCTCTGAGGGATTCATGAGATCAGAGTTCTTCTATGCTTTGAACTGGGTGATGCTATCCCGTTGGCTCTATGCGTCAGGCGGATCTCCAGGATCACAACCCGGACCCCCCGGACCAAAGCCCGGACCAAAGCCCGGACCCC
>CAYSWV010000111.1:0-6977 GCA_964434865.1 uncultured bacterium
CCGCTCCTATCCCTCCCCTCCCTAAAGGAAGGGGTCTCCCGAAGGCTTCGATGAAGATAACCTGCAAGTGAAGGTCTTATCTTTTAGGTCTTTAAGAGTTGAGACTCGACTAGGGCAATATGAAATAAGCCATCTCCTTGATTAACTAGTGGATTTTGATAGTGACCAATGACTAAACCGTCATAGCGACTGTACACCTGTGTTCTTCTCTCACCAAAAGCATCAGTGATCCAGCCTAGGGGCTGCTCCTGGCTTACCCATTCACCTAAGCTGGCGATTAGATGTAAGATGCCACTGCGCGGTGCCCGAATCCAACGCGTTTCGTATGATTCCAGAATGTCAGGTGTGGGGCTACTTGCAGGAGTATACATATCCAACCAGGCCATAACACGTTGGATCCCTTGCACCCCTATCTGAATGCTGGCCTCATCAAATCGAAGTGCTTCACCGCCCTCGTAAAGCAAGACTGGGATCCCGTTTTGGGCGGCTGCTTGTCGCAAAGACCCATCTCTCGAGACAGCATGAACGAGAATAGGTGCACCAAAAGCTTGGGCACATTGATAGGTTAGAGGATCGTGTAAATTGGCCCTAATCTGCGGATAGTTAGTGCGGTGATGAGAGGCGGTATGTAGATCAATTCCATACTGGCAATGGGAGACAATTTCTTTCATAAATAAATGAGCTAGGCGGCCTGCCAGTGAGCCATGGGCATTGCCTGGAAATGAACGATTTAAGTCTCTTCGATCTGGCAAGTAACGACTTTGATGAATAAAGCCAAACATATTGACAATGGGAGCTGCAATGATGGCTCCTTTTAAGTGGTTTGAGTTTAAACCCTGTAAAACACGGCGGATAATCTCTACCCCATTGACTTCATCACCATGCACAGCAGCACTTAGCCATAAATGAGGTCCAGGCTGTGCCCCATTCACAACCGTAACGGGTAAGGATAATACCGTCTGTGTGGATAGACGTGCTACCGGCAACTCAACTCGTTCAGTTTGACCAGGTGCAATCCTCTTTCTGCCAATCACCAAGTGGGAAGGGGCTACCCCAGTAGATGGGGATCTTAACTCATCACTTTTGTTGCTAAACTCGCTCACCGCCTTTACCAGATGCAACACTCTTTTCAATAAACTTGATGATACTAGAGGCGACATCGATCTCAGTTGCCTGTTCGATCCCCTCCAGTCCAGGGGATGAGTTGACTTCCATGACTACAGGTCCACGATTCGATCTAAGAATATCAACCCCAGCCACACTCAATCCCATGGCTTTAGCGGCCTGGACGGCGGTACTTCTTTCCTCTGGGGACAATTTGATCTTTTCGGCAAATCCACCTCGATGCAAGTTTGAGCGAAATTCTCCCGGAGCACCCTGACGTTTCATGGCAGCAATCACTTTATCAGCCACCACAAAACACCGAATATCAGCTCCGCCTGCTTCTTTAATAAATTCTTGCACTAGAATATTAGCATCTAGGCCTCGAAAGGCTTCAATGACAGACTTAGCTGCTTGATTAGTTTCAGCTAGAACAACCCCAATTCCTTGTGTGCCTTCTAACAATTTGATCACTAGAGGCGCTTCACCTACTATTTTAACTAATCCATCAATGTCTTTTGTGGAATGCGCAAATCCAGTGATAGGTAAGCCAATTCCCTTACGGGCTAAAATCTGCAGACACCTCAGTTTATCCCGAGAGCGAGAGATAGCCTGAGAGCCATTTACGCTGAATACACCCATCACTTCAAACTGTCGCACAACAGCTGTTCCGTAGAACGTTTTCGAGGCTCCAATTCGAGGGATGATCGCATCCACGCCTTCAAGAGCTTCTCCTTGGTAAATCACACGTGGGTAATTGGATGTGATGTTCATGTAGCATCGTAAGTAATCGACGATTTGAACTTCATGACCGAGCTGTTCTCCAGCTTCCTGCAAACGTTGTGTTGAGTAGAGTGAGGGTTTACGGGACAGAATTAAAATCTTCATAGGATAACCTCAGATACGTAGCATAACTACAAACATGGCTCGGTTAAAGGCTCAGAGGGTAATCTAGGAGGCTAAGTCTGGGCAGACTTGAGATGTGGAGGGAGATGGGTAGTGTGGAGGTATGAGCGACCCGGATCTACCCAAAAGCGTTGCCGAATGGCTTGCCGTCCTATCAACATGCGGAAACCCATTAGATCACGATTAGTTAAGGTTAGTTCGATCAGCCAACGCATACCTAAATCTATCGTGGTTTGGATGATAGGTCGATCTTCGATATGTCCGTTAGAACTGCGAACAGATCGAGTGGCTAGTAAAGGGGCTTCCGTAAGAATAGTATGGGTTGTGTCTTTTTGGTAAGGATGAATCTTAAACCGGACCCATTGCTGTTGATCCACTTCAAAATACTTAATATCAGAGGCGTGGATTGCAGATGAACGTGCCCCTGTGTCGACTTTAACCTTGATCTGATCAACCTTCAAGTCAGGTAGAGCGATCCATTCTCGCCAGCCAAGTAGGGGTAGTGGATAGGTTGGATCTTCATGGTTCATTTGAGCTTCAGGTTCCAACTAGAAAGTAGGTCTTAGGATTCACTCTATTCAGGGATCTTGTTGGATTAATCGTCCTCCAAGACTTGAAGTCAATAAAGTTTCGATTTGGGGGATAGAATGCTGGGGGATCCCAATCCGAATATTGTTCTGATCAAAGATCAGTTTTAATCGGTAAATGAACTCCCGTGAAACCGCCCAATGCCAATTTGCTTGTGTTCGGATCCAACAGCGAATGAAGATACCATCATGGGCGATGTCTTCAACTCCCAGTAATTCGTTAGCGTCTAAAATTAAATCATGCCAATCGGGATCTTGGGTGAGATCTTGGGCTGCCTGACGAATAAGTTTTAAAACTAGATCAATATCTGCTTCATAAGCAACTTTAAGGGTAAGATTCACACGTGCCCAGGTATTAGTCATATTGTGAACCTGATTGACATCTCGATGCGGTAAAGTCACCAGGTGTCCATCAAAATCACGTAACTGCGTAATGCGAATATTCATGAATACTACAGCACCTTTAATCCCGTTAATGGTTACCCAGTCACCAACAGCATACTGATCTTCGGCTAGTATCCATATACCATTTAAAATATCACTAACTAATCCTTGAGCACCAAATGAGATAATCACACCCACAACACTGGCACCGGTTAGTAAAGACACCAAAGGCACATTCAGAACATACAAAGCCAGAATAAGAATCAGCGGATAGCTGAGAGACTTGGACACAGACTGAGCAATCATGAAATAGGTTCGGGCTCTAAATTCAAAGCGTTGATGACCTTCAGTGATCAGTGATTTTGTATCTAACCACTCCCGAATTGACACATCCACAATTGCTGTAATAGCACGATTAGCAAGGGTTACACTGATCCACACCACCAGAATTTGAATCGGCGCGCCCAATAACCACAGACCGACCTCCCTAGAGTAAGGAAACAGCAGTAACACAGATATCAAAGCAGTTAGCCACAGACTCAGCTGACCTACCTGTAACATCCGTCGAACCAGTAAGTTGAAATCCCGCCAACGAGATTCGGGTAAAGTGGGTAATCGAGCCGCAATTCGCTCTTCTAAATAGGCTAAGAGTCGGGCCCGATTGTGACGTTGATTCGTTGGCCTGTCTATCGCTGCAATTTCAACTGGAGCACTATTATCCTGTGGAGGGGATTGAACATGTTGCCAGCGAGATTGGAGCTGTCTCTGAAATTGAGCTAATACTAAACTAATTAAAGTTACACCAGCTAGGATGAAGCCAGACCACCGGAGTTGTTGAAAGGTTGATCCTGACTGCCGTTCTACCCAGGCTTGATTTAAGCCTTGTTGAAGCGTAATTTTCCATTGTTCAGATAGCTGCTCCATTGATTGGCGGGCAAATTGAGCATCCAGCTCGGTCACGGTCAGTAACAACTGCTGCTGCTCAGTGTTTGGATCAGAGGCCAACAACACGTCTTGACCGTTAAGGACTGCAGCTACAATCTGAGTGTCAGGTGTATAGCCTGTATCCAATACTTGTCTCAAAGCATTTTGAATGACTTGACGGCGATGTTCAATCGGCAAGGGTTCTGGGGGAGAGATAAATGATGCAGGGGCTTCAGCTGTGATTCGGATCAGAGGACGACCATCCAAAAGGACATCGGCATAGTAAATATTGCCTACCCGACGAATCCGGCTAGACTGTCCCAAGCCAAACTCACCTGGTGATAACGGTACTATAGGTTGAAGAGTCGGCAATGGTGAAGGAGAGGTCATCGGCTCCAGCTCATCCTCTACCATGGAGTCTGAATCAAGCTTAAGCGTACTCCGCGATAGGCTTTCACCTTGAAGTCCACTAGGTAACTGCAATTGCTCAGGAACGGATCCTAGCAGGATCAGGCTAACAGACGCGATCAAGCTGAGTCCGAAATAATGTGAGCGTGTCAGGTTCATAAAGGCCAGATCAGAGTGAGGTTTGATGGACTAAGTGCTAGCTGAGTAGTGTAGGTGAACATCAACATCAACATCTAGGCGTTATCTAGCAGACCCAGCTTATTAGTATAGTGCGTGGCTTCTTCATTAGATCATCTGGAGCTAAATCGAGTAGATCCTATAGTTACACTCGGCCCAGTCTCATCAATCGTAGCCATAAGGTGTCGGGCTGCCTGATAAATGACCCCTAGAGCGATTTTGGGAATTGGAATCATGTGCAGGTGCGGGGCCCTATTTTTATGTAAGGGTCCTCTTTCCTTTGCCAAGCTAGCCTATTCAGATTGCAACCTTAGCTCTGCTTATCTTCAGAGATTGTTCGGGGGATCTCATTAGATCTGACAGATCAATTCTCTAAAGTTTAATTGGCTATTTTCATATGAATGCAGCCTCAGTCAGCCAAGGTCTGTAGTTGATTGCGAGCGTTCTTCATTTCAGCTTTAAATTTCTCAACTGTGCCATCAGAACCCTTAAATTTCTGAGCACGCATCAATTATCGAGTTGTCACAACCAATAATTAGCTGTTACGACAAATCACTTAATTTTTTTACGCAGAATTCTGATGGACAGTCATTTTTTCAGTATAAAAGAATTATGATTTTCTCGTGTATTTACTGAGTTGAAAATACTGGTTTGGTAGAGTGGGGAAGATGCCCCCTTTTTTGCTGGGTTTCCTCCGAAAAATCTCAGAGAAACTGGAACTCTAGTAGACCGTGAAAACACTATTCTTTCTGAACAAATTTGCAAGTTACTCTTGATTCGGAGCAAAGGATGATTTCAATGATTATCAATCAGACTGATATTCAGGGCACTATTGCCACTGTGATCAAATTTACAGATAAATTAACTGGTAAGAATGCTCCTGCTGTTCGGGAAGCACTGGTTCAAGCAATTCAATCTGATTCCACGTCTCAAAAGATTCTGCTGGATATGGCTTCAGTTCATTGTGTCGACTCTAGAGGTATTACGGTTTTGATTATTGCTCTTGGGTTATGCCGGAATCTTGGCTTGAAGTTACTCCTCACCAATGTGCAAAATCAAGTTGCATGTGTGCTTTCAGGAGCGGGATTAGATGGTTGTTTTCCTGAACTTACTTCATCTACAATGGTTAACTTCACATCATCTTTGTGAAGAGTTTTTGACCGAGTTCATCAATATCCGTAGGAGGTTATAATGGTTTGCCTTTCAAATGAGTCAAGAAGCAGTATTTCTCAGCAGAGTACAATTCTTCTGGTAGACGATACCTTAGACAATTTAGAGCTACTTGATAATCTGCTTTCCGATCAAGGCTATGAAGTTAGACGTGCTATTAATGGCCCAATGGCTCTAAGAGCTGCTGCCTCTGATCCGCCTGATCTGATTTTGCTGGATATCATGATGCCAGAAATGGATGGGTATGAAGTGTGTGCCAAGCTCATGTCTTCACCAAATACTTGGGCCATTCCAATCATTTTCATTAGTGCCCTTAATGATGTTTTTGATAAGGTCAAAGGCTTAGAAATTGGGGCGGTCGATTATCTGAGCAAACCCTTTAAACCAGAAGAGGTTCTAGCCCGAGTCAGAACCCATATTGACAATAGTGCTCTCAAGAAAGAGGTATACCAGCAACAAGAACACTTAGTGCAACAAAGTGCAGACTTCAAGGAACAGATCAATTCCCTTTCAGAACAAAAAGAGCTAGAGCGACTCCGTGCTGAGCAATATCTGAACCGGATTCATTTATTGGAAAAACAATTACAACAACTAGGGGTTGATCCAGAGCAATTATGATCAGCCTTTGTTCAAATTAATGTCACTGAAAGCTTTTACTACACTCAAGAGATCATGCTGGACTTAACAAGCTATACCCCTGGTTGGGGCCAACCTTACATGCCGCATGGGCACTGTTATCTCTGGCAACCTGGACTGGTGGGATTACACATAGCATCCGATTTGTCAATTGCGATTGCCTATTTTTCCATTCCTAGCTACTTAGTGTATCTGAGTTTGAAGCGTTCAGATATGCCATTTCGGGGTACGTTTGGATTATTTGCTGCCTTCATTGTCTCTTGTGGTATTGTCCACTTAGGTGAAGTTTGGACCCTCTGGCACCCAGACTACTGGATCTTGGGAGTGCTTAAGGCTTTTACTGCAGTCATTTCACTGTTTACATCTTTGAAGTTAGCGGGTTTGATCCCTTTAGCTTTAGCTCTTCCCAATACGGCTCTCCTGGAAACAATAAACCAGGCCTTAACTCAGGAGATCTTTGATGGACAGCAAGTTCAACAGATACTCAAACAAATCAATGAGACTCTAGAGCGAGAGCTGCGAGTCAGTGAATCCATCTTTCGAAATATCTTTGTAAATGCACCTTTAGGCATTGTTTTAGGTAACTTGCAAGGCAACATTTTAAAAGTCAACCCTGCTCTGAGTGAGATTTTAGGCTACACCTCCGAAGACTTACTAACCTATGCAACGCCAGAGCACTATTTA
>CAYSWV010000112.1:0-6868 GCA_964434865.1 uncultured bacterium
GGTTGTTTAGTGGAATCAAAAATTAACTGTCTGGAAGTCGGTGAGGTGATCACTGGCAAAGTACGAGGTATCAAGCCGTACGGTGCCTTTATCAATATGGATGGAGTTACTGGTTTGCTCCCTGTCTCTGAGATCTCTCACACTCTCATCGAAGACCCTCACCTTTTATTCAACGTCAATGATGAAGTGAAGGTAAGGATCATCGAGGTAGAGGCAGAACGAGGTCGAGTCTTAGTCTCTATAAAGCAATTAGATGATCCACCCGCGCTGTCAAGTAACAAGAAGCCCAAAGCTCCATCAGATGGTTCGGGAGGTTTCGAGGCCAGGGCAGAGGTTGAGGGACAAGCTTATTCAGCCGTTCCCTAGGTGAAGACTGGTTGCAGGATAAAAAATTCAGCATCTAAACATACACTGTTTGTCTAAAAGCTGAGTGAATTTCAGAAACAGAATAATGGATGAAGTTGTTATCGTTGAGTACGATCCACGCTGGCCACTTATGTTTGAAGAGGAAGCCGCACGAGTTGCTAACGTTTTAAGTAAGGATCTTGTCGTTCGTATCGATCACATTGGCAGCACAGCAGTACCAGGACTTGCAGCAAAGCCAATTATTGACTTAATAGTGAGCGTTCATTCTCTGGTTGTAGCCAAGCAAGTTGCTATTTCTCCATTGGAAGAATTAGGTTACGCCTACTGGTTTAACAACCCTGATCCTCAACGAATGTTTTTTGTCAAAGGTTTACCACCCAACGGGCCGCGCACTCATCATATCCATATCATTGAATTGGGTAGCATACTGCTGGAACGATTGATGTTTCGAGATTATCTCCGAGAACATCCAGGTGAAGCGTTACGTTATGCTCAGTTAAAGCGCTATCTTGCTGAACAATTTCCGACTGACCGAGAAGCCTACACAAGTGGTAAAGCAGAGTATGTGCAGTCTATCGTGCAGAAAGTGCGACAAGAGCCAGCCAGCTAACGTTCCCGCTCACCGAACGCAGATAAACTTTGTATCTCACCGACAACTAGACTTCGTTCCGGTGCACCGGGGTTGTTATGTCTCCTAAATGGGTTGCAGCATATCAAGAGAACTGATATTATCATCGTCGTAAGCAAACTGATATATCACATATCAATTTATGCCAATTCCTCAGATTGAAACATGCAGCCGAACATTTATACGCGATAACGTCTACACATCGTTACGTGGATGGATCGTCGATGGTGTCCTTGAACCAGGCGAGAAACTTAAAGATAAAGAACTTGCAGCACAGATGGGAGTGAGTCGTACTCCTATAAGAGAAGCTTTGCGTAGGCTTGAGGATGAAGGTTTGGTTGAGACTGCGGCAAATCGATGGACTCGAGTTGCACTCGCGACACTGCAAGATGCAGAAGAAATTTATCCAATCATTCAGAAGTTAGAAGAACTGGCCTTGACATTAGCGTTTCCTAAAATTTCGACGCAACATATCCAACGTATGCAAATAGCCAATAATGAATTAAAAGCAGCACTTAAAAGCAATAGTCCGCACGCTGCAATGCTCGCAGATTCTACATTTCACAAAACCCTTACTGATGTTGCCAGTAACGCTGAACTTAGTAATATTCTTGAGCAACTCAAAGCTAAGTATCAACGTATTGAACTTGCCTACTTCAGTAAAGCCAACTTACTTCTGGCTTCCTTCGAGGAACATCAAATACTGACTTCGGCTCTTAAGAATAAAGATTTTGACGCTGCTAATCAGGCCCTGATTAACAACTGGCAAACGTCTATTGAACGCTTAAGAACTATAGGAGGACAATAATGTCAGCACGCAAAGTATTACTTTTAGGTAAGCCTCGTCTTTGCGAATCTAGTGAAGAGGCGAATGAAGAAGAATTAGAACCTCTCAAGCCTGTGGTGGCTGATCTCCATGATACTCTCATGCATTTCGTAAACAATGGAGAACCGGACGTGCTATTGTTGCTCCCTAAGTCGGCGTGATGAAGCGATTGATTTATATGCATATCTAGGACGATTGATAAAACAGCCTTTGCTTAGCAAAGTCAAGCATAGTTTACAGACTATGCCCGCTCGAATTTACCTGAAGCTATCTAGAGAAATCAAAAACAATTACCATGGATTTTTTTCAATAACCTCTGATGCTATTTCCAGCGCTTGCAGTATCATTAATCCTATTTTCTTGAACACTCCTCAATTTGAATCTGATGCACTCAATCAGTTCTTAGATATGCGTCTCATTCTAAAATTTGAAATACTGAATCCAATTCGCTCCTTTAAGGGGCGTGGCACTGATTATTTCGTGAAGAAAAATGCCCGAAAAACATCGTTTGTCTGTGCTTCTGCAGGAAACTTTGGTCAGGGGATGGCATATGCTTGCCGAGAACGAAATATTCCCCTCACTGTTTTTGCTGCTGAAACAGTGAATTCTCTAAAGCTGGAGCTAATGAGACAGTTGGGTGCTGAAATCAAGTTAATAGGAGTCGACTTTGATGCAGCTAAAGTGGCTGCAAAAGCCTATGCACTAGCTGAAGGAAAAAACTTTGTTGAAGATGGACGTGAAGTTGAAGTCTCTGTTGGTGCTGGTACGATAGGCGTTGAGCTTAGCAAATATCCAGAATCAATAGATACCCTTTTGATTCCAATTGGAAACGGTGCATTGATCAGTGGTATTGCTGCGTGGTACAAGGAAAATCATCCCTCAACACAGGTCATTGGGGTAGTAGCAGAGGGGGCACCCTCGATGGATTTGTCATGGCGGCAGGGGCGTATCGTTACAACTGAGTATGCTGATACAATTTCGGACGGTATAGCTGTGCGAAATCCAGTCCCCGAGGCTCTCCAAAGTATGGCGACTATGGTTGATGATATTGTACAGGTTTCTGATAAAGCAACCCTACAAGCTATGAAATTGGCCCACAGTTTTGTAGGCGTTGTTCTCGAGCCTGCTGGGGCAGTGGGCTTGGCTGCTGCAATCACTTACAAAAATCGATTTAAAGGGCAGCTTGTTGCAACCCCGCTATGCGGGAGTAATTTGACCGAAATACAGATGAAGCAATGGCTTTAGGTGCCTTTTACTTTGATTTGTCTGCAGGAAGACATAATCCCGTTGCACACTAGACGTCTTTGTATTAAGAATCATTCAAGTGAGTCGATCTATGAGTTACTATTGCCCTACATGTAATGAACCCATCTTGGTGCTTCGGCTTGTCTATTGTCTCTTATGCCGGGAGCGCCTTCCTGAAGAGCGGAGATTCACCAAATGAATACACTTGAACACTCCTGGTCGATTCTTGAAACAGGTAAAACAACTACGGAGATAGCTCTACAGTTATTTGATTCCCTAGAGCCAGTAAGTCTAGAATTTATGTTCAGTCGTTGGCAAGGATCAGGGATCCACACAGGTCACCCTATGGATGGGTTACTCGAAATATCTGACTGGTATGGTAAGGAATTTACCAACTCTGAGACTGTGCATCCTTTACTATTTTTGGATTGGATATGCAGCAAAAGATCATTAAAGTCGCACCTGACCCCAGAGTCATGAACTTGGCCTTAAAGCTTCCTGTTCTCAAAAATAATTTCATGAAGCCTTTCCTAAAGCTGCTCAATTCTCTTCTAAGCACTGAAAGAAGCCAAGCTCGGCTACGAATGATGGAGTATCGGGGAAAAGTCAGTGCCACAATGATCTACGATTATTTACCGATCAACGATTCCTTTAGAAAAATCAACGAAGATACTGTGTTGGGCATTATGGACTTTAAAGGCATATCCCAACCATTCTTTTTTGTACTCAAAAGATGTTCTAACGATTAAGTGTTTGGGTCCACAAGATGCGAAACCCTTGAGATCATGGAAGTTAAGTGATTGGTATATTCACCTCTTTAGATATGGGGTACTCTGTCAATCCAAGCCTGGTATCGGTTCTAAACGTGTACCATCCCCTAGCAAACCGATGCCACAATCCAGGGATTGGTTAATGCAGTTACCCACGATTAAATTCATGATGGCCGGATCTCAGCCATTCATCCAATCGGCATGGGTAGAATAACAGACCGAAGTCTATGCTCAGTGGTTTGATAACTTGCGAGATCGGCAGGCCAAAGCTCGCATTGATATTCGGATCCGTCGCTTATCCCTGGGTAATCCTGGTGATGTGAAGCCAGTCGGAGAAGGAGTCTCTGAGCTTCGTATTGACTATGGACCTGGGTATCGGGTGTATTATGTGCGGCGAGGAAACACTCTGGTTATTTTACTGGCGGGCGGCACCAAACAAACTCAGGCTCAGGACATCAAGGTAGCGCTGGACTTGGCAGAAGATCTTTAGGAGGGAATCAAGATGGCAAGTACTAAAACTCAACCCTGGGATCCAGCCGATCACCTGAAGACTAAAGAGGATATGGCAGCCTATCTTGAAGCAGCTCTCGAAGATGGTGATCCGGCATTAGTGGCAGCAGCTCTAGGGGATATTGCTCGTTCCCAGGGGATGACCCAAATTGCACAAGATACGGGACGAGAAAGTCTATACAAGGCATTATCAAGCGAAGGGAATCCAGAATTTGCAACCGTTCTCAAGGTCATACAAGCACTCGGCTTACGGTTGCGGGCCACCCCCTAGCAGGTGGGATGACTGAAGCAGAAATACTGGAGGATTTTTCTGAACTTACTTCAGAAGACATCAAAGCTTGTCTTGCTTTTGCAGCCGACCGTGAGAAAAAGCTATTTGTGGCATCGCTGTGAAACTACTCTCCACAACTAGACGTAACTCTCCACGTCCGGTTGACTACGCGTAGACAGAACACAGGGTAGATCCAAGCCCTGAAAGCCATACAGGGACTCAAAAAGCCCCACAGTGTGAGGCTTGATCGATATGGGCGGTGTAGGATTTGAACCTACGGCCACCTGCTTGTAAGGCAGGCGCTGAAGCCGCAAAACGCTTTCCAGACAACAGACTTAGAAATCATATGAATTGATTACACCAAATTTACACCATTCAGCATGCTCATGCAATTAGTTTCAGGGCAGCGAATCTCAAAACTTTATAATTTTGGTTCTGGCTCTTCCCTTCGTATAGTTGAGGGAGTATTAGTGTGGTTGAAGTGAGAATTAGGGGATATTAGTAGGGTAGTAAAAGCCTCTCTACGGGGGAATCACAGCTTTAGGGGGGATTTATCTGAAAACTTCTACAAAATAGGTGATTTTTTTCTGAAGAGAAAACTGGTAGAAGCATTCATGTTGTAGCAATTCATCTCTTTAACCCCCTATTCCCCCTTGAGTCGATTTCAGGGTCTAGATTAAGTAGTTAAACTTTGGTGAGTTGACTATTGGAGCCATGCTAGGTCGAGCCATCCTGTCTGGTGCCCAGTCATCTAACTTTGATGCCTGAGCAGACAAAAATAGAGCTTCCTGATCAAAAGACTCGGATGAGTGATTGTTGAGACTAATGCTTTGGGCTATTGGGAACTTTGCCTATCCAGCCACACTTGGAGATCAGCTTCCGTACTTAGTTCCAGGAGAGCTACTGCTAGTTCTTCCAGTTTCTCAGTTGGGAGAGCTGCTACTTGTTGTTGGAGAGTTGAGCTGACCCGCTGGAATCGTTGAGTTATTAATCGCTGAACCAAGGACAAGGTGCCATCATGCCGACCTTCAGCTATTCCTTCTTGCCGACCCCGATCAAGAGTCGATTGCTCCCACTCTAGAAATACAGGTGATAAGTTCATGATCAACTCCCTCTCCTCTTCAGCTAGATCTTCTTGTTGAGTATCAATTACGATCCGACAGTTGCTTAATGTCTTAAGTGTATTCTCTCTCATCAGATCGTCTGGAGCCAAACTGAGTAGATCGTCTACCGCCTGTTGTTGCACTCGACCTCGTCCCATTAATCGCAACCATAAGGTGTCTGGTTGTCTGGGCAACTGATGAATGACCACTAAAGCCGTATTGAGAATGGGGATCATGAGGTAGATGCCAGGTCCCCACTCCTGCAAAGATGCTTCAGCTCTGGTCTGTTGCTGTAAAATGTCAGCGGAAGCCGTAGGGGTCAACAACCAAAGGAATGGAATATCAGGTTTGGGGGTCTGCTCGCGTTTGGCTTTGCGTAAGAACTCGTTGTGCAGATCAATTTGTTTGCCGAGACACGTCCGAATCTGTTCAGTGTTGATTGGGTTGCGATAGGGTTCTAACAGACAGGATTGAGTCACCATGCGACCCAATAGACCCAGAGCCTGAGAAGACCTTTCTCCAGAGGGGATAAAGTAAAGATCAATTTCTCGAGTTTCATCGGTGACCTTGCGATCTGGTTGAACGGTTCCTAAAGGTTCGAGCAGATCGGAGAGAAACTGCTTGGCAAATCAGTCATGGGGAAAACGTGTCATACGAGAGATTGAGGGGTAAGGTCATGAGTCGAATTGTAGGTGAACTTGCCTGGTGAGAGGAGCCTATTTCTTTAAATGAGATTCTCAATACCTTCAGCATTTCATACGCTCAAAAGCTTACCTTCAGTAACTAATGTTCAGGGTGGGGGAGGTGGATGGATGGTCGAGTAGCTGACACTAGCAAGGGATCCAAGCGGGTGTTGCCGATCAGATCCCCTATAGTTCAACTAACTATTTTTCATACAAATGACGTCCTAGCCCAAATTTGGAAGCTGCTCGCCTTAGCGCCATCCCTTCCGAGTTACTCGACGGATCACCATAGCTCAGCTCTCTCAGTTCCCCAGTTTTACGGTCCGTTTCTTTGAGCACCTCAGTTCCTGTTGCCTCTCGGGTGAAAGGTCCTTCTGCTGCTTCAATTGTCAAGGCATAAGTGAAAAAGGTCCGATCTGGAGTGGTGATCATCTGCTTGATCTGTCCATGCCACCCTGGTGCATAA
>CAYSWV010000113.1:0-6804 GCA_964434865.1 uncultured bacterium
AAGTACAAATCGATACCTCGATTCAGCTGATCGTTACATGATTGTGCAATGCCAAATACACTATTTCTACTCCTTCCCTGCGAAATATCGGTTGAATAAAGCCAGGACTTACGCATTGACAGATAACACAAGTTGTAGAGGAATCAGCTCTGGATCCTGTTGCAGTTGCTCGGTTTACTGATGAAGACTGTCGTGATCAGGTCCAGGATGTGATTACTGAGTTCTTCAACCTCTTTACCGACTTTTTCAAAACTGTTTCTAGGTTTTGTAAATAAACCAACTGTGCTGCAATTGTTACTGCGTCTTCGTAGGTCAGGGGATTAAGTTTGGGCGGAAGAGTAAGTTAACCCCTGAACAGAAAGGCTTGATCCGAAAGTTATGTGAGGCAGTTCACGTGTTTGTGCGGATGTATCCTTCAGATCGAGATCTTAAACGTCTTACTTTTCTCTAAGCTGTTACACACCTGTTGCCTGAATTACGTATTATGAGTAGCCCTTTTCCGCTGTTCCAGCTATTGTGTAAAGTAATGTAAAGTTATAAGATACAAGTTATAGTTTCACTAAACGAGTGCAATGCTTATTCTGAATCCTCAGGATGTTGGACAAGTTTTCACGGTTCAGTCCTCTGCAGGTGTTAAGCGATTCCTGAAGTATCAAGGTCACTTTTATACCTTTTACAAGTCATTCATCCAGCTGGAATTTGCTTGTAGTTTTAGTCGAATTTGTCTAGACAACGAAAGAGCTACTATTATTCTTAATCAGGAGCATCCTGAAGTTTGGTGTCAGGTGCAGCAGCCTGAGTTAGTGCGTCGGCTCAACCAAATGGTTGCTCAAACTCAGGGTCACTCTAACCTCGCCCCTCTCATTATGTATGTTGATGACAGTCAGTTAGAGGGAAAGCGCATGGGCCAAATTGTTCAGGCTCTGGGGTTCAACTACTTCCATGTGGCCAATTCTGTTGAAGCTTTGCCTCATCTGTTGGAAAAGAAACCTAATCTTATCTTTCTCGATCTGGTGATGGACCCCCTCAATGGCTACGAACTCTGTAGTCAGCTCCGTCGCATTTCTGTATTCAAGACCACACCGATCATCATTGTGACTGGTCGAGACACTATAGTGGACCGAGCTCGAGCCAAACTCACAGGAGCCACACAATTTATTAGCAAACCCTTTGCTCATGACACTATCAAAGCCATTACGTCTCACTACTTGGCGGGTAACCAGGCTGAACCCTCACCTCAGATAGCGTTTAAAGCCGCTTTTGCTAGCTAACCGATGCCTGACTTTTTTTGTACAGGGGACTTCCTCACATGTCGTATGACACTCACCCATATTTAGCCTATGCCTTGGCGCATAACCAGTTTAGGCTACACTATCAGCCTATTTTCTGTTTGCAGACCAACCAATTAGTCGGTTTTGAAGCGTTGGTTCGTTGGTTAACCTCCACAGGTCACTGGATCTCACCGGCAGAATTTATTCCTTTGGCTGAACAAACGGGACTGATCATCCCATTAGGAAAGTGGATTTTGCACGAAGCATGTCAACAGTTACGGCAATGGCAGCTCAACTATCCATCTGACGTAGCTCTGACGATGAGTGTCAATATTTCAGGGCAGCAATTGCAACAGCTTGATTTTGTTGAGATGGTGAACCAAGTGTTGCAGGAAACGAGCCTCAAGCCGGCGGCACTCAAATTAGAACTCACCGAGACGATCTTGATGGAGCACATCGACCTAGTTCAGCAGAATTTGGCGCAGCTGCAACGTCAGCAGATTGAGATTTGCTTAGATTGGATCAATGGATCCGGTCGATGTGGCACTGAAGGGATTGAAGCTAATCGAATTACCCAGGATTGCTTTAGTCACGATGTTTGTGAATGATGTCTACAGCAATTCCCAAGCTAGCGAAGCATACTGAAAGCCCTATGGATTAAGTCTTTTGACCAGCGAAGTGTACCTGATTGAACTGAGAATTGCTGTATGCTACTACCGAAGGAGTTGAACGATGAGAGGATTTCGCTGTGGTCAATGCCAATAACGGGTGTGACTGTATTTGAGCCACTCACTATGAGCACTGAAGAGTTCCATAGCGCTTTACCGGAAGGAATGTTTTCTACTTGTATTGTTGATCACAAACAATGGCTGCGGTCGGTAGCGGCAAACCCCTTAGCCAACATTGATGAGATCATTGCCATCATTCATAGAGTGTTGAGTTGAACGCGAAGCAGTTTAGGCTGTTCCTCAGATGCATACAAGAAGCATACAGGATGAATTATGTCATTGGTCCCACCGTTTAGTATTCATCAGCTTTTACCTGAAGAGATCATATTAATGGAGGCGCTGTTGATAGTGTTTGGTGAAGCATTTGATGAGGTAAGCACCTACCATGCCAATCGACCCAGTCAAGCTTATCTTGATCACTTGCTGAGGACTGACTACTTCATTGCGCTTGTGGCCTTAAAAGATGGCATTGTCGTAGGGGGTCTCACTGCCTATGAACTTTTGAAGTTTGAACAAGAGCGTAGTGAAATCTATATCTATGATCTGGCTGTTGCGGAGGGGTATCGACGTGAAGGGATGGCCACTGCTTTGATTTCAGAACTCAAACAGATCGCTAAAGTACGTGGAGCCTACGTGATATTCGTGCAAGCAGATTATGGGGACGATCCTGCTATCGCACTCTACACCAAATTGGGATTACGCGAAGAGGTATTACATTTCGACATCGCTGTTGATTAACGCCGTCTTGGGGAAACTTGCAAAGATTAATTCCAAAAAAAAGGTAGCAACTGCTACCTAGTAAAACTTGATTAATAGCTGTGAACTAGTCAAAACAGGATAATGGCTTCCTATCGGTTGACTTATCCAATCACTTCCCCATCGGCCTTAGTGATCACCACAATGGAAGGACGTGGAGGAATCCCTTCCTCAAAATCTGGCCAGCGGGTAGATGGATTGGCAAAGGTAGAATCCTTGTCGTCTCCAGGATGCTGTACAGCGACAAACAAAGTTCTGCCATCAGGAGTGAAGGTAGGCCCACACATTTCAGCGCCTTTAGGACAGGCAAAGAAGTGCTTGGTGACAGCTCGGGCTTCTCCAGTGGTATCAGCCGCCCACAGACCGTCAGCAAATCCAAAGCCTGGACAGCCATCGGTTGAGATCCAAATCCGCCCCTCATTATCAAAGGTGACATTATCTGGGTTGCAAAACCAGCCATTCTCTGACACCCCTTGGCCATAGAGGGCACCATTAGAGCTATCATCAGGGTCCCCAGCTCGCAAAAAGATATCCCAAGTAAATTCAGTAGCCGTATGATCAGCTTCAGGACCCTCCCCACCTGGTGGGATCATCTCCACAATATGGCCCCAAACATTATTGAACCGCTGATTCACGAAATCTATTTGGTCTGGAGTCCGGCGACTGTTATTCGTTAACATGACGTAGACATGGCCATTAACGGGATTGGTCTCAACATCCTCAGGCCGATCCATCTTGGTAGCTCCCAGTAAGTCAGCGGCTCTGCGAGTTTCAATCATTACATCAGCTTGGGTGTTGAACCCATTCTCTGGCGTTATGGGACCTTCACCCTGCACGACTGGGAGCCAGAGAAGCCGACCATCGGCCTCAAATTTAGCCACATACAGAGTCCCTTCATCTAACAAGTCTTTATTTGCGGCTCGATCATCAGGGTTGTAAGTACCTTGGGTGACAAACTTGTAGATATAATCAAACCGTTCATCATCACCGGAGTACACCACAACCTGGCCACTGGGCGCTACAACTGTGGTAGCATTTTCATGTTTAAAGCGACCCAGAGCAGTCCGTTTGATTGGTTGAGAGTCAGGTTCATAAGGATCAATTTCTACAACCCAACCAAACCGCATGGGTTCATTAGGCTCTTTGCTGATATCAAAGCGGTCATAATAGTTACCCCAGTTATAACTGGGTCTACCAACAATCCCGTAGCGCTCGTATTCAGCCTGATCAATCTCACCCGAGAAATATTGGTGGAAGTTTTCCTCAGCGGTCAGGTAGGTCCCCCATGGCGTCCATCCACCGGCACAGTTGTTAATAGTCCCAATAACTTGGGTGCCTGTGCTGTCTGCTGAGGTTTTGAGCCGATCATGGCCTGCCGCTGGACCTGAGAGCTTGATCGGAGTAGAACTCAGGCGGATGGTGCGGTTGTATTGGCTATCGGGTACCGTTGTCCATTCGCCGTTCTCTTTAATAATCTCAATGATAGAAACCCCATGGGCTGCGATCTCAACATCAGCTTGTTGCTGAGTAGCTCCAGCTTCCGCATCATAATCGGGGAACATGAGATCAGTATTGGTGTACTCATGGTTGACACACAAGATGCCATGCTCACTGTTGTTAGATCCTAAAGGTAGCGGGAAGTAAGCAATCATATCGTTGTTGTAGCCAAACTGCTGCTCTTGCTTAGCCATAGTTTGATCAGCAACATTGAACGAAGGTCCCCCTGGTAGTACAGGATCTCCCCATCGAATTAGAACATTAGCGTTATAGCCTGATGCAACACGATGACTCTCTTCATAGCCATGGGCAATCTCAGTAAATGTTAGAGAAGACACAGGACTCTCTTGGGCAAAAGCGGTTCCTTGTTGATGAACAAACAGACTGGCGAATCCCCCAGCTGCCAGGGTTGCCCCCAAACCTTTAAGAGCTGTACGGCGACTGAGTCGAGTAGCAAACACCTCAGCAAAGGTAGGATTTGAGCTGCGGTTGGAGCCTAGATCATCACGATCTAGTTGATCAGAGGGTTTGGAAAAAGAGTTTAGATCCATTGTTATAAGGTAAAGTGCTGGATGGACAACTGTTACTCTCAAATGGCCAGCAAAGTCATAGCTGTACAACAAGGCCCACACCTGAAATTATCAAGTGATTTTGTATACAAAAGTACAGAGCCATTTGCTGACCTCTGCATCATAAGTCAAATTCAGTTTAGAAATCATTACAGTCTCACTGTTTTTAGAGTTTGTCTAGGGAGTGGGTAACTGCTGCCCCAACTGCTGGTGGCAAGGGGATCACTCTTGAACGGTTGGAGTTATTGCTAGTCATTTGTTGCTATCAACATTGACTGGTAGCTTATGGCGTTAACGTGGAAATAAAGTAGAATAAAGGATGTAAAGACGGAGGTTAAGATGCCAAACCCCAACCCAAGTCCCAAAGACCGCTATAAACCGGTAGGGGATGAACCGTATGCCAAGCAGATCCTGGGTGTGCGTGTGCGTGAAAGTTTGGATAAAAAGATTCGAGACTTACCTGGAGATCTCTCAAGCCGATTACGACGTTGGATTGAAGAAGGATATGCAAAAGACATCACTGAAGGTCGAGATATAGGCACCTCTGAAAATAATTGATTTTAAGTCATTACACGAGCAACTGAAGTTAAACTGTTGATGCAACACTAGGTCATGCAACACTAGGTCATGCAACACTAGGTCATGCAACACTAGGTCATGCAACACTAGGTCATGCAACATTACGAGACATTTAAGTCTTGTTTGACACGTTCTGCCGCTTCTAGTAACCCCTTTTCAGCTAGCCATGTGGGGTTAAATAGACGTGACTGATAGCGACCTCCCCCATCACACAAGATAGTCACGATCGTATGCCCTGGGCCTAGCTCTTTAGCAATAGCGACAGCCGCACCGACATTGATCCCTGTTGAACTTCCCAGTAATAAACCATCTTGAAGAAGTAACTGATAAACAATCCGAATACACTCTTGATCATCGATCCTGACCGCATCATCAATGGGAACATCAGCTAAATTAGCAGTGACCCGGCTATTGCCAATTCCTTCAGTAATGGATTTGCCTTCAGCTTGGATCTCGCCAGTTTTGATGTAGCTGTATAGACCACTACCATAAGGATCAGCTAGGATCGTTTTCATAGAGGGCTTTTGTTCTTTCAAATACAGGGAAGTGCCAGCTAAAGTGCCACCTGTGCCCACGGCTGCAACCCAAACATCGATAGTGCCTTCCGTTTGTTGCCAAATTTCCGGGCCGGTGGTTTCGTAGTGAGCCAGGCGATTAGCAGTGTTATCAAATTGATTGGCCCAGATCGCGTTATCGAGTTCGTCTGCAAGGCGGCCTGAAACTTTGACATAGTTGTTGGGATCTCGGTAGGGAACAGCAGGGACCGTCCTGACTTCAGCGCCTAATAAGCGGAGTAGATCAATTTTTTCTTGAGATTGCGTTTCTGGAATCACGATTAGACAGCGATAACCTTTAGCGTTACAGATATGGGTTAAGCCAATGCCGGTATTTCCAGCTGTCCCTTCCACCACTGTGCCACCTGGTTGGAGACGACCTTCTGCTTCAGCTTGTTGGATGATGTAAAGAGCAGCTCGATCTTTGACAGATCCCCCAGGATTTAAGAATTCGGCTTTACCTAAGATCTCACATCCGGTTTGTTCACTGACACTAGAGAGTCGGATTAAGGGGGTGTTGCCTACTGTGCCAACAAAACCTTGGGTGATCTGCATAGGTTACCTCTCTATAGGTGCGTAGATCCCAGACTAGCGGATTCTGATCCATAACTCAGCCAATGACTACGCCAATGACTACGCCAAACTAGCCAGGCCAGCCCCTCAGGATAGAACCATCGATGGTTTCACTATCTTGGAGCTAATCTAATGCACACTGCTTTACTCCCACTCAAACAAGCTGTAGCTAACTACACCAATCTCAGAACAGCTCAATTTAGATCCTTAAGACAGATTCAGGGTTTAATAGACCGTTATTTGACCGCAGCTATTTTAAGTGCTCACTTGATCGATC
>CAYSWV010000114.1:0-6582 GCA_964434865.1 uncultured bacterium
TTAAACAACTTGTTCTAATTTTATTATTTATTGGTGGGGTCGTACTCGTTGGTAGTGCAATCAGTTTTCAAGGTTTGTATGAATGATCGTATTACCCCCTTTCCAGAATGTGCTAGATCACAGGGTATGCTCATGGCTCGGTT
The DNA here is from genome assembly GCA_964434865.1 of uncultured bacterium. Classification (GTDB taxonomy): domain Bacteria; phylum Cyanobacteriota; class Cyanobacteriia; order Thermostichales; family Thermostichaceae; genus CAYSWV01. The sequence continues at coordinate 144 of CAYSWV010000114.1, forward strand.
GGCCTTTCCCCTGTTTCTAGGTCCTTTTGCCTTCTAAAAAACTTAAATGGTTTGTGTGCGTCCTCTGTGCCTGCACCGTCTTCTTTCTTCTTCTAAATCCTCAGAAGCTGTTTACTGATGCCTAAATGATCAACTTAAATAGCAGATCAGATTCGGAATGAAGCTATGGGAGAGCTTTTAAGAGCAAGCTAGATTTAGCCGAGCAGGTTATGATCTTTCGAACTATAGCTGACCAAAACTAAACCACTTCTAAGCCTTGAAAATAGAGTGCTAGAGCATCTGTGTAGTAGTTAGAACTAATACCATGACAGTGCCATATCTATCTCTAGTGAGTCCCAAGTTATCTGTGTTGCCCCAGTGCTTAGATTAAAAATTCAGTAGTTTCTCAAGCTTAGATCTTAGATCATATAGATTTCAGCCTGATACCAAGCCAGGATCCTGCATAGGTTGATCCCGTGGGGAGCACTACATGATTTACTGGGAACGGATCCACTTTGGAGGATAGATCTTGCCCTACTTACCCACGGCTAAAATTGTGGCTAGGTTGTTACAAAAACACGCATCTGTGAGTCGGTGTTGGAAGGCTGCTGTCCAGGCCGATGAAGATATTTACCTATGTCCAGCTATGGAATTTTCGCTCAGACGAGCTTTGATCATTCATCAGGCCCATAAGCACTTGGCATTTCTAGAACAATTAGTATCACAATATACTAGGCCTCCACTAGTCATGAATGATTGGATCTATGCCTCACAAATTTGGGCAACTGCTTATGCAGAAGGTCTAGTTCTCACTGATGTAGACACATTAATGATCGCCCAAGCTACTCGACTGGGAGCGGTATTAGTAACCTCAGATCCTGTACGTCTTTCGTCACTACAGATCTTACAAGTCAATTGGGAGCAGGTCGAATTCAAGTAATTAATTTAGTTAAGTTGAGACTCCACACTAGCTGCAGAATAGCCTAGCCGATCCCAGAACTGGCTTGAAGGTTCATGAATAACAACCCGATTTCCATCTGGATCGACAACATCAAACTCACGACCGTGGAAATCATGCCGGATTTTAGAGATCGACTGCTCCGCTATCACGGCTAAGGCTAATATGGGGTCTAACGAGGTTACTTGTAAGCAAATACTAGTGGCACCTAAGCGAGCAACAAAATCTGGGTTGTGGCTAGTGTAGAGACCTAAACGTAACCCAGGCACCCGAAACTCAACATACACATTAGTCATCATGACTGCAGGCGAGATGCCCAGCAGAGCTTCATAAAAGGCTTGCAGCCGTGCTAGGTTAGCTGTTGCTATGCTAACGAGACCTGTTTGAACTACCATCTAACCCTCTGAAAAATCAGCCTCAATCACACCACTATCTGAAGACCCTGTACTAGGTGGAGGATCTTGAGCAGCACTAGGACCACTTTGAGGTTTGAATTGGAAGAGCTGATAAATGGTATTGCGCCGAATGGCACTCATCATATCGAAAAACATCTCAAACCCTTCATTTTTGTACTCAATTAAGGGATCTTTTTGGCCGTACCCTCGTAAACCAACTGATTCTCTTAATGCATCCATTTGTTGTAAATGTTCTCGCCAAAGATTATCAATCTGCTGTAGCAAGAAAAATTGTTCTGCTTTACGCATCAAGCCAGGCTGAAAGGTATCGATAAAGGACTCTTGAGCCTCATAGGCTAGTTTGACCTGTTCTTTCAGATGGTTATCCATCTCTTCATAAGAAAAGTTTTCAATCGATTTCGGTGTTAGATCTTGCATCAATGGTACAAATTCTTTCAGCTTGTCAACCAACTTATCTAGTTCCCACTCCTCAGGTGGCAAATCAGGATTGACAAAAGCACGAATAATCTCTTCAACTGTTTTGGTGGCATACTCTATGATCTTGGGCTTTAAGTTTTCCCCTTCTAAGATCCGCCGCCGTTCAGAATAGATAGCCTTACGCTGATTATTCATCACTTCGTCATATTCAAAGACTTGCTTCCGCATATCATAGTAGAATACTTCCACTTTACGCTGAGCATTTTCTAGACTACTGGTGAGTAGAGCGGCTTCAATCGGCATATCATCTTCAACTCTAAAGGCATCCATCATCTTAGCTACCCGATCGCCGCCAAAGAGCCTCAGTAGATTATCTTCTAAGCTTAAGAAAAAGCGGGTGGATCCGGGGTCTCCCTGACGTCCAGATCGGCCGCGCAGCTGATTATCAACTCGTCTTGACTCATGCCGTTCCGTGCCGATAACATGTAGCCCCCCTAGCTTCACAACTTCATCATGTTCGGCATCGGTATAAGTTTCATATTCCGTTTTGATTAAATTAAACACATCTCGCAGTTGCAAGATAAACGGATCGTTAACGGGGGCCTTCTCAGAGGCTACGGCAATGAGGTCTTCCACGGTCAGATCTGCCAGTGTATTGGGACCATACTTTTCAACACCAGCTGCAACCGATTGATCTAGAGCTTGAACGGTTTCCTTGGATAAGTCACATGGATACAGAGTCTTGGCCACATTCCAGGTTTTCCGTTTTTTCTCCAGAGTGGGAGCAAAGCCTTGACCACCGCCCTTAGACGATAGCTTAACGCCTGACATGGGGTTATTGTCATCCGACTTAACCAACTTGGGCATCAAGTACTCACGTATCTTCAAGCGAGCCATATAGTCTGCATTCCCGCCCAAGATAATATCAGTACCTCGACCGGCCATATTGGTGGCGATGGTAATGCCCCCTTTGCGCCCAGCTTGAGCCACAATTTCAGATTCTCGTTCAACATTTTCGGGTTTAGCATTCAACAAGTTATGATTGAGGCCTTTGGCATGGAGGAGTTGAGATAGTTTTTCGGATCGATCAACACTCGTGGTTCCCACCAATACCGGTCGCCCTTGAGTATGCATTTGAGCAATTTCTTCAGCAATCGCTTGCCACTTAGCATCTTCAGTTTTGTAAACGACATCTGGGGCATCTTTACGACGGATGGGTCGGTTGGTCGGGATCACGGTCACTTCTAAATTGTAAGTTTTGCCAAACTCAGCTTCTTCTGTCCGAGCGGTCCCTGTCATCCCAGCCAATTTGGGATAGAGTAAAAATAGATTTTGATAGGTGATCGAGGCTAGTGTCTGACTCTCATTTTGAATGGGCACGCTTTCTTTCGCTTCAATAGCTTGGTGTAAGCCATCTGACCACCGTCGCCCTGAGAGGACCCGACCCGTAAACTCATCAACAATGACAACCTCATCATTCCGAACAATGTAGTTCACATCTTTTTTAAAGAGTTCTTTCGCCTTAACAGCATTAAACACAAAATGAGCCCAGGGATCTTTAGGATCAAATAGATCACTCACGTCTAGAACCTGCTCAGCTGTTTCAAATCCCTCATCTGTTAAAATAATGTTACGGGCTTTTTCGTCAACCTCATAGTGATCTTCAACCTGAAGCTGCTTAGCTACCTCATTCGCTCTGATATACTTTTCAGAGGGACGTTCAACTTGACCTGAAATGATTAACGGAGTTCGGGCCTCATCAATCAGAATGGAATCCACTTCATCAATAACGCAATAGTTGAACGGTCGCTGCATGACATCAGTCATCGCGGTAGCCATATTATCGCGTAGGTAGTCAAACCCCAGCTCACTATTAGTACAATAAGTTACATCACAACCATAATTCCGCCGTTTTTCCTCTGCCGGCATCCCGTTTTGGATCAAGCCTACGGATAAGCCTAAAAATCGGTGAACTTGTCCCATCCATTCTGCATCACGGCGAGCTAGGTAATCATTGACCGTGACAATATGCACACCCTTACCTGTCAAACCATTGAGATAGGCCGGCAAGGTTGAAACTAGGGTCTTGCCTTCACCGGTTTTCATTTCAGCAATCTGACCTTCATGGAGAACCATGCCTCCGATCAGTTGGACATCATAATGGCGAAGGTTGAGGACCCGCTTACCCGCCTCACGGACTACCGCAAAGGCTTCTGGCAAAAGATCATCTAGGGAGGCACCATTGTCCAGGCGCTGACGGAAATCGTTAGTCTTAGCTTTGAGCTGTTCATCTGACAATGAAGCAATCTCAATTTCAAGCGAATTGATTAACTTAACCGCCGGACGATACTGACGCACCTTTCGGTCGTTGGGATCACCTAAAATCTTTTGCAGAGCCTGAATCATAACAAGAATCTAGACCACAATGGTTTGAAAACATAGCAATTCTATCACTTGACTCTATCCCACTCCAGCCAGATCCTAGAACCGACTAAAGCATCCATTCGGCAGCTCGATCCCCTAAATGAGTTAAATCCAATGGAATCGAAACGGCCTTACCCATACGAGGTCGTTGACGTGTCGCTTGAATCTCCTGCCGGATCTGATCAGCTAAGCCCCAATCGGTCATGAGCGCTGAGATTTGATCTAAATGGTCTAGATACTCACTCTCAGATAGGGGAAAAGACGCTTGGCCCAGATACTTCCACATCACCAGCAACGAGACCCGATCCTTGACCCGACGGAGTTGGACATCATAAGCATTTCCCCATTTATCCTGTAGCAGTTGTCGCAACTCAGGGCCTGTGATAGGGTTCACATTTTTTAACATCGATGCTCTCCGAATCTCAGTTAGCATGAACCTGATTGATAACTTTCGTTACAACAGTTCTATTATCATCTCAACACTTAGACTATGACCGAAGCAACTGGCACGTTTGAAGCCCCCTCCCCAAGTCGACGATTGTTTCTCTCCACCATGCTGGGTGGATCTATCAGTATGGTAGCTCTGGGTGCTCTGTATCCTGTAGTGCGCTACTTTATCCCGCCTTCTACAGGTGGAGCAGACAAAGGCGTTGTCGCCAAGGACAAAATGGGTAATCCGGTAGAGATCAGTGAAGTCCTAGCGAATCATCCCAATACTGACCGTGTTTTGGCCCAGGGCCTCAAAGGCGATCCCACCTACATTGTGATCAATGATGGCCAGATAGCTGATTATGGCTTGAATGCAGTCTGCACTCACTTGGGCTGCATTGTGCCTTGGAACGCTGGAGAAAACATGTTCCGTTGCCCCTGCCATGGATCTCAATATGCACCTGACGGTAGAGTGACACGAGGTCCAGCTCCACGGTCTCTAGAATTGGTTGTAGCTTCGATTAGTGGTGAGACGCTCCGATTTGTCCCTTGGGAAGACTCAGACTTCCGAGAGGCCTAACATTCTGTCTATCTACTTCATTGACTTCAGTATTTGATTGCGGAATCTAGTTTATGAAACGACTTCTGATCGCTTGTTTGGCTTGTGTGGTGCTGGTCCTAACTTGGGGATCATCAGCTCAAGCTTACCCCTACTATGCCCAGATGGCTTATGACAATCCTCGTGAAGCCACCGGCAAAATTGTGTGTGCAAACTGCCACTTAGCCCAAAAGTCTATCCAGGTTGAACTACCTCAATCAGTAACGCCAGGACAGATCTTTGAAGCTGAGGTTAAAATCCCCTATGATCTATCAACTCAGCAAGTCCTGGGTGATGGTGAACTCGGAGGCCTAAATGTGGGTGCAGTCCTGATCCTCCCTGAAGGTTTTCGGTTAGCTGATGAAGAAGAGATGACTGAAGAGCAGCTTGAAGCCTTTGAAGAGACTTACATTGCGCCTTACAGTGATGATTATGACAACATATTACTAGTTGGCCCCCTCCCTGGGGAAGCCTACCAAGAGATCACCTTCCCAGTTAAGGCACCCACAACTGAAGACGGTATCCCTTTCATGAAGTACTATGTTTATGCCGGAGGCAATCGCGGGCGAGGCCAATTGAATCCGGATGGGACCCAAAGCAACAATGCTGTTTACACCTCTTCAGTTGCCGGGACGATCCAAGATGTGCTGGTTTTAGAAGACCCATTCGAAGATCTCCCAGATGAACTTTTTGATCTGGTTGATGAAGATCAACTACTCTATCCCGATACAACAGTAGTGACATTTGAAACAGAGTCAGGTCTTAAAGCTATGGTTATTCCTCCCGGACCTGAGTTGATCGTGTCGCCAGGTGATGTTGTTGTTGAAGGCGCCCCACTAACCAATAATCCCAATGTCGGCGGCTTTGGACAGGCAGAACGTGAGCTTGTGTTTCAAAGTCCTGATCGAGTGAAATGGTTAATGGCATTTCTTGCAACTGTCTTGATTGCTCAGATTATGTTGGTACTCAAGAAGAAGCAAGTTGAACAGATCCAAGCAGCCGAGATCTTAGGCTAGTTATCAATTGTCAAGATAGTAGAGGAGGGTGTTCAAGACCCTCTTCTTGTTTTTTGGCCTCTCTAGAATTGACAAACTCTGGATTTAGCCATATCATAAAATGCTCAGCAAAATCTGGGGGCGTGGCGGAATGGTAGACGCTGCGGACTTAAAATCCGTTTCCAATAAACCGGAGTGAGGGTTCAAGTCCCTCCGCCCCCAC
>CAYSWV010000115.1:0-5069 GCA_964434865.1 uncultured bacterium
CTGATGACATTAAAATGGGTTCTTGTTAAACCTATGGTGAATAATCCAGGCTAGCAGGTACTCTACTTATTGACACCTCTCACAACTCAGACCCCCTGAATGCTTACTTCTAAACAGAAGTGTGATCAAGCCAGATGCCGGATAACGCCCAATAAAGGGGTCACACCATAGAACGGCAAATATTCCCGCTAGACCTAGATCCCTTCACCTACAAGCCTTACAGCCCTTCTCAAACAAGCCAATCAAGTCTCAGATCCGCTGCCACCCCCACCTCAGACCCAGATCCGCCTCAACCCTAGTCACCACCCCAAAAACCGCTCTAAAACAGCTCAAAGTCTTACACTACAACCATCCTAGATAGTCCAGATAATTTATCACTCTTTAGACTATCCGATCTATTTACTGGGTTGATCTAGTGAATAATCCGGCTGTTCACGATATGGCTCCTTCCTCTTCCAAAGTGTCGTTCAGGTAGGTCAGAAAAAATCTTTCAGTAGTTGTTCGACTACAAAGAAGGTATCAGGGAAGCCTTGAAAAGCTAGAGACTGCCCCTTCTGAAACGTTTGAATATCCTGGTAGCCTGTAGGTCCAGGCATCCGGAATACTTCAATTGTCAACTCATTCAAGTCCATGAGCCACAATTCTTGAATCCCTTTCTGAGCATAGAGGAGAGCTTTCGTCTCGCGATCATACTGAATAGTTGAGTCCGATACCTCGACTAATGCAATGACATCCTTAGGCTCAGGATGCTCAGCCAGGTAGTTGCCTAGCTGACCTCGCACGATGGCAAAATCGGGTTCGGGTTCAGAATTATCACTCAAGTGTATAGGATTCTGAACTCGAATCACTGCCTTTGAGGAGAGTGCGATGACAAATACTACTGTCAAGCGATCGACACACACCGCATGCTTTCTACCAATAGGTGACATTTGGACGATTTCTCCTTCAATTAGCTCCACGCGATCTCGCTCTGTCAGGATCCCCGACGCAGCCATTTGATGGTATTGTTCGACAGTAAATTTCTTGTGCGGAGCTTGAATACCCATCTAACCTCCTCGGAGCATCTCGGCAGGTTCCTATTGCACTTCTTCTTATTATTTCACGTGATCCCTGTTTAAGTCTCTAATAGGATCACGCCATAGAACGGCAAATATTCCCGCTAGCCCTAGATCCTTATCCTGCAACCCTTAAAGCCTCATCCACATTAGCCCAATCAAGCACATCAAGTCTCAGATCCGCTGCAACCCCCACCTCAGGCCCAGATCAGCCTCAACCCTAGACACCACCCCAAAAACCATCCCAAAATGGCTCAAACCCTTACACTACAACCATCCTAGATAGTCCATATAATATTTTACTATTTAGACTTTTAGATCAATTTGTCAGATAAAAGACCTGATCTAAGGTTCGATCCCCAGCTCTCGTAATCGCTGCCGTAATCGCTGAGCTTCCTGCTCTGCCTGTTCAGCTCGTTGCTGTTCCAGTTCCCGTAATTGTTGTTCTTGTCGGAGTCGCTGCTCAGCCTGTTGTTGTTCTAGTTGACGTTGTTGGTGTTCATACTCAGCCCGTTCCCCATCGGTTGGCACCAGCTCTCCTTCTGGGGTGAAGTACCTCAGTTGCTGGTTGTAGACTCCTAGATACAACTGCAGCTGCTCACTCCAATACCACCCCTGTTCTGTGACTTCAAGAGCCTGATATTCACCTGCCACTAAGCGATAACCTGTCAATGTGAGTTTTTGGGGATGAAATAAGAAATACTCTGAGGTTTTAAAGATGGTCTCGTAGATCTCTTTTTTAGTAGTCTGATCTTCAGTCGCGGTTTTGGTGGAGAGTAATTCAATGATGAGGTCCGGATATTTATCGTTTTCAGTCCAGACCCGCCAACTTTTGCGAGGACTGGGATCAACCCCAAACACAATGTAGAAATCAGGGCCTCTGGATTCACTTTTAAATCGACCCTCTGAAGTCCGACTGGGATGATAGTAGACAGTGGTATTGCCGGAAATATAGACATCAGAACGGTGCCGCCACCACCAGCGCAGGCAGGCAATTAACAGCTCAAGTTGGTCCCGGTGCTCATCAGATTCCATGGGGGGTTCGATACTTTCCCAGTCATCCAGAATACCTTGAGATGTGAAAGTGGGGTTTACCGTGGAGGTCATGATGGGTGGTGGTGAATGAGGGTCCAGAGTCCTAGTATAACGGTATCAGTTATTTCTACAGGTGGCTGCGATGATCCGACAATCCTTAACTATGTCGGCTTCCAGGGTCACACCATAGAACGGACATATTACCCGCTAGACCTAGATCCCCTACCCTGCAAACCTTACAGCTCTTCTCAAACAAGCCCATCAAGTCTCAGATCCGCGGCTAAAACCACCTCAGACCCAGATCAACCTCAACCCTTGACCCCCAGCTCAAAAACCCCTCCAAAACAGCTCAAACCTATATACCAAGCGGGTTCCAGATAGACCAGATGACTTAGCCGTATATGGACTATGAGGTGTTAGTTTTTTTAGAAGCCAAGAGATCCAATGAATATTCAATCTTGTTTCGTCTCTTCACTTAGGAACCTAGCTTCAAATCCTGTCAGCTTATTCTCCAACTTCAGTTGGAGATTTTCAATTGTTAGCCTGAAGTTCTCACGATCTTTCTCTTGCTGTTCCATAAAGTGCTGACGATCTTGCTCCCGCAGCTCACTTTTGTATTTCAGCTCCAGCAACAATTTCCTATTGATTTCCGTTAATCTGTTTACTTTCTCTTCTAAAGATTGAATTTCAAGTGTATTGACTTTAACCTGTTGCTTAAGCTGCAAGATTTCTTTGGCATAATCAAAGGCTTGCTTGAGACTATCCCACAAGAGCTGCCTCCAGCTCATCAAGCATTTTATCGGTATGCTGACCTATTCTTCTACTCACAGCTTGAGACTGTTCAATCTCTTTATCTAAAGCAGATATGTCCTGAAGGATAGAGTTAATTGCATGTTCTAGCTCATTCTGATCTTGAAGATCTGAATCAGTCATCATTGTATCTGTGACAGAGGCAGCTACACTCCTCTCCGAAGGATTAACATATCCGACTGTATCACTCATGTTTATCTCCTGAGATATGTAGCCTACAGACATACATTATAGTCGACTAATAAGCCTCCCTTATTAAGCTATCAGGGGGCTTTGCATAAGAGGAGTTTCAATCCCTACAATAGCCTACAATAGAGGCGATTAGAAAGAGAAGGATCTATCACAAAAAGATTGTCATTCCCCTGGTGAACTTTGATCTTGGCATTACGCTTCAACTCAGTGGCATCAACTGGATCTTGAGCATCCCAGTTGTAAAGAGTCTCCCGTTGTTCCTGAAAGAAGTCTCTATTCACTTTATTGTTGTAGATAGTGAATGTGTAGAACTGAGATCGGCAATATCACCCTTCACGACTTCTCTGGTCTCAAATATACCTCTACCTACTTCACTGAACTCATCAATGATGCTAGCGTCCGGAGGGAAAGACAGTTGTAAGTCTTCAAAGAACCAATCCCGCGTCTCTTGATCCGGAATATCTGAAAAGGGGTCATTACCTCGAATGCTGTTGATATTCATCTTTGATGGGAAGAGTAAATGAAGATCGGTATCCGAATTACCCCAGGATTTTCTATGATTAGTTACAGGTGACAGGAATGGAAACAGAATATGTGTGGTTAAGGGAAAGTGAAGTTTTTCATATCATGTATTTGAACATATTGTATCAATCTTCAACAAAAGCGTAGATCCTCTCCACTGCTTTGATAGTTGTGACACTACCGTAAAAGTACGTATAATATTGAGCTAACTAAGAGGTAGGAGTATCTATGGAACCGATAACTCTGATCCTAACCGCTTTGGTAGCCGGAGCTGCGGAAACGTCTACAGACGCGGTCAAGGATGCATATCAAGGGATCAAAGAGTTGATCAAGCGCCGCTTTACCGATAAACCTGAGGCAACAATGGCGTTAGCTAAACACGCTGAGAAACCTCAAGTCTGGGAAGAACCTCTCAAGGATGAGATCATCACAGCTGGCCTGGATCGGGATGAAGAGATCTTAACGGCAGCGAAGCAATTACTGGAATTAGCCCAGCCAGAAGAGGCGGCTGGTGGTAAGTACAATGTGCAATTCCATGGCGAAGTCAAGGGAGCCGTGATCGGGGATCAATCTACGGTTAATCAGACGTTTAACTAAGTTATTATTCCAGGAATCAAGTTATGACAGATAATATTAACAATGTTCAAATTGGTCCCGATGCTCAAGGTCCAGTCATTGGTAATCAAAATCTAGTCAACCAAACGTTTATCAGTCAGTACACGGATCGAGAGATCCAAGCTAGACCCTTAATTGAAGAGTCACCTTATAAAGGCTTACAACGATTTGAAGAAGGAGATACTGAGCGTTTCTTTGGGCGGGAGAACTGGATCCATAAGCTCAACCAGCATTTACAGACTAGAAATCTCTTACTGTTACTGGGAGCCTCTGGTAGTGGCAAGTCTTCCGTTATCAGAGCTGGACTGATCCCAAAATTACGCCAGGAATGGGGTAGTAAATCATTTGTCTGCTTACTATTAACCCCGGATGAAGATCCCTTTGAGTCTTTGTATGGCGCTTTATTAGCTGCTGGATTTAGGCAATCTGAGGTGAAAAGGATTCAACAAGCCTCGCCAGAACAGATCATTGAAGTCATTCGAGGTCTGAAACAACCCGAAGCTTATTGGTTAGTGTTTATTGATCAGTTTGAAGAGTTATTTACGCTCAGTCGGAAGGATCGGCGAGCCGAGTTTGTGACTACACTAGTCAGGTTGCTCAAGGCCAAGCTGGAGCACTTCAAGCTGGTTTTAGCGATGCGGGCCGACTTTAGTGATCGGTTGGGTCCCTATCCAGATTTAGGTCGGATGTTGGGGGGCAATATCGAAGTTTTCACAGATATGAGTCCAGCAGAACGGAAGACAGCCATCAGTGAACCTGCTGCTCGTCATGGAGTGCTCTTTGAAGCCGGACTCGTTGATCGGATCAGTGATGACTTTGGCAAAGCGGGTTCATTGCCGT
>CAYSWV010000115.1:5169-6344 GCA_964434865.1 uncultured bacterium
TAAAAGAGATCTTTCTCTTTCTGGTTGATGTGAAAGAAGGAAGGACGTTTGTTAGTCGGAGAACGACACAGAAACCCTTTCGAGCTGATGAACGGAAAGCAACTGTGATGGGTCGATTGATTGAAAGCTGTCTCTTGATGGCTGGAGAAACGATTATCAATGAGAGTAAAAATAGTACAGTAGAAGTAGCTCATGAAGCTTTATTGACAGCTTGGAAACGTTTAAAGGAATGGATAGAAGCCCAAGAGGAAGAGATCTTCCTCAAAAATCGCTTAATGGATGATGCTTTAGTTTGGGAGAAACTACACCGGAAAGGAGATCCTCAAGCTGATGCAGAATTATGGTCTGGATCAAAGTTACAACGAGTCTTGGAGTTAAGAGAACAACCGCTGTTTAGAGATCTGAGAGAGCCAGGAGTGCAGTTTATCTTGGCAGGGGTCGAGAAACGAGATCGATTGCAGACAGAAGCTGAAAGACGGAGACGGAGAACTGTAAGAATAGCGCTGGGAGTAGGAGCAGGGATGTTTGGCCTAGCAGTAGTTTCTGGATGGGGCTTTTTTACGGCAAACCAACAGCGGATCCTTGCAGAGGAACAGAGATCAATTGCTGAGGAACGTGAAGTAACCGCTGAAGTGACATCACAAAGTCTGCTCGCACTCAATTTTGATGGGATTGATAGACTGATCAAGGGTCTAGAGATTGGACAGAAGATTAGGGATTTAAGAGAGAGAGGATTAACGATAACAAGTGAAATGCGAGGTTTAGCCACCTTGCGAGAGATCAACCATACAATACGGGAGAAAAATCGCCTAGAAGGGCATAGAGATCTGGTCTATGCGGTGCAGTATAGTCCAGATGGCACCACTCTTGCCTCTGCGAGTCTTGACAATACGGTGAAGCTATGGAATGCGGCTGACGGCTCCTTAATCACTACTCTCGAGGGGCATAGTGCTCCAGTCAGGGCGGTGCAGTACAGTCCAGATGGCACTACACTAGCTTCCGCGAGTAATGACACTATGGTGAAGATATGGAATGCAACTGATGGCTCCTTAATCTCCACTCTCGAGGGGCATAGCGCTCCAGTCAGGGCGGTGCAGTACAGTCCAGATGGCACCACTCTTGCCTCTGTGAGTTGGGACAATACGGTGAAGCTATGGAATGCGGCTGACGGCTCC
>CAYSWV010000116.1:0-6326 GCA_964434865.1 uncultured bacterium
ACTTGAGCCTTCACATTTCTGCAACGGAACTCAGCTCAGTGGGTGTGCTGCCCTCTGAGAACCTAGAATGAGTGTCGAAAATATGGAGTTAACTGTGTTGTAAAAGAAAGCTATCGCAATAGGTAATTTAGAAGTAGTTCAAGCTGCAATCAAAGCATGTTAATCTCCCAGTATCCCTTTACAAGTTATTCTGATACGCTCTACTGTTGCAGCACTTCTCTAATTTGATAGTAGTTATTTAGTAGTATGGATGATTGATGATTAGGTTCAGTCAGGTAATCTATGGCTTTTCTTCCTAAGATATCTATACTGTCAATATCTGCATCAAAATTAAGAAGGAGAGATACTAGCTCGGTGTCCATGCATTCTACTGCAATCATTAGTGGGGTACACCCATTATTCCCTGCAAGATTAACATCGGCCCCACTCTCTAGGAGGGATCCTACAATGTCGAGTTGTTTGCTAGCGTGCTCTCCCATCTCAGCCTGTGTACCAATTCCCCATGGGATATTAGTTTCGCAAGCAATCATAAGGGGGGTCCATCCATCATGTTGATTTGCAAGGTTAACATCTGCTCCAGCCTCTGCCAATGCTCTCACTGAGTAAAGATGACCATTTAAGCATGCCAACCAAAGTAAAGTACAACCGGACTCATTAAAAGCATTCAAGTTCTCTCCCTCTTTAATCTTTCTGTTTATAAGCTTGAAGTGCTCTGATTCTAGGCGCTTAAGTATATCCTTAAGTGGCTCACCATGAATTATTTTTAGGCCTTGAGGTAAAACAGAAATTGCAGCTTTCCTTTCCTTAGAATTTGATATCGGAGCTAGATAATCGAAGCATAGCTGTTGACCTTGAGCTGCTGCAATCTCTAACGCAGTCATTCCTGAGACATTTTTATCATGCAAGTTAATTCCATTTGCTAAAAGATATTTTAGTAGTTCTAGACTTCCTATACTAGCTGATATCATCAGAGAGTTTAGTTCATCAGTTGTGCAGGCATAAATATTTGCTCCTCTACTATGTAGAAAACTGAGAGTTTCAAGATCACCTGCGATTGCAGCGGCTAGAAGTGGTGTGAATCCATCCTTCGCTGTTGCATTGACATCTGCTCCTGAGGAAAGCAGCAACCTTGATATTTCTAGCTGATTACTGTAAGGTTCATTCCAATATTCCATCGTTGCATTCAACCAAGCCTTATGCGTACTACAAGCCACCATTAAGGGAGACCAATCATCATTCCAGTTTTTTAAGTTTACAGAAGCACCTGACATTATCAAAAGCTGTACTGCATTGATATACCCATTTAATGTTGCTATCCATAGGAAAGGACATTCTATTTCTCTAGAATTATTTATATCAATATCAGATGATATAGCTTCCCGAATTAGATGGATGAATTCTTCTTCAAGTTGTTGAATTAATCTTGATACCATTCCCTGCTTAGTGAGTCCAGAATCATTGTATAAATCACAAGCCTTCCGCAAAATTCCATGAGTTAATGATTCTATGCAATCTATTCGTTCAATGGGGTTTGTTAATGGTGCTAAATAGTCAAATATTTCTTGCTGACCTTCGTCCCCAGCTATTGAGAGTGGAGGGTCGACTTCAGGGTGCCTAGGGTCAAAATCAACATTAGCTCCTGCTTGAATTAAAGCTTTTACGAATTGTATCCGACCAGTTGTGACACATACTGACAGCAAAGTTTTCCCTTCATCAATTTCAGCATTAATATCTTTGACTTGTGAGAGGCAGTTCATGAATCGTTCGGCGTCAATTTCACCACCTTTAAGCAAAGTAGAATACAACTCATACTCAGGACTATCAAAAGTGATCATAAATATTCCTTCAATAGTGTTGCTATCATTCTAGCATCATCACCCATCATCACCTTGGAGTATCTAGAACAGATGCAACAACAGCAACAACTCCATAATCTCTTAAAGCCTCTTTTTCTATCTTTTCTTCTACATTGTCTTCACCACCGAAAAACGTCACAAATAACGCAATGGGAAGATATTGGTGATTATTTGTATACTTTGCATAGTTCAATATTGCTTTCGCTTGAGGTCTTCTACCTCGGAACTTACTCCAAATCCTAGACACTGTAATCCCAATCTCACCAATCAAGTAGGCTTTAGGATTCTTGTCAGTACTAAATGGTAATCCTTTTTTAAACAGGAAATCTGGACCTTTGACAGCCTTACCTAAGTTGCCAGGTTTAAAGATTGTGGGATCTTGTTTTGCAACTCTACAACCAAAGCCATTTCCGCGAGGATTCCCTTGCAAGTCAACAGGAACTTGTAACCAAAGTATATCAAATACTGTTGAATAATCACCAAATATAAGACTACATATATTAAGTGAAAGTTCATATTCAAACTGTGTTCCTTGGTTGATAGGTATGTTATTGGAAAACACTGATGGGAAAATACCTTCTCCAGGGATTAGGTTCCAAATCACATCATTAATTAACTCTCCCAGGGATCCTTGTGCTTGATCAATCAATTTTTGCTTTACAGTTCCATATGCTTGAACTTGAGCTTTTCTGAGAATATCTTGTATTTTTTGCCCCACATTAATTTCAAATATGGCAAATAACCCTTCAGGATCTGTGTAGACTTGAGGATTTTGATATGCAAACTGATATGGATTTCCACTTTGAGGTTCTTCTTGAATAGGCTCCAATAGATCTTGGCTGAAGAATCTTCCCGTAATTGGATCATAATCTCGTGCCCGTAAATGATACAACCCTGTGCTTGCCTCTAGCCATTGCCCATGAAATCGGAAGTCTCCTCCTGCTTCTATGGGAACTTCTTCCACGCTACTTCTCAAATTGCCAAACCCATCGTAATTAAAGTTGTCTATCTTCTCACCAAATTCATTGGCCAACCCAATCACAGATCCCATCCCATTTGTAAGGTAGTAAACAGGGCTATTAGCTTCTTTCCTCAAGAGGGGCATCATTCCTGCGTAAACATATTCTGATATTTTGTTTCCAGCGCCGTCCACAACTTGATGAACTGACTCCAACCCAGATCCCATCGCAGGGGCTACCAAGAAGTTCCTCTCCACTGGGCCAGTAGATCTGACTCGTCGATTCATACCGTCATAGCTGTAACTCACAGATCCTGCTTGGATCAGCCGGTCATAGGTGTCATGTTCCAGGGTCAGTGTAGAGCCTTCACGCGTGATTTCTTCCACTCGGCCATCCACATCAAAGCGGTAACTCTCTGCTTCAGATCCACCCGTCACAGACACCAGCTGATACCCTGGCTCATAGTTATAAGTTAATGTCTCAGATCCAGTCCGTTTTGTAGTCCGTTTGCCATCCGCATCATAGGTGTAGCTGATCTGCTCCTCTAAGGTTCCCCAGTCCTCTAAGTGCTTGTTAAAGCTTTCAGTATTTGAGCTATCTCTGAATGATCTGCCTGTTTTGCGTATTTTAAAGCAGTTTTCCGTTTCTGATCTTCCAGATAAATATCTGCCCCAGCTTCAATCAAAGTTTCAACTATATCTTTGTAGCCTAAGTTTGCAGAGAGCATTAGAGGAGTTCTCCAATGATCATCAATTGTGTTAATATCTGCTCCTGCTTCAATCAGCAGTTTTACTACATCAACTCGACCTCTACTACTACTAGCAATTCGCAAGGCTATGTTCTTTGTTAATGAAGAGGTTTCAAATAACAACATCTCATTAAGCTTATCAGTATGACCCAGAACTGTCCTGCAAAAAAAGGTTTGAGATTGCTGTTCTGAATAATCAGCAGGTACTTTCAGAAGCTCTCGATATTGATCAGTAGTTTCTAGATGTTGAGTATCTTCCACGGGGTCTTCCAGATAGTCTAGGGCCTTCTTACCACCATTATCCTGTTGATTAGGATCAGCCCCGTTGAGTAAAAGCATCGCAATCATCTCTAGATCTCGGCTGATAGTGGCCACTATTAGTGCTGTCTGACCGTCTAGAGAAGTTGCATTGATATTTGCTCCTGATTCTAATAATAGTTGAGCAATATGCAGTTGGTTGCTCCAAGGTTCTCCCCAAGCCTCTGTTGTACCTAATTCCCAAAACTTATGTGTGCAGGCTGCAATCATCAACGGAGTCCATCTATCAGTTCGGATAGGTAAATTCACATCTGCTCCAGCATGAATTAGCTCTCTTACAGAATTCATATGGCTGTGAAAAACTGAAAGCCATAAATAAGTTCCACCTGATTCAGTGTATTCATTAAGGCTTACATCTGAGGTAATTATTTGTCTGATACTTTCTAGATAGTCTGATTGAATTTCATCTATCAGATTCCAGAGATACTTCACTCCCTGATCAAATGTCTGGCTAGCCTGTCTTTTAATGCCTTCAGGAAGTTCAACAGTAGCTAATCTACGCTGCTCAGGGCTGACTAGAGGGGCTAGGTAGTCAAAGATTTCCAGATCACCTCCAGCAGCTATCTCTAGAGGTCCAAGGTTACCATCAAGGAGTGCTTCAAGGCTAGCTCCAGAATCAACAAGAATTTTAACAATATCTAATCTATTTCTCAGTATTGCTAAACAAAGTAAACCCTCACCACCCTCATCAACAGGTTCATTGATATCAATCCCATGTTGAATATAAGACAGAACTTCTTCAGAGGAGATTTCAGGATCTTCCTCAATTCTCTCACTAAGCTCTATCAACTCTTCAAGCAAATCACTCATAGCTATCTCCTATAGTAAGGATTTCGACCACTCCTATAATATTGATACTATTGTAATAATAACGCCATATTCTTTAAGGGCATCTCTTTCAGCTTTTGATTCATCACCAGGTTGTCCACCAAATAATGTAACAAAGACAGCTATGGGAAGATACTGATACCCTTTTTGTATCCCTGCATATCTTAGTGTAGCTCTTCCTTGTTTCGCTTGTGAACTATTTCCCCCGCTAACTTTTCTTTTAACACTGGATATAGATCGTGTAATATCACCTACCGTAAATCCTTTTGGATTTCTCGCAGTGTTTTTAGGCAACCCTTTTTTAAACAAGAAATCAGGAGATTTGTTTGGAATACCTTTTATACTACCACGATTACCTAATTTTTTTTGAGGATCTCTCAGAAAAACTCGACAGTTGAATCCATTACTTTGAGGATCACCTTGCTGAGAAATAGCTACCTGCAACCATAGTTGGTCAAGAACTTCAACAAAGTTACCAAATATAAATCTGCACACATCAGCAGTCAGTATTTCCTCAAATTTATTCCCTTGCAGTATTGCTGAAGGAATCTGAAAAACATCTGAAAAAACAGCTTCTCCTGGCACAAATTCAAAAAAGATGTTATTAATTACTTTGCCGATTTGCCCTTTGGCTTCATCAATAAGAGCTTCCTTAAATTGAACTCCTGCTTGTCTTTGAGCTTTTCTTAGAGTTTCCTCAATTTTTTGGCCAATGTTGACATCTAAAATAGAAAATGTTCCATTTACATCCTTGTATAATTGTGGATTGTTGAAAGCAAATTGATAGGGATCCATTGATTCTGGTTGTTCTATATCTACTTCAAATGAATCTCGACTAAGGAATCTCCCAATTGTTGGATCATAGTCTCTTGCTCTCAAGTAATACAACCCTGTTGCTTTCTCTAGCCATTGTCCTTGAAAACGAAAATCTCCACCTGTATCTGAAGCTATAGTAGCATTCAATCTATCCTTAGACTTTTGATTTCCGAACCCATCATATTGAAAGTCTGCCACCTTTTCTCCACTTTCGTCTACCAAAGTAATCACTGACCCTTTATCATCCGTCAAATAGTAGATAGTCTCATTAACTCCTTGTCTCAAGATAGGTATTTCTCCAGCATATATATAGTCTGCCACTGTCATTCTATCTTCGTTGACTACTTGATAGATAGATTCCAGATTTGTTCCTACAATTGGTGCTGTCAGAAATTTACGCTTAATAGAGCCTGTAGCTTGAACTCGTCGATTCACTCCATCATAAATGTAATGTATTGTTCCAGCTTGAGTTAATCGATCATAACTATCATGCTCAAGTATTAAGGTTTTGTCATTACTTCGAATAATGGAGTTAACTCGACCACTTTTATCAAAACTATATGTATTTGAAGTGAAATCACTGTTTACTTCTAGTAATTGGAAACTAGGGCCATAGAAGTATGTCAGTACATCTGCACCAGATTTCTGGTTGATTCGTTTACCATCTGCATCATAGAAGTAAATAATCTCATCTTTGAAGTTGCCCAGTGAATCGTAGTAAGTTTCTTGTGTTAAGCGCAACCCACCATCGTACTTCAAAACTACATAGGAGCCATCTTCACGCGTGATCTGGTTGGGTTC
>CAYSWV010000117.1:0-3208 GCA_964434865.1 uncultured bacterium
ATTATACTCAAATTCCTGCTATTACCTTATTTGAGATTAGCCATAGCTACTCATGCACATCCTGTTCCCCAAGTGATTTTTGTTTTAGGTGGTGGTAAAGGAAGAGAAGAGTTTGCGGCTCAGTTTTCTATAGCACACAGTGGATTACCAATCTGGATCTCTTCAGGCAGCCCTGCTGAAGTGGTCTATCCCATTTTTGAGACCGCAGGTGTTGATCTTAAACGAGTAAACCTAGATTTTCAAGCTGTTGACACTGTAACAAATTTTACGATTATGGTGGATAAATTTAAGAAGCAACACATCCATCATGTTTATTTATTGACTTCTGATTACCATATGAATCGTGCCAAAATTATTGCTGCTATTACACTAGGCAGTCGGGGGATCACGTATACTCCAATTGAAGTCTCCACTAAAGGAACCTCTGAATCTTGGCTAAAGATCGCCCGAGATCTATTTCGATCTTATCTTTGGCTTCTAACTTCACAAACAGGCAGTAGAGTCATTTTATTCTTCGAGCCGCAGCGGGCTGCTACCTCGTCATACTTGCCTAGAATGAATGGAACCTTTTGATATTGAGGATCTTAAAGCTAGGGTTCAATTCAGTATTAGTTAAGTGGCCAAAGATTGACGCACAAGCCAGCTCCAACTCTCAACTCAGATCAATCCTCAGGTGGACCTAAGGCGGGACAAAGGCGGCTCAACTATGGGTGAACAGTGGCTCAGCTACGGATTACAACACCCAAATGTCTGGACATCGCAGGACAGGATCGCCTCAATAAACAACAGACAACAGGACAGGATCACTTATAGGCTATCACGAAGTTAGCAGAGCTTGAATCTTGTGGATCTGTTCCAGGCTGAGACCTGTGAATTTGGCAAGACTTTGGTTACGAGGCAGATCTTTGTGATTGGTCTTTCGTTCAGTCAGTTTGAAGCAGTTAGAATTATATCTTTCTTGGGTTCTCTAGTTTTTCAATCTACCGATTTTAGAGAATACCTTGGAGGCAGTCATTTCTAAACCAGGGAACTTTGAGTCCACCAGAGGTCGATCACCACGATAGAGTTCTGGGGTAGTACCCCCTGCAAACACAGTGATTGATTGGTTTTCTGGATCAAGAATCCAAACTCTGTCAACACCAGCTTTCAGGTAATCAAGTGCTTTCTCAGTCATCTCACCAAAACTTTGTCCAGGGGAGATAATTTCAACCACTAGATCAGGTGCAACTGGGCAAGGCTCGTTACCTAGTGTGTCGGGTAGCTTGGCATGAAATACAAATAGTAAATCAGGTACAGGTCCCCAATCTTCACCCTGCCGTTGTAGTGTCACAGACCACTCGACTCCAACTTCACCCTTGTCATCGCCCCATGTCTTCAGTAAGACCAAAAGTTCTGACTGAGTTTGAGAATGAAATCGTTTAGGTGACATTTTAGGGACGACCTCTCCGTGGATGAACTCAGATCGAGACTCACTGACGGGAGAAGAGAGAAACTCCTGAAAGGTGAGCTGGGGCTTAGTAGTGTATGGCCTTTGCATGACTTGTCTCCTCACTAGATTTGATTATTTTTGGATGGGCGGGTAATTCGATCTAGCAAATATTCTGGATCTTTAGGACAGGAACTCAGGTTCCACCATTGAAGAAATTCTGCTTTGAGCCGGGGAACGTTATGTTGCAGTGGGTATCCAGAGGTATTGATCTCTATAGCTTGTGAAATGCTCAGTCCGATATCTAAGTGCTCTTTGAGTTAGATAGGCTGACTCCCTTTTGTCTCAGGGTCCGAGCAATGTCTAGAAACTCCTGCCGCTCGTCTGAGGTTAAGTGCTTGTCACCACTAGCAGATCCATGAGCACCCCCCGCTGCAACATAACGTTCCCTAGCTAACTCGGCTAGCTCTTTCAATCTTGCATAGCTTTGGTTTGAGGTGAGGTTGCTCATGATAACAGCTCCACAGGTTGGATCTCTCCATCTGGCATAACACAAGCGATCGGTAACATGGTACTAGGAGTATTGATATACCAGAGACCTGTTTCAGAATCATAGAGATCGTACAGTAAGAGTTCTAATGTCAATAGAGAGTTGATGACTAGATACTGAGATTCTGTAGGTTCCATACTCCTGATCATGTGGGCCAATTATCTGGCTTGTGTGGTGGATAATCACTCAACTTCTGAAAGCCTCGATAGGTCCAACTGTCGAGTTGAGCGGGTTTCTATTGATGACGACGTAACTACCAAATCTTTGCCATCTTAATGACAAACGATGGCATCTCGGGTTCGCAACTGACCGACTCAGGGTTAGCTAAAAGGTCTGGTAGTTGGTGGGGTCGGTAAACATAGACTTGACGATTTTTCCGATCAATCAACAGGCCTAATCGCACCCCGTTGGTCACATATTCCTCCATCTTGTGCTGCAAGCTAAGTAGTGTATCGCTGCTAGACCGTAATTCCACCACAAAATCGGGTGCAATTGGGGCAAAAGAAGCCTGTTGTTCCTGTGTTAACGCCAGCCAGCGATCCGACAAAATCCAAGCTGCATCTGGGGAGCGAGTAGCACCGTTGGGTAAAGTAAACCCGGAACTTGAGTCAAATACTTCCCCAGTGCCATCGGCTTCAGACCAGATATAAAGTTGCCCAAAGACTCTGCCATTACGGTTTCCACTATCAGCAAAAGCTGGGGGCATAACGATAACGTCTCCATTAGCGTTTCGCTCGATGCGTAATTCGGAATTAGTCCGACAAAAATCGTAGAATTGTTGATCACTCATGGTGGATGTAGTGACAAGCGAAGACAGATCAATGGGCAACGGCATCTGCAGGGACTTGACTAATAAACTAGTCATCGGCAGTCTAGCTCCAGGAAGAGGTTACCTTATAAAATTACAAGTTTGCTGTCAGTGGGAAAAATGTTGGGTTATTAGTGAGGTCATTCACCTCCCCTTCTGGGGTAATGAAAACGGCTGCTAGCTCTGTAAAGGCAAGGTAGGAAGAAAAAGGTTGTTCTATTTGATTCCCTCATAGGCTATTGCGAGGTTAGCAGAGCTTGGATCTTGTGGATCTGTTCTAGGGTGAGACCTGTGAATTGGGCAATTTGCTCAAGAGGAACACCTGCCTGCAGCATACTTTTAGCAACCTCCTGCTTACCCAGCTCAATACCTTCTTGCTTACCCAGCTCAATGCCTTCTTGCTTACCCAGCTCAATGCCTTCTT
>CAYSWV010000117.1:3308-5970 GCA_964434865.1 uncultured bacterium
CCTTCTTGCTTACCCAGCTCAATGCCTTCTTGCTTACCCAGCTCAATGCCTTCTTCGCGAGCTATTAACTCAATACTGCTCAATAGTGGCATGTTTTGCTCCTCCTCATAGGCTAGGATCTCTTGTTTCCATTCTCGCTTAAGCTCAGGTGGTAGTGTCATCATCCAGTCAAGGATCCGAAAGACTCTCACACTATCGTCCCGTTGATAGCCTCCCTCATAGAGTCGTCGGGTTAAGCGCCATTTCCATTGCTTGCGACTGAGTGGATCTCTTGTAGTGGATTTGGTCCGTAAATGAGCCATCACCAGAATTGCGATTAAATCAGAATTTGCCTCCAACTCCGTCCACCGCTGTTCATAGTCGAGCAACTTAACGATCGGAAACTTCAATTGGATCTCGGCTCCCGCTAACCCATAGCCATAGCTTTGAGGCCGCCATTTAGGATTGGTATCCCCTAGAATAGCTAAGCTAAGGGTGAGTTTGCGATAGACGTCAAAGATCCGATAGTGATACACAAACATGCGTTCCGCAAAGGCTTGATCTTCATAACTTTGAAATTCCAGATGGATCAGGATGTAGGCTTCATGGCCAGAGAGGTGCCAGACTTTGACTAATTTGTCAGCGATTCGTTGACCGACTTCTGAGTCTGGGAGCAGTTGTTGTAGGGCGGTGTCCAGAAACTCAATAGACCGAGACCAATCCACCAGAGCATGAACTTGAGGGAAGAAAAAGGCTAGCAGAGGTTCAAAGTAGGCATCTAGAGCTTCTTTCCAGGCTTCATCATAATGGGCATTGGTTTCTGTCATCGTTTTGCTTAAGTCTCGATCAGGTTGTAAAAGCCTACTTCAGATCTGGAGAAATGTCTGGACATCTTAGGACAGGAACGCCTTAGGAATTCTGAGTTTACGAACCGGCAATGTCTCTTGGAGCTGACGAATTTTTTTAAGATAAAGCGGCGAAGGTTGAGTCCGACCCTGTTCCCACCGTTGCACCGTTTTCACATCCACCTGGAGGGCTGCTGCCAACTCAACCTGGGTAAGACGTAAGCATAAGCGCACATATAATAGATCAATCCGTTTAATTTTTTGAAACCGCAGAGGTCGAGTGGCATCGATGGCATTGGCCCGATCATAGATGCGGTTCTCTTTGGCTAGTTTGACCAGAGTTTCAAAAGCAATAGGACTAGGTTGAGATTGACCCGTTTCCCAGCGATGCACCGTTTTGCTGGTAACACCGATACAGCCACCGAACCCTTCTTGTGATAACTTTAAACGGTACCGCAAGGCTCGAATTTGTTCTGGTAAAGAAGCTGATGGATCCATGGAAACTAGATGTTTGACAATTGTTCAACTATGGATGCTGGTTCATTAGTGCAAACTGTAAACTACAGTGTTATTTCCTATCATACCCACTCCCTGAAAAGCAGCATCTTCGTAAAGACCATTCACTAGTGTCAGAATGGTGAGCTTTTTCTCTATGGGATCGACAATCCAATATTCTGCTATGTCCCGAGCCTGATACTGAGATCGCTTATAACGGTAATCTCTATCTTGATTTTCTTTGCCAGGACTGACAATTTCAATCACTAGCCGTGGCGGCACCATATCAAGAGTGATAATTGAACGTGAGGATCCCTCTAAAGCCTTGAGCGACTCCTGGGTGAGGACTATGAGATCAGGTAGACGTACAGTTGTGCGATGTCCATTCACAACAATTTCTGTCTTTATACTTAACTGAGATGAAGGAAGACCTAGCTGAAGGAAGTGGGCAAATAGAAAAGAGGCTATGAGGCGATTGATTTCACTCTCAGTAGGCAGGACGCGTAATTTTCCATCCTCCAATTCATAATAAGCCTCTGTGTTACTATGAAACTCTAGAAAGTCTTCCAGAGTCATGGGTTGTAGGTTTGCTAATGGTGTCAATGTCATAACCTATGACCCACTATTTTACAAATAACTCCCTTTATTAAAGCCATTTTACATCGCCTACATAGCAGCAGGGTTTCCACTCCTCCTCATAGGCCAGGATCTCTTGTTTCGATTCTCAGATCTGGGCTGATTCCAAAAATACAAGGATCCCTATGGGCCTCCACAGTTTCTATCAAATCATTTT
This sequence comes from uncultured bacterium, assembly GCA_964434865.1. GTDB lineage: Bacteria > Cyanobacteriota > Cyanobacteriia > Thermostichales > Thermostichaceae > CAYSWV01. The sequence continues at coordinate 5,421 of CAYSWV010000117.1, forward strand.
CCCGAACGTGCACCTATTGACTCTTGCTGGTTCTAATTACAGTAAAGATGGATAAAATCGCCTGCTCTAACTTTGAGGAGAGCAATGAGCATCTGCCAACGTTTATAAAAGACCCTCTGTCTATGAGAGAAACCAGAGGTAGACTATCAGAGATTGTAGAAAGAACATGAAGTAGCGTTGCTACATATTTATTAATGTATGACTTTGTCAATTCTTCATCTAGAAATAGGGCTAGATCTGTAATTTTACCTTTAAAGCCTTGAGAAAACTCATCTGGGTAGTGATACTGAATCGCTGAGAGGAGTTTCTCGATAAGAAGTGTAAACTTTGGTGTACTCACCTTGTAATTCCTCTGCTTACACTCCTCAATGTAGATCAGAATGAATTCACTCAATTTTACAACACTATCAATACTTTCAATGTCAGTATTCAATGTTTCAACAAAGTCTTTGGTTTCCACTATTTATTCTCCTCTGCTATTCATGAAGTTTAAAGAAGCATCTGATGACTACATATGTCAAACACTAGGGGGTATTACCATGTCGAAAAA
>CAYSWV010000118.1:0-5736 GCA_964434865.1 uncultured bacterium
CTAGCTTTTCAAAACTAGCTAATTGATCTCAGGCGCTCTCTTCGGGGGGCGCTTGACTGCTTATAGAAGATTCCTAGTGATTGATCAACAAGAGTTAGATCTGACTACTCATCTGTAACCACCAAACCAAACTCTCTAGCTTTACCTAGAGCTTCAGCGAGCTTGCCCTTGAGCCAGTGGGCGCCGCAATCAAATAAGGAATGGTTTCATTGTCCGTTTCTACAAGCTCAGCAGTACCAATCAGTCATTCTCTGTGGTGCTTAGTTTGGATCAGGTTTTGTAATCGATCTTGAAGATGCCAGCCAAACCAGTGACTGTAGCTTAAATCAATACCACCATCCATGAATCCGAAACTATTTGCTGACAACGGCATCACATTGCACATTAAATATGGATCCGTGATAGACAGATACTCCTGGCAAATCTCCACAATACTTTGTCCACGCTTCTGCTAATTTTGGGTTAGTGGCTGTTAGTACTATTTCCCTCTTTACCTTGTTCTAGCTTCAAAGATCTTGAGGCGATCTAACATCATGATGGAAACTCTGATCAGGATTACTACTAGAATCTTTAAAACAAATATCTAATTCAAGTCTTTTTATAGCCGATCAACTCATAATATTTTTCTCTTGGCTCTCCAGTGAAACCATTTACACCGTTATTGGGTAACCACCAAGCATGAATATATACCACGATCAGCACTAGTAATCCCAATAGTGAGAAAAACCAAAATCTGCCAAAAATGATTGAAATACAAACCAAGACTGTAGAGAACACTACTACCTTAAGCGCTCTTTTCCACTTGGGCTTATGTTCTTCAAAATGTCCAAAATAAATATTACCGAATGCAAAGGTTGCCATCACGATAGAGAAGTCGAACCATAGAGTATTAGTGCTCCACATACTTCAGATCTCGATCATGGAGTTCCTACTCGATAACAAAATCATCCAGGTTATCTGTCATGATAGGCATCATTAGACGAGAAATGTTGCGCCCATCTTGAGCTTGGTAAAAACTGAGTTCTCCACCCATCCGAATAGCGATCCTTTGGCACAATGATAGCTCTAGACCCGGACTAACGGATAACACTGATGTGGTTAGTGGATCAGTATAGATGGCTTGTTCAGGATCCAGCTGTAAGGTGTCTAGCAATGTTCCATCAAATTGGCCTTCATCCACTACTAGGATCTCAGCATAATCGTTACCCTCTTGAACCCACATATCTAAGCGACTATTCTCGGCGCTGCGTAAGATGGCTGCCATAATGACTTCGTACAAAATCATCTCAACACGACCTGAATCAGCATAGATCCCAAATCCAGTATCCCCATGTACTCGTGGCCATAGCTTACGTTGTTGGACCACAGCATCTAACTTACGCAGGATCCGCCGAATCAACGAGGCAACCGGAATCCCTTTGATCTCGAGTTGGACGTCCCAGGCTTCACTTTTGAGTAACGATTGAGTCGGCACGGTTAGATCCCGTAACCCTCGGGCAATTTCGACCACCTTTTGCCAGCGAATTGCTTCATCACCTGGGATATCCTTAACTTGACCTAAACGTCGCAGATTTTCTAGGAGAGCATTTTGAAATTCAAATAGCCGGCGGTGCTTGTACCAGTTCAGTTCTCGTAAGATCTCAGTTTGCTGTTGCAGAGTCTGGGTCCATAATAAGCGACGAACCGTCCAGCCACACGTGTGACCAATTAAAATGAGGGTTGTCTGTTCATCTGGTTCCCACTGAGATCCCACTTGATCCCCGACAATTAGGATTCCCACAGGGGCAGAGTAGCCATCTTGTAAGCCTAAAGGTGTAGCTAAGCCCCAGCCTAGGCCAGTGGCTGTTAACCATTTTTGGGTAGTCGGAGCTAGGGCTTCGGAGCGAAACTCAATTACGCCGGTCTCAGATTGCAAACACTCAGCAATTAACGGATCAGCATAGATATCAATTTCAGTTGCTGCAGTTAGTCTAAAGTCATCTTTGGCTGCATACGGAGCTTGCAAATAGCCGACGGTTTCTCCAGGTAACCAACTGACAATGGCAGCCATCGGGGCATTTAGGATTTGCGCGGCTCGTTCGGTTGTTACACTGTAAACATCTGTCATCGACTGCAGTGACTGGATAATACTGGCTGTATTGATCACTCCATTCAAAAGTTGCTCTTGACGCTGCATTGTCTTTTCAGCTTCTGACTGCCGCATCATCACGCCAAGCTGTTGGGCCACTGCTCGCAGTAATTGCCGCTCTTCTCGGGTCCAAGCTCGCACTTGCTGGTTAAGGATTAAAATAGCGCCATCAATTTCAGTGGTGACTTGAGAGTTACCGGTATGAGATAGCATGAGGGCTTTAATACCTGCTGCTTCAATTTCAGCTCGCCATGAGAGTAACCTCAGATCTTGGCTATAGTTTTCAGCTGCTACAGCTTCCCCTTTCATCAGATCAGCCCAATCTTGATCATTGAGGGGACCGAGTTGCCGAGGTAGTGAGAGGCGGGTATCTCGACGATATTCAAAAAAAGCACTGAAGGTCTGAGATATCGGTCGGTAAACTAAGACTAAACAGCCTGAGGCTTCCAAGCGGTCACACAGAGTTTGAATAGCATTTTGGAGGGCAGTCTCCATATCTGCATAAGCAAAGGCATCACGGACTAACTGACCCACAAAATCTAAGTGCTGTTCAACTCGCTCCGTTGTCACCTGAAGTTGTTCTAACGGCTGGGATAGGGCAATCAGGTTAGCGGCTGTGGTCATCATTTGCCGATCAGGTTCTTGCCAGGCCCGAGGGACATCGGATTCTGCGGCAATAAAGCCTAGTAGATCACCTTCGAGGATGATGGGAGCCATCAGGATCGCTTGCACTCGGAGCTGTTGCATCAGTTTAGGAGGGACATCACTTCGAGCTGATCCCGAGGCTTCTGTGGCTAGAATTAACTGACCTTTTTGGAGAGAATAGTATAAGTCACCTAACTCACGTAGCCCAATGGTTAAGGTTGGTTTGGGTGCCTGAGATTTACTACCGGACGTGAGAGAAGGCACAGGCAAGGCCATCCCACTTTGAGGAATGAAGTAATTCTGTTTTCGATCTAACCAATAGATCTCAACTCGGCTCACAGCTACGAAATCTTGCAAGATCAGTGTGGCCGCACTGGCTCGTTCTGCGGTAGTAGAGACCTCTCGTAAAGCTTTACTCAGGAGGGCTAAAGGCTCATCAACTCGCTTTTCCATTTGCCGCTGCCAGATCACTTCTAACTGAGCCACTGAAGCCGCTAATTGACCTAACAGAATACTAAGTAAGGCTTTTTCTTCGTCAGTTGTGGTAACCCCCCAAACTTGAGACCCTAGCATCAAAATGCCCATACATCGTCGCTGATGCTGGATCGGGTAGATCATACAACCTTGAATCCCACCTAAGTTTTGAGCTTCCCGTTGCCATACACCCATCCGAGGTTCCTGAGACATATCCGGTAAGCTGATCGGTCGTTGCTCAATCACCACCTGCTCCATAATTTCCCCTGGCTGAAGAGGATGCACTGAGGTGAGTAAAGAACTATCGTCTAATAGGGTAACTCCACCCTGACCCACCAATTGATGGCCGTCATAATCATAGAGAGCTAGCCAGATCAACGGAGCGACAAACACTTGGCGGATATAATTGAGTGCCAGATCAACCATGACCTGGGAGTCGCTTTGTTCACGGATTTCCTGGAGAACAGACTGTAAGGCTACAAGTGGCTTTTCGGGAAGGGACTGAACCATGATCGTTGTGGAAAATCAGGGGATTTGCTTAGAGCTTATCCTAGTTTTCAGGGCTAGGTCTCTATGTTTCATTGATTTTATTAATTTGCGGATTAAATCTAAGGGGGAACCTCTGACCAGGAGTCAAGCTCCAAAGACCTTAAATTTGAAATGGACCAAAGTGTATAGGTTAACCTCAATTCAGGTTCAAGCAGATGTCAATCTAGAGTTTAACGAAAGGGGGCTGTAGCCAAAAAATCAGGTATCTCCAAAACGTGAAAATAAACGAGGGCCACAATGATCACTGTATATAAAGTTGAACCACCTAACCCCACTATTAAATCCTGTTTCAACGATCGAGGTTGATTCGATCTTAACAAATCAGTTGCGCCAAATTGCATCATTAAAATACCAAGCAGGTTAGAGAACCAATAACCTACAAGTGTTCCTGGTAATAGCCAGTCTTGATGAATCCAGCTAATACTATATCCAAACACTAGAGCAATGGGTAAGTTGAAGATCAGATCATTCCACCACGACAAAGGGGACAACATGTAGCCAAGCCCAATTAATAGACCTGCCCACAGTTTTTTGATCCCTACTTCATGGCCCCACACTTTACTGAATCGATCAAGCATAGTTACGAGTTAGAATTCATTATTCTTAGATGATAAGGTACTCAGCCCTTAAACCTCCATGGGTTGTCCCCGGTACATCAAGATCCGCTTGGGACGGGCCGGTGAGGTTGAGACCTCGGTTGAATGAGGGGATGAATTTTGAGCGGGTGTTGAAGCAGACTTAGCATACTCTTGGGATGTTTCTTTCAAGTCAGGCGATCCTTCAAGATAACCATGACTCATCAGGTTTTCCTGTAAAGACTCTACATTCAGTTGTTCTTGCCAACCTAGTTTTTCAAATACGAGCTGGAGTTTTTGAAGAGCTGTCACCCCATCAACTAGGGCAGGTATGATTTCAGTGGCCCCTTGAGCCAAGGCCCAACGTCGTTCTACTGGAGCTAAGTGGCGCTGGGTCTGATATGTCAAGATGATAGGCAAATGAGCATGGCGGCCACGGATCTCTCGGCAAACATCATAGGGATTTAAAGCCTTTGAGGTCATATCTAAAACTAGCAATGTTAGCGACTTGAGATTTACATCATCTAACAAGGACTCTCGAGGGCAATCTTGGATCACATTAAAGCCTTGAGACTCAAAGCTAAGCGACCATAACCGTCCCTGATCTAGTTCCTGTTGAACTACCAGTACAGCCTTAGATCCTGAATGCATGGTCTACTTTCCTTCCTAAGGGGATGAAAAATAATGTAATGGGGTTTACTTTTAACATAGGTAGCTTGATGCAGCTGCAGTCGTTGATACAGGATACCGCGACTTAGGTGATCTCGATAACCATCCATAAGATCTATTCATGTCAACTTAGTCATGTCTATGTCAATACTGAGAAGTTTGATCGCTGAGATCTGAATCAGGCTGACAGGCTAGGATGATCTAAGACCATAATGTTGACTAAGTCTACCCTTAGAGAGGCTAGCGAAAATTAAGATTCTTTGAAGTCAATTCTCATCTTTAAAGATTAGGCTATTTATTTAGTCGATTGCAGCTACCACACCTTTGGGTGCTGATCCCCATAGCAATACGTTCCCCAGCCTAATGACCCATACAGCTAGCGGGATCAATCCTGCTACCCTAGAAGAACTAACTTTGACACATTTGACATAAAGGTACGGATACTGATGGCAACTCCCCGCTTCCGGTTTGATCGACAGCTTTGGGAACGGTTTATCACAATTGCTCAGCCTTATTTCTATCCCAATGGCACCTTACCAGCCTGGAAGGGACGGGTACTTGGTTTTGAAGCCTTTCTATTCAAATTTTTGGCTCTAGTTGTGTTGGGTCTAATTACTGAGTCTCTCATTGTTTGGGGAGTCTCTCAGGGGGCCACACCACCTTGGGACTTTTTGGCGGTGATCACCAATTCCTGGA
>CAYSWV010000119.1:0-5734 GCA_964434865.1 uncultured bacterium
CCAGGACGTCAAACCATCCACGCTCTGGCGCTACACGCCCTACTGCAATAGTCATCTTTTGATCAACTCCTATTGGAATGATTACAAAAAGGTCGATCAGTTAAACTTTAGTCAGTCTTAACCAAAGTCTAAACAGATCAAATAGATCAGATATAACAGTCTTTGCCAAAGCATTACAAACTGGTACTACTGGTAAAGACTTGTAAAATCTTCCTCATTATAGAGGGGTCGCTCCGATTTTCCAAACTTACTCTGAAATTTCCTGATATTATCAGCGTTTCAACCCTGACACTACCCCCTCCAATCAGAGTCTATGTCTCCTTAGTGAATCGTTACATTCTGCAGTAGCAAAGTAGACTATCTTAATATGTGACTTTTTTGAGCATGGCATGAGGTGAACTATGGCAGGTGAGATCTTTACAATAGCGGGTATTGCTATCGTATTAACGTTGCTAGGGCTGGTGATTGGATACGGCATCCTCAAGATCACTAATGCAAACTAGATGGTCTTGATCGACCGAGTCCTTGACTTAAAAGTGATATCGCTCTGAAAGTTGCTGTCTTAAGAGTTCGACCCTCATGTCCGAAGCTGGAGTCACTCGAGTTGCTATTGTTATCTTTGCTTTAGTCATAGCCAGCGTCATTGAAGCTCGGGTGGCTGGCTTTGGAGTGGCTGTGATTGCCTTAGTGCTAGTGGATCAACTAGGATGCCGGGGCCGCTTTTCTGGATTGCTGCAGGCTTGGGTAGCCTATCAATCCCCTGATTATCAAGACCGAATTTTGCATCATGAAGCTGGTCATTTAGTTGCCGCTTGTGTGCTGGATATCCCGGTTGTTGACTATGTTTTGAATCCTTGGCAGGCTTTCTTGAAAGGATACCCAGGTTATGGGGGGGTACAGTTAGATCTCAAGCCGTTCGAGGATTGGATTCAAACTCAAACCCTCTCACAACGTGATCTAGATCGCTACGGTTTGTTTTGGATGGCGGGACCTATGGCCGAGCAACTGCATATGGGGGACACCCAAGGCGATAGTGATGACAAGAACACAATACTTCATTGGCTCAGTTTACTCAGACGTCAATCGGGTGTGGCTTTGGATCCTCACCAGCACATCAAGCGTTTTCAAGCAGCTGCAACCGAACTGTTAGCTACCCACCCTCAGGCCTACAACGTAGCAGTTACCCAGATGCAGCAACAGCTACCTATTGCAGACTGTATCCACTCGATCAAAATGTGTCTTGAAGATTAAGCATCCTATCCCCAGGGCTGAGTCATGAAGGCAGATCGGATTCAACCTGGTACAAATAACCCTGATCGAAAGTGATCGAGAGTGGCCAGTCCGTAGTAGCAAACATTTGAAGCAATTGAGGTAGCAACACTGACCAGGCTTGCAAATTTTGGTTCAATTCATCCACACTGCTACGACAACTGGGGTCTGGATCGGCATAGTCAACCCCAAAACCAATAAGGGCATAGGGAATTTGAAATTCACCTGCTAAGACAAATTCAGGGCCTGATGTTTGACTGATCGCTGTGATACCTAAAGACTGGAGATATTTCAATTCAATTTGGGTTGAAAACCTGGGACCAAACACATGGCCATAGATCCCAGATGAAATCGGATTCGGGATTAACTTTAGTAGAAAGTGCCGTAAACTCAGCGATAGGGGGTTACTAACCAAGAAATGACCACGCCCAGGTTGAGCCGGTCGGTCAAAAAAGGTGCAGGCCTCACCGGTGGGTAACTGATTACTGGGAAAAAAGACATCATCAAACACAATGGGCTGAGCCAGAGGACAGGTTCGGTTTAAAATACCCACCACGGAGAAACTAATAATAATATCAGCCTGCCATTGCTTTAGAGCGTAGATCATACCTCGGTGGTTAACCAAGTGAGGTAAGTAAGCATGCTGGGGACCATGTCTGAGCAAGACCCCCAATTGACAATCAGATGTCTGGCTTTGCCAGAGTGGAATTAAGCCATAAGGCGTTAAAACAGTTAGAGGTTCAAAGGAGAGAGTTGTAGGGATATCACTGTTAGATCCCAGGATGACACCGATTTTCATGCCAGTACCGGTAGCAGTTCAGCCCTCTAGTCTACAGTGGATTCGTCATCGCCCTTAAATAGATTCGCCAGTAGCCCGTTGATCAGGGTTAAAACAACCGCGCCCAATGTCGCTGCAAAAAAGTTATTGATGATCAGAGCTTCCCCAGCAAAGGCACCTGCTATTGATAAGCAGATCCCATTAACCACCAATAAAAACAGCCCAAGCGTCAGAAACGTGATCGGGAGGGTAACCAGTTGTAAGAAAGGCCGAATCAAAGCATTGACAATACCAATAAAGGCAGCTGCTTTCATCGCTCCCCAAAAGCTGGACACTTCAATCCCAGGAATAATTGAAGCCGTGATTAATACACTGAGAGCCGATAAGATCCAAGTGGCAAGTAATGTTCCCATGCTGTTGTCCTGATAAACCTAGCAACCTGACTCTATGATAGCTTGCTGACTAAGGAGTAATCTGCTCCCATTGATCGGGACTGTAGGCTTTAATCGAAAGGGCATGAATGCTTTGCCCCATCTCTACAGATAGAGCGTCATAAATTAAGCGGTGGCGCTGCAGTAAAGATTGGCCAGTAAATAGCGGCGATACGATAGTAACCTCAAAATGCCCTCCCGTACTTAATGGATCACGTCCTTGATGTCCCTGATGCTGATGGGATTGATCTTCAATTTGAACGGAAGTAGCCTGTAATTGCTCCATTAACAGAGCTTGAATACGTGATGCTCGATTCATCTTGCATTCTACCCCTATAGATAGTCAGTAGTGGATAGGTTTACAGAGCATGCAGGACCTAGTTGCCTTCCAGATCCTGCCAGGGTTAGAGACTGTTAAGCGGAGGCTTCCCCAACAGCAGATTTCACCAGAGTCGTGAGTTCACCGCGTTGGTGCATTTCCAAGATGATGTCACACCCACCCACAAATTCGCCATTGACATACACTTGAGGAATAGTAGGCCAGTTGGAAAATTCTTTAATGCCCTGACGAATCTCTGGATCTTCAAGCACGTCAACCGTATCATACTTGACACCTAGAGTATCAAATGTCCGAACTACAGCATTGGAAAATCCACACATTGGCATGGCGGGTGTTCCCTTCATATAGATCAGGATAGGGCTATTCCGGACTTGATCTTGAATTTTGTCTTGGGTGAGTGGATCCATGAAGTTGTACTCCTTATGTTGGGTCTTTGAACTAGGTCCATGCTTAACCTGGATTTAACATAGCCTAGACTTGATCGTCTCAGATCTTCTTCTCTTTCATTGTCGTCCAGTTACCCAAACCGTCAATAGAAGTGTGCGATCATAACTGGGAACGTCGTGGGAGTTGACCGATGACCACTGGAGCACAAATGCCCTCCCCACAGGGAGAGTTACACCCCCATCCAGAAGAGCTACCCCCCTGTCCATTTGATGAGGTTGCCTCAGACTCTCCAGAGCCGCCTAAACCCCCTATTGAGTCTTTTAGTTTGTGGCAATTGATCCAAGAAGATATTGCTTGTGTTTTCGAACGGGATCCTGCAGCTCGGAACCACCTAGAAGTAGTACTCACGTATCCAGGTGTCCATGCTATTTTGGTTTACCGGATTGCTCATGGCTGGTGGCAGCGAGGCTGGCGGTTTGCGGCTCGGATCCTAAGCGCACTTTCTAGAAATCTCACTTTGATTGAAATTCACCCAGGGGCTTGTATTGGTCGGCGCTTTTTCATCGATCATGGGTGTGGGGTTGTGATTGGAGAAACAGCTGAGGTTGGCGACGATGTTACCCTCTACCACGGTGTTACCTTAGGGGGGACAAGTTGGGATCCAGGGAAACGTCATCCTACCTTGGGCGATGGTGTAGTGGTGGGCACGGGCGCCAAAATTTTAGGCCCTATTAAAATCGGTAAACAAGCTCGTATTGGTGCTAATGCGGTTGTAATCAATGATGTTGCAGCAGGGATGACAGTGGTGGGGATCCCCGGGCGGATGGTTTTACCCTTCCATTGCCGCCGCATTCCAGCTCATGGCATTGATCTAGATCATCATTTGATGCCAGACCCTGTTGGGCGAGCCATTGAGAGCTTGCTTGACCGCATTGAGCAGTTAGAGGCTGAGGTTGCTGTTCTGCACAATCAATCTGAATTCACTGTGGCCCCATCAACTGGAGCCCCATCAACTGTGACCGAATCAGCGGTAGCAGATGGAACTGAACCATCCATTTGAGATCAGGCTTTGAGATTGGAGCGAGACCGCGTAAGCTAAGGGAAAGATTGAATCCTAGTGACCCATGGCCACCCAGAAACCTAGAGTCCAAGCTTATATCCCGGTTGATCTATCAGATCAGCTTAAAGCCTGGCGGTTAGAACATGGCTTATCAGAATCCCAAGCAATCACTCAAATTATCCGTTTGTTCTTTACTAATCAGAGCTATCTAGCTCCAAGTCGGGTGGAGGGTGTGGCTTTGCCTGCACTGGTAGAAGACCTTAAAATACTCAAGTACCAACTCCAACACTTACAGGATGTTCAGGGGTCAACGACCACTCGTTTAGATCAACACCAAGAAGCTTTGACCAGTTTACGTCAGTCTCTTGAGGCGGGATATGAATCAATCGGAGTCTCCCTATCGAATCTCCAAGCCCAAATTGATGAACTCCGAGAACCTCATTGTGACTATTTTGACGCGGCCCGAGCAACCGCCAGCAATGGCATCTCCTCCAGCGAGCACTATGATGCAGTGTTTACTACAACCGATGGGCCACCAACACCGACATTAGCGAGTACCTCCCATTTTCAGCCAGGGGATTGGGTCAAATACTATTCAAAGGGACGCAACTTAGTTGAACAGGTGATTGAAGTAACACCAACCGATCGAGGGATTGATATGCTTTTACTGCCTAATGGTCAGGTGGTGAATGGCTACCCAGAACTCGATCGGTTTCCATCCACCATGGTGACTCGATATTTAGGTGAATCTCTAGATGAGGATTGAGCTGGATCGAGATCGCAGTAGCTTATTGCCACAACAAAGGTGCTGGGTGGAAAGGTGCTGGGTGGAAAGGTGCTGGGTGGAAAGGTACTAGATGGATGGTATCTTATGCCCTGGAGCTTGAGTTGTTAGTACAAGTAAGCCCTAGGATAAGAGAGAAGACACAGAGTAGAGCATGGTTCAATACACCCTTCCCCAAAACCCTGACATTGTGATCACTGTCCCAGGTAAAGATTCCTCTAAAGCCCGTGAAAAGGCAATGGATCAGCTCGTGACTCTTATGGAGCAAGATCAACTGGGTACCGATTTGATGGATGGCTTTGCGCCGAGTCAGTTTATTGAGGTCAAAGAGCCTGAAGCCGTGCCTGAAGAAGATGAAGTGATGCAAGCGATCCACACCCTCAATAGTTTGGCAACCCTCAAGCTCAAGGTTCAAGAATCTCGGGCTGATGCTCTACATGTCAGAGAACTGGTTGATCTGCTATTTAGTGATGCTGATGTGGCAGAAGAGGATATTACCCGACTTAAGGATGGCTTTAAGATTCTCAAAAGTTTTGCACAAGCTAATTTGAGATTTCGGGAAGCCCGCTCTAAAGCAGTAGAGTCTAGAGCCATCCTAGATCGTGCCCTCCATACTGCGGATGATGTCACTGCTGAGACTCCACCGACCTCTACACCTTCGGATTAGCTAGGCCCCCGAGTCTTG
>CAYSWV010000120.1:0-5732 GCA_964434865.1 uncultured bacterium
TTAAACTCAGTAGTTCATATTATAGTTGTGCTTTACCAGTATGGGAAGTGCTGTAATGATCCCTATATTCATATTCCTAAATATGATGAACTCTTTGAGCCAGCGCTGGCAGCTCTGAAAGCTTTAGGTGGATCGGCTACGGTTCAGGAGATTTATGATAAGGTCTGTGAGATTCAGAATTATTCAGAAGATCAGCAGTGTGTGCTGCATAAGAAAGGTCCACAGACGGAAATTGCTTATCGGTTGGCTTGGGCTAGAACTTATCTGAAAAAGTGTGGGTTGTTGGAATCAAGAGGTCGAGGGTTGTGGGCTCTGACTGATCAAGGGGCTTCTTTGGAGACTGTGGATCGGCAGCGAATTAAGCAAGTGGTAAAAAGTGGGGATCAGTTCTTAACGTCTGATGAGGAAACAGGGGCGATTGATCAGAATAAATCGGGTTATCTTATAGTGCTGAGTCGGATGAATGGGTGGAAACTTTATTGGCGGTGGTACAAGGGATTCCACCTGATGCGTTTGAGCGGTTGTGTCAACGGATCTTGCGGGAGTCTGGATTTACGAAGGTTGAGGTGACGGGTAAGTCTGGGGATGGAGGCATTGATGGTGTGGGAGTGCTAAAGATTGGGTTACTGAGCTTTCAGGTGTTTTTTCAGTGTAAGCAGTATGTAGGATCAGTAGGATCAAGTGCCATTCGTGATTTTCGGGGGGCAATGGTGGGCCGAACAGATAAAGGGTTATTGATTACGACGGGGACATTTACGCGTGAGGCGAAGAAAGAAGCAACTCGAGATGGGGATCCAGCGTTGGATTTGATTGATGGGTATCAGCTTTGTACTTTGCTAAAAGATCTGGGACTGGGAGTTAAGACGCAAATGGTTGAGGTTATAGACATTAATGAATCTTGGTTTAGACATTTGTAGCTAGTGAATAGGGTATTGTTGCAGTTCATGATTGGGTGCTTGATCTGTTGCGAGAGATCCATACTGACTTTACTAGGGTATTTCTTCAGTTCAAGGGCTTCTTCAGCAGGTTATAAGTCTCAAAAGCTAACTTCAGATTACCTAACCTTTTGGGCGGGGAGGTGGTGGGAACCAGAGTAAGCTAGAGTAAGGATCCGACTATTTCTTAGATCAGACCCTATAGCTTCAACTACTTGTTTTCATATAGGTGTAATCCCAAACCAAACTTTGCAGATGCTCGTCTGAAAGCCATAGACTCTCCATTTGAACTCGGATCGCCATAAGCTAGCTCATGGATTTCACCTGACTTTCGGTTTACCTCCTTCAACAGCTCTGTACCTGTAGCTTCACGGGTAAAAGATCCCTCTGCTGCTTCAATAGTCATGGCATAGGTCAGAAAGAGCCGATCTCCTGTAGTCACGATCTGTTTTACTTGACCATCGTTATACCAAGGGATGTAATCAAGAGTTGCTCCTCCTTGTTTCCGCTGTTCAATAAACCGTTTGGGGACAGGTTTGGACAGATCAGGAAGGATTTCAGTGATAGGTCGTCTGAAGTCTTTATGGAGAGGGCAATCAGGTACAGGTTGGAGATGTCTCTGATCAGTTTGTTGGGTTGTCATTATTGAAAGTCCTAGATGTGTAGATTGATCCGGGTCGCTATTCCCGGTTGAGCGATGATGGTTAACTTACAGCCTTTCTTTCAGGTAAGTTCCAGGGCAAATCTGGATCAGGTTCCTTGATAGATCAATGTCATATTGAGGTTTACGGTTTACAGATGGAGATCATCCCTTGAACAAACTTATTCGAGCTACGATGAGACGCTTAATAAATTTGCTTCGATAAAGAGCTTTAACTTGTACCCAAGCCAAGTTCTGTTCTCACCCAAGATTGAAACTCTCGACGAAGCTGACTCATGGTGACATCTGACCTCCTGGCTAAAAACGGAGATAAACTCTCTGCTACCACCAACCCCGGCAAATACAAGCTCTGATCTGATTCAACATAGTGTCCTTCCTGTAGCAAGAGTACCTTCAACTGCTCATTTTGGAAGCGCCAGATCTCGGGTACCCTCAAGGCTTGGTAGGCACTGACTTGAGTCACTGAGGTTAGATCAACTTCAATTGCTAAGTCTGGTGGTGGATCTACCGTTAAATCCAGACGTACTTTACCCACGACGGCAGCACAGTTTTGAATATAAAAACAATCATCTGGCTCTACACCTGCCTGCATAGCTTGATTTTTGAAAGTTGTGGATCCAAGTGACTCCCAATTTAATCCTGTTTCATCCAACAAGATCTTGAGGAAGTCTCCTAACAAGACCTTGACGCGCTCATGTCCTGGCAGTGGCATCCGTATCTCCAGTGTTCCTTTGTAATAGGCGATTCGGGATCCTCTTGCTTCTCCTAAATCCAATAGGATCGATTCAAACTGATCCCAGTTCACTTGATGAAGGATCAGCTGCTGCCCAGGCAATACTTCAATCTGATCTACTCTTAGCTGAGTCACCATTGTATCGTCTCCCGATTCTTCAGTGTGCTAAACTCCAACAAGGTCAGATCTCTCGTGTCTACAAATTAAAATTACAATTCCATTTTGAGGCTTGGGATGTCTATGTCTACAAGCGATAGAGATCAACAAAAAGTCTCGTTTGCACTTCGGTGTGGAGTTGCTCATAGCCATCGGAGCAGAATACAGGTAGGAGTAACTGCTTTTGGCCTCCCTTGTGGATCGGGATTAGTGTCATTTCGGCGATCCACTCAACCCAGCGTCTAAGAGGGGCCGCTCTACGTCCTGCGGTTTGTGACTCTCGATCCGCTTCTGGAATGACTGTGCTGATGATTAACTCTGTTGTCAGTGATTTTCGACCTTCAGTTACTTCTCGCATGATCTGCCAGAGAGGTGGGTAGTGCAGCATGGCCTCAATTAAGTATCGTTCTTGATCCAGAGGGCTTTTGGCTACTGCAATGCGTTTTCCGGTCTGTGTCAGATGGATTTCTAGCTTTCCATGCCGACCGACAGGATAGCGTTCAACTAGGTTTAACTTGGCTAGAGCGTCTGTGGTGTAATTGCCATGCCGTTGTATGTCTTGGCGTTTCTTGGCTCGGTGTCCTAGTTCATAACCTAAATCATGAGCATCACTGATGCCTTGATAGATCAATTGAAGGGCACGAATTAGCTTTTGAGGCGGATCACATTGAGGTAATGTTTCTGTCATGTCCCACTCATTCTCAACTGCATCAAATTGGACTGAAAAGGAATCTGTTAAAATTTTCCAGGATTGGATGCCTAGGTCTAGAATTGTGATGACTCCCTGATCAGCTTCAACTTGATATAGGAGATCAAAAGAGTATCCACGGGCCCTGCGCATCTCAGTTGGGACGACTCTGCCATCGGGGCCGGGCATGGGTTCATTTAGGAGATCAGCTTCGGAAATGGTCCCATGCTCCCTGAGTCTTGTCAGGATCGGTTGCAGTTCAATTTTGACCAGATCATTAAGACCTCTGAACTCTGTCAGCATTCGCTCTAGCTTTTTATTCAGGAACTTCAGCTTGTATCGAGACTTCACTCCAATCCTCCAGTTATTTCAAGCTAGTTTCAGGACTATTGACAGCCTCTTCAGATGTTAACGCTTCATCTAGATCAGCTTCCAATTCATTAGACAAGAGCTTATGGGCAATGTTAGCTTTTGGAATCGGTAAGTGGTTCATGAATCGGGGAGAGACAAAGGCTGCGGCTTTACGGGTATGGAAGGTAATATAGACACAATCGAGTTCGGTGTGTAATTGTTCCCATAAGCTAGTAAGCTGAGACCGAAAATCTGTTAAAGACATTTGGATAGTCTTTGAATCTTGGATCCATTCCCCGTCTTCTAACGGCTTGACATCAGCTATAGGGACGAGAAATCCCACGATCTTGCCGTAGTAGCTCGCAGCGATGCGATATTTCCCCAATTGAACCTGACGTTTACGCTTTGGCAGCTCGGCCCGCAATTGAGTCAGGGGAATTTCTTTGAATGGACTTGGTGACATGATCCTTCCTTTTCCAAAGAAGTGGCATGGTCCTTTCTGAAGTCGTCAACTTGAGCTGGAATGCTTGAAAGTGTGACTTAAGAGGTGCCATGAGTGCACTTGACATTTAGTTTCAATCTGCTACAACATGATTATGGCCGACAGGCTAACCAGTGTCAACATGTTTTACAGTTTTTAGGTTGAGGTTCTATCAAGCAAGGTTTCTAGCGATTGTGATTTACCCGAATTCATCTCAGGCTCTTGAGGCAACCTTTGACTCTACCCTTGACTTCAAACTCGTTGAGGAAACTGGCAAAGGCGTAGACTTCAGGGCTGTAGATGGGGTTATCACTCAAGACTCTAATGGTATATCGGCGGCGTTCTAGGCGTTTCACTTTCAGGTGCTTACCGATGCTGAGAGCATAGATCCCTTCAATGATCTGGTCTGGATCTCGGTCGCTGGTATCGATGATAGCCAGGTCTCCATCCGTCAGCGTTGGATCCATTGAGTCGCCTACTACAGCGATGACTTTTAATCCTGGTAGGGGTGCTTGAAGCTGATGTTGCAGCCAGCTCTTGCTTGTGGGCATGAAGGCAGGTTGATCTGATACTTCAGGGTTGGAGATAGGGAGCATGATGATATCAGGGATGACATCTACTTCAGAGGGTTCAAAGTCAGGTTGTGCAAAGGTGAGGTTGCCTTGACGGTAGCGCATCCCTCGGCCTGTAAGGAGCCAATCAATACTCACGCCTGTTGCTGTTGCAATCCGGGCCAGATTTTCACCACCTGGGATTGACTTGCCGCTGAGATAGTTGCGTAAGGAGGTATCAGGTATGCCACACAGATCGGCAAAATCGGACGTTTGAACTTTGCGGCCTGGAAATTGGGTTTGGATAGTGATGGTGATGAGATCTTGCAGGCGTTGTGAAACGTGTTTGGCTCTGTCTTCTGTTGATACTTCAGCCATAGACATAAAAAAATTTCTGGACAAGTCTTGTCGTTGCCCATATGAAATGACTATATTAAGTGAAGAGATGACATAAGTCTATCAGATTTAGTTTACATGTGTCAACCAAAGCAGACGACAACTGTAAACTGATAGGTTAACCGCAAATAGTACTTAATTTGGTGGTTGGGAGGAGATGATGCACCCAGAAGATCTGAAAGCAGAGTTTCGAAAACGGAATCTTTCGGTTAAATCGGCTGCAAAGATGATTGGATTTAGTCGGCAGGCGGTGTCTGATACGGTAAATGGTCGGAAGCCGTCTCTCCAGATTCAAGAAGCAATTGCACAGCTATTGGGGATGCCTGTGAAGAAGTTATTCCCACGGAAGAAGCGATCCTCTACCCGTGAACCTCCAACGCCTCATAAGTCTAAAGTCAAATCTCAAGTTCAGACACTTAAGGTTGTTCCGGAAAGTTCAGTTTCGACGACTCACGAGGTGGATCATGAGGCCAGTGAAGGAAGTCTTTGATTATCAATGGTTGAATCCTGAAGCTCGTGAAGTGGTGCAACAGCATACTTTGGCGATTAGAGGATTAATGCGCCGGGCGGCTCAGGACATTATTGAAATTGGGTCGAAGCTGATTGCCGTGAAAGAGGAACTGCCATTTGGTCAGTTTGGGGTGTGGCTTAAGGCTGAGTTTGAGTGGAGTGATCAGACAGCGCTGAACTTTATGAATGTAGCCCGTCAGTTTTCTCAAATTCCAAAAGAATCCATGTAAGCCGAGAGGAAACAGCCCCAATCAGGACAGTTATCTTCCG
>CAYSWV010000121.1:0-5698 GCA_964434865.1 uncultured bacterium
TAGCGCAATACAACTCTTTATCAGGCTTTCAAATACTTTTCTGCACCACTAAGGAGGGCAGCACACCCACTGAGCTGAGTTCCGTTGCAGAAATGTGAAGGCTCAAGTTGAGCATCCTGAAAGACCTTGGATTACTTCAGTTCCATTGATAAGACTTTTTGCAGCCAGTTGTTCAAATCCCCCAGCTCAGAAAAATCCAACAAAGCTTCCCCCAGATCTCCAATCTGCTCCAAAGAGAGAGCTTGGATCTGAGCTTGCACCTCGGGAGGGATGGGGCCACACTGGCGAGTCAGCAGACGGATCACAAGGGATAATCCTTCTTGGTGTCGACCCTCTTCTTGACCTTGTTCTCGTCCTTGCTCGCGTCCTTGCTCATAAGCACGGGTTTGTTCCAGTTCAGCTAGCTCTAACATGCGTCGAATCTCCTCTTCCCTCATCTCCGAAAACTTACGATTAATAATCTCTGTGATCAACTCTAAACACCGTTGTCTCAATAATGGCTCAAATCCTTGGAGTTCAGCCACTAAATTGCGACCTGCTTCTGGAATTATCTCTGGTTCAGCTATCACCAGTCTCAGTAACTTCATGCCAAAGGATCTCGTATCGGATAGCTCATTCAAATACACCCGATGGATATTGGCAAACGCTAGCATCTTATCCCCCTGGGGAATCTCTCGTTCAGTGACCTGATCTGGATAAATCACTAACACCTGCCAGGGATTTGCGGGTCGATATTGCCGTAAATACACCAACAACTCCAGTGAGATCCGATAATACAGATCGGGATCCGGTTGCATTTGAGCTTCTACCAGAATCAAAGGTGACTCGCTATCTCCAGGAATGATCAACCCATCGGTGCGAAAGCCAAATTCTTTGACTTCAATCGACTTAAACTCATACGTCACCTCAGGAATAGGCAGATCCAGCAGTTGAAATGGCAGATCTTTGAGAGTTTGCATTAATTTGTAATACCACTTGTCTGTTTTCATGGGTTGAACATCATGGAATCATCGCCCATCATACAGCCGAGATCAGCTCTCAGTGGACGATTGGATCTTCCCATCTTGATACAAGCCTTTGACAATTTTTAACATAGGGTTCAGTTGGATACTCTGTAACAAGTCTATCTCTAGGTCAAGTGAGGCTCATGGATTGGATTGTAGCAAGGGTTCCACAATGAGCAGTAGAAATGAGGGAGTTAATCAGAACCAAGTCAAGGAGGTTTCAAAGCAACAGATGACCCTCAAAGAACAACTGATCCAAGAACTCAATCAGCTTTCCCATGCCGATCTAGAGAAAGTTGGAGATTTCTTACACACCAAAGCACAGTCGAGGGTCTCAGTTTCGCTTGGCTCAAGTCAGTACAGGGGACAGGAGTAAGAACCACATCACCTTTTACCAGTAAGGTCATATTGTGGTTCCCCATCCTCCAGCGAATAAAGAGCAGGCTCGTGATGGAGAAAGTCAAATGATCCTCCTATTTGAGCCAAACTCATAACCTCCTGAGTTTTATGCTCCACGGTATCAACTCTTGGATTATTCTCATACGAGAACTCTTGAGGATAGGCTTGCGCCAGAATTTGATTAAAGCATTTTTGTTCCTCAGGAGACAAGGATAAGACTGCCTGAGCTAATGCCTCAACCAAATGAGTATTCATCGTTCAGACCCTCCCATTACTCGAGACTCAGTCTATCTCGTTCTTCCAACCCCAGGTTTTAACACCTCATCAGAGTTTTGGCACCAGGGCTTCTTTAAAGTAGGTTGATTGAATTTGTTCGATGACATCATAGGGAGAAGCTTCTTCTATAGCAGCTAATAAATTGATTGCTTTAGCCAACAGAATTGAACTATCCCAAAGTTCCTTTGAAGTTGGAAGAACGAGCTGGATAGGTTGACCACTATCATCTATTGGCCCCTTAAATAAATAAATATGGGGATTAGGGTGTGTAAGTAACTTCCATCCAGAGTTGCACAAGTAAACCGAAATCTGCTCAATCTCAAGGCCCTTAATCTCTAGATCTTGACTAGTCATTACCGGCATAGCATTCATGTCCCTTGTTTCAAGGTCTCAAACAAAAGCTGTAGAGAATCAGGATTGAGTGTTTGCCCACGTGGGATGCGGATCCGAACACTACTCTGATTGGCCGTAGGCTCATCCTTAAGGAATGCCCAGTAGCAACATCCAGCTAACTTCAATTCTACCTCACTCCAGTCTAGCCATTGATTGGAATCAGGAGGTAAGGCCAGCACAATTAAGTAAAGCGGCAAAGCACCTGGAGTCCTATTACGAGTAATCAGATCATTGTAAGTCTGAGCTTTCAAATCGTAGACCAGCCATTGATCTTCATAACTCCAGCGAGTAGAGGCTTTCAGCTGGAAGTGCAGACTGAACCCCGATTCATAATATCTACCATTACGAATAGCGATTTCATTAAATTGACCATCAACACCATAGTCATTGAGGGGGGACGCCAGATTGAATCCAGCTTTTGCAGCAATGGCCTGAAGATGAGCACGACTTAGACCTTCCTCAATATGTTGTTCAGGTAGCACAGCTAGCTTCTCAACCCTCAAACGTCCTTGATGCAGTGAAATTATACTGCTAGACCTCTCTAAGCTTCCGGAAAAGTAGACAAGGTACATATAATTAAGTTCAACTTGATCCGGACTCTGCGGCAGACTCGACGGACTAAAAATCGTTACTCCTTACAAGCGATTTTGGGAGATATTTGGGAGAAAAAACAGAATAGACAGCCAAAACCTTACTATCGAAAGGTTTTCATGATAGACATATCGGTCTTAAAATCCGTTTCCAATAAACCGGAGTGAGGGTTCAAGTCCCTCCGCCCCCACTAACAAAATCCATCTAAACCTGATCAGCTCTAGATCATAAAGATTCTAGACAACGGGTAATAATGGTCCTATGTGACAATAGTAGTTAGGCAAAACCCCTGTTTTTAGTCCACAGGTTAGGCACTAGTCCACGCCTGCTGAGACTCTTTCTCCACCTAGCTGCTAGCCCCTCGGATCACATGGATCTACAGCAAGAACTTATCAAGGCCAACGAACGCCTAAAGCTTATCCTCTACCAGAAGAATGGATTGATTTATTTGAATTAAGAATTCCTTGGAAATCAAAAGCGCCACCAGGGGTCCAAAATCGCACTTTAGGCTCTCGGATCACCAAACGATTTGCCTGGAGAAAGCTCCCCACACCTTACACCCTCAGACATTGTTATCGAGCACGCGGGTTGAGAGTGCGCTTGGATCCAGTGGTTTCCAGTCGGAGTATGGGACACAGTGTTGAAGTGGGTCAGCGTCATTACACGCGTTGGGTCCAAGACCGAGATATTTCCAAAGCGTTTGAACAGATCAATAAAGACTTAGCGAAGCTCGCTTCGCCGGATCAGTAGCCCAGAGCTGCCAGATGGCCTCAGGATTCCAGCGGTAAGCAGTTTTCCGAGTATTTGGACTGGAAATGATGATGTAATGCACACCATGAACAAAGGTGCCTTGCTGGACCTGAGTGTAGAGAAACTGACGGTTGAGGGAGAAAAGTTTCATGATCTCAGCCGTAGAGACCATCTTGGGCACTGATTTTCGAGGGGGACGCGCCACGACACATACCTTAAAGTTGACAAAGATCTGAATAGAGAACTGATTGAGTCACCCGCCAATTTTTTCCTTTAACTGAGACCAACCCCTGAGTGGGATCAAGAACTTCAACTACAGTCAAGACCAGCTCACTCCAGCACTGCATAGGGGCTTTCCCCGGTCGGAATTTCACTAGAGATCCAGGAGGTGGTAACCCCAGATTCTGTTGATGTTGGTGAAACTGTTGAGGCTGTTGATGAGACTGTTGATGATGTGTTGATGAAGGTATTGATGGTTTCTCAACGGGGGAAATCCCTTGTGGAGCAGTAGATTCAGCCTTTGTTGATGAGATGTTGATGCGGTTGCGTGGGCTTGAGATCCAGTCATTCCCTGAACATCAACGCCATCAACAGATTGATCTCCAGATCGCTGAATCCCTGGTGGGGGGTGGGGTTCATTTTGTTGATGATCAACCTCAACACCTCCCTCAACACCATCAACAATTAGGGAGAGGAGCATCTTGATCCCTTTCCCCCAAATCTGACCAATGCCCATCTCAGCTAACGTCATCATCAACTGCCGAATTTGATCAGAGCTAGTTTTTCGCAACGATCAGATACTGGACTTGATTTGCCAAGCTGACACAGATCCCTTACGCTCCAACAAAGCCTTGATCTTGAGCAGAGATTCTTCTAACTGAGTTTGCTTGTCTAACCCGTTGTGACTGACCAGCAGCCTTAGTTGACCCAAATAGAAATTCACCAAGTAGAGAGCACGGCCCATGGTTTCTTCTGAAATAGTGGGATCTGGCCCTCGACCTTCAACCGCCGCCCAAACAATATGCAGAAGTAAAGCTAGACGCGCTGCATAATTAATTCAGGCATATCAACTTCACATTATGAAAACACGTCACTTTACCGTCATTCTGCACAAAGAAGAAGACATGTACATTGCTGAATGTCTAGAGGTTGGCACCATGGATCAAGGCGCGACTATTGAGGAGGCTATTGCTGGATTAAAAGAGGCAACCAGACTTTACCTAGAAGAATTTCCCATACCTGAATCTTCACCCAGACTGGTGACGAGCATCGAGGTTAGCTATGCCTAGACTTCCACGGGTCTCAAGCAGAGAAGCTATTCAAGCACTTGAGCAGTTGGGCTTTGAGCAGATCAGGCAAACACGGATCCGAATGGATTGATTAGCCGATTTACCTATGATGCTGACAATAACTTGACCTCGCGTCAGGCTCCCGCCACTGCTGAAGTGGATCCTGCAGACCTCGATATTTCAACATATGAGTATGACCAGTTTGGCCAGATCACACAATTGGTTTTGCCAACGGGAGCCAGCTTGGCCTTTGTTTATAACCGAGGTAATCTGTCAGAGTTGAAAGATGGGTTCGGCAATATCATTCAGGCTTCAACCTTTGATGGGTTTGGGGATGTGATCTCAGAAAGTGATGCCTTTGGAACGACGACTTATGTGCGAGATTTCTTCACCGGTAATGTCATTGAAAGCATAGATCCCCTCGGTATTGTGAGCACGATGACTTACGATGACAACTACAACTTGAAAACAATGACTGAAGAAGGGGTAACTTCCACCTTCACCTACGATAAGTTGAACCGAGAGACCCAAGCTGATTATGGCAATGGGATCACCGTTGATTATGGCTATGAAGGAGATCAAGGCGATTGGATCAGTCTTGATGCTCCCACGATTGGCCACCTAGAGCGTCACTTCATGGAAGATGGCAAACTTGGTGGCTGGGTCTTAACCAATGGAACCACGTTAGACTTCCGCTATGATGCTGCAGGTCGGTGGATTCAACAGATCGATCCCAGTGGTCGAGTCACGGAGAACGAGTATGATCCAGCAGGTCGGTTGATTGAAGTCCGAGATCTAGCCACTGGTAATGTCACCAAGCGAGACTATGATGCTGGCGGTCGATTGCTCCAAGAGAGAGATGGTCTAGATCATGCCACTAGTTACACCTATGACAATAAGGGACGCGTAGAGACTATTACTAATGCTCGGAATAAAATCACACGGTATGCCTATACAGATACTTCTGCTACAGTCACAGATCCACTAGGACGTAAG
>CAYSWV010000122.1:0-5624 GCA_964434865.1 uncultured bacterium
CGTTCGGGAATTAACTTAGGGAATAGAAACATACCTTGTTGGGTTAATCGAATACAATGACGACCTGCGTAAAAATCACTTCCACGAAATTTTGAAACCCAAAGCGTTCGTTCCAGATCTTCAATGCTCAAGTTGATCACGCCATCACTCATAAACTGAAGATCATCGTCTGGAGTGTCTTGGCTGTGTTCTGAGGTAAAGAGAATAGTAGCGCCACTCTCACGTAAAAACCTTAAGAATGACAAGACTTGCTTGCGAAATTGAAACGCATCATTAGATAAATATCGAAACTGAGTGATGGAATCAATAAAGATACGAGAGGGCTGTACAGTTTCAATCTGCTCTACAATGGCACGAGTAACCGGTTCTCTCTCAACTTCAGATGGTAGAAAAATATCATAGGTTTGAATTTGAGCAAAAAAGTCTGTGGTAGGACTGAGATCCAAAAATGATGTAGTTTCTAAACTGAACCCCAAGCTTTGTGCAATAGTTTGAATTTGACTAACCGATTCCTCCAAAGTAATAAACAAGCCAGTTTCGTCTTGGGTCATCCCTGCTTCCAAGAAGTGTAAACCAATTGTAGTTTTGCCGCTACCAGGTTCTCCTCTAATGAGGTAGGCTTTGCCAGAGAGATAACCACCATTTAAGATCTCGTTTAGGCCTGAAATACCAGAGTCTAATCGCCGAACCATGCTACAGTTTAATTCTTCACAACCAGGATCAACAATATCATGATTTTAGAGCTGACATGTCGTGTCAAGGATGAGTCGAGATCTAAAGTTCCAGAAACATTGTTATTTCTAATTTTTCATACCTCAAAATTTATACTGATCTAAACCAATGTCTTTCAAACTCGACTTGTAATCCAGAAAAGTGCTTACTCCTTGAAAAGATCCGTAAAGACTTATTGAGACTTATTGAGTAAAACCATATTTTAAGGATCTATTTTTTTATGTCTTGGCTCAGCTGTTGACTCTTTTAGATCCAAGGGTTGTGGTAGATTTAAGCGGAAGCTTTACGGATATGAGCTATGTTCAGGTATCTGCTGTTAGGCATTTTCATAGGTTTTTGTCTGCTCGCTAACATATCCTCAAGCTTAGCCATGGGCTTAGATGCCATGTATGGCAGTGGAGGCGTGGTTGACTTTAGTAGCATTGAGAGGCCTAGTGTTGCGCTCTTTAATCACTATGGAGCTGATGCCAAAGATATTTGTTGGACGATCACTAACACAGGAGATCAAACTATCAGCCTCTTTTTTAGTGGGTATACCGATGATGGTAAAGCCTATACTGCTAAAACGGTGGGTCTCAAGGAGAGTGGTCATGAAGTGCCTAAACATGCTGCTGTTTTATTGTGCTTTAACCGCATTCGCTCGCTTGAAGTTAGTTGTCCCATCTCTGAAGCCGATGATCTCGAAAAATCTAGTTGTGGATTAACCTGGGAAGTAACTCACATGTGGAATGAAATGGATGACAGGGTTCAAGCCTTAGGATAAAGCTAGAGAGTTATGGGGGCATCCACATAGATAGTTGGGTCTTGGGTGATGAACTGAATACTGTAACTATCGAGTCGTTTCGTGATCCGCTCATTGGCTAATTCAAGTAATCTTTTTCTCAGCTCAAATGAATTTTCTTTAGACCCTAAAATAAAGAAAGTGACTCTAGCTCGTTGATTTTGTTTCTCAGAGTCATTGAACACTATGGTGGTACTACCTGGATCAATCCCAAATAAAGTGTTGGTCTCTTCCCGTATTACTTGCTGCACAAGGGCTTGGTCTTGATCTTGAAGTTTGCGACTGAAGTCTAAGTAGAGCATGACCATCACTTTTTTGGCCATGGATAGGTTTTCGATTTGAGAACTAACTAAATTTGAATTCGGGACAATCAACACTGTACTTTTAGCTGTGGTTCGAATTTTACTAGACCGAAGTCCGATAGATTCCACCCGACCAATTTGACCATCTGGCAACCGAATATAGTCTCCCTGAGTGAAGGGCCGATCTAAGTACAAAACAATGGTGCTGAGTAATTGCTCTAAGATCTTTTGGGCAGCAAAGGCAACAGCTAAGCCCCCTACCCCAAATCCAGTCAAGATGGCAATCAGATTAGATCCCAGGCTTTGGGCAAAGGCAAGAATAGCAATAAACCCGATGATGACATTGGCCATGGTTTCCAAGATCAGAAACATATCATCCCCTTCTCGACCTAGCCGTTTGAACAACTCAAGTCCGTAAGAGCGAATTAATCGTTGGAAAAACTGGGAGGCTAACCAAGCACAACTGAATATAGCGGCTAGTCCTGCTGTTGTTGCAACCAGAGTATAAACCTGTCTATAGGGTTCTTCATTAGGGGCCAGTAGACTCAAGTTGGAGAGTAGAATCAAAGTTCCAACAATTTGAAACTGTCGTTCTAATGGTTTAATTAAATAGTCATAAGCCCCCAACATGGATTTGGGAAACAATCGCTTAATCACCCAGCTGGCAAGGCTAGGTGTGTATCGTCCAATAATGCTGGCCAAAAGCAGTAAAAAAGCAAAGGTTATTAATTTTGGGGTTTCAGCTTGAATTTGTTCAAGAGGAACGCGCTTTAAGATAAAGTCTACAAGTGAATCCATCACTTTCGGATCAGATTGTGATGGGAGAGTCAACGTAAATAGTAGGCTCTTCGATGTCAAATGTAATTCCATATTCTTGCAAACGAATGGCTAACTTTTGGCTGGCAATGTCAAGTAATTGTCGTCGTAGCTCTGTAGAGACACTCCCAGATCCTAAGATGAAAAAGGTACACTGAGCTTGATTCTTAATGGCCTGAGTTGAATCCGCGGGTTTTCTAAAAGTGATATCTGTACTGCGAGAATCAATCCCATAGATATCACTAGTAGACTGAGTGACCACTTGCCGGATCAGAGCTTGTTCTTCTCCACTCACATCCCGGTAGAAATTGAGATAGAGAATGGCCATGATCTTTTTAGCCCCAGTAAAGTTTTCAACACTGCTTTGAGCTAAGGAGCTGTTGGGAACAATGATCAGAGTCCCTTTTGCTGTGGTCCGGATCCGAGTGGAGCGGAGTCCGATAGACTCAACCCGACCAAAGGTACCGTCAGGTAAGCCAATGTAGTCGTCAATTGTAAAGGGTCGGTCAACTAATAGAACGACACCACCCAAGAGCTGTTCCAAAGTTTTCTGAGCGGCAAAGGCAATCGCCAATCCTCCAATTCCTAAACTGGCAAATAGACCAATAATGTTAATGTCGTGAGTCTCTGCAAAAACTGTTAGGATCACCAGAACAATAGCGGCGTTGATCAGGAGACGACCCACAATGATCAGTTCACTATTGGTTTTCCGGCCACCTTTGAAAACTTGATCTAGGATGTAGCTGTTGAAGAAGTCTTTAAACAGTTGAGTGATGACCCAGCTTAAAGTGATAGCAAGGGTGAAGCTCACCCCAATTTCTGTCCATTGTACCCAGGAGCGTCTCAACTGGAGTAAGGCAATATCTCCCACAGTCAGCCAGGCAATCAGACCAGATAACATCCTGTATGATGCTACAACCTTTTGGTACTGTTGATCCGCTTCTGGTGAGACAAACCACCGAACTAAAACCCCCAATAAGTTAGGTATGAGGCTATAACCTATCCAGAAGATCAAACCACTAATACCCACTAAGCTGGCTATAGTGATGAGGGGCTGCGGCAACGATAAACTGATGTTGATAGATTGAAGTGAATCCAGCATTATTTAAGATCTAGGACTAATAAAAGTCTTATTTTGCAACATCAAGATACTATCATATTAGAACTACAGCTGCAGGCCTCTACAGATACTGAACAGTTGTGTGGGTGTATATGACTTTTACCCTCAACGATATCCTTGTAGTCCTCAGTGAACTTACAGTCACACTGTTCATAGTTCTAGGCTTATGGTGGATCAATAGGCTGGTTTTTAATCAACTTAAACGCTTTCCATGGCTGGCTCCACACAAGACTCTCTTGGCAGTGGGATTCCGGGGGATTTCATATTTACTCCTGATCTTTTGGTCGATCTCCAGTCTTTTGATTATTGGCATCAATATTGTTTTATTAAAGCAGGGTAAGTCACTCCCAGCTGAAACGATTAAGTTAATCACCCAACTTTCTCCGCAGACTTGGGCTAGTTTGGGTCAGAATCTCCTCACTAGCATGCTCATATTGACCCTTGCTGCCGGGGTTCAGACTCCACTGAGTAAAGGGTTAGACATTACAAGTAGGTGGTTACAAAATCTGGATCGTTTTACTGAAAACGATTTGAGCATTGATCAATTCTTCAAATCATTAAAACTACACTTGAGTCATATCATATGGCTAGTAGCAATACTATTGAGCAGCCAAACTTTTAAATTAGAAATTATTGCCAATTATCTGTTTATTGGCCTTAAAGTTTATCTTGCTATTGCCAGTGGTTTACTGACTATTAAAATATCCGATGCGATTATCGATAGTCTTGATGCCTGGAGTACAGACTATATCAGTGATCACGTTATCCTGAAGCCCTACACCCAACTGCGATCCCTGGTTCCTTTCCTGAAACGAGTCCTGGAATATGGCATTTACTTGGGAGTTGCTACACTAGCGTTTGCTCAAATTGAAGCGTTATTGAGCTTGGCTGAAGTTGGCACTAAGGCTATTAAAGTGCTTGGTATAGTATTGGCTAGCCGTATTTTAGTTGAAGTTAGTGCCCTCATTGTGGCTGAGTTTCTGATGGATAAAAAAAACTTAGGAGAATCTCAATACAAGAGACGCATGACACTGGTACCAATTTTACAAAGTGTCCTGAAATATGGCATCTATCTGTGGTCTGGGCTGTTTATACTAAATGCCATTGAAATTGATCCGACTCCCATTCTAGCGGCAGCAGGTGTCCTCGGGCTTGCGGTAGGTTTGGGGGCGCAAAGCTTGATTAATGACGCAGTTAGCGGTTTTTTTATTCTATTTGAAAATTATTATTTAGTCGGCGACTACATTGAAGTTAAAGGTGTGGAGGGCGTTGTAGAAGCTATCGAATTACGCACAACTCATATTCGACATCCTAATGGTCAACTACAAATCTTACGGAACGGTGACATTGACTCGATTATTAATTTCTCTCGAGAGTACATTTATGCGGTTGTTGACGTGGGGGTTGCTTATGATTCAGATCTGAATCAGGTGTTTCGCGTGATTGAAACTGTCGGGCTTGATATTCAGGAGATGTTCCCCCAGGATGTGCTTGAACCCACTAAGGTGGACGGATTAGAAGCCTTTGGGGATTATAAGCTGATTGTCCGCACAATTACAAAATTGAAACCGAATAATAGCCGTCGAGGTGTTCATGATGATATGCAAGCTGAGTTACGCAAAATGATTAAAGAGTCTTTTGACCGAGAGGGGATCGTGATTCCTACTCCTAAAACGATAGGAATCCTCGCTGATTCTGAAGAAGAATAAGATCTAAAGGTTAAGTGATTTTTCTTGCACCCTTGCTGCACTACCTCAAGTATCAATCTCTACCTGCAATGCCGATTAGATCTTGCACTCACTAATGAATAGTGCCATGATATTAAGCCTTATTGGGAGAGGTGGCAGAGTGGTTGAATGCGGCGGCCTCGAAA
>CAYSWV010000123.1:0-5560 GCA_964434865.1 uncultured bacterium
AGGCCCCCGAGTCTTGATCAGAAGTAGCTCTAAGAAAGCAATAGGTAATTCGCGCAAAAAGTTATTTGGAATTGGAGTAAAATTAGGTAAACTTTAGGAAACAATCGTTTTAGATTAGTCCAGTTTTTTTACAATTCTCTTTTAACCGCAGTAAGTCTGCTCTGAACATTATGGCTCGGATTCTTGTCATCGAAGATGATCCCGCGATTCTAGATATACTCCGGATTAACTTAGAGTTAGCGGGGTATGAGGTTGTGACTGCAGCTGATGGCGTTAAGGGTCAGGCAATGGCACTTCAGGTTTTGCCTGATTTAGTCATTATGGACTTGATGCTACCGCAGGTGGATGGATTAACTATTTGTCAGCGGTTGCGGCGAGAAGAGCGTACTGCAGATATTCCAGTCCTGATGTTAACAGCCCTAGGTCAAACCCAAGATAAGGTTGAAGGCTTCAATGCGGGGGCGGATGACTATTTGACTAAACCCTTTGAAATCCAGGAATTGTTGGTGCGGGTCCGGGCTCTTCTCCGCCGCTCTGATCGGATCCCTCAAGCAGCCAAGCATAGTGAGATTCTGAGTTATGGCCCATTAACCTTGGTACCTGAGCGATTCGAGGCCATGTGGTTTGGTAGCACGATCAAGTTAACCCATCTCGAGTTTGATTTGCTTCATTGCTTGATGCAGCGCCATGGTCAGACCGTGTCCCCAAGCGAGATCTTACAAGAGGTATGGGGGTATGAACCTGATGATGATATTGAGACCATTCGAGTCCACATTCGTCACCTTCGCACTAAGCTAGAACCGGATCCAAGGCATCCACAGTACATCAAAACAGTCTATGGAGCGGGTTATTGCCTGGAGCTACCCAATATCTCAAGTGAGCAGAATGGGTTCGTCCCCATTGAATCAGCAAGTTCTTAAACGGCTTGACTCTATTGCTTGAGGCTAACTGACTAAACTCGAGTACCTTTTGATGAGGGGGAACCATTGGATTGACTTCCCAGTCAACGGTTTGACGTTATCCTCTGAGTCCCAATCGTTGCTATTTTAGTGATTGGTTTATTGGTCAGATTTCTGGGTCAGGTTGATCGGGGCTCTGGCTAAGAAATCTATAGTTGTCTCCAAGTTGATGCAGTCATGACTAGTTCTATTCAATATCTGATGTGCGCTCCCACTCACTATGATGTGGATTACGTGATTAATCCCTGGATGGTGGGCAATATTCATCGGTCCAGTAAAGATCGGGCTACTAGCCAGTGGCAAACTCTCTACGAACACCTATCCCATCGGGCTGAGGTGAAGTTAGTCAACCCTGCTCAAGGCTGGCCCGACATGGTATTTACTGCTAATGCTGGCCTGATCTTGGGCCAAACTGTAGTGCTGAGTCGGTTTTACCATCCAGAACGCCAGGGAGAACAACCTCACTTTAAAGCCTGGTTTGAAGATCAAGGGTATACCGTCTATGAATTGCCTGATGAACTGGCTTTTGAAGGAGCAGGAGATGCTCTATTAGATCGGGCAGGTCGGTGGCTCTGGGCAGGCTATGGATTTCGCTCGATGTTGGAGTCACATCCTTATCTAGCCAAGTGGCTGGCTATTGAAGTGCTCTCCTTAAGACTTGTAGACGAACGATTTTACCATCTTGATACCTGTTTTTGTCCCTTATCAGATGGCTATCTTCTCTACTATCCAGGTGCTTTTGATACCTACTCTAATCGTTTAATTGAAATGCGGGTACCCACTTCGAAGCGAATTGCTATTGCAGAACCGGATGCTGTTAATTTTGCTTGTAATGCTGTGGATATAGCCGGAACCATTATTTTAAATCGTATTAGCCCTGAATTAAAAGAGCGGCTGGTTCAATGTGGATTTGCAGTGATCGAATCTGAATTAACTGAGTTTCTCAAGGCCGGGGGGGCTGCTAAATGCTTGACGCTCCGGTTAACTGAGGCAGTCGCCCCTCAGATTGAACCTAGCTCATCTGTGTTTACCCGCACTGTCAACCTACGAGGACATCTAGTTGATAGCACTCTCTTAAGTGACTCACTGGATCTCATCGTTGAAAATGGGGGTAGCTTTCAGATCCAGAAATTTGAACTGGGCGAAAAGCGCCAGAGCACTTCAGCGATCCAACTACAAGTTTCAGCGCCAACTGAAGAAGGCCTTCAAACTATTCTAGGATCTCTCATTGAACAAGGATCTCAGCTCGATGAACTGACGGCTATTGAGGCTCAGCTTGAACCAGTTGTGAAAGCCGGTGTAGCACCAACTGACTTCTATGTTTCAACGATTTATCCCACTGAAGTGAGGGTTCAAGGGCAATGGATTCGAGTGACTCAACAACGGATGGATGCCGCTATTGTGGTGGAATCTCATGGAGATCAGCTCCAAGCTCGTTGCTTACTCCCCCGAGATATGGAAGTGGGTCAGCAGGTTATCTGTGGTGTCGATGGGATCCGGACTCTACGCCAACCTGCCAAAGATCGTTCTCACTCCCATCATGAATTTTCGTTCATGGGATCCGGGGTATCCAGTGAGCGACGAGTTGAACTTGTGGTGGAGCAGATTGCCTGGGAAATGCGTCAAGTCAAAGAGCGAGCTGGTAAAACGGTAGTTGTAGCTGGTCCAGTCGTCATTCATACTGGAGGGGGACCGCATCTGAGTGCTCTTATTCGTGATGGCTACGTTCAGGCCTTGTTAGGGGGTAATGCGATTGCTGTTCATGATCTAGAGCAAAACTACTACGGCACCTCCTTAGGAGTTGATATGAGCCGGGGGAATGCTGTTTCAGGTGGGCATCGGCACCATTTGAAAACTATCAACATGATCCGCAGTTATGGCAGCATTCAAGCCGCTGTTGAAGGTGGCACGATTCAATCGGGTGTTATGTATGAGTGTATTCAAAACCAGGTGCCCTTTGCACTTGCTGGCTCGATTCGTGATGATGGCCCCCTACCTGAAACTCAGACTGATATGATTCTGGCCCAACGAGAATATGCTCAACTCCTCCAAGGTGCAGATATGATCTTGATGCTGTCTTCGATGCTCCATTCGATTGGAGTGGGAAATATGACCCCCTCAGGTGTCAAGTTAATTTGCGTTGACATCAATCCTGCTGTTGTGACTAAGCTTGCCGATCGAGGTTCATTAGAGTCAGTAGGGGTTGTCACTGATGTTGGCTTGTTTCTGAGTCTACTGGTGCAACAGTTGCATCGACTGGAAGGTGAGTACACGACTCCCTCTATAGCTGTACGGCCCCAGCCCACTGTGGTAGCTCATTAAGAAGACATCTGGATCTAGTTAAACGGTTTGAATTAGCTAGATCCACCTTGGAACCATTGCTGTAATAACTGTGGAATCTGTTGAAAGCCTTCAAGAACATCAACAGGGCGAATCCCAAAGAAGAAGAGCAAAACTATCAGAATCAAAACCACAATCAATCCTGTTATCAGAGTTTCTTTCACAACACGCAGGGCCCAGATGATGACAATTATCGAAATGATCAGGGCTGCTACTACAGGGAGAAGTTGCATTAGCATGAGTTAAATCTGGCCTTATTTATAGTCAGAGATGAGCAAACTGTAGCTTATTATCCTGAGATCGGAGGTTGAGGGTGGCTAATACCAAAGCAAATCAATCATCAAATCAATCGTCAAATCAATCGTCAAATCAATCGTCAGCAGCAAACTGCTATATCATGTTGCATAACGACGACTTCAACACCATGGAACACGTTGTTGAGATATTGCTGAAAACAATTCCAACCCTCAATAAAGTTCAGGCTACTGAGATCATGCTAGAGGCTCACCATCAAGGTGCAGCTGTGATCAAAGTAACCTCTCAACTCGAAGCAGAAGCCTTTAGTAAGCAATTACAATTGTCAGGGCTATCCAGTTCGATTGGGTCTCACACTGCGGAGTAACCAAGATAGTTGACGGGTTAACAGACCTGTAATAAATTGATCTCTGACTTTCTTGCCAGATCGAGTTGCATTTTCAAATAAAACTGAGCAGAATATGAACTATTACTAAGTTACCATAGTCAACAATCAAGTCCAGTTAAGCACGTTAGTAAAGGAGGTCGTCACTGTGGCTACCGAAACCCTGGTTAAGAGTTCTACAGCCCGAAAGCATGTGCCTATGTACCGGGTCTTGCTCCACAACGATGATTTCAATACTAGAGAGCATGTGGTTGAGGTCTTGATGAAGACGATCCCAGCTATGGATAAGGGCCAAGCAACTGAAATTATGCTGGAAGCTCATAACAATGGGTTAGCGGTTGTGATCGTGGTTCCTCAAGAGCATGCTGAGTTTTACTGTGAGCAACTCAAGCTTCATGGCTTATTCAGCTCAATAGAACCCGAATCTTAGTGAATGCTTAAGCAACGTTGGGCTTATCAGATCAGTCAGTGGCCGTTTCCAGCTCGGTTACTTTGTCTACTGGGGGGCCTGAGTCTCTTAGGGGCTCCAGCGGGTGTACTGGTTTGGATACTTCACTGGGATGAACTAGCCTGGATCGGGATCTATGGGTTACTTCTGTGGATGCTATGGCAGTGGGCCCGCCAAGTTCGCTTGTGCCCTCAACCTCTCAAGTATTATGGTCTCACCCGAACACCGTCATTCTACCGTGAGATCTTTTTAGGCTGGAGCTGGGGTTGGGGAGGTCTAGCGGTTCTATTTGGGGTTCAGGGTGGCTTGGGGTGGCTCCAATGGAATGCCGTTAATCTAGGCTTGATCTTCACGTATGCCTGGCTTGGGATCGCGCTGGGAGTGGTAGTTGCTCTAGCTGAAGAGTTGTTGTTTCGCAGTTGGCTGGTTGAAGAGCTAGCGGTTGATTATGGTTATGCCTGGGCCGGTCCTCTCAGCACACTCATTTTTGCCATTGCCCACTATATCAAACCTCTACATGAGATCCTTGATACCTGGCCTCAGTTTCCAGGCTTAGTCATAGGGGGATGGGTTCTGATTCAAGCGCGTAAAGTGAATGCTGGTAGCCTGGGACTGTCCTTGGGTCTGCATGCCGGGTGGGTCTCTGCTATTGCCCTAGTTAATAATGTCAATTGGATCAACTATACAGGAAGGGTACCAGAGTGGATCACAGGGATAGGGCGCAATCCCCTAGCTGGCTTATCAGGGATTTTACTCCTGAGTTCTATTGCTGTTGTACTAGAGTATCGCACCCGGCAGTTGTCCAAATTCTAAGCACCCCATTCAGTTTAATAGTCAAGTCTTACATCTGAAATAAAATTGATCAAAAGTAACCACTCGTAGAAGGATTTCAGCGAAGGTCAGATAATCTCTGGATCCCTCAGGTTTTTCAAGCAGGTGTGACCTACCCCAGTATTCATTTTAGCTGCAGGATTTTAGCGGCAGGATTGAAAATTTATATGACACGATAGATCCGCTCTCATACTCTCAAAGCATCTACGATTTCATGTTCTTAGCGATCGGACTAACCCTGATGTTGTTCATCCTTCCATAACTGCAGCTATTTGCACTCTGATCCCTACGATCGCCAGGTTCTCTGCTCACTTGTGAACCTTGTGAGGTGAATCCGATCAG
>CAYSWV010000124.1:0-5531 GCA_964434865.1 uncultured bacterium
CTATCTGGCTTTTCATACACCACTACAACGCATCCTTACCTGTCTAGGACTACCATAGTAGCTAACTACCTCCCCAGGCTGACCCAACCTCAACAATCGTTTCTCAGCAGATCCAATCTTCCGAGTAATCGTCAACTCTTCTACTGGCATCTGTCGCTGAATGATCTGATCTCTCACCTCTTGGTAAGATCTGGAGTATTCCAGACAACGGCAACTTTGACAGAGAATTTGGGAACGTT
Organism: uncultured bacterium; assembly: GCA_964434865.1. Lineage (GTDB taxonomy): Bacteria > Cyanobacteriota > Cyanobacteriia > Thermostichales > Thermostichaceae > CAYSWV01. The sequence goes on from CAYSWV010000124.1 coordinate 240, forward strand.
CACAGTCAATGTGACAGCTGACAGTCCTGACAGTGATCAGCAAGACACTGGCAGTGCATCAATGACGGATCCTTGTAATCCAGAGGATCCTGAAGAAACTGAATGCGAACCAGATCCAACTCCACCGCCTCCGGTTCCTCCATGCATAGACTGCGAGACCGGATCTAACCACGGAGATCCACACTTTATTACCTTTGATGAGGCAAAGTTCGATTTTCAGGCTGCGGGAGAGTTTATTTCTGTTAAGTCTTCGGTCGACTCGTTTGAAATACAAACTAGACAAAAGCCCGCAGGTAGTGACGTTTCTGTCAACACTGCCATTGCAATGAATGTTGAAGGTGACAGAGTAGCTATTTATGGAGATGATCTGCCTGACAATGATCCGCGATTAGTACGGTTGAATGGATTGCCTGTGACGATCCCCTCTGGAGGATTATCTCTTCCCAATGGTGGACAGATTATTCAAGAGTCCACTTCGTCTTTTGTTGTTGTCTGGCCTTCTGGAGAGCAGGTTAGGGTCAGACTACGTTCATTCCGATCCCAACAAATATTAGATATTTACCCGCAGGTTTCTAATTCTAGATCTGGTCAGATCTCTGGCCTACTAGGTGATTTTGATGGTAGTCCAGAGAATGATGAACCTCCATCTACTTTTGAAGAATTGTACGGATCCTTTGTGGACAACCTCAGAATTAGTCAGGCGAATTCATTATTTGACTATGCACCTGGAGAGAATACAGAGACATTCACTGATAGAAATTTTCCAGCGAAGATCTTAACAATTAATGATTTGACTCCAGAAGAACGGGAAGCCGCAATAGCTATTTGTCAGGCAGCAGGGATAACGGATCCGTTTTTACTAGAGGCTTGTATTTTAGATGTTGGTGTTACTGGGGATCCTATATTTGCTGAAGCCGCTGAAGAAACTCAAGATGAAATTGAGTTGCCTCCTCAGCTTGGGATAGTAGCTTTTTCCCCGCCTTCTGGAGAACCTGGGAATGAGGTAGTGATCACTGGAACTGAATTGTCGGGGGTCACTGATGTGATCTTCTCTGATAATATTCCTGCTTCATTTACCATTGATTCAAATACTCAGATACGTGCAACTGTACCTGCTGGTGTGGAAACGGTCCGATCACGGTGGTCGCTGGATCCGAGTCCTTTACCTCTAGAGGGGACTTTACGACGATTACTGAGCCTCTTGATCTAGTCGTGACCAGCTCCTTCACAGATGAAGTCACGATCCTGTTGGGGAATGGGGATGGCATCTTTGTTACTTCCAGCTCCATTCCTGCGGGATCTGGTCCCTACTCAGTGGCCGTAGGACAATTTAATTAGGCCAGACTAGATGGAATCTCTAGGCTCGTGTTAGCAAGACAGGGCGTCAAGATCCACCAGTTCGAGACATGATCTTTCAGATGTGATCCCGTCCCTGGGCGATTCAGCCCTCAAAGAATGAGATCGGCGCATTGTAAGGATCCAGGAGTAATCGGTTTCCCTTCCGGATTCTTACGCATCCTTGATGGTCTCCGACCGGGCTTTGCCCATCGAGTTCCTATTCCAAACAAGATTCGCCCTTCTGAAGCTGTGGATCCCTAGTGGACACCTGTCTGAGAAGATGGAGTAGCTGCACCTGATCTAAACTCATGCCCATTCCCCCCTCATGATCGATTATCCCCTCTGATCTGATCTCGAAAGGCGATGGCAGCATCCAAAGGATCCGGTGCGACAACACCAGATCTCTTCTAATGGTCCGATTCCTGGCTTGGATCCTTTCTTGACAAGTTTCCTGATGCCTCCTAAAGGATCTCAAGGATGATTCGCGAGAAAACGCCGCTGGATCCAATTCGGGAGGCGGTCCCCCGATGACCAAGAGAGAGCAGAGACTCTATATCCGACAATTGCCCAATGCATAGAGCAGATCCAAAACTACACCCATGAGGGTCGGGGAGTCCAGTGGCCGTCGAGTGAACTGGGTGATCTGTAGAGGAATGAATCTTGTGAAGTTATACTGAACTAAATCCCTACGATCTCCTTAACCAACAATGCTTTGGTCAGATATTCGCCACCAATATCCCCAACAATGGGTTCTAGTCGAAGCCCTTCAAGCTCACTCGGAAGCAGGGCAACGGGTTCTCAATTAGCTAGCCGTAGTGGATCGATTCAACTCTACCAAACCCTTCTTGATACAGGATCAGCAGGTACACTTGTCTCCACCGATCGTTTATTAGAAATTGGGCTCCAGTACGAACCTAACGATCCCATCTATCGGATTTACGGCGTGGGTGGATCCGAGTTTGTCTTTGCTAAGCGCATTGATCAATTAACCATCGGAGATCTATCTCTCTCCCACTTTGAAGTAGAGCAGGGGAGTGCCGATTCCCGTCTCCAGTGAGCTGAGGCCATCCGCATAGGATCGCGACGATGACTCCGGTGAACCATAGCTTACCCAGAAGGTTCGTGCAAGATCCGAAACGCTATAGTGGGTGTCACCACCTGTTGGTCCCCACCCAGATCCGGAGGATGTTTGACTATGAATCCAGTAGAGACCCGCCGCAAAATTCATCAACAGGTTGATCAGATCCCGGAAGAATCGCTCTCTCTGGTATCAGAATTCCTGGAGTTTCTCAGACTTAAGGGAAGTCGAACTCCTGGCAGATCAGAGCAATCAGCTATGGCTGACGATGAAACCAGCGAACTTGTCTTGAGAGGATCAACAGTAGCAGACTTGATGCCATTTGTTGGCACCTGGCAGGGAGATGACTTTGAGGAATGCTTGCAAGCTGTGTATGAGACTCGATCTCCGGCAGAGTTTTGACGATGTACCTGCTCGACACGAACCATTGCAGTCGGATGATTGCTGGAGATCCGGATCTGGTGGATAAACTGCAGACTCGCCTCAGTGATGGAGTGGCTACCAGCGTCATTGTCAGGGGGGAACTGCATTACATGGTGCAGAAGTCTCAACGGCGACTGGAGAACCTCCAAGCTGTCACAGCGTTTCTGGGAACGGTAAGCCTATATCCCATCAATGGAGCTATTGCAGATGTCTATGGGGAAATCAAGGGAAACATCATCAACCAACTGGGGCCGAAGGACAAAGCTCAACGTCGAAAAGCAACTATCCAAAGTTTAGGATTCAGTGATAACGATTTGTGGATCGCAGCAACGGCTTTACATTACAACCTCACTATTGTTTCCGCCGATCAGGATTTCCAGCGACTCCAGACGGTTCAACTCATAGCTTTGGAATCTTGGTTCTAAAAGGATGATTTGAATCTCTGTTGTGATACCAAACGAGCGTAGCGTGAGTCCAACGGATCCCTTATCCCTTCTCCTTTTTCCAGTCCTCTAAGATAAAGGATCCTCCTCACCCAGAATTGGCATCAGTCAGGCATCCGATAGCTATAGCTAGATCCGGAAACACTTTGAACATAGGATCCCGTTCAAGAATCAATCTCTTCAATGTCCTGAACAGTTTACAAATTCCCCATCGGATCCAAAGTGAGCACCTGAGCGATCTCATCCGTCTGAAATCCCAATGACATGGGTCTCTGCACCTGAGACAACACTCCGATGTCATAGATCTCTATGATCGTGCCCTCGATCCTGAGCCAATGCACCACCGCACCTCGATTGAGATCGATCACCACCAACCCACACCGAGCCTCCCCATCCTTGGCTACCAACCGATCCTCCAACGCTAATCCTGAAAACGTCGCATCCCGTGGTTGGGAAAGACCTACGATCGCATAGTCATGCCAAAACGCTAACCCCCGCCCATACCCAGGACAAAAAGTCACCGGTTCAAATCGCCCCTGCTCCAGATCGACATACCCAAAATCTCCCGTTCCTGAGTTCAGAATCCACAACTTGCCCTGATAGAAGCGGGGAGAATGGGGCATCGATAACCCACTCACCACCACCTCTCCAGAAGGCACCTGCAGAACACATCCCCCATCTACGCGACGATCACGCCACCCATCCACCACATCGGATCTGCTGCAAACCGTAACATAGCCAGGGTGACCTGAGACCATCGCCAGACCATTCAAATGACACCGATCCTCATTGATGATTTGAGAGATAAACGGAGGATGCCAGAGAGGGGTACAACTATTGCGATCACTGACCGTAGCAATACAATTCAGTCGTGTGGAAATAAACAAGATCCGACCCGAAGCATCCACCGTCACATCATGGGCATCCAGATCTCCTGTGGTGTAACCAATTCGGGGCACATAGAGTTTGTCATACCCCTGATAAAGCTGGCCAGGAGAGAGCACATTATCCAGTTGCCAGATCTGGTATCGAGTCCCCAGATAGAGACGCTCTGTCGAGGAGAACAGACCCATAGCCCTAGGGAACTGGCGTTGAAAAGCGGAGACCTGGCCTTGAGGATCCACGCCTAAAAAAGCGAGCCAATTGGTCTGATACGTGGTGAAGGCTAGACTAATCTGCTCTTGCAGTAACCAGGGGACAAAATCCCGATCCATCTGAAATCTGGGAGGTGAGCTGGAAGTAGTCATCGGCTACCGTTGGAGTAGAGCACGAGTCGAGTTTACACTGAAAGCTCACAAGTGACTAACCTCCTCAGCTTAATGCAGACCACTCACAGGAGGCCTTACCCACATCCATCGCTTGTGAGTTAAAGGATTCTAGGTACCGGTCAAAGTCTTCACTGTTTTTCTAAGCAGTTAGTGAGATGAGCCAGATCTTCAAATTCTAACAAGTCCTCACCCAATTCCAATCCCTTCCTCTTTGCCAATGAGGATCCCTGCTTTGCCACGGTGTTCTCCAATCAGGATCCACCAATTTGGATCCCATCTTAACAGGCCTCCTGATAGGCTTGGATTTGCTTGATATCCTTGATCCCTAACATGGCTGCAATCTCCTCAAAACTCTTCTGCGGCAACTTGTAAATTAATATTGTCTCGTCTCGATAAATTCAACATACTCTCCCCGTAAGCTTAGATCCTCGATCTGCTCTTGGACCAACTCCACTAATCGGCGGGCCCTGTACACTGGCTTGGCAAAGAGGGTGAAGAAAAGGCTATCAGTTTTCACAATGGGTCACAACTTTCAGTTTACAAGTCTAGATCTTGCGTGGAGCTGATTGATCAGGTAATGCCTGGTTTTCAACTGCATAAACGGCTATGGCTATAGCGATTGCACTAGTGATGGTGATGATCTGATTGACCTGTGTTGGCAGAAACTGGGATCCAGATGTGATCAAAGCTCCTAGCACGGCAGCAATGAACTTGGCATAACACTGCAATGTTCTGAACCAAC
>CAYSWV010000125.1:0-1767 GCA_964434865.1 uncultured bacterium
GATTGAATCCTTTTCAGCTTTGGCTCAGTTTGATTTTTATATGCAAGTGCAACAGTACTACACCACTCACAACACCAGCGCCACGATTGAGCTGCGAGAAGAGGAGATCGAATCCCTTGGGACTCGGATCTTTGAGGCGATCCAGGAGGATGAAGGCTATATCAGTGCAGCACTGTTGGCTCGGTTTGATGCTCCTTATCCCCGCTTACCTTTTGAAAAAATTGATCGGGAGACCTATTTGAAGTTGGTAGCGGAGGTTGAGTCTCGACGAAAGACAACTGACTTCTTTGAGGCTTTGAAGCGGCATGATCTTGGATCTGAGGTGGAAGCTCCTGTAGGTCCTGCTGGCTGTGACACGCTGGGGTGCTTGATGCCTGAGGCGAATCCTTGAATGTACTATGCACCCAACCTAAATAGACAACATACGAGGAGTCAGCGATTTAAGGTCGAGATTAGGAGCAGACCCTTTTCTCATAAGCAGGAGTTGGACAAGCATAGTTAAAAACCAAAGACGTATCTCACCTCTGACGTTTCTTTTTCTGGGTAGTGATCAACTCAGGGATATCGCCAAATAGACATCCTTGAGACACAGTTTCTGAGATAGGCACGTACACAAACGACGGGATAGGTTTGACTGGAACCTTCTGCTTCATCACTGATTCGCCAGCAAGATTTGGATGATCCAATAGTTGCCAAAACCACTCTGGTTTTTCCTGTATTGACCGGATAGCCTCAATGATCTCCGGGTCAGTACCTGTATAGGCCTCTTTATGGCCGGTTGTTGGGATCCATTGGTTTTCATCTTCAGAGCGAGCTTCTATCTCAAATTCTTCAGCTGCAACATCATCATTATTACACTTGAGTATTTCCTCAACTTCCTCGAGTCTAGATTGAAGACTTTTTAACTCTTCATGTCTTTGAAAGGAGTCTTTGGATTGGTTGAGTGTATCATCATGGCTGGATTGAGCCTCGTGTAACTGTCGTTCCAGATCAGCGATTCTCTGACGATAGACCTGCTTGACATGAGGCAGATTTTTCACATTTAAATCCATTTTGGCGGCACCCATCAGCGTTAACCAGGGGGACCCATTGCCACTTGATTTGCGGTTAATCGAGAGGGCTAGTCCTCTGAATATCCCAATTGTACCCAGGCGACTGAGAGCAACCTTGCTAATGGCTTCAATAGCTTTGCTGTGCGTCGTAATTGGTTTACCCTCAATCATAGATTCTCCATCATCAAGGATCCTGAGATCAGCCTGGAGCCTATCAATGAGTTGTGGCCAATTTTCCCTACCCCATTGGTGCCGCTTGATAGTATGTTCAATTTCAAGTTGACTCCGCATGAAGGCACGTTGTTGGAGTTGCAATTCCCGGATCTGTTTCTCTATATTTGCTTTTTCAAGCACAAGAGGATCTCCAGAAGCAATCGCTTTGATCGTGGCATAGTTCAAAGCTTCAACGGATTCATCGGTAGCATGGCGAGTACGGCTCTGGTTATTGAGTAACTGAGAGATAAACTTCATCTTCCGTTCTAAGGTCTCCCAGATATAGGCATCAAAGCCAGCCAACTCGCCTGTCCCCTTGGTGATATAGCGAAAAATGTAGCAAGGGTCCCACTCGTTCCCCAGGCGTTGCACCCTCCCATCGCGTTGAATGATCTCGGCAGGTTTCCACGGAGCATCTGAGTGATGTACCGCGATCAATCGCTCCTGGATGTTAACACCTGTTCCTAGCTTGGCTGTACTTCCCAGGATCACACGGACAGCC
>CAYSWV010000125.1:1867-5126 GCA_964434865.1 uncultured bacterium
GATGTTAACACCTGTTCCTAGCTTGGCTGTACTTCCCAGGATCACACGGACAGCCCCTGCATTGACTCGCTTAAATAGATCTTCACGAGCACTGTTAGTATTGAAATCGTGAATAAACTGGATCTCATCAAAGGGGATTCCAAGTGCCACCAGAGAATCTGTGACAAATTGATAGATCGTAAACCGATCCTGTGCTGGGATCGACAAGTCGCAGAAGATAGCCTGGACTCCTTTTCTAAACAAAGTCAATGGCAGCTGTGAAAAAGGGTGAAATGAGCTAGCGAAGATTAGCTTTATTGCTAATCCAGATTTTATTGATGATGAGAAAACCAGGGATAGCTATCCCAATCACCAGGAGGAAAGCAAAGGCTACTGGATCCAGCACATATCCTGGGGGAAAGAGAGATTGAGGCCACTGCCAGGGATGATCGACCCAACGGGTGTAGGTGGTAATCAACAATGCCACGCTCGAAGCTAGTAGACCTGCGAGTTGAAATTGACGGGTGGCTTGGGTCGTACGGGTGGTACGGATATTTTCAGTGATCCCTCGGATCGTTTGGATGGTTTGGGTAAGCAGGTCATGGGCAGGTTGCAAGTAATCTAACTCAATCTGGATCTGTTGACGCCAAAGTTCAGCCGTTTTGAGGTCCTCGTGCCATTCAGTGGGAATGTTGCCTTCTAGTTTGTTTAGATTGATCTTTAGGTTAGTCAGGTTGGTTTCGAGGGAGGTGAGATGAGTTTTAAGATGAGTGAGAGTGGTGCTACATTGGCGCGAAAGTCGGGGAAATGTGGTCAAGATCTGAGTGCTTAATTGGGTAAAGTTATGATCCAAATTTGGCATTAAGGCATCTAAATTTGTGACTTGGGCTGTGATCTGGCTATAGATCTCGCGTGCTTGTGATCTATTGAGGGCTTGGTGCCGGATAAATCTGATTTTTTGCTGACAACAAAATAGCTGTAGGAGCCAGTCATAATACTCTGCTAGGATATCGAGTTGGAGATTGAAGGTAATCAAGAGGCGATAGGTCAGGTGGGATGAGGTTGTCACTTTATATTCAAACCAGTACTGATGATCCAATTTATGCAGGGGATGGTCTACTTGACGAGGAATAACCCGTTGCCATTTAGCCTCTTGGGCAATACTGGCAGCACACTGATCGGCAAGGGTTTCGGCTGACTCATGATCATTCGGTGAGATCTCGGCATGAAGCCACAAGATCTGGCCTAGAAATGTCGGTGGGATGTCGGTAAATAAGAGAGCTTGGGGTTGCAAAAGAGGCAGTTGATCAGGGGTTAGTGCTTGTGTATTGGGGTGTGGGAAGAGGGTGAGATCGATAACATATGTATCTTCTGTAATCCACAGGGGGCTTAGCTCTGCTTGTAGGGACAAGTCAGATTCAACTGGGTTGTAGATCCCTAAATCAACTTTGCCGTTAGAGAGCCAAAGATAATGATCGTGAGACTGGGGAGGTGTATTCTGGTTAGTTAGAGTCGTAAGATGAGTCTTGAGATGAGCTAGTTGAGGGAAGGGGAGGGTCGTTTGAGATTTCTGGAACAGGGTGTCAAACAAGTAGTTGGCATGGCAATGAATCTGATGAGGCGGATCGGTAATAGTGTGGCGGAGGTGGAAGGCAAAGAGGGTGAGGCTAACTTTGTTCACTTTGGGGATCCTGTTTGGGTTTGGTAGTGGAGTTAACTAGGAGAGCATTTTTGACCTGCTCTTGAGCTGTAGGGCTAGGCTGACCAGGGGGTGTTTTTGAGGTGATCCCGCCAGGTCCAAAGGTTTTACCAGATTCTGGGCCTTCTGTATATTTTAGATACATTTCTAGGAGAGACTGGCGAGTGGGGATCGGGTGGCTGAGCCAGGCTTCTAGAGCTATGATGACAGACTCAGGATTGTCAGCTAGATCGGGGCTATTAATGAGAGTTTTGATCTCGGTTTGGTCAGTGGGGGTAAGAGGTTGGGTGGCAAGTAAATAGCAGAGGGCCTCTAACTTGTTGGATCCTGTGGGACTATTCATAAGGCTCCGGGTTTACTTAGAATTACTTTGATGATCTTTATTATGAGTGATTTTGGGGTAGAAGGATCCGAAGCTAATGATGAGTCGCAATACTTGGAGAGATCTCAAGTCATCTATCTCAAGGGGACTGCGATTTTGACCTTGGAAAGATACAGGATCTCCTTAGAAAGATGCTGTCATTCTCGGTTACTTGGTGTTTGGCCTTGGAGTGGTGTGATCTTGCTTTGGCCAATATCTGTTTCACCTTGAAGATATCCCATAATTTAAAGGAATACTGTCAGCACTTCTAGGCAAAAATCAGTTTCTCCAAGAAATCAGATCCTTATTCCCAGGTATTACGTTTGTTGACTGCCACCAAACTCTGTTCTACTTAATCAAGGTTTTGTCTTGCCTGCGCCAGATCTAAAGTTACTATTTCTGCCCAGAGCTTGGCCTGACTGGAGTTTAAGAGCTCTAATTTAGGATCCTAATTCTATCGGCCAGAGTGATCTGAGTTGGGATCCTTTTTTAGGTCACAGTCCAGAACCCTAGCAGTAGGGACTTGACTAGAGTGATCTCCTTTGCATAGCCGGGTGTAAGGCTGATGATCCGATCTGTGGTAATCTTCAACCCACTAACGAAACTGATCGATCCTGCTAAGCTAGAGCTCAAGCTTAGACTTGTAACGAGGTAGAAGGATGACTCAAACGCCTGTGACGGTGACTTATACCCTAGAAGAAGTATTAGGCCAGATCAGCCAGAAACTGGATCGAATTGACACTAAGGTTGAAGATCTGGGCAAAAATGTGGATCAGAAGCTTGAGGATTTCCGCAAGGATGTAGATACCCAGTTTGAGGCCCTCCAAAAAGAGATAGTTGAGATCAAAGTTAGCCAAACTCGCTTAGAATCTGAACTTAAAGGGGACATGAAAAACCTAGAAACTGAACTCAAAGGGGACATGAAAAATCTAGAAACTGAGATCAAAGGAGACATGAAAAATCTGGAATCGCAACTCGGAGGAGATCTAAAAAATTTAGAAACTGAAGTTAAAGGTATTGGTAAACGACTGGACACTCAAGAATTTATTAATCGTTCCGTGATTGTAGGGGTGATCTTGGCCTTGGTTGCAGGGGTTATCAAACTCTTTCTGCCGAATCTCTCGAGTTAGTGGCTACCAGAAGAATACGGTGATCTCACGCTGACTAGCCACAGCCCAAGTGGAGCGGTTACGGAGCAGTTTACTCAAGGTGGCTGCAAG
>CAYSWV010000126.1:0-5054 GCA_964434865.1 uncultured bacterium
GCTATTGTTTGCCTAAACCGAATCCCCGCGACTTTAGTCCGGGGAGGATGTCAAATTGACATACCACTGATAGGGTGGCACTAGAAGCCCCTCACCGGTCGAATCAGAATCAACTTTTAAGGGGTACAGCTCTGAATGATAATCGTAGGCATAGTCCCAATTATTTTTAAAGATCCCCACATCTACAAAGTACAGGCCTCCTGAGAGATCCAACCGCTCCAGTGAGAGCACAATCCGACCTTGACCAAGAATCTGACCCAGATTGATTGCTTGTTCGTCGGTATTGGTATCCAGGCAAATGAGCTTGTCAGTTTCACGAATGATGGTAACGCTGAAAATAGGACTAAAGAGTGGTGTGGGTGCGGAGTAGTCAATTGAGATCGTCACTGGATCACCCGTTCGAATCTGATCTTGAGGTGAAATTGTGACGTCAGTTATTTCAGCTTCTAAAGACCCAAACCGATGATCGTTGATGTAGTCTGCTTCTGAGTCAGTATCTGACAGTTGAGCAACTTGAGACTCACCACTGTGCATTTCAACTCGGTATCGACCGGTGATCAGCTTGGGGTCACCTTGAGCTACCATGCACCCTTGTCGTAACCAAATGGCTTTATCGCATAGATCCTGCACGGTTTCTGGGGCATGAGAGATCAAAATAATGGCGCAACCTTGTTGTTTCATACGTTTAATTTTATTCAAACACTTGGCTTGAAATGAGAGATCCCCAACTGATAAAAATTCATCTATGAGTAGCACGTCACAATCAATATGGATGGCAATAGCAAACGCCAGTCGCATGATCATTCCCGTGCTGTAGGTTCGCAGTGGATTATCGATAAAGGTCTCAATTTCAGCAAAATCGACAATTTGATCAAATCGCTGTTTGACTTGTTGATAGGTTAAGCCCCCGATCACGGCATTGACAAACACATTCTCTCGCCCAGTTAAATCTGGATGAAAACTGGCCCCTAAATCCAATAAGGCTCCAATCCGCCCGTTGACCTGGATGTGACCTTCGGTAGGGGATCCAACCCCTCCGATCAACTGTAATAGGGTAGACTTACCGGCTCCGTTATGGCCCACAATGCCCACCATCTCACCAGGTGAAACCATAAAGGTGATCGCTCGCAAAGCCCAGAACTGCTCTAATGGTCTCAGCCGATTTAAGCCGCCTAACGCTGCTTCCATAATCGTAACTGGCTTCTCAGCGTGGTATCGATTAAACCGCTTGCTTAAATTTTCGACCTGGACGGCGTAGTTCATAGCTGTTTGCCTGAAATTTAGAATAAATTTTAAGGATCCATGAGGACTGAACTCATCAGTATGTCAAAATCCTCTACTAATAATAATGTCAGCCTTTTCTTATAGGTTTTCTACAAAGCGATGACTCTGATCCCGAAACACACGATACCCTACTGGTAAAAACAAGAGAATAAAAACCGTGATCAACCCCAGTGGGATCCACTCCGGTTGTTGGCCAAACATCAAGATATTACGATAGGAGGTAATAATAGGAACCATGGGATTGAATGAGTAAAGTTGTTGAAACTGATCAGGGACACCGGTATCTTCATAAAAGATCGGAGTCAAATAAAATAATAAATTGAGCAAGACCCCCAAAGTATGTTGGGTATCCCTAAACGTCACATTCAAGGCAGCTAGAAGGTAAGCCAAACTAGTCGTTAACCCAAACTGGATCAGTTGGAGGATTGGCATCAACAGAATTAAAGGCGTGAGTTGGACTCCATCTACCAGCAAAAAGATCAGCAAAATTGGCAAGGCCAGCACTAAGTGGATTAAACCTGTAATCTCAGTCACAATCGGTAGAATCGCAATCGGAAACCCAGGCTGGCGAATCAGTGACCCGTTTTGAATAATGGAACCTGTAGCTTCAAATAAGGATCGGTTAAACCAAGTCCAGACTAGCAAGCCAGTAAAGACATACGAGGTATATTGTGGGATTTGAATGGATAACACAACTTGAAAAATAAAGACAAAAACAGCTAACTCCATTAGTGGATTGATCAGCGTCCAGCCAATGCCCAGTGCTGAGCGTTTGTAGAGTATCTTCAAATCACGATTGACTAATGATCGTAGCAAATCCCAGTAGTATAGGAATGACCATTGCCAAGTTGGCTGTTGTTGTATCCATTTCATGAAGCTAACTCACTGACATGGGATCCATACAAGACTTTGGCGCCAAGTTTGACCGCTGCTCTACAGGAACATAAGGGCTACTTGTGCCTCGTTGCTTCACCAATAGATGAGACATCCCTAATGACCAGGGCCCTGCTAAATTGCCCAGAATTTCAATACCAATCAGAGACAGGGGATAAGAACTCCGACCTAAGAGACGTTCTTTAACCCGAAACCCATGAGCCTTGGGTAGTCCAATCAAAACTTGAGCTAGCCCCCGCCAATCTCCATCCTTAAGCCAGGTTGTCAAATTATAGGAGACATGTCCTTTACTGTAGTTAAACAATTGTCGTCTCAAGGCGGCTAAGGTTTGTCGATGCTTATGCCATACGCAGGCCTGAGCACAGTAAATGATCGTATAACCCGCTTTAAGCACTTTATAGAATAAGTAAGTATCCTCCCCCACTCCAGACGGCATACCCGGTCCCAACGCTTCATCCATTAATCCAATGTCAGGATGATCAAAGATACAGGTGCGAAAGGCTACATTGGCAGTGCCTCCTAAGGTCCAGGTTGGAGAGGGCTTGTGTGGAAATAACTCAAACCAATCACCGTTGACTTCCAACGATTGATACCCCCGCCCCAGTCCACCATAGGCTTCAAAAGCTTGCTGAGATGGGGTCTCAAGTTCAAGAGGGAGCACATTACCTGTCACGGCCATCACATCTGGACGAGTAAATGGCTGAATTAAGGTCTCTAACCAATCTGGAGGTGCTATGACATCATCATCAGTGACAACAATGATCTGACCTGTTGAAACACAGATCCCAGCATTACGAGCATAAGATGATCCCTGTCGAGGTTCACTCACCCCAATCACATCACTAAAATCGGCTAGAACAGGTGGAGTCAACCCAGAGGCAGGATGATTATCCACCACAATAATTTCAACTTGACGCTCTGTCTGTTGCTTCTGCAAGGAATTTAAACACTGCCGTAGATCATCAGGTCGATCAAAAGTAGCCACAACAATAGAGACACTAACATCATCTGGTAAGGGATCCAAGCGGCTCCTAGGGTTAGGATAGTACTGATACCATAGGGTCCTCAAGGCTGCTTCGACCCCCTCAGGTGACAAGGCCCAGAGCTGACCTAAGATCGGATCCCAGAGATGCTTAACAATAGCCTGGCTCAGACGATCAACACTGATGGACTGGCCATAATTGTCAATATCCACCTGCCCCAGAACATGACCCTCCACCCTGACAAAAATGCGAGTCGTGTAATAGGTCTCCAGTTCAGTAAGAGGTGATAAAGGCTGGGCCAGATCAATCTGTCGAACCCCCATTGTCATTGCTTGGGGCTGTTTAGGGCTATGCACATACTTAGACGGGAGGGTCTCTGCTGCAAAAGGACCAAACTGGGTTTCAATTAACTCCTGCTCTTGTTGGGCTTTGAAATAAAGGGTTAGCCCATGCCAACTACCCTGAATTTCAGCTTCAATTAAGTCGATAGGTAACCGAGTCGGATGAAGTTTAGAAATTAACCAGCGCCGCAGTAGCCATTTGAACACCCACCAGTAGCTAAGCTTGACAAACTCGATCCGCTGATCAGGATAGGACAACCAACCACAAACGATGTAGGCCATTAAGCTACCGTTGTAGTTGATCTGCCGTTTAAGGCGCTCATAGGTCTGTCGGTGTCGATGATATACCAAAGCCCGAGGCTCATAGACCAAAGGTAACCCCGCTTTGATGACCCGAAAAAAGAGCTCTAAATCCCCCGCCCCATTCGTAGCCGTTCCCACATCCAAAGCTGGATCAAAATACCCAATATGGTTAAAAACCTCAGTGCGAAAGGCCATATTGGCTCCAGTCCCAAACTGTCCGGTCCCTAACAGCGGCCAAGGTACTACTTGATGAGGTAATACCTGATACCATTTTTGTTCAAACCCTCGACCAAAACCCCCATAATGTTCAAAGAGCTGTTGAGCAGATGTTTCAAGTTCATAGGGAACAACAAGTCCCGTTACCGCCATCACTCTAGGATTATCTATAAACACCTGAGCTAATGCCTGGACCCAGCCTGAATCTACAACTACGTCATCATCAGTAAAGGCTAACAGATCCCCCTCAGCTGCCAAAATAGCCCGATTACGGGCCCAGTCCAAACCTGGCCGAGGCTCACAGATATAGCGGATCGCAGGGTAATGTTCAGATACTAAAGCGTGAGTTGAATCATCATCAGGCGCATTATCGACTACCACCCAATCGAGACTAGGGTAGTCCAGGTGGACTAAAGCCTCTAGACAGCGCGCCAGATCGGAGGTTCGGTTACGAGTACAGACAGCTACAGTTACCGTTGGCCACTCTCGTGGAGTGGGTTGATGGATAAGCCAATCGTCAAGAGTGGCATGATCCTGGATATGAGTAATGGCGGTTTTCCTGATCAGGATCTGGTGCAGCAGGACTTTACTCAAAACTAAGCTGTATTCGTTAAGCAAGTGATGTTGGATCTGGGCTGCTGAGCAGCGACCATTATGAATCGGCAGCTTGATATAGCCAACAGGGGTTCCTTGAAGCCTGACAAGACCTAAAACACTTTGGTAAGCCTCTAGATTTTCAAGATCAGTCATGGGTTGACTAACTTCAATATCGATGACTTTAATGGGACTAAGCATATCCATGCCTCCTGATAGTCAAGACCATAAGTTGGTGCAACCGAGAGCCAAGCCAGACTTTGAACTTAACAGATAACGAGTTGGGATTAAGCTGATCTAAATGAGTAAATTCAAGCCTTGAGTCCAATAGACGCTCTTTGGCTACAGGCGGATAAGACTGGGCCAGCACGAACCAACATTGAATCGCTAATTTGTATAGCCCATATCGAAACCATTGTGTAATTGGATAGACTTGGAT
>CAYSWV010000127.1:0-4970 GCA_964434865.1 uncultured bacterium
AGGGGATCTGATCGGTAACACCCGTTGGATCCCTTGCTAGTGTCAGCTGCTGGGCTTTCCATCCACCTCCCCCACCCTGAACATTAGTCTCTGAAGTGGGGCTTTTGTCACTTATGTGATCTTGAAGAACCAGAATGCTTACGGCCTAGTGAGTATGTAAAATTAGCCAATGACAAGACCCAAAAAGCTTGTATATTTCCAGATATTTTCATTAAAAACTAGGATGCCAACTCCAAATGCTACTAAATTGATATCTGATCACTCATGCCCTTGATGCTGCTATGTCCTTTTCACAGACCTCTTTAGCTAAAGTCATGTCAGGATCCCAACCTGATCGGGTAGAGGCTCTTCGCCAGTTGCTGGGTTATCCCCTGAAAGAGCGTGATGCCCAAGGATCAAGGTTTTGGTTTATCCGACCAGGGGCAAATGAGGAAGAGGCTCAAGATACTTGTCCGATAGCAGTAGGCTTTTATGCAGAACTAGATCAGGAGCCGGTGATGATTGTGATTGGTAATCCTCCGTATTCTGGGCATTCGGCCAATTCGGGGGAGTGGATTGGCGGGATCCTTCGGGATTATTATCAGGTGGATGGGCATCGGTTGGGGGAGAAAAATCCGAAGTGGTTGCAGGATGATTATGTGAAGTTTATTCGGTTTGGGCAATGGCGGATCCAGCAAACAGGGTACGGGATCCTAGCGTTTGTGACCAATCATGGCTATTTGGATAATCCGACATTTCGGGGGATGAGGCAGAGTTTGCAGGGTACGTTTGATTGGATCCGAGTGTTGGATTTACATGGGAATAGCAAGAAGAAGGAGAAGGCTCCTGATGGATCCAAGGATGAGAGTGTGTTTGATATTCAGCAGGGGGTGAGTATTTGTTTGATGGTGAAGGACAATCCTAAATGTGCCACTTAGATCATAGGCTGTAAGTGAGATGGAGGTCGGGAGATGAAATTGACTGGGATCATTCAGAAAGAAGGAAATGGCTATGTTTCAGTTTGTCCTGAGTTGGATGTGGCGAGTCAGGGTGATACGGTTGATGAGGCGAGAGCTAATCTAATTGAGGCGGTTCAGTTGTTTCTCGAAACAGCTAGCTCCACTGAGATCGAAGGTCGAATGAGTCTCGATACTCATGTGACTGAGTTTGAGGTGGTTAGTGCCTAAGTTAGGGTTATTTTCGGGCCGAGAAATATGCAGGATCCTAGCTAAGGAGGGGTTTGTGGAGGTGAGGCAACGGGGTAGCCATATTGTGATGCAAAAGCAGATGGAAGAGACAACATTGACGGTAATTGTGCCGGATCACTCAGAGGTTCGAGTGGGGACGCTCACGTCTATTATTCGACAGTCTCAGCTACCCAGGTCACTATTTGAGGTTTAGTCATGGTGGATATCAAGCACGCCCATCTCTACGGATCCCGCTCGGATAAATATGAGTGGTTATTGAGTCATGATGTGCTTTCGACGGATTGGCAATCGCTACAACCTCAGACGCCCTTTTATCTTTTCATAATACAGATCTGTTGGGAGAGTATGAGCAGGGATGGAAGATTACAGATATTATGCCGGTTAATTCTGCTGGAATACTTAGCTCAGATTGTGAATACAGTTTAAAGGCTTCGGATCTAAGGATGCACTCAATAACCATCTCACAGCTTCAATAACCCCAAGTTAGCCAACCGAAAAGACATAGCTGTCACACTCACCCCAAACGCCCTTGCCAGATCACACAACTCCTGGTCATCCCCCGGCTCAATCAACTTAGTTCCAAACCATTCCCTCACCCACTCCTCAGGCATCAACAACGCCGCTGCAAATTGATTCGCTTGCCGTTCCTCTTTCAGTGTTCCCGTAGCCGATTCATGATTCCGATACTGAGCATAGATCTCCTTATCAATGTAGGTATTCCGCTCATGCAACACAAAATGGCCAATCTCATGGGCAATCGTAAACCGCTGCCGATTTACATGGTGCATCCAATTCACCCCAATCACCGCATGGGTCTTGTTCCGCACCAGCACCCCACTACAATCATCATCTAGATCCGCTCGCTCCACCCGGATCCCCAACCTGGAGGCTACCAGCTGCACATCGACTGGAGGCTCGGTCATCTTAAATTGTTGCAGCAAATCAAACGCTCTTGCTTCAATCAGCCGCTGACTTGAAGCCGTCATGATCCCTCTCCTTCTGACTCACCCTGAGCTTCCTTGATAAAAGTCCGCACCCCAGGCCCCATCATTTTCAAGAAGGCCGCTACCTTTTCATCTGTAGTGGAGGGGAGGGCAACATCCGATAACTCTACTTCAGCCCACGTCGGGATCAACTGTCGGGGTTCCACATTAAGAGCTTGTCCAATCCTCCAGAGGGTTAAGAGAGGTGGATACTGCTTTCCCACTTCGATATTGGCCACCGATCCCCGCGAGATCTCACACCTATCAGCCAGCTGGGTTTGACTCAGACCCGCTTTTTCTCGAAACGTTGCAATCCGCTCTCCCAGGGCCTTATAGAGCTTATCTTTGAAGTTCATGGAGTATCAAAATTAGCTATGTCAACCAGTATAGCAAATCGCTTTGTATTGTAAAGCATTAATCGCTAACTAGCCATTGCCGAAAGCGAAGCCGAAGGATACATTAAAGTCAGTTGTCCAGCACCAGCCCCATGAACAGAATTTTGCTCAACAGTACCTGAAAGGCAATCATTTCTACTATAGGCGCTTGAGATCCAGGAGACTTAAGCATCTACCGTAACAGTTGAGGTCTAAGCTTGACTTCAACCAGAATATTGAACTTGCTTGAATCTTGAGGTGCATCCTATGGTTTCTTCAATCTCTAAATTGCTCTTAGTCAAAGTAATCAACTATCATCCAGATCCCCCCGAACTGTACCCAGGTGACTACTTAATCTGTTGCCCTCCCAAGACCCCCAGTAAGCTAGTCATTGGGGCAGATGGAGCCATTAGAACTTGGCAACAACTAACCCCAGACTTTGAGATCATTGGATCCGCTCAACTCATCTATAGAAATGGTCTGTGTATCCCAGTTTAACGTTTCTTCTTTTTCTTAACCGCATCGCCTTCGACTAACGTGGGGGTTTCAGGGTTTTGAATGATTGTCTTCACCTCACCTGCCACAAGATCAGCCAACCAACTAAAAAACTGAATCCGTTCTATTGGATCCAAGGCCATCACATGGTGCTTCAACTCACCTGGTCCAATCTGCCGGTCTCCCGACACGGATCCAGTGCGCAAATGCTGCATTAACTCATCTAGATTCCAACCTTTCAACTGAGCCACCACCTGAAACACCTCAATACTAGGCTCAGACTCACTTTCTTCATAGCTCCTTAAGGCTGAATACCCAATCGGCGTTCCCCCCACGCGTTCCAACTCCCGACTTAATTGAGGGGCATATTGACGCTGACTCCGTTCTCCCCGTAGCTCTCTCAGCAAGGCTCCTAGCCGATCCCGCATATCTAGATTCACAAGCGAACCTCACAATGAATTGTCTGACACTCATGTATCATCGCATCATTTGACGGATGAGACTATAGCATCATGATGTTAGATATTGACGTCAGTGGCTAAAGAGAATACCATCAGATTGATGCCCTAGCCTTCCATCAAGCTATGAGAAAACTAGAAATCCCCAAGGTGCGTGTCACCTATACCCTCTCTCAAGAAGCGGTTAAAAAGCTCCGCCGACTCTCCCGCACTGAGGGCCGCAACCAAAACACGATTATTGAACGGCTCATTAAATCCTATCCGCAGAAACCTAAAGCCAGAACCTAGCCTGCTCCCAATACCCAATCGTCCAGATCCAGATCATCCCGTCTTGATCAACTAACTCCGGTTCTCATCGGAGTCCTTTTGCCTTGAAATTTTCATCTCTTAAACTACTTCTCTCTTGAGGTCTGTGATGTCCTACAAATCGGTAGATCGATTCAAAGCCCTACAGCATCTATATCAGCTGGGTTATCGTGATGGTGATCTGATTCATCTCCGTCTATTTGATCCCAACCAGAAAGGCGCAGGAGGCCGAAAATTCACTTGTCGTATGCCGGATCTGCCCTGGCGAGACCTCAATCAGCTGCAGTCAGACGGCTTTAGTCTTTATGTTGTCGTCAACGGCGGGGGACATTGCGACGCTGAAGTCACCCAGGGACGAGCTATCTTCTATGAGCATGATGATCTGCCTAGGGAGCTGCAGCTGCACCTCTACAAGAGTCTGAATCTACCTGTTCCTACCTTTCAAATTGATACCGGTGGCAAGTCGATCCACTCCTACTGGGTCTTTGAGCACCCGGTCCCGATTGAAGAGTGGCGGCAGCTGCAAGCCGATCTCTTAGCCTATGCCGATGCGGACAAATCGATTAAAAACCCCTCCCGAGTCATGCGTCTAGCTGGATCCTGGCATACCAAGCGGCACCCTTATACCCCTGTTGAAATGGTCACAGCCTCCAAGCAGTGCTACAGTTGGGACACCTTACGATCCTTGATTCCAAGGAGACCCGATCCTAATCAACCTAAAACCACTGAGCTTCCTAAACTTCAGACCCAACCCACAGAGCCGATTCAACTAATCAGACTTCTCTCCCTAGAACATCGCCAGTTGATTGAAAGGGGAGTCTCTTCAGGATCCCGCAACACCACTGCTCATACCATTGCCCGTGACGCCATCGGTGCCGAACAGTGGGCTAGATCTGAGCGATTAGCTCTCGATTGTACCGCGTGGGACTTAGTTCAAACCTTTGGCTCCAGATGCTCCCCACCTTTAGATAAACAGGAACTACAACAACTCTTTCAATCAGCCTTAAAAACGAATCCCCATCCCTGTCTCAGTGAGGATAAACTCAGAAACTGTATCTCAGCTCAATCGTCAAACCCCTCAACATCTACATCTACATCTAGATCAAATCCAGCTCCAGCAGATCCACCCACTCAAACACTCAAAGAGCAACTGGAAATCCTAGCAGA
>CAYSWV010000128.1:0-4920 GCA_964434865.1 uncultured bacterium
GTGCTGCTTGCAGGCTTTACCAGGTATGCCGCTGATTTGGCATCCAGTACGATTCCGGTCAGCTTTGAGCAGCTAGATATTCCTGTTATTACGGATGACACTTGCGTCATTGTGCATCAAACGGGTCAGGATCCGTTATTGGCGGCCAACCAGATTGCCACAACAGAAGCCTGTGGTGACGCACCCTTTGTGCGGGGTCAAGTGGTGGCTAGCATCATCGGCGACGGAGCCCCTAATGCGGAAATTATTGATGTCACTAGCGACGGATCCTTGGCAGTACTGGGGGGCAGTGATGATGTAACGGTAATTGGCGTTGGGCCGAGTAGTCTCACCATCCAGGCTGAGCTCGATCTCAGTGATGATGTCGATGAAGTGGATCTAGATGATCGGGATGTGACCAGTGTGACCATTGCCCCCGATGGATCCTATGTGCTGGTAGCCGCCAAGGATGCAGATGATAATAATCTAGATGCCTTTAATGAGCAGCCTGCCATCCTGGTTACCTTTAGCTTGCCTAATCTAACCTTCCTCGATTCCGTGGAGGTGGGCATTGGAGCTGACTCCGTGGCTGTAGCTCCTAACGGTGTGTACGCTGCTGTGGCTAACGAAGATGAAGAGCTCGATGATGATGATAATGGCCCCAATGGTCCTCCTGTGCCGGGTAATAACCCTGGAACGATTTCCATCGTTGATCTCTCCAATGGCCCTGATAATTTGAGCGTGATTGAAGAAGTGGCGATTCCGCCAGCCGGCATCAGTATTCTTCCAACGGATCCTCAGCCAGAGACCGTCAAGATTTCTGGAGATAGCTCTTTTATCATTGCGTCTTTGCAAGAAAACAACGCCGTTACTCGCATCGATGGGTTTAATCCGGCAGATCCTCAGAGTGGCACCTTCACAGTAACTAACTTTGATCTAGGCCAACGCATGGGCCAAGGGTTCACAATTGGGGATCCGGGCGAAGCAGGCTGTTTGACCAGCACAGGCTATGCCGATTCGGTGTTAGAGACTTTCACCTCTTCTCGGGAACCAGATGGTGTCGCCATTTCGCCTGATGGCAGCGTTTTTGTGACGGCTGATGAGGATAATGTGGCCGTTGCGGAGGGTGGTGTTGGCACTGGTGGTCCGTTTGGGGCTCGCAGTATCAGCGTCTTTGATGCCATGACGGGTCGGCTGTTAGGGGATAGCGGTAACTCAATTGAAGAAGCGGTGGTGGACCTCCGTCTGCAGCAGCGATGTGAAGATAAGGGACCAGAGCCTGAAGTGGTGGATGTGGGTGAAGTGAATGGTCGGTTGTTGGCCTTCACCGCCCTGGAGCGGTCTGATGCGATTAGCATCCATGACATCACGGATCCAAATAACATCGAGTTGGTGGATGTGGTTGTGTTGGTCACTGATCCCACCAGTGAGTTCTTTGTGATTGGCAATGATGAGGAAGCACAGCTGGAACCCGAGGGTATCATCTTCAATTCCACAACCAATCAGATCCTGGTGGCTGATTCTGAAAGTGACGGATTAAGCTTGATTCAGTTGATTGTGAACTAGTCTTGTGAGTGTGAACTAGTCTTGCTGGAACGGGCACGCTCCCGTGTTAAGGATCCTATTCTAAATAGCTTAAGGGCAGCTTCTGCAGGGGCTGCTTTTTTTTGACGGCAAGGGGTCCAATCCTGAGATCATCAAGAGGTCGTCAACTCCCTGAAAAGCTCTAGTGACATCCTCCCGACGCCTATCGCTACGCGATAAGGCGCGGGCTTCCCAAGATCGCTCTTGAGAGTTCCTGCTTCACCCGGTCTTGTCTAGGCTCTCGCCCCCGACAGATCCCGTCCACAGGCTGCTTATCCGCGATGTGTCCCACCGCAGAAACTCCACGATTCCGTATCACTTGGCCGCTAGCAATATCCCTCGGTTTGAGCGACCCACAATCAGGACAATGATGCTCCCGTACCCTCAATTCCTTTCGTACAACAGCACCACAATCAGGACATTCCTGACTGGTGCCGTTGGGGTCAACCTTGCCGTAGTAGACATCCCGTTTCCAGCACACCCAAGGCAGTACGACATTCACGAACTGGCCCAATCCAGCCTCAAGGGTATGCTTGCCCAGCATCCCTTTCGCCATGATGCGGAAATCCAGGTCTTCGACAAAGACCATCTCCGCCCGGTTGCACAATTTATGGGCTTCCTCAAAATGGAAATTCAGCCGACAGTTGGCGATACGTTCGTGAATCCTGGCTATTTTCTGATTCAACTTGCGTCGGTTCTGCGACCCCTTTTGCTTCTTTCTCAACCTGCGTTGCAGCAATTCCAGCTTGCGGTGCAGCTTATTGAAGAAGCGAGGTCGCTTGACTTGCACGCCGTCAGAAGTAGACAGGAAGTAGTCCAGTCCGACATCAATTCCAATCGCCTCGCCACGGGGCTGCGGGTCGGGCACATCGACATCCAATTCCCAGGCAATCGCTACGTACCATCCCGATGCCTTACGGATAATCCGAAAGGTCTTTGGGACCAATCCCTTGGGGATGGGGCGATGCAGCTTGAGATCGACCCAGCCAATCTTCGGGAGTCGGATACAGCTCCCTTGCATGTCCCATAATTGCAGGCAGCTTAGGGAAAGCGAAGAGCATCCCTAAAGCTCGTTATCGCGGCGTCGAGCCCCTCAACTCGCGTAGGGGGTCCATGTATCCCGACGCTGATTGCTTCGCAATACAGCGCGGGGCTTATAGCCCCCTACAACCCCCATCAGCTAAAGCTGTGCCTGAGCATTCCGTCGCAGTCTGTGTACTTTCAAACGACGCAGCGCCGAAGCTGTAAACTGAGTTTCAAAAGTGGTGGCGGATAGAACGGCTAGATGGTGTAATTGAGGTGCCCCATTCCCTGCATAGGGGTGAAAGTCTGTAATCTCAGTAGGTTGAGCAAAGCGCTGATTCCACGGACACACATCTTGGCAGATATCACAGCCTGCTACCCAGCCGTGCAAATGGGGTTTGATGAAATTAGGTAGGTCAGGATCCTGATTTTCCAGGGTGTGATAGGCAATGCAACGGTTAGAGTCCACCACATGAGGTGCCACAATCGCATCCGTAGGACAGGCCTCCAAACAGCGGGTACAGGTTCCACAATGAGAGGTATGCGGCGGATCCGGTGGCAGATCTAATGTAGTTAATATCACACCTAGAAAGATCCAGGACCCGTATTCCCGAGTTAAGAGCAAACTGTTCTTCCCAATCCACCCCACACCCGCCTGCATCGCCCACGGTTTTTCAGCTATCGGTCCCGTATCCACGTACCAGCGCGTCTGACACGGAACAAACTCCTGTTCAATCCACTGACTCAGCTGTTTCAATCGTCTCCCCAGGATCCGGTGGTAATCTCGACCCCAGGCATAGCGTGAAATTTTAGCGGATCCGAGGGCATGACTATGGACCACTGGAGTATAGTAGTTCATCGCCACACAGATCACAGATCGCACCCCCGGCAACACCAGCGCAGGATCCCATCGTTTCGGATTTGTCATCCAGGCCATATCGGCATGAAAACCGGCCTCAATCCAATGAGTCAAACCAGATAGATCCGGTGGTGCATCCATTGAAGCCAGGCCCACTTTATGAAACCCGACTTTCAGCGACGCTTGCCGAATACACTCCGCTTGTGTTGAGGACAGAGATGCCATGGATTCGGGTCACCGTAGTGCGACAAAACGACTAATGCTTCAACACTAAACGATAGCGAGGCTTGCCATTCCGAAGTTTGTCAATGGCCTCATTCACCTGAGCAAAGGGATACACTTCCACCATCGGTTTGAGCTCATGATGACCCGAAAACTCCAGCATTTTGGCTATCGTAGCCGGGCTCCCCAAGGGTGTCGCAGATACTGACTTCTGCATGATCAATGAAAAGAATTGAACAGAAATGGGTACCGTCACCGCTCCCACAAAGTGTAGTCGCCCCCGGGGACGCAGTGCTGCCACATAGCTCTCCCAATCCAGATTGACGTTAACCGTTGACAAGATCACATCAAAGGATCCGGCCAACGCTTTAATCGCTTCTGGATCCCTGGAATTAACGAAATGATCTGCCCCCAACTCTCGAACCTCCGCTTCCTTGTCTGGACTGGAGGAGAATGCCGTCACATCACAGCCCCAAGCATGCAAGAAGCCCAGCGCCATATGACCCAAACCGCCAATTCCAATCACCCCGACTTTGTCTGTCGGCTTAATATTCAACTGCACAATTGGATTGAATACCGTAATGCCCCCACAGAAGAGAGGCCCTGCTGACTCCACCTCAATGGACTCTGGCACCGGCACCACCCAACCCCAATGAGCGCGAATTTTATCCGCAAAGCCACCGTGACGACCCACAATGGTTTGTTCCGCAGACTGACAGAGGTTGTGGTCTCCGCCCAAGCACCACTCGCACGCCATACAGGAACGACTAAACCAGCCCACCCCCACACGCTGCCCTACCTGCACTCGCTTCACCTGCGGACCCACAGCCGCCACGGTTCCCACCACTTCATGGCCCGGTACAAAGGGATACTGACTCAGGCCCCAGTCGTTATCGAGCATACTTAGGTCGCTATGACAGATTCCACAGTAGTCCACCTGTACTTCAACCTCTTCATCCCCCAGCGGCCCTGGATCAAATTCAAAAGGCTGGAGGGATCCACCGGCTTCCTGGGCAGCATAGGCTTTGATCATAAGTTGTCCTCAGTATTGGTTACAGTCTGCCATCAAGGGACTAAAAATTGGTTACAGTCTGCCATCAAGGGACTAAATAGATCATCTTGGAGCTTGGCGGGGCTGAGAAACACGGGTCAATCGTTGGGAGGCACGGGTCAATCATCGAGAGGCACAGGTCAATGGCTGGGAGGCACAGGTCAATGGCTGGGAGGCACAGGTCAATCGCTGAGAGGCACCC
>CAYSWV010000129.1:0-4866 GCA_964434865.1 uncultured bacterium
ACTCAATCGACAACTTCAATCACTTTCAGAAGAGTTAGATCAGATTGCTAGTGAATTAGATGCTTTGAGTCAGTAGCTGTATGAAGACAGAATATCAACTAAAGGAAATGAAATTAAAACAACTGGATCGGCGTTTAGAACTTAAACAGAAAGATTGGGAAGCCGTCAATAAACAACTTGAGTTTCTGAATGATCCACCCAAAGAATTGGCCTTGAAACGTCAGGCTGATTCAATCTATGAAGATATGGAGGGACTTATCCGTGAACGTCATGAGCTTGAGCAAAAGATTCAGGTTCTACAAAAAGCAGAGCGATCACTAACTGATCTAGCCAATCACCTGAGATCAGTTCAATCAGGCACTCTTAATAAAGCCTATCGATTATGCCTGGGGAATGCTCGACCACGTCAGGCTCCCTTAGAAAGTCTATTACGACAGCTAGCAGAGATCCCAGGAGAAACAGAGGAGCAAATGCCTCTGATCTGCTTTGTAAGGAACCTTCTTGAGGATCCTTCACTGGAAGCAAATCTACAGAGGAAGTTGAGAAAATGGGCCAAGGATCAAGGTTTTTTACTCACACAAAAACCTCACTCAATCAGCAAAGTTGAAAGCTCTCTCATGATCAGAGTCAAAAGCCGGGGTTATGGATACTTAGTTAATGCAGCACTGATCATCGACCCAGATCCATTCAATGAAGATGGGCAGATAGACATAACCCCCACTTCCTCTCCTCCAGGTAAAAACCCTAATTATGCCCCTGGATATGCACGCAATGAGCTACCACAGGTCATCAGCCTACTGATCAACTCCTGTGGGGACAAAGTTGCTTTAACAGATCTGGTAGTGCAACTGTTTTTACCCATGAACTTATTGAGTCAACCTATTGAACATTGGCAGATCCCCTCTGGAACACTCAATGAACAGTGTATTGGCCACTGCTGTAAGGCCGTTATCATCAGATCCACTGATCGCAACTTTAATCCAGACTATAAACACGCTGTAGGCAACTGGAAGAAATATTGGCAACGCTTCAATCAATACAAAAGATCACATTGCAAGACTACCTTAACACCTTTGGATTTCATCAATGGAACAACTAACATTGACTGGACGAAGGAAAAAATTGTTGGTTGTAACTTTCAAGAGCATCACAATTTTCAAGAACAAGAGAAGTATTGGGATCAGCTGCTAGGTCAGGGGCTACCTATCGCACTGTGGGGCCGCCATCTGGAAAATAATGATCCACAGCCCATCATGAATTCTGTTACTAACAGGTGTCCTCTAGGAAACTTGCCCAAGAAATTACAAGAGCAACGAGGAATAGCCCTAGCCACAGAACTCGAAGCCGATAGACTAAAAGCAGCCCCCCTCGCATTACTATGGGATAATCCCTTCCGGCCCTTTCCTTCTATTGACTACCAGAGTATTTAACAATGCCAAGATCAGATGCTACCAACTGGAAAGTATATAAAGGCGATGGGAAGCAACGTAAACGGATCACCCTTCCCCCAGCTCCCAGTTGGCGAGACTTTCATGATGATCTTGCAGGCGCTTTAGAACAACAGGATAGAAAAGGCCAAAACTTTGAGGCCCCACCACTAGCTATCGAGATGATCAATGCAGCCCTATCCTTGCGGCGACCTCTACTCATCACAGGTAACCCAGGGACCGGGAAATCATCATTGGCCTATGCTGTAGCCTGGGAACTTAACTTAGGATCTGTGCTCAAGTGGGCCATTACAACACGTACAACACTCAAAGACGGACTGTATAGTTATGATGCCATCGGTTGCCTTCAAGATGCCCAAATTGAAAATAAAGACAATCGCAGTGAAACAGGTAACTATATTACACTAGGCCCCTTAGGAACAGCTTTCATCCCTACAGACAAACCCAGAGTCCTACTGATCGACGAAATCGATAAAAGTGATATTGATCTGCCCAATGACTTGCTCAATCTCTTTGAAGATGGAGAGTTCCCAATCCCTGAATTACAACGCCTAGAACTCAGTCCTGTTGACGTTCGTACCCTTGATCGCAAAGATGGCAAACAACAAAAAACCTCTGTAATTAATGGAGTTGTCCGCTGCCGAGCCTTTCCACTAGTGATCATGACCAGTAATGGTGAGAGAGATTTTCCGCCCCCCTTTCTCCGACGGTGCTTACGGTTCAAAATGCCCAATCCCAGTGATCTAGAACTTCAAAAAATTGTGGAAAAGCACTTGGGTGAAGCAGCCGCTCAAAAATCTTCCAAGATCATCAAACATTTCTTAGACGAGATCAAAGCTGGCAACACCTTGGCCACAGATCAACTCTTGAATGTGATCCATCTTCGCACACACGAAAAGACCAGTACCGAACCAGAGGACTTGAATGAACTTGAGAAACGCTTACTCAAAGATCTCAACTCCCCTGAGGATCCCTAATGGTCACTCCAGATCCTGCTTATCCTACTTATCCAATTGCCGAACTTAGGGAGCTTCTCAGTGAAAGGGCAGAGATAGATCTAACTCCCATTGAACTAGCAGAAATTCTCTGGCTAACTGTACAAAAGAATGAAGATATTGCCTTACAGACTTCTGACTCTACTAAGCCACCCCTCCAGACCCAACCACCCACAGATCCAAGTCCCTCACCAGGCTCCCAAAAACCCAAAGATAGTTCATCCGCAGCCAACATTGTCACTGATCCCTCGGCTACTACCAAAGATGAGGGTACAGGTAACAACCCTTCCACTCAAGATAGATCTCTCCCTGTCCATATCCCAGAGGCTGTAGCCTTACGAAGTCGCTGTCGAATTGCTCGATCTCTACGGCCATTAATGCGTAAAGTGCCATCCGCCTTACGACGACAACTAGATGAAGAGGCCACAGTCGAACGCAGTGCCGAGGCCCAAACCTGGATCCCTGTAGAGCGGCCAGAACCAGAACGGTGGTTAGAAGTTGCCATCGTGATTGAAGTAACCAATGTCTTGGATGTATGGCAGGATGCTATTGATGAGTTTCAGCATTTGATCGAACGAGTCGGAGCCTTTAGAGATGTTCGCACCTGGAGGTTACAACCTGATAACCAAGGCAACCTGCAACTCTTTTTAGAAGTCGGAACTAAAGTCAAAAGTAAAGCCCGCAGCTTCCGCGAGATCTTAGATCCAGGGGGAAGGCGTTTGATCTTGTTCTTGAGTGACTGTACCTCTAAAGCCTGGCGATCCGGCAAGATCCCTACCCTGCTCAAACAATGGTCACGAGTCAATCCCATCACAATTGTGCAATTACTACCCGAAAACTATTGGGATCGCAGCATCATTGGCTCCAGTTATCCTGTGGCATTACGTCCCCTGCGGCCAGGTAACCTCAACCGAGAATGGAAAATCCAAGGGATCCCATCATGGCGGCGTCATCGTCTCCCCAAAGGCCTAAAGTTACCTGTGGTCACTATTGAACCTGATCCACTCCATCGCTGGGCCAAAGCAACCGCTAAAACAGCTGAACAACTCGCTACAGGTATTATCCTCAGTCCAACCCATCCAGGTACTAAACCATCACAACCTTTAACGGCTGAGCAGCTCGTACGACGATTCCGGGGAACTGCTTCAGATCAGGCTCAGGAGCTAGCCGATAGGATGGCGGTTCTCCCTGTCAATTGGTCTGTGATCCGCTTGGTACAAAAAGCAATGGATCCTACCCAAACAACTGGGCCTCTCTATTTGGCCGAGATCTTTCTAAGTGGGTTACTACGTCCTGTAGATACTGAGAAAAGATCTAATCACTCAAAGTCTGTTCAGTTATATGATTTTGTTGAAGGGGTAAGAGATATTTTAGTGAGGTCCATTCCAATCTCTGAAGCTTTTGACAATGCCGACAAGATCTCTCAGCAGATCTTTGAGCAGTTACCAGAGGATGTTCAACAAAAAGTGAATGCTGATATTGTGCGTCGTTATGGTGAGTCTCTTAGCTATTTTGAGGCGTTTCTGATCCCAGATCTGCCTTGGGGGGAGGAGGCTGAAGCTCAGATTTGGCCTTTTGCTCAGGTGACGGGGAAAGTGTTGAGACAATGGGGTGGATCTTATGCGGCTTGGGCAGAAGAGTTAGAACAGCTTGCTCCAGTCATAGAGACAGATCCTTGGCCTCCACTCGAAACCTTTGAGTTTGAAGTCGCAATAGTGGTTACTGATGATCAGCAGAGTCTAGATCTTGATCTTGTTCCCTTTCAGTTTGAAACTGCTACACTTGTACCGCCATTCCCAGACCTAAAGAGCCCTGAAGAGCTGGTTTGGATTATTGAGGATGACATCAGGCACGAGACAAAAGTGGTTCTGAGTCCTACTCAAAAAGTTGTTTTACTTGGATCATTACAGAAGCAAAGTTATCCAGAAATTGCTGCAAATAGTTCTTACACTAATAATGAAATTAAGCAGGCAGGTAGTTCACTTTGGAAGGCTTTATCTCTTGCCTGGGGGGAAAAAGTAACAAAAACCAACCTCTTACAAACTCTTGATCACCAGCGCTGGAAAAAAGTTATTCGATTTGAACAAGGTCAAGGAATACAGTTTATTGAAGCCTTGGGACGAACTCATCTGGAAATGGTTCAGATCCCCGCTGGATCTTTTCTAATGGGATCTCCTGCAGATGGACTAGATCGGCTTGGTAGCGAAGGTCCGCAGCATCAAGTAGAGGTGGAATCTTTCTACATTAGCAAATATCCCATTACTCAAATTCAATGGAAGCATGTGGCACAGTTGGAAAAGGTTGAGGAAGAGTTAGATCCAGATCCATCCAATTTCAAAGGAGATCAGAGACCAGTAGAAGGAGTTTCCTGGATCGATGCGATGGAGTTTTGTAAACGACTCTCTCGCCACACAGGACGGAAT
>CAYSWV010000130.1:0-4755 GCA_964434865.1 uncultured bacterium
GCCTCTCGGACAAAGGTACCTAACACTCTAGCGGCTTGGATCCCTGCTGGGGTTGTGGGATCAGCGGCTAAGACATAATCCCCCACTTGAATCGTTTGGATCTCTCGCTCTCCCTCTGGGGTTTGAACCGTTGTTCCTTCCGCAAAACAGCGACACCGCTGAAATAAGGCTCGACCCTTCATCAAGAGCCAATCACGAGTTTCTGTGACTTTATTGAAGACTCGGGAATTGGCAACCGTACCCCGGCCAGCAAAGACCACTCCATTTTGGATCAGGGGCAGTACCGTAAAGATATCGGTAACCTCAAATTGCCCTCTACCTAGGTTTAAGCCCGTTTGGAACCCGCCCACAGCGACACCCAGAGTGGCATACCATTGCTGTGCTCCCATTTTCAACGTGAGTACTTTAGGAGCATCTCCCCCAAACAAGGTGGCAAAGGTGAAACCTAACACTTGACCCATATTCCACAGGAAGCCTTGGTGATTATTGGTGGCTACCTCCCCGTGGTAAATGCGGCGAAACTCTGTGACCAAGCCAAAGGTGGCTGCGTGTGCAATCCCTGCCGCTAGTTGATCCACCAAGATCAAGACATCTTCGACCGTACGGACATCACCTTGAAGCACGCCATAGACCGTATAAGCTGAAGAGTAGGCCAGCACGCCTGCCATGACTGTAGCAGCAGCTATCTCTCCTAAAGTGAAATACCCAGTAGGATCACTAAATCGCATGGGGTTGGCATCGGCGTAGAGATAGCTATGCTGACCTACAGGATCCCGCAAGTTGTTGATGTAGTTATCTTGCGAGAGTGGATCAATTGGCAGAACACCTTGAGTACTTCGAGAAATGAATGGCAAGCTGACTGGATCAGGGGAGTAATTGAGATCAGTCGCTTGTGAGGTAATCCGATTGGATAAAAGATCTCGGGAAATAAATCGACCAGTGGAAGAGCTGTAGTAACGAGCACGTAAGTAGTCTAAACCACTAAAGCCATCTCGTCGTTGACCAGTGAACTGATAGGGTGTGGTGCGGGGGCCAGTAGAGTGAATCAAACGACCATACCCATCATAGGTATAGCGTTGGACCACATCAGCTGCCGTATTGGTTAATAAACGAGTCGATCCTAGTGCATCAGTATGATGATAGGCTTCATTGCCTTCCACAATAGAGCGAATAATGCCGTAGCCCAGTTGGTAGTCCGCGATAATGCTGCCATCTGGGGTATAGTCCATGACCTCTTGAGGCAAAATTCGGAGCAAATCCACCAGATAATTGGTCTGTTCTCCATCTAAAATGCTGGCTCGGCGGAATCCAAAATCATCGTAGATATACTGTTCTTGAGTACTGCCATCATTGACACTGACTAGGCGATTCTCGGCATCATTGATCCATGAATAAGTCACTTGATCAGGTCCAGTAGTTGCTTGGATTAAGTTGCCATTGTCGTCATAGTCATATGCAGTTGTGGAAGCTCCAGTCGAGGCTGATGTCAGCTGATCATTGTCGTCATAGGTGTACGTGATGGTGCCCTCTACCGAGTCAGTGAGATTTAACCGATTACCCACCAAATCATAGCCATAGTCAATCACACGGTTGCCTTCTAACGGATCTGTAATCTGCTCTTGAGTTAGCCGATCCAGTGCATCGTAGTCATACTCAACCACTCGGCCCGCGATCTCCTCCACTTTGCGGCGATTGCCCACAGGATCCAAGGTGTAATTGAACTGGGCTAGCACTTGAGCACGCGGATCTCGAGTCTGGATATCTCTGAGACGGTTACGTCGGTCATATTGACGAGTTTCAACTGTGCCATTCCCCATTAATATCCGAGTTAGATTGCCAGCTGGGTCGTAATCGTAGTCAGCTAATGTGGTTCCATTTTGCTCTACTTGATCCAGACGATTGAGAGGATCAAAGTGGTAGTTAACGGTTCCAGCTCGGGTTATGACAGAGGTAACATCATCATTGTCGTTATAGGTGTAGCTGATCTGCTCATTATCTGGCTCTGTGACCCGGTCCAATCGATCCCAAACATCATAATCAAACTGCATCAGCCCCCGACTATCAGTTAATGTCAGCAGTTGTGAAGAGACGGGATCATAGGTGTAATCCACAGGGACTATGCGACTATCACTGAACCGTTTACCCGCCAGGCGACCAAATTGATCATAACGATATTGAATCTGATCCCCATTGAAATCAGTAGTCGATACCAACTGTTCCAGTTCGTTAAAGGAGCGGGTATGGGTTTGTTGGAGGGGGAGGGTGACGCCCACTTCACGGTAAAAGTCATCATACTCATAAGCAGTGATGTGATCATTGCCATCTTTACGAGCGATGAGTCGGTTGAATGGATCATAGGTATATTCGGTGCGGGCAGTATTAGGGAGTTCAACAGCTGCTAACTGACTGAGGGTATTGTATTCAAAGCGAGTTGTGTGTTGGTTGTGATCTGTGAGGCGAATTAACCGGTCAAAGCGGTCATAGCCCATCGTCATCCGCTCGCCAGTATCTTCAATTTGCTCCACCTCTCGACCAAACTGATCATAGCGATAGTGAGTGATTTGACCTAATGGATCTTTAACCTGGGTCACATGTCGCCAAGTGTCGTAACCCACTTCAGTTCGTTCATCAAGAGCATTGATCACAGCCGCTAAGCGACCAAAGGCATCGTATTCATAGCTAGTTGTATTGTTGCGAGTATCGGTATCGGTCGCCACCCGACTAAATGGGTCATAGGTCCGCTGGATCCGAGTACCATCAAAGAATTCTGTCTCAATCCAACGCCCCCCCTGGTCATAGCGGAGTTGACTGGTCCGTAACCGGGGATCTGTAATCCGAGTCAGTTGCCCGCCGGTGTTGTAGCTGAACGTGGTCAGGTTATTTCTCACATCTTTGAACTGATGGGGCCGACCTAAGTTGTCATACTCATATTCAGTTCGGTTGCCTAGCAGATCAATCTCCGCTTTGAGCCGACCACCCAGAGTGTATTCTCTAACTCGGCGAGGGTTATCCTCCAGATCTTCAGGGGTAAAATCTGGCACAATCATGGCCGTAGGTCGACCTAATGGATCATATTGAAACCGAGTGACCAATCCAGTTGGACTAGTTTCAGCAATTAACTGACCTTTGGCATCATAGTCGTGACGCATCACAGGATTATCGGTTGGATCGTCAGCCGTGCTATTCGGCATCACCACTCGGGTCATCCGACCTTCAAGATCATAGAAATAGTCCATACGATTGCCGAGCGGATCTATCATTGTCAGCATTTGACCCGCTTCATCGTATTCGTTAATGATCTGATTCCCTTGATAATCTTCAATGGTGGTAATTCGGTCATTGCCATCATAGGTATAGGAGACCGTCACTGTATCAGACTCAGGATCCCCTGATGGGGTAATAATTGTGCTAATCTGCTGGACCCGACCGTTGCCATCATAGGTAGCATCGATAGTGTTGCCACGGCTATCAATCATCCGGCTGGGATTACCAAATGGCGTGTATTCAAACTGAGTGACTTGACCATCCGGTTCTACCTGGCGCGTCATTCGGCCTAGATTGTTGTAAGCATAGGTAGTCTCTAACTGATCAGCATCGATGGTGGAGATCAGATTTCGACGGGTATCATAAGCTAGTTGAGTCTTGACACCAGTAGGAGCAATGATAGAAGTCAGTTGTTCTCGATTGTCATAGGTCATGCGAATGACGTTATTATCTCCATCGGTCACAGTCAGAGGATTATTGCGACTGTTATAAGTATAGATTTGAACAACATGGTCAGGATCTATCATTGATAAGAGGTTGTCCCGCTCATCATAGGTTCGTCGGGTGACTCCCCCTAATGGATCAATCTCGGTGAGGATATTACCCCGTTCATCATACTCATAAGTGGTAGGTTCACCTAAGGCATCTTTGATTGTTTGAACAGATGTATTCAAATCGTAACTCAGTTCAATTACATCGCCATTAGCATCTCGGATAGCAGTCATGCGGCCCGTAGCATCATAATCTGTTCGTGATAGGGGCCGGCCCAATGGATCAATCACATCAGTGAGGAAATGGGGTCGAGTGGGTTCTTCATAGTTGAACTGTGTAGTGTGCCCTTCTCGGTCAGTTACATCTACTAGATCGCCATTGGTATCGTAGCTGTAAAGCACTTGAAGACCAATTGGATCTGTAACTGAAACCACTCGATTTAAGGTATCCCGTTCAAATGTGACGGATTGACCGGCAGAACTGAAGATTCCTTGGTCATTGAAGGTCAACTCATTATCATTGGTATCTTTGACCGTTAAGAGTTTTCCAGTGACTGCATCGATCCGATAGACTATTTCTTCACGAGTGGTTAATTCATAGAAGCCACCAAACCCATAGTCCACATTGGCTGGATCATAGTCTCCTGTATTTAACCCAAAGAATCTACCGTCAGCTGAAGGTGTAATGAAGACGTCTGGGACTGTTAGGGTACTGGTGACTCCTGGATCAGGTTTAAATCTAGGCCGGAAGATGTAGTTGGAGAAGATACCAATCGGGACCCCTTCAATCGACTCTACCGGTTCTGGATCAAAAGTAAATCCTTGTCGTTGGCCACCAGGAACTGTAATGTACACCCGGGTGCGATCTGTAAAGGCTTTACTGCGAACCCCTAATTCCTCAAAGACTTCATCTCGACCCAAACTGGTCTGTAGGTTAGTATTCCGGAATTCCAAACGCCAACCATAGCCCAGATCTCGTTGTTGATTAGCTGTTAAACTA
>CAYSWV010000131.1:0-4625 GCA_964434865.1 uncultured bacterium
CGGGATGTAGCGCAGCTTGGTAGCGCACTTCGTTCGGGACGAAGGGGTCGCAGGTTCGAATCCTGTCATCCCGATCTCTGTGAGAGCCGCTCGGGAAGCGGTTTTTATTTTGTCTAGAGAGGCTAAACGAGGCTTTGGCCCAGATCTCGTTGGGTATGAGTTTACTAGGTTTGAGCTAGGATTTGGGGATAAAGATTTGACATGAGATCTAAGGCATCGGAAGTAGAAATACCTATTAGCAAAACCAAGTCCTTGAAAGGAACTAAGACAGAAGAACCTAGAGTGGGCACCAGATGCTTTAGCTCAGCTTGATCAAGAAAAAGAAGAGTTTTTGCATGATACGGAAAAACTGATCCGCAAAAATTGCAATTCAATACTTCAAAAGCTCTCTGCGTACCAGTGATCTTCATTGGATTCACTTGGAGTTAATGCAAGATCATCCCTTCTGGGTAGTCGATCAAGGGTGGATGCAAGCCAGAATCTGCGGGTAGAATCTCGGTTGTAGACGGATCAAGAGGTGGCTGTTGCGGTTGAAGGGATCCAGGGGAGAGATCGTTACTTAGTCTATAATTTAGATGTTGATAGGGTTGATACATTTTTTGTTGCAACTCTAGGCATCTTAGTTCACAATTGCATTGATCCAAAAAATCTTCCAAGACCTCAACGGAGAGCAGTACGTTTTCTTACTAAGAGACTACGAGAGCATCGAAGGAAGTTGGAAGAGGAACAAATAGAGGAAATAATCACAGGAGGTGGTCGATGAACATAGATATTGAAACCTTGGAAAGGGCTTTTCACAACATTCTTATTTATCTAAGAGAAGTTGAGGGAACATCTATTGAAGTTGATAAAGATTTTTACTGGAATATTCCTCATCAACAAAGATATGATCCCTATCAAATACCAACAGATCTAACACTGGGCCAACTTTCAAGTGATTGGGAGCATATTCAGGAAATTGCTTCAGGAAATGAGGAACCTGTTGCTTACTCTTTAGTATGGTTAGCATCTTTACTAAAGTATTTTGGCGAAAATAAACCCGTCTGATGATATCCCTCTTGATCAAGGTTACTATGGTGTTATCGGACCTTTAAATGATCCACCATCATACGGAATCACTCAAGGTACCAATAATCTTTATAGAGTGGATCTAGCTTCGGGAACCTGTCTTTTTCGATGGGGTTCGTGTCAAAGTCTTGCGCCTTCCCGATTCAAATTCTATTTCGTAGAAAGGTTGAAAGTCATGAACTACCGCATTAATGTCAAATCGAGTGAAACTCTTTATCAAGTTTATCTAGGTTTGCTAGGAAAACTCTTGAATAACTCATCAAGCAGTATTAGTGCTCGGAAAATTAGTCTGCGGGGAAACGAGTGGCAAGCAATGGCTGGGTTTGCAGAGTTATTCCAACCTAAGCCAAGCGGCGTGACATCTTGTTGGAATATTGAACTCTCTTCTATTGAATCTATAGAAAGCAAGCTTGGGCAGTTGATTAATTATCTATCTAATTCATCATGCCATTTTACTTTTGCAATACATTATCGACTTGCCTTTTCTAATGAATATATGCCGGTTGACCTTAGCTTTTGGGGACAGAAGAGTACTAGAGCTGGGCTCTATCCAACCGATCAAATAGTTGTTGTAATTTATGAAGATCTTAGACATAGAATTCAACCAGTTAGTATTGAAAACCAAATTGCAGATGCAACAGATTTATTTTTCAGTGTGTGTGAAGTCAAAGATGAAGACAACTCGAAATTAAGCATTCAAAGTGCTCAGTTGAGTCATGAATGTGGTTTTACTACACCCATCTATGCAAAAATGATATTCCATAAAAATATCAAAGATTTCTTGCGTGACTTTTGCTTTATCTATGTCTCCTACAATTATGGGACTAGAATCTCTGCTTTACTCGCCAATCAAGAGTATCCATGGGATCAACCTATCAACCCTCTTGCGGCAGAGCACTCTATGAAGATGGGAGTGTCACGAGGAACCTATAGAGCATCATTTGATAATTTGCCTGAAATGATTAATTTTCTTGAGAGCTTGGATGAAACTAAAGTTAAGGCCTTAACTAGCTTGCCTGAGATAATAGTCAGAGAGTTATTTTTGCTAGTATCTGAAGAGATCCCTGAAATTCAATGTCATGACTTTGGGACCAAAGGATTTGCTTTAACCACAGATCCAATTCTATATTTGTGGCCTGCCTATAAATGCTTTGCTGAATTGGCATTATCGTCATGAGGGTTTTTCAGTTGTTTACACAGTTCAATTTATTGGGGGAAGTATGAGATTACTAAAATTCATCCGGGAAAAAGTTAGGTTGCTGGCAATTATTATGTCTTTAGCCTTTTCAACTCTTCTAGTTGCTCTAGGTTGTTGCAGTAAAACCACTGTATCAACTGATGCTTTCTGCTCATCGAGTGACAAAATACAGACAGGGACAGTAGTTAAGCCCGCCGCTGCCGCAGCCCGATAGTGTCTTTCTCCTGCAGTTAGCTCATACTTTTATTGATCAATAGGCCTAACGTCAAGAGACTCTAACGACGAATCATCCTTATAGTTAGCGGTTCCATGGCTATGGAGCATCAATAACAGTTGGGAATAACATGACTATAAGAGAGAAGTCTGATGAGGACAATACAAAATGGAATAGGGGTCAAATTTAGCAATATTGCAACCGAAGCTAGTAGCTTGCTGTGAGGGAAAGCAACTATCGAGAAGCCAAGCCCGACAAAAGTTTGTATGCTAACCCACAAGAAACCTAAGCTTGGTCCCAAGTATGTACACTTAATATCAACTCCCCCAGTAAGTAAGCCAATAAGAATACAGCAATTCCCAAGCTAGCGAAGCATGCTGAAAGCTCTACGGATTAAGCCTTTTGACCAGCGAGGTGTACCTGATTGAACTGAGAATTGCTGTAAGATCTAGCATCGATCCTAGAAGAGGAACATGATTGGAAACTGCTAATGATGTTGCGATAATGGCATCACTAGAGGCTTCTGGGAGCACTTTCTTCCTTAAAACCCGATACACTGTTAGGTAACAGAACAGTGTCGGAAACACGATCAAAATCAGCAGTTGAATCAAGAACCACATAGTTATCTAAAATATCAGGATATTAGATGTAAACTCGGAAACAAACATAGCATATTAGAAACGGTTGGTACAGCATTTCTCGGGTTAGTGAGGTATAGGATAATAACAGTGTAGAAACCAGTTTTCAATGTCTTGTAGCGAAATGTGTCTGAAAGCCTCACCCACATCTGCAGCCAAGTCAGGATACGTCCTCGCCTCCAGTTGGCGGAGTATCGCGCACCAGCTCCCAGAACTCAGCTCGCTTGAAAAAATTGAAGAAAAACTCAAGGGAAAATAGGAGGTGTCTTTTGCATGATTTGAAAATAAAGCATCAAATTTTGCTTTGTTATAGCCCGGAACCGCTTGAATGCTATCTTGGCCGTAGACCAAAGTTGCTTAGCTTCTCACTGAATAGTTGGGCCATTGAGGTAAACCGGATCCATTAGGATTGCCTGTCTTGGCAAATTGGATCCAGTGACTTTGCATTGCACGAACTGTAGCCCAACACTTTCAACAATGGGGTAAGCCTTATTTTCGATTTTTAAAGCAGATGCAACTAAAGGGCCAGGGTTAAAGGTTGACTCAGGTATCGCACCAAAGAGGTAGAAGACTTCATCACCATGACCAGCACCTCGGACCTGGCTACGCATTGATTGAAAGACATAATCAAAATCATAAAGCCAACCTTGCGCTGAAACCATTTGCATCTTTTCTACCAAGTAGCGGGCACTACCACGGAAATAAACATCACCATAGATATAAAGCGGCAAGTCAGGATCATTGACAGGCAAACCATATACAGAAGCTAGCTGTGGCATGTTGGCATTAATCGCTTGCTTCAAATTTAGCTGAGATCCACCTGAATCAAATCGATCCAACTAATTTTCAAGAACAGGATGAAGCCTTTACCGCCGGTGCGCTGTCTGTTGCGGCCATGTTAAATCACCGATTTGTAGAACCACGCTATCAGCAGTCCCGTTTAATTGATCCGATTGTGGGGGTTTCATTCACCGGTCTGTTTGATTTCTTTGTCAATGCCTTTGGGGTCGATTGGCTGAAGTGGTGGCAAGCAGGACGCCCAGAAACGGCAGAAGGATTGATTTTTAAACGGAAAGAGCGGGACTATTTAATTCGCTGGCGGGAAAAGGTGCATGACGTGATCTGGGACTACTGTGATCGGCATGGCTTGAAACGGCCCAATCGCTGCACCACGGTTCAACCTTCAGGGACTAAGAGTTTATTAACAGGGGCTTCTCCAGGTTGGCATCCCCCTAAAGCCCAACGTTATATTCGTCGGATCACCTTTGGCAAGAATGACCCAGTGGCTTTAGCTTGTGTTGAAGTGGGCTATTCCATTGTCCCCTCTCAATCGGATAAAGACGAGCACGGTAACCTCTTAAATGATCCCTTTGATCCTCGCTGTACAGAATGGCTCGTTGAATTACCGGTTGAAGTCCCGTGGGCTAACTTACCTGGAGCCTCGGATATTGTGATTGAATCCTTTTCAGCTTTGGCTCAGTTTGATTTTTATATGCAAGTGCAACAG
>CAYSWV010000132.1:0-4586 GCA_964434865.1 uncultured bacterium
CTCAAATTAGCGCTGATTCAGGTGCAGGATGAGTTAGTCAAGATTTCACCTTGGATAGCGATAGATCCACGCACAGGTCAACAACCTTGGTGGGTTTAAGATCGACCCTGCTTATTTCCATGATCAGTGTCTCATTCATCCAAATCCCTATTCATCTAGAATGCCAGACACACTCAACTTTTGATCAGTTTAAATTTGTTTAAGCTTAGCAGAGGATGAATCAGTGTGACGTCCAATCTATAGCAGGTCGTTTTTCAATAGCTGACTGATTGTAGTATTCAACTTCATGACGATTTGAGCCATGCAATAGCTAACTCCATATCATGAAACACCTTGACGTTGAATCCAGCATTTAGAGCTACGATCTCAGCAAAGTCATGAGACTTATCATTTGGGTCACAAAGGATCGCCGCGTAGGCATATCGAGGAAACCCAAAGCTTGGCATCTCCTTATAGGCATAGTCGTAGTTGTTCAATGTCCCCATAATATTGGGTGTTCCTCTTAAGTCGCTCAAGATGCGAACAATGCCTGTTTCCTCAATCCATTTATAGTTCTAAGATTTGGATCAACCCAATGGCTCAGTTGAGTTGAAATCAAACTTTAGCTGTAACGACCTACAAATTGCTGGAGGCTTGACACCTGCACACCTTCACCAACAATCAAGACCTGCCACTTATCGTTCTCACGATAGGCTTCGGCTAGTACAATCCCAGTGCAGTTCTGGTAGGTCTCTTGGGATAGATCATATCGGGCAATTTCGGTTTCTTCTTCTAAATCTATGAGGTGAACGTAGGCTTGCTGCACCATGCCAAAGGTCTGGCGACGGGATAGGCACTCATAGATATTCACAAAGAAGACGAGCTTCGAAATGTCAGTGGGGACTTGGGGCAAGTTGATCAAAATTTGCTCTTTGTCT
Source organism: uncultured bacterium (assembly GCA_964434865.1). Classification (GTDB taxonomy): domain Bacteria; phylum Cyanobacteriota; class Cyanobacteriia; order Thermostichales; family Thermostichaceae; genus CAYSWV01. Next base: position 918 of record CAYSWV010000132.1, read on the forward strand.
TGTTCGCCCTTATTAGGATCAACCTCATTTTGCACAATGACCTTTTCTTTATCGCCTCCAGCTCCAGTCAGGTCGTCGCCTAAATGGGTAATGGCCTCAGAAGGATGCTTAGGAGCGCCGTAGTAAACAACATCGGAACTCTTGCAGAGCTTATTGTTACTGCCTAAACACAACACTGCGCTGTCCAGATCAATGTCTGATTGAAACAGCTTTTTGATCCCTTTTTTCTGAGCCACATCCCAGCCCAGACCAAATAGCAAATTTTTGAGTCCAGGTGCTTCTTTCTTGAGGGAGATCTTTTGTCCGGTTGTAAGTTTGATCGTCATGATGAATCTAGTCTGGGTGTCTCTATTTACTAACTTGGACAAAGGGCAAATCATCAGATTGAGATACGGGCTTAGAATCCTGCGTTTCCTGGGCTAAGGATAATCGCCAGCGAGTAACAGCAGGGCCAAATAGCTCAAAGATGACAGTTGTACTAACAATAATGGAAACCAGTAGCTGACCCACTTCGGGAAAGCGTTCTAAAGTCACAACGGCTAAACCTAAAGCAACACCCGCCTGGGGAAACAATGACCAGCCAATGTGGGCTTGGACAACTGGATCGGCATCCACAAATTTGGACCCCAAACTACCTCCAATCACAAATCCTACACACCGAGCCAGTACATAAGCTACTCCAATCAAGCCGAGAGCTGAAACAGCTGATAGATCGAGTTCACATCCTGCTAGGAGAAAGAAGATAACCAAGAAAGGCTCACTGACATCTTCCACAGTTAGAAAAATGTTCTTTTTGGGCTGGGCACGATTTTTGGCAACTGTGGCCCCTAGGAGGATACAAGCTAGCAGGTAGGAAACATGAATTTGATAAGCCAAACCTGCACAAAGAAAGACAAAACCTGTGATCTGAAGAAGACTCACTTTGCCTGCACGAAGCCGCCCTGCTAGTCGAGCCATGAGGATACCGATAATGAGGCCTAGACTGATTGCCCCGCCAATTTCCCAAATCCCAGTGAGCAATTCCTGCGGGGGTTCTCCTTTGCCGGCGATCACCTCAGCCACGACTAACAAAATAGTGAACAGGGTCACGCCTAAGATGTTGTCAAGGGCTAAAACACCCACAATAGAGCTTGTGAGAGGGCCTTTAGCTTTGGTTTCACTGATCACATCCAGAGTGGCGGCCGGAGCTGAAGCCGGAGCTAGACCAGCCAGCAGCAAAGCGAGGGTCAGATCACCCTTAATGTAATAAGCAATGGTAAAGACAAGCAGGGCAGCAACGATTGTCTTACTGAGAGACATAGCCAACACTTTAGGTCCATCCTTAAGCAGGTCAAGACCAATGAAGGCATCTCCTAAACGAAAGGCAATCATCGACAAGGCAATGTAAGACATCGTTGGGAACAATTCCACAATGGCCTCAGGCACTAGATCTAAAACTGAAGGTCCAGCGATCAGCCCTGAAATTACCAACAAAGTAACGCGTGGCAATCGTAATGCTCTAGCTATGGTGTAAGCACTACCACCAAACATCAAAAACAGACCAATGACAAAAATATTAGGTAATTCAGGTGTTTCCATAATGAACAATAGATAAGGCAGGGGATCAAGCGATACCAGGGACTGTTGCTTGCCATTGAGAAAGGAGGCAGTTGATTTCCCCGGTGCTTGTCTCCATACTGTTTAACTTCTATCAGAGTTGGATCAACCCGATAGCCATAGTTTTTTAAGGAACATCGTCCAAACGGATGATCAGGAGGAGATGGGTAGGGTGACAGTCACTGTTGTCCCTTTATTAATCTCACTGTTCAGCGAAATGGTGCCGCCGTGCTGCTCAACAGCCTGTTTTGCAATAGTCAACCCCAAACCTGTTCCAGGGGTAGCGCCCACATTAGTAGCCCTGAAGTAGGCATTAAATAATTTTTGCTGATCTTGTACACTGATCCCAATGCCGTTATCCTGAACTTCAAAGATGATGGATTCAGGTTGACAGATGACTGTTAAATGAACGCTACTCTCTGATGCTGAGTATTTAAGTGCATTAGATAGAATGTTTGATAAAATTTGTTGTAGGAGAGTTTCATCTAGGGACACTTTGACCTGATCACCTTCATAAACGCAATGATAGACACAATGAATAGTACGAGTGGGATCGGTACTGAGGCAAATTTCTTCGACTAATGCTTGGCAGAAAGGTTCAAGTGAAATGGGGACTGGGTTAAAGGATAGATGACTAGATTCAGATTTAATAGCAGCCAAAACATCATTTAATAATAAATTCATGCGATGTCCAGCCCGTTTGATCCGTTGAATACACTCGGATTGCTTAGCCTCAGGAATAGTATGGCTTGATTCTAACAGTTGAGCTAAGCCTAAAATTGAATTCAGGGGATTACGAAATTCATGGGAAGCTAGTGAAATAAAGTGAGATTTGAGTTGATTGAGTTCACGTTCGCGTAAGAGCGCGTCTTGGAGTTGTAAGGAAAAGTAACGAGATCTGATTAACATATCTACTCGTAGTCTCAGCTCTGCTTTTTCAATAGGCTTGGCTACAAGTTCATCAATAATATCCCAGGACTGGCGGCTCATATGAATAAAGTCAGGACGATGAGCAATGAGGAGGACTGGGAGTAATACAGGTTCTACACTTAGTTTTCTGGTTTGAATGAGATCTCCCAATTGCTTTAAAATAATTCCGTCTATAATACATAAATCAAAGGAGTTATTTAAAAATTCTAAAGATTGTTCTGGTGATTCAGCAATGCTAACGTCATAATGCTGCTTGAGATATTGTGCTAACAAGCGACGATTTTCAGATTGGGTGACTAGTAAAATAATGTGAGACATCAAGGACCTCTGGATAAATAGTAACGATTAGGTTCTGCTTAACTCAGATCTGGCGCACCGCTCAGGATCCCTCGCAATTGAGTGAGTGATCGGCCCACTTTTACTCCGTAGCGAGTAATTTCAAATTCACGCATTGTTTTTTCAAAGTTGCTCATACGTTTTTTTAAGACACCAATAGCACGCCGCAATTCACCCTCAGTTTCTATATACCTGAGAAAAATAATATTATCTGCCAGATAGCTAATGCCGAGTTCAGTTGCTTGAAAATCCCCAGTGATGCTTTCGATTTCATTCACTAGTAAGACAGCTACTCCCATGTTTTGGAGATATTTACACAGAGCATGGATATTCCGGATCAGATGTTTGCCTCGTAGAGATAAGCTATAACCTGATAAGCTATCAATCATCACGATCTGAGCCTGACAGTGTTCAACTTCCTGACGGACTAGAGAGGCAAATTCATCAGGTGAGTATTGTAAGGGTTCCACTTGAACTAGGGAGAGAGTTTCTTGCTTCAACATGGCATCAACTGCAATATTTATGCTGCGGAAGCGTTGTAGCATCATGTCTCGTTTTTCTTCAAAGGTAAATATGACCGATCGCTCACCCCGACCTGAGGCTTCTTTCATAAATTGTGCACCTAGAGTACTTTTTCCTACCCCTGTGGGACCAGTAATGACTGTGATTGTTCCCCGTTCGATACCACCATGTAAAAGTTCGTCAATTGCTGGTATTCCAGATGATAGTGTTGAGAGATCGTGAGGACGATTGCTTAGTGGTGCAGAAAAGTATTTGAAAGCCTGATAAAGAGTTGTATTGCGCTAG
>CAYSWV010000133.1:0-4557 GCA_964434865.1 uncultured bacterium
CGGATCAGGGATTAGCGGTTGGTGTTGAGGGGATCCAGAAGCGGGAGGGATCGTTCCAGGTTTACAATCTTGATGTTGGGGATCCGGATACGTTCTTTGTGGCGGATCTGGGGATCTTGGTTCATAATGCATGCAAAAACATCCCAGATATCCCGTTTCCAGATCCATCAGGACGTAATCATGTTCCACTTCCAGAATACGTTCCAAAAGAATGGAAACTAGGAGATGTTCAAGATGCGATTGAAGGGTTAGAACTGAGTATAAGCGAAAGAAAGCGGCTTCTTCGACAACTAGGAGAAGACGGCGGTCATCGTGAACGACTGCGACGAGAAGAATTTTTTCTTCGGCAACTCAAAAAGAGGTTATTAGCTTTAGGAGGTAGTTAAAATATGAAAAACAGATCAGAACAACTTATTCAAGGACTCTTAGCAATGCGCTGGGATCCAGAAAAGAATGGGTATTTATTGAATGAATTATTAGATGCATTCCAGAAAGGTTTTCAAGTCGGGAATCTCCTCGATTTACTTAACAGTAAAAACACGAAAATTGTGAGGGCTGGAATTTGGATCGCCTCAGAACTTGGATGTAGAGCTTGCGTTTTATATGCTGAAATAAAGCTTATTTCAATGTCAACAAACGATGCGAAGATCAAATTCTATTTTATTGACTGTGTTTTAGTGTGTGCTGAGGACGGTGAATCGATTGTAATGACAGCATATTTTTTGGAAGACGTAGTTGCATTTGTTCGTTGGAATACAGTTAACTTCTTGTACAAATTGAGTCCAAAGCAGGTACAAGTGGCAATTGACTGGATGAGGTTAAATAGCAATAAACGTGATGAGTATTATATAGGATTTCAGTTGTTAGGAAAAAGTGATAATAATTCAACTTCCGTTGAGGAGATCTCAGATTTGCTACAAGCTCAAGATCCAGTTTTGAAAAAATTTGCCATTGCTTCTGCTATACGAAGGCGAATCGATCGTGAAGTTGTAAGAAATCTAGGAGATCTTTCGATGGATGAGGATATAGTTAACTTCTGCATGGACCTTCCGAGATACTAAGTAGATCAAGGTAAAAAAAAGTGAGGTGTTTTTCAGAGGATAATACAACATCGAGCAGACAGAGCCATGGTTAGCTATGGTTCCCCGACTGAGAGTATTCCTCACACCAGAGGAGAGAACATCGAAATAGTAATATGAATGTCCCTACAAGCAGGATGAATTAAACATGTGAGAGTTATTTGCTCTTGATGAATGGCATAAAGTGATTTATTATATATCCAAGGTTAAGTAGGATACTCAAGTTTTACCTCGAATATCGAAAGAAGCTACCAATCTTGTAAAGAAATATTCGCTACTTATTAACCGACGTTTAACTCTGAGTATAGTGTACTGAATTATGTCAATTTATTTATATTGAAGAAGCAATAAATTTACAAAAAGCTAATAAGTCTATAAATTTCACGTATTCCAACAAATATTCAAGAAATTAGTCCTTGGCACAAGTGATGTTGGGGATCCGGATACGTTCTTTGTGGCGGATCTGGGGATCTTGGTTCATAATGCTTGTATGACTAACTGGCGGTGGAAAGATCCGCGAGATTGGGCTGATTATGACCACACCAGAGTCAGAGATCGTATTAGGCAACAACAACGAGGATTTGAGTCTGGTCGCCATGACCAATTTTCTTCAGAAATGCGTGATGAATTGCGAAGATTAGCAAATGAAGCAGAGGGAAGAGGAGATTTAGAGGAATACGTTCAGCGGTTGAGAGATATTTCTGAAACCTATGCAAAGAGAGCAAGAGGGGCACCACACAGAGGTGGATGAAGTTAAGAAGATGAACTTGTCTGATGTGGAAATAATTCGTGAACTGATTGATATTGCCTTATTAGTGCCTCAACATAACAGAGACGAACTCGTAAAATCTCTAGCAGAGATCTTTCAAGCTATCGAAATTAGTATTTTGAAATGTGGTAAGTTTGGGTATTCACAACAAAAAGTAGAGCTGTATTTTTTATTGGGCTATTCCTGGTATCTACATCCAGCAAGGGTTGAATCATCACAAGTTTATGAAAATGTTGAGAATGCTCTTTTTTCTGTGCTTGAAATAGAGCCAGCTCATGCATTAGCTTGGCTTTACCTTGGCTACAACGCTTATGATATGGGATATTATATTGAAGCTCAGTTTAGATTCGAGAGAGTTCAGATGAATCAACTATCTCCTTTCTTTCGATTGAAAGCATTGGAGATACAGTTATGTTGTTGTATTCGACTAAGTGGATTATCAGAAGCTGCAGATAAGATGAAAGAGTTTGTAGTTGAATTGGAGGAACATCCGATTGAAGACATTTTTCCAATAGAGTTAGCTAGGACACTTGAGAGTGTTGATAAGCTAGAAGGTCTTTATGATAGTGAGCTACAGACTCTTGCCTTGAGAATAGATCGAGCTGGAGGTTTCACAAATTGGTTTACTGAGCTTGTTTAGCTGTAAGTTTTGTTAAAAGTCACCGACATTTTTACTAGAGGTGCCAATTCCTCAATCACCCGCCAACGTTAGTGGAGAGTTCTTTGAAGCTCAATCCCAAGGATCTTTGGAGCTAGCGCTGGAGATCACGCGAATCATTGACGTAAATTAAAACCTTCGTGTCAACGGCGTTCATGCAGCTGATCTCTTGTAAACTGCGGAGCATCAGAGGGAATAGGGTTTTGTTGCATTCGCTCAACAAGTAGCCTTAAAAAATTTTGTCTAGCCGTAATCTCAGTGATCTTGGGGGGAATAACTTGAGGTGATTTGAAAAAAAGCTCAACCTCAGTACCTTCAGGCAAATGGCAAGCTGTTTGAAGAATGAATGTACCACTATGATAAATTGCTTTCAAGGCTTGAGGCATAGGGAAAGCTCCATCATCAGAATTAGGAGTGGGCTGGTTAGCTGCTTAGAGTCTAGCCTACACGAAACAAATTCTGGCCTGCAATCAGCCTAGCTATCCGACATAGTCTGGTCTAGAAGAGCAACAGATCAGTGCAAACCCACTAGATCACCATGGCAGCATCCGAGAAGTCAGATCCTTGATCCATGATTAGTCCGCAGCCAACTCCTAATGAACGACTTAGGTAGTCCTACCGAATATCAATAGATCTCGGAGTCCCAAACCGACCCTATACTAGTGGCATTGCTCCAGAGGTCGTTATGGCGGGATCAGATCCGGGGCAGGTTGAACAGTTACAGGCATTGGGCCATGGGTTGGATCAACTGTTGCTGCCACAGGATCAGTTCAACTTCTTGATGCAGGTGTTACGGGCTACAGCTGGAGTGGTGAGATCCTCAGGTATTATTTCAGTCCTCACTTGAATGACGTGCCAACCAATGGGTCAAGTCAGTCAAAGATCCAAAGTCCAATAGATCTTCACCCAAGATTTCCAGTAGCTTGATCGGGAGAGACCGAATCTGAGTTTCAACTTCAGCGGGAATGGGTCCAACTTTTCGACGTAGCTGACGAACAATCAGATCTTGCTCTCCTAGTTGAATGCCTGCTTCTTTTCCTTCTTCTCGAGCCATGATCTCGATACTACTAATAATGGGCATCTGCTTTTCCTCCTCATAGGCTTGCACTTCTCTGTTGAACGCTTGCTTCAGTTCATCAGGCAAGGTCATCATCCAATCGATCAACCGAAAAAGCCGGATAATGTCTTCTCGATCATAACCTCTTTCATACAACTGCCGAACCACGAGCCATTTCCATTGCTTACGAGCTTGGGGATCCTGAGTCGTTCGCTTTGTTTTTAAATGGGCCATCACCATTACTGAGATCGGATTATGGTTAGCCTCTAAGGCCTCCCACTCATAATCCAATAACTTTACAGTCGGAAACTCTAAGAGCATTCGGGAGCCGCCCAGTTCATAGCTAAATTGGTGGGGCCGCCAGTTGGGGGAGTCATCGCCTAAGACGACTAAACTGATCACAGGACAACTATAGCGGTCATAGATCCGGTAATGGTAGATAAACATCCGCTGTGGGAGCAAGGTGTCTACTTGACTCTGGACTTCTATATGGATGTACAGGATCGTTGATTGACCATCAAGTTGAATTACTTTCACCAACTGATCAACTGTGCGTATGCCAATGGTAGCAGCCGGCATGAGTTGCAAGAATTCAGTGTTGAGAGATTCCTGTGGCTGCGACCAATCAATGAGAGGATGAACAGCTGGGAAAAAGAAGGTCAAAAAGGATTCAAAGTAGGCATCTAGGACCTCCTTCCAAGGTTCGTCAAAATGGGCCTGGGCAGGAGTGGTCATGGACAGATCCATCCGATAGAACACTATTATTCTAGTGAATTTACTTACGTATAACTTACTAGCGATTACAGTCTCTGGACCTTGGATCATTTCCCGAGTGGTATGGTGATTGATCCGGAGTTGGGGACTATTCGCTGGCAGGCTCAGGATCTGCAACTAGGTCAATTTGAAGTGCAAGTTCGCTTGATTGATGCTCTGGGCAGTACGGTATGCCTATACAGATACTTCTGCTACAGTCACAGATCCACTAGGACGTAAG
>CAYSWV010000134.1:0-4518 GCA_964434865.1 uncultured bacterium
CAACAGTTACGGTGATTGTTCCTGGATTGGAAGTTAACCCATCATTATCATCAACCGTGTAGGGAATCGATACGGTACCGGTAAAGCCTGGTTCAGGAGTAAAGGTGACCACTCCGTTATCATCAACCGTGAAGGTTCCTTGTCCTGGGATCGTTACGGTAGTCTGTTGACCTGGTGTTGCTGGGTCTAGATCTACTGTTGTGGGATCGATGGTACCGTCTTCATCTATATCATTGTTGGTAACTCCAACGGTGACTGGTGTATTTGGAGCTGTAGTAGCCACATCATCATTGGCTATAGGAGTACTAGCTGCAATAGTAACTGTGATCGTGGCAGCATTTGATGTTAATCCATCATTATCGTTGACGGTGTAGGGAATAGAGGCTGTGCCAATAAAGCCAGGATCTGGAGTAAAGGTGACTACACCATTATTATCAATTGTAAAGGTTCCCTGTTGAGGAATAGTTAGTGTAGTTTGTTGGCCTGGAGTAGCTGGATCTAGATCAACTGTGGTGGGATCAATCGTGCCATCAGGATCAGAATCATTGTCTGTGATATTGAAGCTAATCGGAGTATTGGGCAAGGATTCTACTGAGTCATCATTTGCAACTGGGATGGTTCCAATCACCACAGAAATAGTTGCAATATTCGAAGTGAAGCCATCATTGTCGTTGACAGTGTAAGGAGTCGTGGTTACACCTGTAAATCCAATATTAGGGATCAAAGTGACTTCGCCTGTTGCTGGATCGACTGTAAATGTTCCACCTGTTACCGAAACTGTAGTTTGTTGGCCTGGGGTTGCAGGATCTAAATCTATAGTGGCGGGATCAATCGTGCCATCTGGATCTTCATCATTTGCGATAGCCGGTATCGTCACAGGTGTGCTTACTTGAGTGACTCCAGTATCATCATTTGCAACCGGTCTATCCGTCACGTTGATGGTTACTGTGGCTATATCCTGGTTTCCTGATGGATCTTGAATCGTGTAAGTAAAGGTATCTGTGCCTGTAAATCCAGCATTTGGGGTGTAGTCGATAAAATCATCAGTTGGATCATTTGGAGTGTCGTTGTCATTGATAACTGCACTACCATTGCTTGGTGGCGTTGGGATATCTGTTATTGTCAATGGGTCGCCATTCGGATCACTGTCATTGGCTAGTACATCGACCTCTACAGGAATGTCAGTAGCCGTTGTAGCTACATCATCTATTACATCAGGAGCTGCATTATCAACTGTGACTATGACAGTAGCCGTATCTGTTTCACCACCTGGATCCTGGATAGTGTAGGTAAAGGTATCCGTACCACTAAATCCAGCATTCGGGGTGTAGATAATAAAATCATCTGTTGGATCATTGGGAGTGTCGTTATCATCAATTTCTGCAACTCCGTTAGTAGGCAAAGTAGGTACATCTGTAATAGTTAAAGGATCTCCCTCGGGATCTGTATCATTTGCCAACACATCTATACTCACAGGAGTATCTGATGGGGTTGTAGCCGTATCATCTAGAGCATCAGGCTGATCATTATCAGCTTCAACAGTTATCGTCACTGTAGCAGTAGAGGTATCTCCAGTAGCATCTTCAATCGTGTAGGTAAAGGTATCCGTGCCATTGAAGTCGGCGTTAGGTGTGTAAGTGAAGCTATCATTAGTCGGATCACTATCGCCACCATTGACTAAGGTAACGGTACCATTGGCTGGTTGAGTAAAGCTGACATCAACTGTCCCAGCTCCGTCAGCTCCAAAATTATCATTTGCTAGAACATCTAATGGGTTGTCAACACTATCTTCATCTACTGTGAAACTATCATCGGTGGCTACTGGTAGATCGGCTATATCCGTAACTGTTAGAGTAACTGTAGCGGTTGAAGTATCCCCCGTAGCATCTTCAATCGTGTAGGTAAAGGTATCCGTGCCATTGAAGTCGGCGTTAGGTGTGTAAGTGAAGCTATCATTAGTCGGATCACTATCGCCACCATTGACTAAGGTAACGGTACCATTGGCTGGTTGAGTAAAGCTGACATCAACTGTCCCAGCTCCGTCAGCTCCAAAATTATCATTTGCTAGAACATCTAATGGGTTGTCAACACTATCTTCATCTACTGTGAAACTATCATCGGTGGCTACTGGTAGATCGGCTATATCCGTAACTGTTAGAGTAACTGTAGCGGTTGAAGTATCCCCCGTAGCATCTTCAATCGTGTAGGTAAAGGTATCCGTGCCATTGAAGTTAGCATTGGGTGTATAGAGGAAACTGTCATTGGTTGGATCGCTATCGCCACCATTGACTAAGGTAACCGTGCCATTGGCTGGCTGAGTGAAGGCAACATCAACAACTCCTGCTCCATCACCACCGAAGTCATCATTGGGTAATACATCTAGAACATTATCGACACTATCCTCATCCACTGTGAAGCTATCATTGGTAGCCACTGGTAGATCGGCTACATCGGTGACAGTAATTGTGACTGTGGCTGTTGAAGTGTCGCCTGTAGCATCTTCAATTCTGTACGCAAAGGTATCAGCACCACTGAAATTCGCATTAGGGGTATAGAGGAAGCTATCATTAGTTGGATCACTATCTCCACCATTGACTAAAGTAACGGTCCCATTGGCTGGCTGTGTAAAGAAAACATCTGCAGTACCTGGACCATCTGCACCAAAGTCATCATTGACTAAGATATCTAGTGGGTTATCAATACTATCCTCATCTACAGTGAAGCTGTCATCGGTGGCAACTGGTAGATCAGCTATATCTGTGACGGTTATAGTAACTGTGGTTGTTGAAGTATCTCCAGTGCTGTCTTCAATCGTGTAAGTAAAGGTATCCGTACCATTGAAGTTGGCATTGGGCGTGTAAGTGAAGCTGTCATTAGTTGGATCACTATCTCCGCCATTCACCAAGGTAACGGTTCCATTAGTGGGTTGAGTAAAGACAACATCAACTGTTCCAGCTCCATCTGCACCAAAGTCATCATTGGTTAGGACATCGAGCGCATTGTCAATACTATCTTCATCAACGGTGAAGCTGTCAGCTGTGGCAACTGGTAGATCAGCTATATCCGCAACAGTAACTGTGACAGTAGCCGTTGAAGTATCTTCATCACCATCTTCAATCGTGTAGGTGAAGTTATCCGTGCCATTAAAGTTGGCATTGGGCGTGTAGAGGAAACTATCGTTAGTTGGATCACTGTCTCCACCATTGACTAAGGTAACCGTTCCATTAGCTGGCTGCGTAAAGACAACATCAACGACTCCAGCTCCATCACCACCAAAATCATCATTTGCTAAGACATCGAGGGCATTATCGACACTATCTTCATCCACTGTGAAGCTATCATCGGCTGCAGTTGGTATATCATTCACTAGATTGACAGTTAAAGTTACTGTTGCTGTTGCTGTATCCCCATTACTATCTTGGATCGTGTAGGTGAAGGTATCCGTGCCATTAAAGTTGGCATTGGGTGTGTAGAGGAAACTATCATTGGTTGGATCGCTATCGCCACCGTTGACTAAGGTAACCGTGCCATTGGCTGGCTGAGTGAAGGCAACATCAACAACTCCTGCTCCATCACCACCGAAGTCATCATTAGCTAAGATATCGAGGGCATTGTCAACACTATCTTCATCCACTGTGAAGCTGTCATCCGCTGCGGTTGGCGTATCATTAACGGCATTGACGGTCAGGGTTACTGTGGCTGTATCCGTGTCTCCAGTGGCATCTTCAATCGTATAGGTGAAGGTATCCGTGCCATTGAAATCGGCATTGGGTGTGTAGAGGAAACTATCGTTAGTTGGATCACTGTCTCCACCATTGACTAAGGTAACCGTTCCATTAGCAGGTTGGGTAAAGACAACATCGGCTGTACCAGCTCCATCTGCTCCAAAGTTGTCATTGGGTAACACATCTAATGGATTATCAACACTATCCTCATCTACTGTAAAGCTATCATTAGTAGCAACTGGCAGATCAGCAACATCATTAACAGTTACTGTAACTGTGGCTGTATCCGTGTCTCCGGTAGCATCTTCAATCGTGTAAGTAAAGGTATCAGTGCCGTTGAAGTTGCTGTTGGGCGTGTAGAGGAAGCTGTCGTTAGTTGGATCACTGTCCCCACCATTAACTAAGGTAACGGTTCCATTAGCGGGTTGGGTAAAGACAACATCAGCCGTACCAGCTCCATCTGCTCCAAAGTTGTCATTAGGTAACACATCTAATGGATTATCAACACTATCCTCATCTACTGTAAAGCTATCATCAGTGGCAACTGGTAAGTCAGCTATATCTGTAACCGCAATTGTGACAGTAGCTGTAGCCGTATCTCCGGTAGCATCCTCAATCGTATAGGTAAACGTATCCGTACCATTAAAGTTGGCATTGGGTGTGTAGAGGAAGCTGTCATTGGTTGGATCACTATCCCCACCATTAACCAAAGTGACTGTTCCATTGGCTGGCTGAGTGAAGACAACATCAACAGTTCCAGCTCCATCCCCACCAAAATCATCATTGGGTAAGA
>CAYSWV010000135.1:0-4434 GCA_964434865.1 uncultured bacterium
TCTACTGATTGTCTAGTTATGGCAAGTTGTTAAGACTACATATAGATCCCAAAAAGACTGGCCTTTACAGAAGTTTGATGGTATGAATAAACTGTGATCTATAGTTGATAATACTATGCGCTGTTTAAGACGCCATTATCTGTGTGGAGTGGTCAATCTTATTTTAGCGGCGGGTCTCTTAGGATGCGGCTCTGATGATAGTAGTGTGGTGGTTCAGGCGCCTTCCGTTGATCCAACGCCACCACCTTTGGAGTCTACGTCTACCACGCTAACGTTCAACGGGGCCACGACCCAATCGTTTCAGGGAACCACGGGGTTGATGGAGTTTAACCTAGCGGTGCTATCCCAGCTAAATCCAATACAGCCATTGATCGGTGTTTCAGCGGATGAGTTGACCTTCATGGTTACATCGGTCACTAATATCGCAGGCATGACGCTTCCGTTTCAAATTTCTTTAATGCCTGCCAGTATCATTAATCCAGCCTCAAGTCTGCCGGATCAGCCTGTGCACTTATCTTTGCTGATGGATGGGTCTGGAAGTCTATTTGAGTCTGATCCTCAAGAGTTGCGATTTGAAGCTGCCTTTGGACTCGTTAATCAGTACCGTTCAAACCCTTTAGATTTCGGGGCGGTGCTCCGCTTTGACAATCAAGATACAGGCTTTGGTGTTACAGCTCGCGGCATTCCCTTACAGACGGCTCAGCTCTTACAAGACTTTACTGCGGATCAGTTTGATTTAGAACGCGGTGTTTTAGCTGCCACACCTGGAGGGGATACCGCTTTGTTTGATGCCACTGTGGAAGCGGGTCAATTACTGAGTGATTTTAGCCCAGCGGATGGGATCAATCGCCGGGTGGTTGTGTTTACTGATGGTGTGGATAACGATAGTGAATTTTCGCTCACTCAGGCCATACAAGCCTTGCAAGCTTTGCCGAATGGATCGGGCACAAGTTTACCTGTCTATGTGGTGGGCTTGGGTCCAGCGGTAGAGGTCTTTGATCTCCAGCAATTAGCTCTCGCCACTCAAGGCACTTTTGTTTATGCTTTGTTTCCCCAACAACTGGGCACTGCGTTTCGTAATCTGTTCCCAGCCGCTATCGGTGAACAACGAGTCCAACTGGCTGTATCTAGCAATCAAGCCTTACCGGTAGGGGAATACCTCTTGGATGGTCAGATCACCTTTAGCCGAGGCGAGGATCAGGTGACGACATCCTTTGTAGATGCTGCCCTAGTAGTGCGATAGAGACTCTGACAGATCTAGTGAGGAGAGAGGAATAAGCCATGCCAATGTTGACCTTAATGACCAACTCAAAACTCAAACGACGGCTCACTCACAGTGCTGTGGGTCTTGGTCTCTTTATGTTGAGTGCTTGTGGTGGGGGTGGAGGCAGTGTGGTCACTGTTAATCCCGTTATCGATTCCACACAAAGTCAGGTGACCTCAGCCAACACAGCTGCGATTCTGGGTCAGGTTCTAGATCCGTTTACGCTTTGTCTCCAGAATGGGGCGCTTTCAGGAGCAAGTATTTGTCAGAATCTCTCAGGACTAGCTTTTCCATCTGGATCAACGGCTGATCTCTTTCAAGTCAATACCAGGGGGCAACTGATTCAGCCATCTTTAGGGACGGGTGTTGTTGACGATGCTTCTGAGTTTCAGATTCCTTTTGATGGCAGTCTATTTCAGCCTCCAGGTGGCATTGTCCAAGTGAGTAATGGCTTTGAGCAGCTCCATGGCTTTGTGTTTACGGCAGCTGTCGATGTCAGCGTTTGGAGCGAAGCTGTTTATCGAGTTTTGTTACGAGAGGAAAATGTGTTTGCCAACTACACGGGTGCTGAAATTAGGGATCTAGAAAATATCTTAAGGGTTAAAGTTGGCTTTCCGAGTCAGGCCTTGAGTGTCAATGACTTGATTGAGCAAATTATTCAAACTGGGGATCCCATTATCAGAGAGCTAGTTCAGGTGTGCTATAGCCCAGGAGGCAACCAAGCTGATCAACCCTGTCGATTGGAGTTGCCTTTGCCATCTCCGGCTGAGCTTGAGGAGCTAGACATTGTCAATCTAGGCTTTCTGGTGATCGGTGGCAGTGTCAATACTGTGGTAAAGACCAATTCGGTATTGCTACGGATTGAACGCTAGCAGTCAATTGAACAGAGTAGATGACCTGGGTGATGGGTCAATGACAGTGGACATTGAGTGTGAATTGTGAGGAGTCTGGCATGTTGGCACTAATTAAGTATGGGTTTTTCAAGGTGTGGACCAAGGTTCCCCAAGCTAAGTGGTTAGGGTGGATGCCGATCCTATTAGCTATTATGGCTCTCTTTGATCAGGTGTCTTATGCAGAACAGCATGACTATTCTCAAGCTCAGTTACTTTTATTCGATGAATTAACGCTGCCCAAAGCTAGAACTTTACCTCAAAGTGATACTGAACTAGTTTTTATTGATGCTATTCCTGATCTTGATACCGTATTAGAGGGAATTTCACCAACAGCTGAAGTGGTTGTCCTGGATGCGTCACGTGACGGTATTGATCAAATTACTGAAACATTGCACAACTATCAAAATATTAAAACTATTCATATTTTGTCTCATGGCAATACTGGTGAACTGATCCTGGGTAACCGTACGATTAATGAACATAATCTTAACCATAAAGCTGAGCAAATTCGGTCGTGGTCTGGTGCTTTAGCTGCTCAGGCTGACATTCATTTCTACGGATGTAACCTGGCTGGTTCAAAAACAGGAAAAGCTTTTGTTGATCAATGGGCCGAACTAACAGGGGCCGATGTTGCAGCTTCTGACGATCTAACGGGTCATCAAGGGGACTGGACTTTAGAATATGTGACTGGATCTATTGATCCCACAGAAGTACTGGATATCGCCTACCTGCAGGAAAAATGGTCAGGCACTCTGCAAGTTGAAACGGTACTTGATGTCGATTTTAATCCCTTAACCCTGGGAAATAACTTTACTGATATTTCTCCGACTCAACGTCGATACACTGATATCCTTCCAGGCAGTACGCCACAGGTTGATGCGATCATTGACTTAACTTTGAATGGGCTTACTCTCGATGATATTGATGATAACGGTTCCAATCTTGCTCGATTGCAGCCTCGATTAAACCCACCTGGATCACCTCCGGGATCGGCGACTTACAATATCACGTTGGTTGATGATTCCAATAATCCAATTGCGCTTGAAAATTTTGCGCTGACTGGGATCGATCTCGACGGCAATCGTGAGTTCTACATTATCTCTGGTTTTACCGACTATATTGTTGATGCTAGCACTCAGTTAAACATCACAGAAGGCCCTCCTGGAACTGTCAGATTTGACGCGCAATCTGGAGAAAATCCTGGGATCAGCTTTACGAACTCAAGTGCCTTTATTGCCAACTTTACAACACCAGTGAATTCACTATCTGTAACAGTAGGACTAACTGTAAGTGGCGGTGGTGTTAGACAGTTTTCATTTAGCTTGGGTATCCCAGGAGATGGTAACAGCTTTGATGATCCAGTCGTCAATCCTGTAGACTCGCCGCCATTTGCTGTCAATGATAGTGCCTCAACGGATGACAACACGCCTATCGATATTTTGGTATTGGCTAATGACACGTTCAATAGTAATTTGACATTTGATCAACTAAGTAGCTTGGTGCCAACAACACCCCCTTCTAACGGATCTGCTGTAGTCAATGATAATGGGACTCCAGGCGATCCAACTGATGACTTTATTGTCTACACGCCAAACAATGGATTTTCAGGGACTGATACGTTTACCTATACGATCACTGATACTGATGGGGACACGTCTACAGCTGTAGTAACAGTAACCGTGACTGAAGTGGATGACACCCCGACTGCAGCTGATGACAGTTTTACCGTAGATGAAGATAGTACTGATAATGCCCTGGATGTATTAGTAAATGATGATTTCGGTGGGGATGGAGCTAGTGTTGTTGATGTTGCCTTCACTCAACCCACGAATGGAACTGTAACCTTAGTGAATGGTGGAGATAGTGATCCGACCAATGATAGCTTCACTTACACCCCAAATGCAGACTTCAATGGCACCGATACTTTTACCTACACTATCGAAGATATCGATGGAGACACCTCAACAGCTACCGTCACAATAACTGTCAATGCAATCAACGATATACCGACCGCGACAGATGACAGCTTCACCGTAGATGAAGATAGCATTGATAATGCTCTGGATGTATTAGTAAATGATGATTTTGGTGGCGATGGAGCAAGTACCGTTGATGTTGCCTTTACACAACCGACTAATGGTACCGTCACTTTGGTAAATGGTGGAGACAGTGATCCAACCAATGACAGCTTCCTCTACACCCCCAATGCAGATTTCAACGGTACCGACACCTTTACTTACACAATCGAAGACAGTAATGGTGATACGGATACAGCGA
>CAYSWV010000136.1:0-4195 GCA_964434865.1 uncultured bacterium
CTATCGGAGTCAAATAATTTGGCTAAATTAGGATCCTGTAACTGCTCAATACTTTGGATTGAGTGCTTTTCTGCAGTAGCAACATCAATAAAATAGCTCTCTAGATAGCGGGGCATAATGGTACCCACCATCTGTAATTTCTCTTCTCCCCCTGCTGCCTCAAACATAGGACGCTGTCCCTGCTCAATGTAGGAAGCAACAAAATCAACGTCTCCATCAGCCGCAGCTTGTAAACTCAACGCAGGAGCCAGTTCCTTTACTCCAGTAATGGTGTAGCCTAACTCTTCTAATCCCCAGACAACAACCTCAGCAAAAAAACGACTTTCCAGGTAAGTAGGCAGTGCTGGCCGAATTGTCAGTCCTTCTGCAGGCTTCTCACTTGCATTAGCTGCCCCTAGAGTCGTCCACCCTGATGAGGCTAAGGATAATAAGACTGCCAGCAAAACCAATGAAGAATTTTGGCGTGATGTCTTTAGAATAGGCGCAGAGGAGAGTAGAGACCATAGCCTTACTGTGGTCAACTTTGCCTTGAGAATAGTCATTTAGTCACCATAGCGAAACTAGGTAGAATGTGCTGCATCTTCATGAATTAATCACCATTGAGTTGGATGAATTGGCATTGCACAAAAACAGAATGATCATAACGACACAACAAACCTTTCAGGCAACAATCATCCACTAATTGTGCAACACCGGTGAATTCAGTTGTCCCAATCTATTATCCTGACTATTATACTGACATTCTCGCTGGCCACTGAAAACTTGTAAAATCCTCCTATGGCATGAAGGTTAACCCCAAGTAAGGAGTAAGGAGCAAGCAGCCAATCTACGCATAAGCCTAAGAATGTGTAGTAGCTGGATCTTTAGCTTCTGACGTTTGAACAGACTCTTCGAAACGAGGAGAGGGAAGAGATTTAGCATCGTGACCTGCATCTAGAGAATCTGGCTCACTAATCCCTCTACCTTCCTTATTATTATCCCAAGGGACATTGTTATGGTATCCATTCATAAGAATGGTGGTTGGCAGCGCAAACGGAATGCCAGCTGCCTCAAGGTATTTTTTGATATTCATATGGATCTGATCATAGGCTGACCAGAATTTGCTGTGATCAGCTTCCCACCGGATACGGAACTTGGCAAAGTGCTCATTGAGACTCCAGAAGCTAGCAAACCGCAGCTTGCCATCGGGCGCGTCTTGAGCTGACTGTTCCAGAAGTTGAGCCACTTGTTTCCAATTAGAGGTCAATGGCACATGTACATCGATCATGCCTTGACGTACCCCACCCTTAATACTCCGATTTTCAATGGTGCCACTCCAGATAGCATTATTTGGAATGGTGAAGATCTGACAATAGTAGCCTGCGATCCGGGTACTGGTGATGTCAAAGGAGTGAACGAATCCCCAAACCCCAGCGACAACGACTTCATCTCCAATATCAAAAGGTTTATTGACCATGATCATCAGACCACTGGCAAAGTTACCCAGGTTGGACTGCAGGGCAAAGGCTAACACAAAGCTAGCTCCCCCTAACAGAGCCAAGATCGGTCCCAAACTCACTTCCAAAGCTGTCAGGCCCAGCAGGATCCCTACAATGATCCCACCCCGGCTAATCAGCATCACCACAAACTGACGCAAGACCTTGGAGGCCCCGCCAAATCGGGTCATGCCAAAGCCAAGGATCCAAGCTATGATTTGAGATCCAATCGAGACCCCCACGACAATCCCAGAGAAGGTAGCTAGATTCCAGGCCCAGCGTAGCCCCCCTTCTTCAGATTGGAGCCAGCTAATGATCCGAACTCCCAGCCCTTCTGTGTCTTGAATATCAATTACAACGCCACTCACAGCAGTTAGGTAGTTGCGGTAAGCTGTGGTATCGCCGCCTTTAGCATCAATCTCATTGAGAACCTCTTTGAAGCGATCAGCTAATGCTGTCCGTTGAGACTGCAGCTCCGTCACGGTTGCTACCAGCTGATTCTTTAATTCCGCTTCGGCTTCGGCTTGGGCTTGCAAATCTGCCGACACCTCTTCTAATTGTTGAGCTGCCGTACTATCACTCTCAGCTGTCACCTCTGTTTGGGCTGTTGTTGTCTCAGCAGGAGTGCTAGTAGCCGTTGGAGTCGGGAGCAATTCCACCACTGTCTGGCTAGCCTGCCGCAACGGTGTGCGAAGATCGGCAACTTGGCCCCCAGCTATCAGCGTCGACTCAAAATTAGTGATGGCAGCCTGGAGCCCCTCAATGGCTTCCGTGGCGCTTGTATACTCGGATGAATCTGGGGCCAATGTCTCGCGAGCAGCTTGGGACTCAGTCAGTAGCCGTTGTGCATTTACCAACACCACCGAGGCATCGGCGGCACCAGCTGCTGCGTCGGCCATCACTTGTTCCGCTGTTGCCAAAGCTTGAGTTGCTTGTTCATTCTCTTCACTCTCTTCAACAGCAGCCTGAGCCTCTTCGTACTCAGCAATAGCTGCTTCTAGGGCTTGAATCCGCTCAGTGGCAATATCAGGAATAGATCCATCAAAATTGTTCTGAGCTTGGCGGGCTCGGTACAAAGTCTGTTGCGCTTTTTCAACAGCAGGGGTTGCTGCCTCAGTAACATCTTGAAGATTGGCGCGAGCCGTTTCCAGAGCTTCAACAGCTTGCTCATAGTCTGGTGTATCGACTTCGATCTCAGCTAGAGTTGCCTGAGCTGCCTCAAAGTCAACAATGGCAGCTTCTAACCTTTCAATTTGTTGATTGGCTTCGACATAAGCGGGGGATCCCTCTTCAAGAGCATCTCGCTCAGCTATATCTGCAGATAGGATCCGTTTTGCATTGTCGTCTAAGCGGGCGGCCTCGCGAGTCGCTTGTTCTAGGGTAGCCCGCACCCGTTCCACTCTAGCTTCAGCTTCAGCCCGCTCTGGTGACTCTTCTGTAATACCATCCAAAAACTCTTGAGCGGCATTGAAATCTTCGATAGTTGATTGTAGATCCCTAATCTGCTGAGTAGTTTCACGATAGGCTAAAGAGGTTGCAGGTAAGGCTTCCCGATCTCGTCGAGCCTGGTTCAAGATCCGTGCGGCTGTATCTTCAGCACTGGCGGCGGCCTCGGTGGCTTGTCGCAAAGTTTCCCGGGCTGCTTCTAGTTCCTGCGTGCGTTCCTCGTATTCAGGCGAATCAGGTGGAGCACTTTGCTGGGCTTCGAGAGCTCCCTCAGTGTCATTAATAGCACTGTCAAGGGCGTCAATATTGACAGTGGCAATTTGATACTCAGGGGATCCGGCTGACAAGGTGTCTCGCTCTCTACGGGCACTCTCGAGAACTCGGCGAGCTTCATTGAATAAACCCGTTTGTTCGGCTTCGGCCAAAGCTCCTTGCAAAGCCTCATCTTCTTGTATTGTCTCTCGAGCGGCCCGGGCTTCCTCAAGAGCCTCTTGAGCTTCCCCTAACTTTTCCTTAGCTTCTTCCAGGGTCCTAGCAGCAGCTTCATACTCAGGAGTGCCAGGAGTTACACTACCCAGAGCCGTTTCTGCCTCTGATAGAGATTGCTGAGCTTGTTCGAGGGTAGCAGCTGCCTCCGCCCGGCGAGCAATGATAGCATTTTCACGCTTAATTGCAATTTCGGCATCACTGATCTCTTGAACTTTACTTCTCAATAGAGACCGCCACCCTTCTGCCTCACCTTCGAGTTCTGACAACGTTAGGGGTTTCAACAACAGCTGCAGCTCATCAACAGGAATTTGGGGATCACTGGTGGTAGTCAAAGCAGGTGCAGATGACTCCTCGGCAACCTCCACCTCAGCAGTATTTTCCTGGGCGTAAATCGGTGTATCCCAAACAACAAGGCAAAGGAGACTTGCCAAGGCAAACTTGAAAACCCTAATTCGTGTCATAACCAACTCTATTTTGCAGAACTTTATAGGGTGAACATGCGAAAAAAGTCAACAATGACCAACAAATTGCTATATCTCTAGTAGGTTAATCCGCTACTCCTTAAGCAATTCAAAGCTAGTCTGACTAAAACTATACTTAGACTACATCAAACCCTACACGATCTCAATATTAGTTGATTGCTTATTGTTACAATGATGAGTACCAGTTGACAGGGAAATGTGCTCTATTAACTAGTTTTGCTTTACAAAATCTACCGATCCTTGTATATTGCGATCTTGAATGCTCATTAGACCTTCAATAAAACAGAAATGCGTGTGTTCAGC
>CAYSWV010000137.1:0-3989 GCA_964434865.1 uncultured bacterium
TAAGACATCTGAAAATCCTTATGTTGCAGTAAGGCGTTGATCACTATTCGTCTGGCTAGCAATTAGTTATTGTTCAGAACACTGAAAATCCTTATGATGCCGTAAGGCGTTGAGCACTAATCTGGGATAGCGCATCTGGCGGTAATGCTCTCCTCTGAAAATCCTTATGATGCCGTAAGGCGTTGAGCACGGAAAGGTCCCCCTGGTAGTGTTTCCTGATCACCTCACTGAAAATCCTTATGATGCCGTAAGGCGTTGAGCACAGTGATGAAGCCTTGGCTGAGAGTCGGACTTGATAGGACTGAAAATCCTTATGATGCCGTAAGGCGTTGAGCACCTTTTACGGTTGTCAGGGAGTTGCAATTGTTAGCCTGAAAATCCTTATGATGCCGTAAGGCGTTGAGTACAAGGGGGCAGGGTCTACTACTATTAGGACCAGAAGCCTATTTTCAAATAAAACACTGGGTACCCTCTCAAAGGATCCATCTCTATTTCCTAAGAGAATACTGACACCATGATCAGAGGCACCCTTACCGTGTTGCATCTACAGGCAGATAATAAAGAGAACCCGCGCAAGCAAAGGCAGGACAGGCCTGTACGAGATACCAGTTATCAACTTGCCCTAACACCAGCACTGACCCACTTGGGGAGTCACTAATAGGATGACTTGCTGAAGGTTGAGAAAAAAATGATACAGACTGAGTCACAGTTACTTCAAACGGAGCTACCACAGCTGGAATACGCATCGTTCCATCCTGATAGTAAGATCTCACATACTCTTGCCCATTGAAACTAAATGCCAAGAATATCCTACCTGTGCTACCGATCGGTTTTGCAATATCTCTATAACCGTTAGTACTAGATCCAGCTACAGCTAAGGGGCGACCTCCCAACAAACCAAAAATTTGAGACCAACTACCATCTTGCTGAGTAAAGATCTCCGAGCTGCACCCCCGATTACCACAAAAGGAAGGCGGGACTTGACTGCTATCGAGAGTTGTAACAATTTCAGGACTGCCATCACCATTTAAATCAACCTCAGAACTTAGCAGAGCCGCCAAGGGAACCCCATTACCAACACGACCTATATTACTTAAGATTGAAAAGTGCCCCTGATTACCCATTTCAAAGACAATCTCAGTAAACGTTGGATTTTGGCTAGCTGTTTCAGGGATTGCTTGATCACTAGCTTCAGAGATAAAAGTGAAACTATTGATCACCTGATCAAACACCTCTTTTTCAAATAAAGCAACAGGCTTTTGATCTCTCCAGTTATAAGGTGTTGAGATTTCAATTAACATCTTATCTGGACTCATAAAAGCCAAAACGTAAGCAGCCCCATCAGGATTTCTTGTAGAGTAGTAGACACCAGGTTGATTCAAAATAGTGACAGTTCTGGGAATCTCGTCAATATACCTAGCTCCACTAATTTGGGGTGGTGGTAATGCCGATGCTCTACTAAGCAAATAAGCATTCACATCTTTTCCCTCAAGGTTTTCCTCATAAACACCCACTGTAACGACAGATAAAACAGTTGTTTGCACTTGATTTTGCTTTAGGCACTCTGTATGGCTATGAATAGATGGATTACTGATAAAGAGAAGTCTACTACTCGGGTCCACCTTCTCAGACACAATATAATTTGAAGGAACTTTAAACTTGAAGCCCAAAGAAGGGTTGCGATACTCCTTTGCTGTACCAGAAATTGGGACTAGAGGACTAATAGGGCAATCGAATGGCTCTTGAGCATAAGCCCTTGAAGTTAGTAATGCAGATGATGAGATGAGTACTAGAGAAACAAGGCAACCCATCTTGGCTTGAGTTGAGGAGAATAACATGAAAAAGCACCTGAAGCGTGAATTCATTACTTAACAACTATCTTGAAAAGTCTCTTTTGAGAATGTTGCTGGCAGAGTTTGGAGAAGTCACCTCACTACGATACCAAAATCACAGTAGTGCTCAGATCCTTGCTCTTGGAGACCAGAATACAATATTACTGTCACCGAACCCTAGTGATCTGGATCACATTTCAGAGTTAACACCCATGGATCCTAGCATAGGGAAGTCACAGCCTTATTTAATCGAAGGATAAAGCCAGCTGTTTTGTTGAAAGATAAAGTATGCGTTAAAAAAATATTCAATATCATCAGCTTGAAAAACAGGTAAAACCTTGAGAAGTTCAGCCTATGAGGAATTAAAATATCTTGAAATGCAATCACTCTACGAAGTCCAGATCAACTGGCCAACTCATCTCTCGTATGACACGTTTTCCCCATGACCGATTTGCCAAGCAGTTTCTCTCTGATCGAGGCTGATCTCCAAGCGTGGCTAGATAGACAAAGTTTCCAGTAAATCAAAAATCTCACTCTCAACGAACTCATCCGAACCTTTTGATTAGAGGTCTCTTTTCTCTTAAGTTTTAATGGTAGGAAGACTAACTCAACGAATGAGGTTGATTGAGAATGATTTCAATTTCAATGACAAACAGCCCTTATCGTATTGTAAGCCTTAAAGAACAACAGCAAGCTATAGATTTAGTGAAATACATTGTGGTCGATGAAAGCATACACTACATTCGGCTTGAGTGGTTGCTGGAGAATAAATTTGAGGCTTTTGTTTTTGATAAAACATAAAACATTGAAAGATATGTCAGATGAGGATCTCCGTTTTTTCACATTCTGTACTAATTTGACTGCAGCAGCAAAGTCTTTAGACTGTCACGAATGGTTAGCCATTGTAACAGGTTATATCAGTGAGCCTTTAGATTCGGAGAGTCTCATTTATAGGCTTCCTATGGATCCAGATATCTTAAACGAACATTTTCTTGCAATTAGCATGCTTGACACTATCTTTATCCCAGAAAGTCGACAATTTGCCCTCCATCAGGGAGGAGAAAGAGACTTTACGCTTGCAGGTCCGAGAGAATTTATTGAACAAACTTTAGGGTGTGACATTAAAATAGCAAATAGCAAGACAAAAGTATGTAGATCTACTCTCAGGAAGTCCTGATGAGATTCAACAAAAGTTTAAGAAGTATGGATATTAGTTAGTAAATAGGTTGATTCTATCTTATAGTGCCGCGGGACGCGGGTACAAACCTAACCTTGAATTCTACTGCTGATAAAACAACTGGATTAGCTAAGTAGGTCAAGGTTATTATCCTGCGTTGGATGACGGTAAAACAAGGGTTTCAGCCATTTTTAGTGCAGTTTATTTACCCCGATCCCCGATCTACTTAGCAACGTATTCGATTTAATAGATCCTCCAAGAGTAGCCTTAGCAGGAACCTCTTAATGCATTAAAGAATGAGAAAATCGGATAAAATCAAATTGAGATTTCCTAAATTCCCAATAACTGCAACTACCCCATAAATGAAGCTTGATCAATGAGTATTTTCTTGAGAAAAGGGCCGTATCATTTATCAGATGTGCAAGAGAAACAACGCCTTCTTGACTTGATTTACCCTGATGTTGTTGATGTTGATGATCGTAATGATCCTTATTTCCGGTTGGATTGGGTACTCAAAAACAACTTTGATGTGATTTTGTTTGACCGGGATTTTAATATTGTGCCCTATGAGTCTAACTTGGCAGGACCAAGAAGCTGGCTGTGCTTGTAGGAAGCCAAAAGCTATTGCTCTGTCAGTAAAATGAGTGAATCTCATCGGCGCAACTCATATCTAGCTGCAAGACTACAGTTTTCCATCATAGCGCTATGCCAGTCAAATGTGAGCTATGCTGCTTTGCCCTTTAACTGAGGCTTCCTAAAGGTAACTGGGTGGGGGAATTAGATCTGAAGAGAGCTTTTGATCTTATGCCCTTAACTGATTTGATTTTCAGAAGAACGTTGTATGGATCATGACGTCATTCCTTATCAAGTTCAAGGATCTTCATCCAGCGATTTGAGTAACACTTGGATATCTGATCATGCGTCACTATGCCGGCGTCATCAACACTGTGGCCTTACTGCTAACAATCTAAGGTGTGGGC
>CAYSWV010000138.1:0-3849 GCA_964434865.1 uncultured bacterium
TGTCAAGTACATCTGGAAGCTTTGATAAGAATGTCCGGATCTTTGGACCTGATGGGGATCTGATTGTTGAACGTGGCGAGTGCTGTAATGATCCAGCCCAAGTGACGAGCAATGCTTTGCCAACTACAGGTGTCTACACCGTTATGGGGAATCTGAAAGCTAGATAGAAAGAGAATCCCAATGAAACCGTCAAGCCGTTGAATCCTCTTGACCCGTTCCCGTTTGGATCCTAGGTGTTTCAAGAGTGACGTCTTCATAAACATCCATCAGATCCATAGTGAGATCAAGGCTGGATAAAGACAAGGATCCTTGGATACAAGTAGTCAGGATCCAGATCGAGATGGAGTCGCTCCGCAATCTGCTCAACAGACAGTCCTAACTCCAGCAAGATAGGCACAACTTCAAGCTTGCCTCGCTACTCACCGATCTCGATCCCTCGTTGCTCACCGATTTCGATGCCTTCCTGACAAGCTTCCTGATAGGCTCTGGTTTGCTTGATATCTTTGACACCTAACATCGCAGCGATCTCCTCAAAACTCTTCTGTGGTAACTTGTAGACTAATATCATCTCGATAAATTCAATATACTCTCGCCGTAAGCTCGGATCCCTAATCTGCTCTTGGGCCTGCTCCACTAATCGGCGTGCTTGTAACCCTGCCTGACTCTCTGCCGTCACCACTAGCTTAACCGCCCCAACTCCTAGCGAATCCTCTGCATCTGTCAACTCATCCAGGTAGATCACCCGGATCCGACCACTCGTAAAAAACTCTTGAGGTCAAGGTTGCCGTAATATATCAATGATATTGTTAATCACTTCCTGTTCTTTCGTTTGCGTTATGTGACCCGCTACATAGAGAACGATGGATCTCTCAGCAGTAAAGAGACGATTGGGTCGAATGTAACTCTTGAGTCTGAGGCTTCCTGCGGTAAAGTCGCTAGGCTCTAGTTCGGCAGCATAAGGATCTCCTGTTGCTTGACTTGTGATTTGGCACAACAGAATGTCCTGATCCAGGAACGTGGCTAAGACCAGTGCAGGTCGTCTTTTAGATTGACTTAAGTCAGAGAAAGGGAATAGTGCGACAACCACATCACCCTTTATAGGTCCTGCCATGCTTCATCCTCTTCAGGAGTCAACCAGTCTTTAGCCAACATGGTCTCACTAGCAAGCATCAGATCTCGAGTGTTCAGCTCTGAAGGATCCTGATCAGCTAGATAAGTTAGAAAATCCAGAGCAATTTTGATTTGCTCCGCAGAGAGTTGAGCGAGAAGTTCGTCAGCTTTCTGTCTCATTTCATTCGTTGGCATTTGCTGCACCTTGCTGAATGAAGAGGGCGGAACGAACACCAGATGCACATCCTCAGAATCGAACCCGAGCTGGATCGCATCCTTGCTCTGGTTTGCTTGATATGTTTGACACCCAACATGGCAGCGATCTCCTCAAAACTCTTCTGCGACAACCTATAAAATAGTTTTATAAATTTCATGATGAGGCAACTCTACAGGTTCAACCGTACTCCACCTGAAACAACGGAATCTTGTAAGGAATGCAATAGTGAAACCTGTCGCCAGTGCGACAATCCTACTCCAACCACAACTAAGTTCATGACTCCTGAGTAACAAATGCTGGCACAATGGCGAGAATTATCTAGCGAGCAGATCTCGGAACAGTCAGAGATCAGTCTTTAACCTTCTGGAGACTTTATTGAGATTGTAAGGTAATAGTAAACTATCTCTGTGATGATAGACAAATGTAGAACAATTCTTCAGACACTTCATAAATCACATTAAAGCGATATGTGGCCACCAGTGCCGTTTTGGGAGTTTGAGTTATGTGTTAGCTGACCATCTTGATCCATGACATTGAGCGATTACGACCCCTAGCTCGACAACATGGATTGGATATTCAAATCTGCTGCTGCAAGATATGAGTTAACCTAGAACTTTATGAGAAATCGGTCTAGATACTATGATAGTCATAGACTACAAGCAACAGTGGACACCATGCATGATCTTGATTGCTAGTAGTGTTAAACAGAGTGATCTGATTCGGTCAATTGAATCTATGGCATGACAGTGAGGCAGACTTCTTGTGGCACAACGAACCATTGGACAGGTAATTGCAGGTCGCTATCAGATCACCCAACGACTCAGCGCTGGCGGAATGGGTGAGGTTTTTAAAGGGGCTGATGCGAATCTTTTTGGTACTCCTGTCGCAATTAAGTTTCTGCATCAGAGTATTGCCACCAGTGATGATAAATTACACCGGCAACTGCGGCGGCGGTTTGAAGATGAAGCCAGACTGAGTGCGTTGCTCGGCCAACATCCTCGGATCATTAAAGTCTTAGACTATGGTATCCAGGATGAGCAACCCTTTCTAGTTATGGAGTTTCTCGATGGCAAGGGCCTTAATGAACTGATCATCAAGTATCGATATCTCGAACCCGACCGGGTTGTCCGTTTAGGTCGACAAATGTGTACAGCCCTCCATCATGCCCATACGTTTGAAGCTGCTTTTGAGCATTTAGTGATCAAGGGGGTTATCCATCGAGACATCAAGCCCAGCAATATTTTTGTGCTTCAAGATAGTTCAAATGATGAAAACATTAAAGTCTTAGATTTTGGTATTGCTAAAACTATGAGTGATGTATCAATGGCCTTAGGCACTCAAACCTCAGGCTTTTTAGGTACAGCTCGTTATGCCTCCCCTGAACAACTACGCGGTGAAGAATTAGACTCCCGCTCAGATATCTATTCATTAGGGGTTGTCCTCTACCGAATGTTGACAGGATCTCTACCTCTAGAGCCTAAAACCGATACCTTTGCTGGTTGGTATCAGGGCCATAATTTCCTATCGCCTCGGCCTTTTGAGGACTGTGATCTTCCTTTTGAAGTGCCTGCAGCTTTAGAAAACATCATTATGGAATGTCTGGCTAAAGATCCCAAGGATCGGCCTCAGACTATGCATAGCTTAGGCTTAGCATTGGATTCTGCGATCTCAGATCTAGCCCCCTCCAGCTCCACTAAGTCTGAAAACAATTGGACTTCAGAATCTTCAGCTATTTTTTCACTACAGACTATGGCTGAAGCGGATGCACAAATGGAAGAGTCCCAACCCCGTGATTTACATAATCACAGTACATCAGTTGTTACCCCTGAGAGTGCTTCAGCTGCAAAACCCGCTGAGGGAACCGCAGTAGCCGCACCAGACGCCTTTGCTTTCGTAGACAACCCTAGAGAAGGCACTGCAGTAGCTGCACCAGATGCCTTTGTTTTTGGAGATGATCCTGGAGAGGGAACCGCAGTAGCCGCACCAGATGCCTTTGCTTTCATAGAACAATCGGATGATCTAGACCATTCAGAGCCTGAGTCAAGAGACCCTATCTCTGCTCCTGATCAAAGGGCTACACCCAATTTAGGTAGCCAGCTGCCTGAGTCACCTTTTAATGCTACGTCAGTCCAGCCTCCCAATACTTCTCTGCAAAATCAAGGATCTGAGGCTTTGGGATATCCCTCTGAGTTGGCACCAGAGGCTAGCGAATCGACAGTGATACTGCCTGGTGGAACCCCAACTGTCCAGTCCTCATGGTTGAAATGGATGCTCTATGGTCTATTGGCTACAGGTGGATTAGGAGCTGTTGCTCTGGTTGGAAATGCATTGTTTGGCCAACGCTCTCCTATTTCAGATCCCATTCCAGCAGAACCTACACCAGCCCCATTTGTTTTGCCCGAACCTCAGCTGTTGATCCCTACCCCTATTCCTAACCCAACGCCTACCCCCACGCCCCCCCCGCCCCCAACACCAACACCGACCACCGTACTCACACCACCTCCAGCCCCAGTCAGCACACC
>CAYSWV010000139.1:0-3731 GCA_964434865.1 uncultured bacterium
TTTCAATAGCTCATAGGTCCAATGTCTATCGAGCATGTTCATAGGTCTCCTGCAGAGTGGTTTGTCGGTGTTGGAGAAATTCCACTAAAGCTATACCGATGGTTTCATTGAAGTCTTGGGTGGGATGCTGCTCTAGATAGAGGCGCAGATCTTGAATGAGTAGTTCAGAGAACTCGACTTCACAGGTGATGAGGGTAGAAGGTTCAGACATGCTCAAAACGCCACCTCGTCTTCGTCCATGGGACCTTGATTAGTGAGGACAATGCCCCAGTCCTGGCCATAGGTTTCAATCCAACGTTTGCCCACAAACCAGCCAGAGGTCCTGTTCAAATTTCTGGATCAGGGCTGTTGATCCCTCTCCCCGAATTCTCTTTTCAACCAGG
Organism: uncultured bacterium; assembly: GCA_964434865.1. Lineage (GTDB taxonomy): Bacteria > Cyanobacteriota > Cyanobacteriia > Thermostichales > Thermostichaceae > CAYSWV01. The sequence goes on from CAYSWV010000139.1 coordinate 384, forward strand.
TATTCTATTCGGCCAAACGTTTCTGGATCATTCCATACCGCGAGCACCCGTTGCCACATCTGTCGGGCTTGTGCATAATCTCCATTAGCTTCTGCTTTGTATGCTTCTTTCTTCAATGGCTCTACATCAGCGCTCTCAGCTCTTTGGGGTAATAGAATATACTGTTTTTTCGATAAGGGTTCAACTCGTGTTGTGGGATATTGTTCTTTTGTCTTATAGGTCTGGTTGATTTCGGGTACACGATAACTTAGATATTGATCTAATCGATCTGCTGTAGCACAGTTGCTTGATTGCAATGCTTCTAACAAGGCATAGGTAAAGGCCCCATGTTTTATCTCTGGGATCTCAAAGGAGGGTTTGTAAGGCGTTGTTGACCAGATTGTGATCACACCCTGGGTACTTTGATGACCAATCCCTGAGGTTCCTTTCTGATTTGGACTCTGATTTTGATTTCGACAGGCATCTAACAACAGGATAATATTGCCAGCCCCAGATAGTTTCAATTGTTCGCTGAGCTTGTGGATCCCTAGCCCTGTTGTTTCAATAGTTCCTTCAGCGGCATCAGCAGGCATCAGATATTCATCTCTGCCAGAGCGGATCCCGTGACCACTGAAAAAGAACCACAAGTTATCTTCGGGAAATAGTTTTACCTGCTTAAAACGTTCTTCCAAAAAATACTGCAGCGTCCCGGCTCGCGGAAATGTATCAAAGGGTTCACTACTATCTGTAATTGGAGGGGATTTATCTGAGAAGTAGTATACCTGTTCAAACTGAGCTTCCCAGAATAAGCGCGTAATCTCAGCTGCATCTCGTTGAGCATACCGTAGCACTGGCATCTACTGGTATTGATTAATACCAACGGTGATGGCCCAATTCCTGGTAGTCATAGCCCTAAGAGCGCTTAAACTTCAAGGTCACTGCCCCCTTACCACCGACTGTGGTGCCACTCCCCAATAGATTGATCTTCCCTTCGCCTGTGATCTCTACTGTGAGTTCAATTTCATCTAGCCGGATCTTAGACTCAGGTTTATCAGCTTGATCTAGGGCTTCTTCTAAGATTGCAATGAAATCTTCCATATTGGCTTTTAAGACACTAGCTGGCACAAACTGTGGATCAGATAGTCCTTTAGCCCCATCCCCCCAAGTGGGACCTGAACCTTTGGAGCCTTTTTGATCGTCATAATTGATGCTGACAATATTGATTCCTCTCTGGCTCATCTGAATCTCCTATTTGGGGGGTAATATTGGACTGAATTAAGTTACGGATAACCTGACGCTTGGTCTCTTGCCGTTGAAGACAATAAGCTTCTAGCTGCTGATATTCGCTTTCTGGCAACTCAACAGTGAGGCGACGGACAGGTTCAACGGTGATTTTACGAGGCATGATTGTTCATGGATCTCATGTATGGGTAAAATCATACCATTTATGTGGCTAGGTATTTGTTATTACATGGCTAATTCGAGTGGTTTTGCTTTGGCATTCTGCAGTTCCTGAATTAGGCTGATAGTTTCAACAGACATTGCCTGTTTTCATGATTCCTCTCTGTTATTCAAATTTTGCACTTATGAACTTGTGCTTATGATCTGGCTTATGACTCTAGCCGCAACCTGGACATCCTCCATGTTCGCAATTACTCACTCGCTATGTTAGGACATACAATACAATAAGCCTAACGATACGATCAGCAGATATAGATTGAGCAATGATTACGAATACTGATTACAAACATGTTTACCTGGATGACAAAGGCGTTGCCATAATTGCGGGCACCACCATGAAAGTTTCAGAGCTAGTGACTTCTCATTGCACTCATGGGTGGAGTCCAGAAGAGTTACATTTTCAATTCCCTCACATTGCACTGGGTCAAATTTACTCAGCTTTGGCCTATTACTGGGATCATCAATCCGAATTAGATGCTGAAATTCAGCAACGGCTTGAACGGGTTGACTATCTACGGCAACTGTCACCCCCATCTCGAATGAGCCAGAAATTAAGGGAGCAAGGTCTTATTTCATGACCCTTTCTCTGTACATGGACGAAAATGTTCCACGTCAAATTACAGTTGGAATTCGGTTAAGAGGTATTGATGTGCTCACGGTTCAAGAAGATGGGCGAGCAGGGCTGCCAGACCCCCAAGTCTTGGACAGGGCGATGGAATTACAACGAGTGTTATTTACCAGAGATGATGATTTGTTAAACATTGCTCATCAACGACAACAGGCAGGCCTAGCATTTTACGGTGTCGTTTACACCCATCCTCAGAGAAGTAGTATCGGTGCTTGTGTGCGTGATCTTGAGTTACTAGCTCAGGTCTGTGACCCTGAAGACTGTATTAATCAAGTGCAGTACCTTCCTTTTTGAAGGGATCTTGGACCAACCAGGTTAATTTCAGTGCTAGATCTCAATGACTGTGTCAAGAGAAGTTACATTGGATCTGAACTGTAAATCTATGAAGAGTCACAGCTACATCTGTCACTCCTGAGTCATTATTCACAAGCTGAACCAGATCACTACAGGGAATGATCAATAGGTCACCTGATTTTCTCGCTTTTTTCTCAACCCATGATGATCTAAGTTCCCTAGTCTTCCTCATCATTCAAGAGAAACCTTTGTTCAACATCAGCTTTGGGTATGGGTAAGTAATGACTCAACTGTGGTGATACGAAGGCAGCCACTCGTCGAGTATGAAATGTGAGATAAACACAATCGAGATCCAGATGTAACCGTTCCCAGAAAGTTGTCAATTGGGACCGAAACTCAGTTAAAGGAAGTTGTAGTGTTCTGGACTCTTGGATCCATTCCCCCTGATTTGAAAGGTTGAGATCACTTAGTGGGACCAAAAACCCAACGATCTTGCCGTAATAGGTTGCTGCAAGCCGATACTGCTTCAGTTGCACCTGGCGCTTGCACTTCGGTAATTGGGCCCGCAATGTTGCCAGAGGGATCTCCTTAAATTTCATCAGCAGTTTTCTTCAGTTGATTCTATGATATCTGAAATCTACTCCAAAGGATTGACACTAGTCACAGAGCTAGCTAAGAGTTTTGTAAAGTCTGAATGGTGTCTAAAGGGATCTCAGTCATCTCAGCTATTTGCTCTGCTGTGAATCCTTTTCTTAGTAAAGTTTGGATAATCTCTTGTCGTTCCTCGTGCTTGCCAATCTCAATCCCCTCTTCGCGGGCCATCAACTCAATACTGCTCAATAGTGGCATGTTTTGTTCCTCCTCATAGGCCAGAATCTCTTGTTTCCATTCTCGCTTAAGCTCGGGTGGCAGTGTCATCATCCAGTCGAGAATCCGAAATAATCGCACAATATCTTCCCGTTGATAGCCTCCCTCATAGAGTTTTC
>CAYSWV010000140.1:0-3663 GCA_964434865.1 uncultured bacterium
CACACTAGGGCGTGCTGATCTGCAATTTTGGGTTCTCCGCTCCTCACATTTGGGGTTTGGGGTTGTGAGAAGGCGAGTGGGGTAGGGGTGTGAAGGATGGCAGATGCTGAAGATCACCTGAGTGCCCCAGATCGTTTAACCCAGGGCTCACCATCAAGGGGTTGACTTGTCACACTGTCTGTCACAGGTGAAGCCTTATCTGTCACAGGTGGAGAGGTGATCGGAAGTGGATCTAAATCCTCTGGCTTCCGCAACACCAGACCCAGGAAAAAGGATCCCTTGCGATCCCGACCCCGCTCCACATCCATCCAATTCAACTGTGAACGACATAGATCCTGAAGCAAAGAAGAAAACCGACGAATACTAACCTTCTGAGATCCAGTCACATCACAGTACTCGGCATAGTTGGCATAGAGAAATCTGTCAGTCTCCAGATAAAGATGTGGATCAGAAGAATCTTTAGATCGCCTAGCTATCCCCACCTGAGTCCGAACTCCTGGAATATGCAGCAGGTTGGTATTCAGCCAATCAGCCAGGGGATTAACATCACAGAGAGTCTCTTGTTTAGCTTGAGCTAGCGATGGAGCAGTGGCTTCAGTATTAAGGAGATAGTCTTGCAGCTCAGCCAGATCCATTGCCAAAACCCAGTTCAGTAACCCAGGGATCTCTGGTTGAAATTCAGTCTCCAGATCCCGCCGGACCTCAGGCTTAACCTCAAATGGAACACTCATCCGCCGCCGTTGTAACCCACTGGTGTAATCAGCTGACTGGATCACCTCATTGGCAGCCACCACTACCAAACAAGTTGGTTTAAACCCATGCTTCTGTTGCTTGTACTTAACTTCATACCGGAGCATGTCAGATCCAGTGAGAGACTTAAGTACTGTCACATTCCCGCCATAGCGTTCAGAGTCCGTGATCGTCACCAACCGTTTACCAAAGATGCCAGAAGTCTCAAAGCGATTTTGTTCCAGATGCTTGAGTTCAGTAGTGAAGTTATTCTCTCGGCCAATCAAAGCTTCAGCTAGCCGGATAAAAGTAGATTTCCCTGTACCTGCAGGCCCTATACACTCTAAGAAACGCTGGATTTCAGTCTGACCTGTAACAATAGCATTGAGATAAGCCCTAAGCACCTGTACCCGATCCTCATGACCACCCATAGCTTCCACCAACCAAGCCTGAATCTGTGGACACCTAGCTGTTGGATCATACTCATAAGGCACACTCCAGGTGAGATAGAACGTGGGTGAGTGGTCCAGTAGTACTTGAGTCTGCAGATCTAGCACGCCATTTTGAAGTGGAAGAAAATGTACTGGAGGCTCCCAACCTCTAACCATCAGATCACATCGCAACAACCGAGCCACATCGGCCAAATAGCTAGAACTATAGGAACAATCTCGACTATCCAACTCAGCCCGAATCAACTGCCAAACATTAACCTCACCAGCCAAGTCCCAGACACCAGGCGATTTTAATTCATAGCGAAACCACTCCTGCAGATCATCATTCCAGGCCAACTTATTTTGATAAAGTTCAGCTAATTGATCAGCCAGGCGGCTAGAGGGAGGTGCTTTCTTGGAAGCTTGATCCTTTCGTTTCAGTTTCTCAGGTTGGGAAGGATTCTCCAAGGTTTTCAACCATTGTTTGTAAGGAATAGCCTGCTGGATCCGTTCCCTGAATTCGTCTGCTCCCAGGCTAAGGATGACATCATCCATCCCTTTACCTTCTTCCTGCAGCCACTGAGCGATCCGTATAGTAGTTCCTTGACGCTTGAGAGTATTAGCCAACCGGATCAGAGCCTGCTTCACCTCCAACTTGACAACAATATCACTATCAAAAGCCAGAATAAATTCACGACTAGGCACAGCTAATAGCGCCAAGATCGGCACCAACTGACCCTGACTCAACCCCATCTCTACACCAGGTAAGGCCACTGACATGAGTCCAATGGTTAGCCCAGCTCCAGCTTTCTTAGTCCCCTCAGTAATAACGATAGGAACGGTCGGATCCTCAACCACCTGTTTCCAGAACAAAGGATCTGGCATCCGTAAGCAAATCGCATCATAGGGGATGTCTTTCTTAGGACCAATGTACTTGGAGAGCTTCTCCTGAGCCAGCTGTAGGGGCTGATCCGGCTTAAACTGACCATAAGTAACACGTTCGCCGGTCAAAGGATCTACACCACTAACCCACCATCCATAGATATCATGCGTGTAAGCTTTCCACCGCAAGCAGTGAGCAATCTGGCTCTTATCGGTCAAACTTTGGACATTGAGACGAGTGATCTCAGGACTGACTCCACTGCCAATCACCCACTCCTCATAATGGTGACGTTTTAACATGGGTAAAGACGGTGAATCGCCAAGCATACCTTCAACAAGAAATCACGTCTTGCGCTAACTTTTCAAACTCTGCTAAAGGGACCAAGATCCCATGAGTGCTATAACCTTGATTTGCCACAGAACGAGCTGGATACTTGGGCAACCATTGCGGTAACATCGCTCTCAACTGATCAAATCGAATAATGTAGACCAGTTCATCCCCTGGAATGTAGTAGAACAACAGATCAGCCTCTGAAGTAATCGCCCACCCCAGTTTCAACTTAGAATCCACCGAGACTGTCTCCACAAAAGCATTACCCGTTGTTCTAGCCGTCTGGTCTGACTTATATTCAGCCTTCCAGATCTGCCCTGTTTGGTAGTGCCGAAGAATCCGGTCAATCCCTTGCCGTTGCTGAGTTATAGAAGCTGACTTGATCTGAAAATCACGTGACAAAAGCGTATCCAAGAATGCCTCAGATCTCTGCCCAGCCTTCAGTTGAGTTTTAAAGTTGTACGTCATGATGTACTCCTTACCGATAAATTAGGGAGTCTAGCTACCGTTTGGGAAGAATTCAGCCAGATCCAAACATCCCCATGACTCGAAAACACTTCATTGAAACACTGCCAGTCAGATCCACAATAAACCAGAGCAGAAGCAAACGTCGCTGCCTCATGGTTATTGACAAACACCACACGCTTATGGAGAAAACAGATGGGAAAATATCGCAGCCTGCGGAACCATTGAGTTGAAGTATCGACTTTAACTAGCGCAATCGCCTGATGAGTTCGACCTGCTTCAATCTCTGTACACAGTTTCTCAATCCAAGCCGCAGACTGACTATAGGGATGATTCATCCAGAGCGTATCAGCCACCCACTCTTGATCTAACCCATCATCTGCAATCGTGAAGACTCGTCGAGCTGGCACATGAGGATGATCATGAGAGTTACTACATGGATCCAAATCAAACCTATCCACACCGAAAACCTCCAGAGCAGATTGCCAGATCCAATCAGGGGTATAGTGCTCATCCGTCTTAGAGCTAGTAGTCATCACCTGGCGAGCATGAGTGCTTGGATCCGCCAACGTAGGAGGTGAAACTGATGATCCCGGAGTATCCCGTTGAACCCATGCTTCCAGAACTTCCACAGGCTTTTCCCTGGCAGACTCTGTTCTCCCTCTAACCCCTCCACCAAAATCTTGTGTTTCTTCTAAAGTGTCAGACTGATGTTGCTTAATGATCTCCTGAGCAGTAGTGGCCTTGATCCTTTCACCAGCCTGAGCTCGCTCTAACCTGGATTATTCACCATAGGTTTAACAAGAACCCATTTTAATGTCATCA
>CAYSWV010000141.1:0-3657 GCA_964434865.1 uncultured bacterium
AGGATTTACATAATCTTTGTAAAGCGCAGGAAGAGAATATTTTATATCTCCAATCAAGAGTCCTTTCGGTCTTGGCTTGAGTGGAGACTCTGACTTAAATATAAAGTCTGGTCTAGCAAAGCCTTTTCTTAAACCCCCTAGAGAGCTGTCAGGATCTCTATACCCCAGACAATTTTTTCCAGATGTCAGTGGTTTTCCACTGCTAGCTAAAGCTGGTCCTCTCCACAACATTTCCCCTGCTCCAGGTAAACCTTCACTCAAGAGAAAACAAGCAGAGTTGAGTATGATTCTCTCAAAGCGTATACCTGGTAACCAATGGGCAACACTAAACCCTGCATGAATGAAGCGAACATGGAATGGGAGTATACTTTCAAAGTAATTTACTACTACGTCACCTAATATCCCCTTCGCTCTATCTACGATTTCTTCTCGTATCTGATTCGCAATCACAGCTCTACTTTTTTGAAGATTGTTTTGCACTTTAAAACTAGCATTGAGCATCATTAATGATACTAGACCCTCAGGGTCCATGTACATGTAAGGATTCCCATACGCAAATTCGTAGAGATCTTGAGCCTCAGGTTCTTCCTTAACAAAGCTATTATGATCATGGCTTGTAAACCTACTAGTTATCGGATCATAATCTCTAGCTCTCATATGATAAAGCCCTGTCAAATCTTCCCACCAATGTCCGTGAAATCGGAAATCTCCTCCTATTTCTGCAGAAATTTCCTCTTCTAAGCTTCTCAGCTGGCCAAATCCATTGTAGTAAAAGACAGCCTCCTTTCCTCCAGATTCATCAGCTAATCCAATTACAGATCCCATTGCATTCGTTAGGTAATAAATAGTAGGTCTATTAGCTTCTTGCCTTAAGATTGGCATCATACCAGCGTAAACATATTCTGATATTTTGTTTCCAGCGCCGTCCACAACTTGATGAACTGACTCCAACCCAGATCCCATCGCAGGGGCTACCAAGAAGTTCCTCTCCACTGGGCCAGTAGATCTGACTCGTCGATTCATACCGTCATAGCTGTAACTCACAGATCCTGCTTGGATCAGCCGGCCATAGGTGTCATGATCTAGGGTTAATGTAGATCCTTCTCGGTTAATTTCTGCCACTCGGCCATCCACATCAAAATGGTAACTCTCTGCTTCAGATCCACGAGTCACCAGTTGATACCCTGGCTCATAGTTGTAAGTTAATGTCTCAGATCCACTCTGTTTTCTGGTCCGCTTGCCATCTACATCGTATTGGTAGATCACTCCTGGTAGTTTCAGTGTGGACTGAATCTGAGTGTTTTGTGTTTTGCAGGATCTGAGCTTTGCTCAGTCAATAGTTGCACTTCTCAAGATATGTTCCATCTCACGAATTGCGATATCAAGAGTATCACCTTCAAATCCTTCACCTGGCTTGTATTGACTAGCTAAGATTAAAGCGTTTTCACCATTATGCCCTTGATGGTTGACATTTGCACCTGCTTGAAGAAGAAGGTCCACAATTTCTATTTGTCGACTGCCAGCCTCTCCCCAAACATATTTGGTTCCAAATGCCCATGGAATATGAGAATCTACAGCTATCATTAGGGGTGTCCAACCGTCTTTTTGATTAGCAATATCAACAGATGCGCCTAACTTAATTAGATCATCGACTGCCTCAACATATCCATTATGTGCAGCTGTCCACAAGAAAGTGCAGCTATTCTCTACAACAGTGTCTAGAACTACACCTTGAGATATTTTGCTTCGATACATTTCGATAAATCTGGATGAAGCAGATTTCATTGCAGCAAGCATACTGAGTTCAGTAATCATTGACTTTGCCAGATCGCTCATCCACTGACCAATGGCGTCTCGATCTGCTTTATGTGGACGAGCCTCCCAAACTTCCTGGAGCTTCATATCATCTTCGGAAAAGTAAGTTGAAACACGCTTTAAGCCTTCTGCCAAGTATAGTGTTGCATGCCTTCGATGCTTGACTGAAGCAATGGGAGCTAGAAAATTGAAAATCTCCTGTTTTCCACTTCCAGCAGCAGTAACTAATGGATCTCCAGTAAATCTATCATCATCATCAATATCAATATCAAAATCTTGAGATCCAGGGTATTGGGCTTCGGATTCAGGGTAAATTTCTATTGGTTCAAGAAAAGCACCATGTTGAACTAGTAGTTTAACAATATCTAGGCGATCATTCACTACTGCGAGATGAATAGGACTATCAGGTACATCTTTCTGTAATACAAAGTTACACTGATTACATCCATCAAGGAGTGGTATAAAGTCCTCTAAAGGAGCATTTTGAAGAACTGCTCGCAGGAAATCTTGAGAAAAGCTCATAGAATCACCAAAAATCTCCTAAATCATCATTCCAAGCCATTTAAATTGATTTTTCACTTGAGGTTCAACTAGTTCGATGCGGTAATAATGAAGCAACAAACACAAATACTCCATAATCGAGAAGACCTTCCTCTACTACTCTTGCAAGATCAGCTGGTTCCCCGCCAAAGAGAGTTACAAAGAGAGCAATTGGAGTGAGTTGATGATTATTGGAGTATTTAGCATAGTTAAGTATAGCAGGAATCTGTGACCTTCTTCTAGCCCTAAATTTATCTTTAACTGAACTTAGTGTGCGAGTAACGTCACCAATTAAGTTAGCTTTAGGATACTTTGGATTTATAGCGTGATCAAAGGTAGGTGGTAGTTGCTTAATGATAAAGTCAGGTTTTGCAACTGAAAAACTTCTGACTCTCCCAGGAGTTCTTGGAGGACGAGTTAACGAGACTACGCATCCGAATCCATCCGAGATCGGATCCCCAAATTTTGACACTTTAGCTTGCATCCATAATCTGCTAGCGTAGGTATCAAAAGATCCTAGAATAATGTCACAAAGATTTAGCGCAAGTAAGGCCTCAAAATCATTTCCTTGAGCGATAGGGTTATTACTAAGCAATATGTTGACTAAATCAATCGAGCTCTTGCCAACAGGAAATAATCTTCTAATTAAAGCTTGGAATGTATCGCCAACGACACCTCTTACTTGATCTAGCAATTCATCCCTGGCTGCTCCATAAGCTCGTTGTTTTAAGATGCTCAATTTAGTGGATGTACTGTTCAGTTCGAGCACTGTGAAAAGACCACTAGGATCACTAAATATTTGAGGAACATTGTAAGCAAATTGATATATATTATTACTCTCTGGCTCTTCCAAAATAGAATCAATTAGATCTCTAGTTAAGAATCTACCTGTAGTGGCATCATAATCTCTAAGCCTCAGATGATATAGGTTAGTTGAAGTTTCTAACCAATTGCTGTGAAAGCGGAAGTCTCCAATTGCTTTTGTTGAAACGTCTGATTCTGAACTGCTTGATGCTTTAATGTTGCCAAAACCATCATATTGAAAGCTAGCTACTATTTGACCAACGCCATTTACTAATCCAATAACTGACTCCATCGCATCAGTTAAATAATAAAGTGACTTTTCACCTTCTATCTTCAAAAGAGGTATAGTTTCTGTATAAATATATTTCGATATAACTTCACCGTTTGAATCTGAAATTTGATGAATTGACTCTAATTCAGGCCCCATGGCAGGGGCTACCAAAAAGTTCCTCTCCACTGGGCCAGTTGACCTGACTCGTCGGTTCATACCGTCATAGT
>CAYSWV010000142.1:0-1736 GCA_964434865.1 uncultured bacterium
GGATCCCAGCCGTGACCACCCCCCAGATCTCAAAGGGAGTATCTGGCTCAATGACTTGAATCGTAGAATGTAATCCCTCAGACATCAAAGCCATGACCTGATCACTGATGCGCAGCCGCTTCACGATCAACTCCCCTTCAACGACAGCAATCACCACATCTTGATCTTGAGGGGTGAGAGAGCGATCTACTACTAAAATATCCCCTGGATGAATACAAGAGCCACGCATCGATTCACCGGCAACCCGCATAAAGAAGGTTGAAGCTGGATTTTTCACTAAATAGTCATAAAGATCCACTCGAGTTTCACTATAATTCTCAGCGGGAGAGGGGAATCCAGCGGAACAGGTCAGACAGGATAGGAATCTCTGTTCTCGAGGGGTTAAATCAAAAAGTCCAGTTACGTAGGTTGTCATAGTCAAAGCCTAAACATCACTATATATATTAAACATAGTTACCTATCTATAGTAAAGTCATTGGCCCTATGAATTGATCTTTTATCTCCCTTGATCAGCAAAAAACCCCGACTAAGCGGGGCAGAGGTTCAGTTCAGGTGTTCATGAGACCAAGACAGAGTTAAATGAGTTAAGCCGTGTGACGCTCTTCAAATTGAGTCTCGCTACCACCCCGCTGCCGGTTGTCTTCTAGTAAATCAGTGAGGACTGAAGCCACTTGCTGAGAGTCTGTGCTGAGAAGACGACGATCATTAAAGTCAGTTTCAGAGCCACCCCAACGGCGATTGGTTTCGACTAGATCATTCAGCACACTGGATACCAGGACTGCAGGGTTAGATGTACGACCTTGACGCTCCGTGAACTCAATGCCACCCCGACGCCGGTTAGCCTCTACCAAGTTATTCAAGACACTAGCTGAGGCAACTGGAGTGGTAATACCTAGGATTAAAGCGGTTGAAAGTAATGTCGTAGTGAAGCGATTCATGATACTGACTCCTTGAAGATTGGATGAGACGTCATGGGTTAATCTCAACTGTCTCTATCAAACCAGGAGCGCCTGAGATCGCTAGAAAGGGAATCTAAGAGATCCATTAGGTTGAATCCATTTGAATCTCAGAATGAGTGATTAAAGTATGACCAGAAGCGATTAAACGACCACCCTACTGGATCATCTAGTGGGGTTTCTTGGTGATTTATGCTCTTGGCTTCTCGTAGCAGAACCTGGAAGATACAATCAAACCAGCACTCGTTCATAGTTTAGGTATGCTGACAACGCTCTGGGGTACTGTCCGTAATGGCAAGATTGAGATCTTAGAATCTACGACCTTACCAGAAGGCACTACGGTGCTTGTCACCTTACTACCTGACCCTGAGGCTGAGTTTTGGCACCAAGCTAGTCAAACGGCCTTGGATAGTATCTGGAACAATACCGAAGACGATAGTTATGCCGAGTTACTCAAGTCCTGACGTTATCTTGGTGCGATATCCCTTCTCCGATCTATCCAGTTCTAAGGTCAGGCCAGCTGTTGTGGTCAGTCCAACCTATCCCTCTCAAGACATTATGATCACTCCTCTAACTAGTCAGACAGGGACCTTGCTACCTGAGGAATTCGTTTTGTCAGAATGGGCGGCAGCGGGCCTCAATGTCATGACAGCGGTGAAAAGAGGTATCTATACGATCAATAGCAGTTTAGTGATCAAGAAAATAGGCACACTGGCCAGTCCAGATGTTCAACGCCTGGAGACATCCCTACGCAGTTGGCTCGGTTTGTAAAGGTTAAGG
>CAYSWV010000142.1:1836-3611 GCA_964434865.1 uncultured bacterium
AAGGTCAAGCCGCATCTCATTCAATCTTCTAAGATCTAACTCACTAATTATAGTGACCATCCAGAGTAGCGTGGCAAAATACCTGATTTTCCAGAGATAATAGGTTCTAGATTTAATAAAATGTGGAACTCATGGCCCGCTCCAATCAAGCGAAAACGCTATCCTTTGCTCAGCTCCAAGCCTTATGGAAAGAGCTACCACCTCACTGGGCGGTTTTAGCTGCCACTTGTTATTTCTGTGGGTCCCGAGTCGGAGAAGCCATGGCCCTCACTCGGGAAGCTATAGACTTCAAAACCAATACCATCACTTTCCACAAACACACCACGAAAACTAAGCAACCCCGTACGGTCTTGATCCACCCTGAACTGAAACGGATCCTTTTAACTTGGCCAGATCTTCCATCCTCAGGACAACTATGGACCCAAACTCAACGGGCTTACACTAAACAATTGAAAAGAGCTGCAGACTGGTTAGGCTATGGCGATGATACCAAGTCTCACTCCATGAGGCGCTCAGCTATCACAGCTATGGCAGCTGGAGGGGCCACGATTTCAGAGATCCATTCAGTGACCGGTCAAGCTTATTCAACAATCCAACGCTATGTAGATCACAATCCGCGTATGCAGCAAAAAGCCCTACAGAAACTATTCAATAACCTATGAGATCCGTCATTGACTCAGCTCCTGCTGAAAACTGAGGTGAAGCCTAATTTAACTAGATATCATCAGCTTGGTAGAGCCATCTTTCTCCCCCTATTGCTATAGCTTTTAGGAGATTGGTCCAGGCTATATGAAAGTTTTCATTGGATTGTAAGCCCATCGATTCCAGTAGATCCAAAGCTAAATGATGAAACCGGGACGCATAAGTTTTTAACTCACTCGGCCAATCAGGAAAGAGTTGATCAAACAAGCGGTAATCGTCATCTTGAAAGTACTCTGGATCTGAATCTAGCCACTGGGCATACTCAAAAATGATTACCTTAGATTCATCAGGGATAAATGTGTCAAAAATGAACTCTAATTTCTCAATATCTGGAGTTCTTTCAAATAATAGACTCAGGGTCATAGTTTGGACTCCGTATTTAAGACACTTATACTGAGTTTAACCTGTTTTCCTATGGCATTCAATTCAATTGATGCTGAGATCCAACTTCTGAACAGTAGCTTTCAATCAACTGACCTTCAATCGTTGCTGCATAAACGTATGAACTGGACCATCATGGGACTTCACAGATCCCTCTGTACTAGGAACTTCCACAGATCGCACGACCCTCACCTGAGAATTAGGCTCCTCACCAGGTAATCCATTCATGATCTGAGCCAGGGCTAGATTAACCAACTGACTTCGACTCATTCCATAGCTAGCACACACTTGATCCATCCAGCTCAATACATAATTAGGGGTACTGACTTTGATCTGAGTGGTCTTGATCCGGGGCATCTCAGGCGGCCTCCAATGCGTCATCTTGGGGCAAGATCCCCACCACATTCACAAACTGAGACCGTTTAATAATTTGAAAAAGGCCATGAGACCCCTCCGCCCAACTTTCTGCTAAAGGGGCCGCCCCTCCAATGGCCACAATCCGAGATACCTCATCAATCCAAGGATTCCACGCATTAAACATCTGGCTCATCACCTTGTGTAACCACTGATCCCGATACTCTTCAAAAAACTCGGCAAAGGATCCTCTCGACCCATAGGCATAGGTCCCCTCCCGGATCCCTTTAATGATCAGATCAATTCGAGGGGTTCCCCCGGCCATCTCCTGGAGACGA
>CAYSWV010000143.1:0-3534 GCA_964434865.1 uncultured bacterium
CCTCAGTCTGCAATCCACCCCGGGAGGATAAAAATCGAAATCGGCGAGTTTTAGGAGCGGTCTCACTTAAGGAGCATTCAAGCCTTGAGAGAACTGTCTGAAGACCATTCCTGAAGGATACTCTAGAGCGTCAGACTTTATGTCCAGGTAGAATTTTTTATTGAAACTCGATCTGAGAGATTGCTTTTGTCATGAATTCAAACAGCTATTCAAACTGTAACCCAGTTGACAGAGCTAAATAAATCAATAAATGGAGGTGAGAGCGGCGGGATGTCTAAGAAACTTAACTGGACGATCTAGATCGGAGATGATATTGTTCAGCTATCTATGGGTTCTGGCGGGGATCAGCCGTCAGAGGAAACGGGGAAAGTCCGGTGGAAACCCGGCGCTGTCCCGCAGCTGTAATGAGATCTTCATCTCTGAGTCAGAATGCCCGCCCATAAGGTGCTATGTAAATCCTACATCTGCGAGGTACAGATGAAAGCTAGATTTTTTGTCAAGAATCCGCCTACACAAAGACAGCTGCAAGCACATTTGCCAACTAGGTTGGTTCGAGATCCCCACCTATACCACTGGGACGCTGTTATTTGACTGATAACGGTGGATCACTATTTCTCTCTTGTCCAAACGGACAAAACAAATTGCTCTGCTCTACTTTGCTAAGACGAGATCCAAGTAGAAGCAGGTTGAGCTGAGAATACACACAACACTACGGAGACTACTCATGAACAAGATCCCTGTCACAGTGATCACAGGTTTTTTGGGTGCCGGTAAAACCACCTTGGTTCGACATCTATTGCAGGAGAATCAAGGGCGTCGCATTGCAGTGCTAGTGAATGAATTTGGTGAGGTGGGCATCGATGGAGATCTGATCCGCTCCTGTCAGGTGTGTGAAGACGATGAGTCCCTCAGCAGCTCGATTGTGGAACTTACCAATGGTTGCCTCTGCTGTACCGTTCAAGAGGAGTTTTTGCCCACTATGCAGGAACTATTGAAACGGCGAGATCAGATTGACTGCGTGGTGATCGAGACTTCTGGCTTAGCCCTCCCCAAGCCACTGGTGCAGGCGTTTCGCTGGCCTGAGATCCGCACAGGAGCCACAGTGGATGGGGTCTTGACGGTAGTGGATTGCGAAGCTCTGGCCAGGGGGGATCTGGTGGGCGATCTGGAGGCTCTCGAAGCCCAACGGCAGGAGGATGAGAGCTTGGATCATGAAACCCCCATCGAGGAGTTGTTTGAGGATCAGCTCAACTGTGCCGATATGGTGTTGCTGAGCAAGGCAGATCTAGTGAATGCGGAAACTCGATTGCGGGTAGAGAATTGGCTTCGCTCTCAGCTACGTCCAGGGGTTCAAATCCTTTCTTGCTGCCAGGGACAGCTAGATCCATCTTTGTTGCTAGGCTTTGATGCGGCTGTTGAGGATCATTTGCACACCCGTCCCAGTCACCATGATACGGAAGAAGAGCATGACCATGATGATCAGCTCATGTCCTTCCACATAACCCCAGATCTGGAGCTGGATCCGAAAGGCTGGGTGCGATGCTTGCAGCAGCTAGTTCAACAGCATGAAATCTACCGAATCAAAGGTTTCGCTGTCATCCCTGGTAAACCGATGCGGCTGGTGATCCAAGGTGTAGGTCCCCGATTTGAGACCTACTATGATCGGCACTGGAGAACTGATGAAATCCCCCAGACCCGTCTGGTGGTGATCGGACGTGGGTTGGATCCAGCCCATATTGAAAAGATGCTGCATGGTGGAGCCAACGCAACTATCCCTGCCTAAATCATCCCCAAAGATCAATACAATCAACACTCAACTGCATTGAATATTTTCCTTTTCTCTATCTCAAAATCTGGAGGATTGCTATGGCAGTTGCAACCAACCTGGGGTCCCCACGGATTGGATCTGATCGTGAGCTGAAGAAAGCGCTGGAATCCTATTAGAAAGGAGAAAGTGATCGGGTTCAACTTCAGCTTCAACAGCAGTATGGGATTTAACCGATCCCCTCCAATGATTTCTTCCTACACAGGAGGTTCAACGATGGCAAGCACTGATCCAATACTTCAGAATAAGGCCAAATTTGAGATCGTTTCTGATATCAAAACCCGGCAGCTCCAGCAATATCTTCATCGTCCTGGTCGCATCCCCACCGCTACTCACCCTTTTGTTAAGCAAAGGGCCAGACAAGCAGTCCATCAAAGCCAGCCGCACTCATCCCTAGAGAAAGTTGTGGCTCGGTGGCGCAATTGCCTTACCGTGATAGGGAATGTAGTCTATGGTGCGATTCTTGTCGGTGTACCTACGGTGATTGCATCGCTGTTTCAGGCAGTGGCAAACCTGTAAAGCGATGATTCACCCACAGTAAGCCATGCCTTTTGGATGCTGATGATCAGATTGAAATCGCTTGTCAACTTTGTTTCAACCCACACAATAAAGAAAGTGTAAATCCCATGAATCTTTTGCTTTGGAGTCTGAGCATTGTTCCCCTTCTATCAATTGCAGGACTGTCAGCCTATTTACTCTCGGCCCGCAAATACCAATCTACCTCTTCGGTTGCCCAGTCCTACGACGATTGGACCCAGGATGGCATTCTGGAGTTTTACTGGGGGGAACACATCCACCTGGGCCACTATGGATCCCCTCCGCAACGCAAAAATTTCATCCAAGCTAAGCATGACTTTGTACATGAGATGGTTCGCTGGGGCGGTTTAGACGGATTACCTGCAGGAACGACAGTACTAGACGTCGGTTGTGGCATCGGTGGCAGTAGCCGCATCTTGGCTCGCGACTATGGCTTTGCCGTGACGGGCATTACCATCAGCCCCCAGCAGGTGAGGCGTGCACAGGAACTGACTCCTTCCCATATCAATGCCCAATTTCAGGTAGATGATGCCCTAAATCTCTCCTTCCCAGATGCCAGTTTTGATGTGGTTTGGTCCATTGAAGCGGGACCGCACATGCCCGACAAAGCCCGCTATGCTCAGGAGATGCTGCGTGTCCTCAAACCAGGGGGTATTCTGGTGGTGGCTGACTGGAACCAACGGGATGATCGCCGCCAACCTCTGAATGGGTGGGAGCGTCGCGTGATGCGACAACTATTGGATCAATGGTCTCACCCAGCGTTTTCCAGCATTGAAGGCTTTTCAGAACAATTGGAAGCGACGGAGCTGATCGCAGGCCAGGTGACCACCGCTGATTGGACTCAGGAAACCCTACCTGCATGGCTGGATTCCATCTGGCAGGGCATTGTTCGCCCAGACGGATTACTTAAATTTGGTGGTGTCGGGTTCATCAAGTCCCTGCGGGAGGTGCCTACCTTCTTGCTAATGCGGCTGGCCTTTGGGGCAGGTTTGTGTCGCTTTGGCATGTTCCAGGCGGTGCGGGCGGCCTCCCCTGAACCACCGCAAGATACTACATCTGAGCAGAACAGAGATCCTGTAGTGCGGTCATGACTAAGACTGATTTTACCGAAACCAAGCTGTTTCAGGATGTTCTTAGGGGACCTGATCAATGGAGGACTGAATCTTGACTCA
>CAYSWV010000144.1:0-3397 GCA_964434865.1 uncultured bacterium
AGTCAAGATGGAAACCCTGACGGCTCAAGTGGGGGCAATGAGGGATCGGGTGAGCCTAACGATCAGTTCGGCAGATATCAAACTACAGGAACATGTTAAAAGTCTACCCGATCAAGCAGTGGAAGCAGTTCTAGGCATAGATCTTGACCAGGGGCTTCTGAGATTAACTGATAGTCAGGTGTTGCCAACTATCTTTGAAGGCGATGTACTACTTGGAGCTGCTGGGCAAGTGCCACCTGTAAAAGTAGTGAGTCTACAGCGCCAATCAGGAGAGCTAGTACTCCAAACCGAGCCTGCTCTTCCTAGAGATGTTATCGCTACAGGCTCTACCCAATTTAGTGATGTTAGGGTGTCTGTTGAACTACAAAGCCAAGATCGTCCTTTAGTATCAATACCCAACCAGCCGAAGGAATTAGCTCTTGATCCTAAATGGTCAGGGTTTCAAGCAGTTGGTGAACCAACACTAGAAGGATTGGAGATCAGTGCATCAGGAAGTATCTACTGGGAGTCGGTGTTCAATGGTGAGATTACCTTTGATGAGAAGATGGAGAATGGGTTGAGCCAGCTGACTTTAAATCATACGACAAGTCCATCAGCCAATTTTAGTCTTACTGCAGACGGTTTTTATCACTGGAATCAAACGTCAGAAGAAGTTTACGATCTCTTATCTCCCAGAAATTACGCACTTTTAGTTGAAATGGGTCCAGTTAAGATTCCCATTGAAGTTATGTTTTCGGGGTATATGGGCTACGATGCCAATGCTCAGATTCATGGTCATAGTCACGCAAACTTTAACTTTACAGGGGACCCATTTTCAGAGACGGTGACGTTTAATGCTAATCAAGCCTCATCATGGCGGCGTACTTTCATTGGCACAGGTGGCGAAATTACAGGTTCAACCAATACTGAGACTGATTTGATAGGCATAATAACAGTCTTGGTGCTACCCCAAACAACCGTCAAAGTGTTTGACCAGATTAGCCACCCAGGTGGTTTGGGAGTACTTGGATCTGTAGCAGGAGTGCCACGCGAGGTTGAAGCTACCCAGTCTATTGCAGGAAATATTGTAACTGGAGAAGTGAGTGGACAATTAGAAATATTTTTAGGTAGCCAGATCAGTTTTGTTGGTGGGCAGAGGCAACCTATTCAACCCAGCACTATTTTACAATTACAGGCTCCCCCTGCACCCCCGCAAGCACCAATTCCTGTTGAGGTTGGGGTCAGTACAACAACAGTAGAAATAACGGCAGGAGCATCGTCAGGTATGCTTCGACCTTTACTCAGAGGCGTTGCAGGAGGTATTGGTGGAGCCATTATCATAGAAGCTCTTTTTCCGAGTCCAGCTGAAGCTCCTGGTATAGAAGAGCCAACACCATTACCAGTGCCTCCACCTCCATTATCCGAGCAGGAACTTGACGAGCTAGTGTGTAACTATCTGGGCGTCTGTGGCGAGGGACAAACTAAACCTGAACCTTTACTAAAACCGCCCGGGCCAGATTCAAATCCTGATACCGATACTGATCCTGGTTCAGAACCAACGCCTGATCCCTTGATATGTACTGAGCCTAAACCGAGTCCATCTCCTTCCAAATGTCCAGTGGATGTACCAAAATACTGTTACAGCGGCAGGAGAAACTTTTGGTCGAAAGATGGTTTGGATCCAGTTTCTGAGAAACAGAAATATGATCAAACTTGCATAAAGCCAACAATGCCCCCCCAGGAAAGATGTTACAGGCACTCCCAGAATCAAGCTAGAGCAGAATGTTATCAAGGATGTGCTGGTGATGCTATTCCCTATCAATCTCACCACATAGTCCAAAATGCATCTGTCAAAGGCATTACTCACAATGGCAATAGATACTCAGAGAGTACAGCCCCAACTATTATGCTGTGTGGTGGTAGTGAATTTAGAGGTACTCCACATGATTGTGCAAATCGCTATCAAGAGTCTAGGGCGCCTAGGCCAGGAGGGAATTTAGGGAGCGAAATTCAACTTGGGGCAGGAGCGTTGGACGAAGCTTTTAGATGTGCGCAAAATGGAAACCAACCTAATCTGACTCCCTTTGTTGTGAGTCTAATGAAAGAGTTGTGTGTACCAGATTATTTTACATTTAAGTTGAATTGGCCCTCAAATCTTCCAACCAATCAAGTGAACTAGGAGTAGACCATGCAACCATTTTCAAAAGAATCAGGTGTTATTCATAGCATTCAAGATTTCTTTCCCTATATGCAGTTTATCATAGGAAAACTAGTTGAAGGGGATCTTCAATCTCTTGCTGGTAAAGGCTATAGCACTTTTGAAGGCTTGCAAAATATGGTTTCGTATCGGAGAGAAGTTTACTTTAGGAAGTCAGGCCAAATTGAAGAAAATAGCCTACCAGGTCTATTCTGGTTCATCATTCCTCCAGATCACGCCCTTGAACAGGCGTTTGTGAATGCCTACTGCTTAGAGTTTGATGAGTCAAATGAATTCTTTATTCAGAGATGCCAGGAAGTTGAGGAAGGCGATGATGAATACGAATTTTCTATTCAAGATGTTTTGGAAAAACAGACACTCCTACCCAATTCTTCTTGGAATATAGAGTTGCCAATGTGGGATCAAAACGGCGAAACTCAACTAACTTTGAGATTACAAGTCAGAATTGAGTCCGGTAATCCTTCTTTCTCAATCATGGACTTGGAGGTCATGTGAGTAAGCTTTGGATTCATCAGATTAATACCCAAGAACTAGTTAAACAAAGCATATTTATAACTAAAAGCCCTAAATTGAAGCGGCAGTACCCAATTCGATCAAAGGTTAGCACTATGAGAATCACTCTAATCAGATGCATGGTTCTATTGAAATCAATTTCACAGCTTTTTTTTAGAGCTTTTCTGTCCTCTTGGATCCGAGTTGTGATACTTATTACAATTATTATCGTTGGGTCGATATCTTGTGGCAGAAATAATCAGAGTACAGTAGCTCCAGAGAGAGTTGTTAGCTTGAATTCAGAGGCTCAAAGTGAAAGTTCTGATCTAGCTACTTTAGTACCACCAACTTTGATTGCCTCCACAATTCAGCCTATCAATGCAGAGCACTACTGGATTGCCTGGAAAGATTCACAACTAGGCTACATAGCAGCTTCTAGACCAGGGATTCCTGTTGAAGCACCCAACTACTCCTCAGATATATCCTCTGTTTCATTAGCAACTTCAGAGGTTGAAGAGAACTCGCAAACTAACATCCTGACTCCTTTAGGTGAGGAACTAGAGCCTATCCCTGAACTTGATTCAACTCAAATCTTTGATCCAGCTCCTGATGCGACCTGTTCGACTCCCCAGCCAACTCCGTCACCAACCGAACCTAATTTTGGTTATGGTGATGGCCATCTTCATGGCGATCCTCATCTGTCTAGTT
>CAYSWV010000145.1:0-3295 GCA_964434865.1 uncultured bacterium
AGGAGCCATCCAAAAAATAAGACAGATCGTAGGTCAACCCATTAAAGGTCCGCATCGCCTTAAATCTATCTCCCCAAAATGCTGCCTCCAGATCTCGATAGCCATTCGTTGTTGTTGAGGCTAGTGAGACCTGGCCAAAGAGAGAAAGCCTGCTGATCCAGTTCCCCCCATCCTGCTCAAGCACAAGGAACTGACAGGCCGACGCACCACAAAAAGCACTATCCTGCAGCAAGCCAAAGATCTCTTCTTGACCATCACCATTCAAATCAAAAGTAGCAACTTGTATGTCGTCTGGGGAAATTGAAACAGCTGAACGACCATTCTCCTTCCCTACAAAGTGAGCAACGATCTCAGCTTCAGCGCCTCCTTGCACATAAACCAGCTCATCTTCTTCCGTCACCTGTGACGCAGACTTTAGAGATAGAGCACAACCCAAAAAGCCACTCACCAGAAGACAAATAGAAGCAAATTGGATTTTAGATCTGTGCAACACAATCCCCCTTTTCAATTCAGAAATTACCAATCACGAGATCAGAAAGTCAGTCATACTCAAGGGAACACTTACCGAACACTATAAGGCTTGTCCAAGATCTTTCTACAGCTCTACCCTTCTGCTGATCTCGTGAATATCTGTTTTACCGCCTAGCAATAACCCAGCATAGTCAGATCTCAACGTCTGCATACCCTGCTCCACAGCAACCTGAGCACACCGCTCAAACTCTTTCTCCTTGATCAGCTTGGCAATCACTCCATTCACCAGTAGCCATTCACAGCCACCAACCGTACCCGAATATCCAAGTCCACCACATCGCCCACACACCAGCCCCATTCCCCTTCTGCGCTCCTCTTGCTCCTGAGGAGTGAGCACATTCGCTTGATAAAGGGTAAAAGGCAAAGAGACCGCATCCCCCATGACTGATTCAATCAGCTCTCTCTCTAGGGAGTTAGCCTCTGGGTGGTAAGGGATCCGGCATTCTGGACAGACCCGATTCAAGCGCTGGTATGTCAACACTCCCCTCAGAGATAGCGAAAGCAGCACCGGATTCACTCCCAACTCAACCAGGTATTGCACCGAGGTAATCGCATCAGGTGCCGTGTTCAGAGTCGCGATTACCAAACTCCCCTTCAGAGAAGCATCCAGCAAACTCTGGGCCGACTCCAGATCATGGATGCTCGCAGTCATGACACTAGCCCCCTGGACCAAAGCCGATTGGATCCCCTCCGAGAAAGACACCCCCTTTCCCTGCCGAGGCACTACCGTCAAATTAGGAAGCTCCGGAGTGAAAGGATGTTCAGGATCTGCAAAAGAGACAATACTGCGGCGGGAATGAACTGAGGGCAGAGTGGCCTCAAGGAGAGTTGTGAGCTGATCGGCATCAGGACTCGTCAACAGGAGCAATCCACTCGTGGAGGAGAGTACCTGCTCAAGTTGCTGGCGCACCGACTCAGCTCTGATCAATGATGTCAGGGGCAGTGCCTCAAAAGGCTGAGGTTGCACCTTGATATGGATCCGCTCACCCCACACTGAGCTCAAGAAACCAACGTAGAGCATGAGATTCTGCCCCTGCAGACGTTTCTGCAGTCGGGGAGAAGAACCTGAGGTCTCTTCCAACAAAGATTTGATGTGGGCCGTCAACAAGGGGGTGACCTGCTTTGGCAAAGGATTCAAAAGATTGTAGAAAAACTCGCCCTGAGGAAAACAAACCCTGAGGGAGTCTTCCCGAGGTTCCAGATAGATCTGCTGGATCTTTCTGTTGAGGGCTGCTAGAAGAAGCGTATCCAGCAGCTTGCCCACAGCAGGCTTCTCACTCCAGGCTTTTTCCCCATATTCACTGCTGGTCGGTTCAGAGCCAGGTTCAATCCCCATTTTCTCCAAAATATCAAGGAGAGATTGCGGATCATCCCATGCAAAAGGCACACGATCATCCCTCCTCAGATCAACAGGGCGGCTCTCCTGAGTAGGGACTGCAGCGGATAGACCCAGTCGCTTTGGATCTGTTTCTCGAGAGGTATTGGCATCAGGGCGATCCTGTGGAGTCACCGTGGATTGAGGAGAGTCAATGGACTGAGGCTCGAAAAGCCGATTTAAGACCTCATTGAAATCTTGGTAACTGATCACAAACTTCTTGAGCTTGAGATTAGTGATTTTTGCTGCCCTCTCTAGATAGTCGTTTGCATACTCATCACTCGGATTAGCCATTGCAACACAGAGTTGATCCTCTTTCCCAGGCAAGGGAAATAACTTGTATTTCTTGCATATATCCAGGGTTAGAAAATTATCTTTTACAAAGCTATTGATCTCGTCAAAATTAATCCCCTTGTCGATATTCAGGGGTGGAAGCTGATGGATGATCGAGAGCTCAAATAGAGTTGCTGTGCGGCATCTTTTCTTAAAACCCTGAGGCAGGGCTAGAGCATTCTGGCTTAGGAGTGGGCTGAGAACTTCATAGTGATCAAGATTTTTTCTGTCTGCATTTTCATAGGCTTCATTGATCTCATCTATCGAAGCTAATCCAAGGCGTAAGATTGCTCTAGAGATAGGGTTGCAACCATAAAAATTAAGGATGACTTTCCTAGTATTTCTGCTACGAGCAGAAGATGACATGCGTAGCTCTTTCATCATTTTCTCCAGGACATCTACAGAAGTATCGATCTAAGGCATTGCCGTTGTGCCAAATTCCCAAACAACTGCTTGATCCAGCACTGATCTTGATAGCATTTTGGGTCAAATCCAATCAGGCATCATCTCTGACCCAGAGCTGGGACAAGGATATCGTAGCCTGTCAAACCAACGACTCCCGATCCAGCTTCTCGATAATGGCCTGCCGGATCCAGTCACTCAAGCTCTGCCCTTTTGCTTCCGCTACCTTCTCCAACTGAACCTTCCAACTCTCCGGCACCCGTAAGCGCACCTGGCTAGACTTCTCCCCTGGCTGCAGCTCCGGCCATCGAGTCGCCTCCCCTGCCTTGATAATGTCTTCCGCTGGTCTGCTCATGCTCACCTCTAGCTCTGATCACAGCGTATCCCAGCCCTGTGACACAGGCTATTTTCTCAGGCTGTCGCTTGGCAATAGCCTGTATTACGGGCTATAATGGCGATATCAGGGTAGCGCTGCCACCACAAGGTGAGTGATGTCCCTGTGATCATCAAAAAGCCTGCCCCATAGCTTGGCGGCACTGGGCAGGCCGTTAACCCCTCAAGCAAAGGAGTCTCGTTTATGATTGCACAACTGTTTAGCGAGTGGTCTGAGAGCGTCTATGCCTCCCTCTGGTGGCTAGATCGCGGTTACCCCGA
>CAYSWV010000146.1:0-3266 GCA_964434865.1 uncultured bacterium
AATCTTATCAACAATTTGAGAGTACCTAGTACCAAAAGCGATCTGAGGGATAAAAACAGAACTAGACTGGTGGAAAGCTATCAAAGAGAAGCAATCTTATCAACAATTTGAGAGTACCTAGTACCAAAAGCGATCTGAGGGATAAAAGCGGCAGGATTCTTTCTAACTATAGCCATCGATCTTTAAGAGCTTGAATGTCCCCTTCCTGTCGCATCTTGACAATGACCAAATTGATGTCATGGGTGAGGGGGCTATCTAGGGGTAAGGCAAAACCATAGAGCTCTGTGGCAATCGGGAATGTGGTTACGGTTAGAGGGAGTTCAGGATTTTGGTTCAGAAAATACTGCAAGAACTGATGATGATTAATAAAACCTTCAGCCTGACCCTGGAGAATAGACTGAGCTGCTTCATCCATACCTAAGGTTTCTCGTTCAATAACATTAGCCAGATAGTAATTGGCCCATTGCGCACTGGTGCCTCCCTCGGTCGCTAGAATCTGGGATCCACGGAGATCGGCAGCAGACTCAAATTGTTGTCTGGGACTGGCAGATAGAGAAACTGTTAAAGCAGAAGCCAGACCTGCTGTAATGGAAGAAACAGCCAGTAATGTGAGTACCATCCAAACTCCGGCAATGAAGCGGCCAATAGGTGTAGAGGGAGCTCGATCCCCGTAGCCTACTGTAGTCAGGGTGACCAAAGCAAACCACATGCCATTGCCCACACCATGGACATAATGAGGCGGAAAGTGTTCAGGATTATGCTTGCGCTCCACCCACCAGATAAGATTACCAACAACAAAAATGGATCCCACCAAGACACCAACAGAGGTAAGAGCTGCAATGCCGAGAAAGGGTTTGAGCCTACTCCACAGACTAGGTGCATATTCAGGGACCATCAGAGCAATCTGACCTTCATCAAATGGTTGGGAAAACTCGACGATCTCTAGACGTTCGGGGTTAATGCTAATAGGACCGACAAAGATATCCAGTTCTCCCTGAGCTACGGCTTCCACCGCCTCGGAGTAATTGGTCTGTGGCACCCATTCATAGTCCAACTGTTGCTGCTCAGCAATCTCCTGCCAGATATCAATAATAATCCCCTCAAATTCAGCACCCTGCTGAATCACATACGGTTCCGAACCTTGGATAGGAATACCCACTTGTAACGACTCAGCAGCAACTGAGTTTGGCATAGAACCAATCCATACAGACATGGAAAAAACAGATAAGCCCGTAATTTTGAAAAAATGTTGAAGATGTCGTGTCATGAGTTCATGATTGGCACAAATACAGTCTGTAGAATACTGGATCAACAAAAACTTAGTCTTGTGATTTTACACAAATAATCTAATCAGTTGGCAGTATCGCAGAAAAAAGAATAGAGATCAACTTGATAGTGGCTGATGGTGGAACTGGAAAAACCTTACTGGCTAATCACTTCGCTTATTCAGTTGCTAGGGGTCAATCCTGGAATGGTAAACCTGTAGTTCAAGGTCGGGTGTTAATTGTCCAATCGGATGAACCGGAAGTGGAATGTGCAGCCCGATTAAAAGATAGTGGCTTTGAACAAGTGGCTCCGGGTACGGTTCGCGTCAAGACCAATTGGCAATTCAGTCAGATGGCCCTGTTTAAGCGCTGGATCCATGAGTTTCAACCTGCTTTGGTGATCATTGATTCTCTCACAGCTTTCAAATCCTTGATCCGTTGTAGATCTAGGGGCAGTTTGCTGAATTCGATTAATTTGGTAATAGAAGGTAGGCGGTCTCAAGTACCACTCGGATCCAATGGGCTATCTCAGGTTTGTCATGATTATTGATAGAAGATCTGCTAAGTAGGTCAGAGTTATTATCCTGCGTTGGATGACGGTAAAACAAGGGTTTCAGCCATTTTTAGTGTAGTTTATTTGCCCCGATCTACTTAGCTCAATATGGAGTAACCTCTATCTAGAGCCGCTCCAGTAGCTTCAGACTGTCTTGGAATTTCGGTGGCACTGAGTCTAAGATCGAAATTCAGCATAATAGCGGATCACGCAACTAGCCCTTACTAAGAGAATAGTTGTAATAGCTTGGTAGCTATAGAAATTTGCATTACAACAAACCTTTTTTGCAGAAGCTATCTATCTCTATCTGAACTAGGGCTTCTGGTGGCATAGCGATATGAGGCACAGTATGACTAACAACTATAACCAAGACGATGTCCGTGATGATGTTAAACTAACTAATCCTGAATTGCTCTATCAGATCACAGACAAAAGTGGTCAAATTATTGATTACGATAAGGCCAATGGGAGGCAACTCTTCAATCACTATCGTCACAGCATGACCAATTATGATCAAGTGCTGAAGGATATCCGAGAAGAGCAAGGGCATGTCTCTAATCGTCAGGCCAAGCAAGCAACAGCAGGGGCCGCCGAACAAGTCCTAGAACTATACCGAGATGAACATACCAAGGTCATTCAGGATAGCCAAAAGAAAGGGCAAATTTTAAAAGATCTGTTCAGGAAGGCTGGGGTTGGGACAGCTACTGCCTTATCTAATTTCCTCGATAGTTGTTCAGAGAGTGTTAAAAAAATTGCCCGCCTTGAGAGTAGTCAGCAATCCCTGCGAATCTGGAATGACACTTATCGGGTTCAAGGGCTGCTAGTTAGAAGTTTACTTACCGAGGCGGGTGTCTCTGAAGAGATCTGCAAAAAGGTGGATACCATCTACAAAGCCCGCTCAGCCAATAAGGCTATTGAAGTTGGGCAAAGCTTACTACAATGGGAAAAGTCTGAGATCCTGAAGCTCCTGAAAAAAGCCAAAGCGATCAAATATGGGAACTATCCAGAGGATTAGTATGAATCTGAAGGGGATCAAAGAGGAGGTCTACACCCTAACTTGTACTAAAACCACCACCCAACTAAAAAAAGAGCGTCCTGATCTGACCCAAGGGCGAGATTTACGTTACAAGCGACAGTGGGTTGAAATCCTCGAACAGATTAAACAATTACGGGCACAAGGTGAGGATCTATCGCTTGCAGATCTGGAAGAGTCAGAACAAATGCTCAAAGACTCTCTCTACAAAGTGGGCCGACTATCTGGGCTTGACGATCAAGAGATTGAGATGGAGTGGCATCGGATCAAACTGGAAGCTCAATGGGGTGATATTCATATAGAGGAGTTATAGGTATGATTCCGATTACTGCTCTTGAAACCTTACCTAAAATCAGCGGGATCTATCTGGTAAAGACAGCGACCTGTGAGGTAATTTATATTGGGCAAGCTACTA
>CAYSWV010000147.1:0-3234 GCA_964434865.1 uncultured bacterium
AACGATTATAGATCAACATCTGATCAGCATATCGAAGCTCCTGGATAATCTGTTGGCAGACTTGATCAAGATTCTCAAGGGTAGAGGGTATGCCCAAATCTTGCTGTGTTTTGAGCCAGAGATTCTTAACTATTGTCAGAGCTCTACGAGCATCAACTTCGACCCGTAAAGGCTTTCTCTGGAGGTTCATCCGCCCACATAGAGCCTTCAACAATACTTCATGTCCGTATTTTTCCTCACTGTGCAGTAGAACAACAGCAGCTCGTCTTTGACCAAGGATCTCCTCAAAAACTCTCGTTTGCTCCGAGAAATTTATCTGAGGTAGTCGCCTGGGCAAGATATTGAGTTGGGGTGGTTGGGCGTTTTGTCGCCTTCTTGGATTACCTTGTTTTGGGGGCATGTTACTTGGAGGGCTATTACTGCAAACTGGTAAACTATTTGAGCAATTAACATTTTGAGGTATTGTGGCAATTCTGTTAACCAAAAAATGGATCAACTCCCTTGAAAGGCTCGTAAGGTAAACATTGTCACGCCTCTATCACTGCAGATAAGCAGTCGCTCAAGCTACATCCATATCAGATTTGAGAAGTCACAAAACTAGAAATCTATTCAGCTCAATTTTCCCAAAGCTGTGAGATCTCCTTCAGTGTTAGGAAAAGAGATAATGGGACATCCTCAAAGGGAGTGAATCCAAACTTCTTGTAAAACTCCTTAGCTGACTCATTGAGAGCATCAACAATAACCGCATAGATCCCAACTTCCCTGGACAAAGATTGAGCCCGAAAAAGTGCATCAACTAACAGTTCAGTACCTAAACCTTGACCCTGCGCCGTTCGATCTACAGCTAATCGACCAATTCTCATTGCTGGGATGGGATAACGAGGCAATCCCTTACGGCTGGCTTCAGGCATAGTTTCAAACTCAATTTGAGCCATGCTCACTGAATAGTAGCCCTTGACTAACTTAGGACCATCTACAGGAACAGCCACAATAGTTTTAGCAATCCCTTTGCGATCATTCTGGCTAGCATACTGCTTCAAATAGGTATTGAGACTAGGCTGATCACAATCAAACTCTTGCTTCAAACAGCTACTATTGAGCGGACAAAAGATCCACTCCATCCTCACACTCCATACTTAGAGCGATAACTTTGAGCAGCAGACCGTAACTCTGGATTTGGTTCAGAAGGTTCTGCTAGCTTAGCCAGAAACAGATCCCGATCCTGATCTGAAAGCACAAACCGATCATGATCAGTTACCACTTCCTTAGCAGCATCCAAGCTATTAGATAGCACAAAAGCACTCAAACTAAGCCCACGCAGCTGAGCTGCCTTTTCAAGAAGAAGCTTTTGGTCTTGACTAATCCGGATTTCAATCCGAGTTTCTTTAACAGAAGACATAATGAGCAGACATAACAGCATCTATATCTTGTCAGCTTGTACGGTATTTGTCCACACATTTAGCTAGGATCAACACCTCCACAACCGTCAAAAGGGCACTGTAGATCACGACCCTTTAGACCGCCTACTTTGGTTTCTTCTTCGTGATTTTGGGCTATCAGCGATTATATATATTATCTGGGTTAGGCTTTAGTGCTCAGTTCCTACTACATCTAAACTTCAAAATAGAGTTCTCTCAACATCGAGACTGATAACGGTAATCCTTGCCTCAGCAAAGTCTCTAAATACTCATCTACAGATCTGGGTGGACTCTTCAATCGTTTTCTGACTGTTTGCACAGCTGAAGCAACCTTGAGAGGTCTCAGGTCAATGAGTGATGCAATAAAGTCATCAGGATGCTGAGCTTCAATCTCAAAAGCATTTAGAGTATCTGATGGAAAATCTTTAAGGTTAGTTGTCACAATTACATCCACATTCCCCTTGATCGCTGCCGCTAAAACATGTCGGTCATCAGGATCAGGAAGTTCAAGCGACGGAATCAGCGACTCATAATCTGTAATCAAGCAGTCCCGTACATGACTATTCATCAACTGTTTGGTTCGAGTTAGTTGTTCAAGCGTTAGATCAGGTCTCTCTTCCAGAACATTGCGGATCCATTCATCATGAATTTGCTCAGTCCAACGGGCACGGAATATATCTGTCAACGCCAATTGCATCAGTAAATCACGCAATGGAGCTGGGTAGAGGACACAAGCATCATAAAGAACTGTCAAGTAAGATGCCATTCCAATCCTCAATAACCCATATCCAGTTCCTGGGCTTGAGCTACTAATTCATCCAGTGCTCCAGATCTAGCAGAATCAATCCTAGTCTTGTAATCCATTAGATCCTGAAATCGAACCCGACGATGCCGCCCCACTTTACGGAATGGGATCTCTCCAGATTCTAGTAAGTTAACAAGGAAAGGCCGAGAAACATGCAAAACATCAGCCGCTTCCTGAGTCGTCAGTTCAGCATGAAGCGGAACTAAAGTTACTGCATTTCCTTGAGCCATCTGAGTCAGAATCTCAACCAACAAGTGAAAAGCATTGGCCGGGATCTCAACAGTCTGTTCACTACCATCATCCTCAACAATCTTGAGCTGACGGGTCTTAGAGTTAGCTGGTAGATAAGCAGCCAGGATCCGACTACTCTCCTGAGATAGTTGAGCCTCTAATTCTGTAGGTAGTTGAGGCTTATCAGTTGAGAGTGTCATAGAAATCTCCTCAACGAGTGAGATGCAAGTGAATGATATAGCAAGCATAACCAACCATCAAAACAAACGCAATAAACGAAACAGTCGAAACTACTTCATGTCTTCACTAATCAGTTGCGGAACGGTTAGATCGCAGCATTTAGACCGCCTACTTAAACCGTTCGAAATCCAGCCCAAGTAACTGTCATATAAGAACTTTTGTGTAGCAGATTGGCTCACAACCAAGATTAAGCGAACGATTTTTGCCGCTCTGAAAGCCTGATTGGGTAAGGGTTTTGGCTCCAGTGATCCGGTCTTGAAAACCGTTGAACGCAAGTTCCGTGGGTTCGAATCCCACCCTCTCCGTCCCCAGTTTTCTAATCTGTGTCTGGTTTTGACGGATCTAGTCCTCTTAGCTAATCTCCCTAGTCTGAGCTAAAGTTTGCTAATCTATCTCCATATTTAGGTACTGATTTAGGTACTAGGTACCAGGAGTTTAGGTACGTGGACTTAGAAGTCAAACGGGCTAATGACCAGTTAAAGCTAGCTAAATCAAAGGTCAGACTCTGGCAAAAAGAAGAGGGTGGGGTTCTCTACCTGC
>CAYSWV010000148.1:0-3231 GCA_964434865.1 uncultured bacterium
CTGTTTCAGGATGTTCTTAGGGGACCTGATCAATGGAGGACTGAATCTTGACTCAAGCAACTTTATTTGTCTGTGAACTGTGTCGTTTCCCTCAATCTGAGGGTTGTCATAAGGAAA
Source organism: uncultured bacterium (assembly GCA_964434865.1). GTDB lineage: Bacteria > Cyanobacteriota > Cyanobacteriia > Thermostichales > Thermostichaceae > CAYSWV01. Next base: position 118 of record CAYSWV010000148.1, read on the forward strand.
TCTCTGGAGGCCAGTATTTTATCGATCAACTCCAGACAGAGCTTGATCAGCGCCATCTCCTAGAGGCAGTGTGCATCCAGCCCGTGCGGTGTATGGCCCAATGCGATCAGCCCTGTAATGTGACCCTAGCGGCCCCTGGTAAACTGACCTTTATTCTCACTCAGATGTCAGCTACTGAGTCGGCACCGGCACTGGCAGAGTTTTGCCAGCAATACACCACCTGTGTTACAGGTAAAGTCCCTTACAGATCTCGCTCCCAAACCATCCATCAGGCCACCGCCTTCATCCTCCCCCCTTTGCCTACCTCTTCATGAACTAGGAGAACCCTACTCATGTCCGATCCCGCAACAGCTATCCTCAGTGCTCAGAATCTACCGAGAGACTATTTTTTCCTCGCAGTGCCCTTCTCCTACATGACCAAGACTAATTAGGGCTTTAGAGAGTAGCTCATAGTCTTCCCCTGAGAGTTCAGACTCCAAAGTAGCCAGATCAACCAGTAGTTCCTCTCCATTGGCTAAGTCAGCTAGCGGCTGAAACCCAAGTGCTCCTGTGTTGATAGGATCATCGACAGAAGCCTCACCATCACCAAAGATATGGTCGAAATGGAAGGTTGCTTCTACCTCTGCAACTTCTCCTGCAGATAGGATCCCCTTACGTTCATCGCCTATAAAATCCCCACAGGTGTAAGCATATTCTTGATCAACTTGTAGGGTAAAGGGGATTCTCTCTCCATCTTTTTCAGCTGTCCCTATGAGGACCAAGACTTGATCTGCTGCAGGTCCAGATTCTGCCTTGACCATCTGCCAGCCCAAAGCATTGTAGCGACCTTCAGGTGCATTGAGTTCAGTGATCAAGATTGTTTCAGCATCCTCATCACCTTCTGCCAAGTCTACAGTAGTCACCTCTTCAAGACTGACAGAGATTTCTGCCTGAGGTTCTTCTTCTGCTTCTGGATCAAATGGAGGGTTGCTCTGATAGGCTGTCACATTAGCTAGGTTGACGTAAACATGTTCAAAATCAATTTGCCATCCATCCTTTGAGATAAACCCCTGCCGAACGAAGTCCTCACCATTAGCTCGGATCTGCAAAGTCCCTTCCTCTGCTGCTTTGACTAAAGAAGGTATCGCTACCCACCCAATCAAAACAGAGCAAATCAATGCACTTAGTCGGACTGATTTACTTAGCATGCAATTACACCTGTTTCTTTCATGAACTGAGTTAATCATTTCTGGCAGTACAGTCACAATCCCCTACCGGGGCATTTTACTGAGATTCACACTGGCAAAGACATGCGTAAACTGTTTTTTAGCATCCAAGTCTAAGCCACATAGCTCTCCTCTAGCAGAGTAGTGATGTAGAGATGAGTACAAATGATCGATCTCATGTAGGTCAGAGTGTGGCAGTGTTAATTCCAGCTAGTGATGGATACTACAGTTGTTTTTGAAGAATGATCTGATTCATAAATATAACCTTGCCTGCACAGATCTAAATTAGCAATTTAAAAAGATAGTGAAAACCCAATTGTTTTAATAGAATTCATAGATTTTAGTCTATGTCATTTGCACTATTAGGTTGCCTGAGTTGAAATGAGAGCAAAGCTATAGATAACTATAGATTTATCTCTATGATGAACAAGTGAATGAAAGTATTAATTTATATAGAAGGATGATCTCAAATAGAACTGTTGGTAAGTAGCTGGTACCAGCCTTCTTCAGATTGAAATTGATCAAATTAACTTTCTCATCAATTCCAATAATTCCATAGTTTGCTTCTTTTTGAAGGATTTACGCACTCATCCTACATGCCGTGTTTTGGTAACGATATGGAACCAGTCTTCACACTAAATGCATTCTCTTTGTGTAAGTTCTGCTTGATTGAGCTTCTGCTCTCAAAAACCCATGCATAGATAATAGTCTATGAAAATCAGATCAGCAAAAGTATTTACTCTATTCATTAGATCCCTTAATATTTAATCAAGAAATAGGCGAAACAAGCTGATGGCTTTCATGAAAGTTCAGTCGGCAATCATTCAATCGCCTCATGGTTTTGTTCACAGTTGATGCTCTGAACACCTTCTAATGACAATCTTTACAACATCAATGGCGATGTTTTTTGATCGCTGCAAGTGCTTTTAAGGCTGGAGCTACTCTTCTACATAGTTCATCGCCTTTTCTAGCTCATGCTGCCGGTGGCCTCATCTGATTCATGAAGGGGCGATTGCCATTAACAATGAAAAAGTCAGAATGGCCTTGCTTAGGCAACTGAATAGTAGTGCTTCACCCTACTTTCTTCAACTTTGTAAAAGCTCACTGATCACAATTATCGCTCCTCGTTAGGGGTGGCGGAAGGAGGTATTCGTGGATTTCTTGTCCGATTTCTTGATGAACTTCCTGGCGAAGTTACAATCCCCTACACTCGGCTTTCTGATTGGTGGGGGGGTCCTTGCCGCCTTCGGTAGCCGACTGCAAATTCCAGATGCGATTTATAAGTTCATCGTTTTCATGCTACTCATGAGAGTCGGCCTAACTGGCGGCATTGCAATCCGTGAGGCCAATCTAGCAGAGATGCTGTTGCCTGCGATGTTTGCCATGGCAACGGGGGTCCTTATTGTGTTCATCGGGCGCTACACGTTGGCTAGGTTGCCACACATCAACCCTATGGATGCCATTGCGACTGCGGGTTTGTTTGGTGCTGTAAGTGGCTCTACCATGGCTGCGGCCCTGACGCTACTAGAAGAGCAAGGCATTGAATATGAGGCCTGGGCTGCTGCACTCTATCCCTTCATGGACATCCCAGCGCTCGTAACTGCGATCGTCGTGGCCAGCCTTTATCTCAGCAAGCAGCGCGGTACTACAGATATGTATCTCAAGCAGGAGTATCTTAAGCAAGAGTATCTCAGCGAGCAGGGTGGTACCGCAGTCGCGTATCTCACTGAGCAGGGTAGTATGGCAGGTAGGCGGGTCAGGATATGGCCCATTGTGCAGGAAAGCCTTCAAGGTCCTGCCCTATCGGCACTGTTGCTTGGTATTGCTCTCGGCCTGCTAACCCAGCCAGAAAGTGTCTATGAGAGCTTCTTCAATCCCCTCTTCCGCGGCCTGCTTTCGGTCCTGATGC
>CAYSWV010000149.1:0-3209 GCA_964434865.1 uncultured bacterium
GTATGGGTGGAGCTACCAGGTTCCTGCAGTCAGTTCTGCACGTGGGTGTCGATGGTATCTGGGGGCCGTTCGCGCCAGCGGCGACTTGTCGCATCACCCAGGCGGCTTTTGAGAAGGCAAACACCAAAGCAACAGCTTTCAGCCTGGTGGAGGCAAGGATCCGGTATCGACATCAACGAGTCCAACAGAATCCGTCTCAACAGGTTTTCCTGCAGGGGTGGCTGAATCGGGATAAAGCTCTTCTTGCCCTGGTCACACGGTTATGAGGTGAATCATGTTGCGCGAGTTCACTCCCTTGATGCTGGTTGTCTTTCTAGCTGGAGGATCCCTTTTGCTGGCCGTGAGAGATCCTTCTTACGAACCACTGTTTGCGGACTTGGCCACACCGAGTTGGCACGATATCCACTCAAGTCCTAATGACATTAGCAATCGCTATTGAGCTCATCTCTAGACTGGCACCTCGGTTTCAGAGATATTAGGATCCTTCAGTAGCTCTTGACGTAACAGTCTTAAATCATGGTTTCGCTTCCAATAGCTTATGTCTTCAATCGATCTCCTTGCTGTTCGGTAGTAGTCAAGAATGAGGTTCTTACTCATGGACATCTCATACGCGATCTGGCAACGAATGAGATAGGCATCACACTGGTATAGCCGCATTTCTGTTGCCCAGGCAATTGCAAGGCACTCATTTATCGTTTTCATCGCTTCATTGTACTGTTTTGCCTTTCTCGAAAAATGAGCTAGCAGGATCAGTGTACGGGGCAAGTCTTGACGCTGTTCAATATATTCTTGAATAGAACGGGCTTCTTCCAGGGTCTGGAGTGCCTCAGCAAAGATCTGGAGTGCTTCATCAAAGTTGGGATTATTCTGTTGACTCGACAGAATACCGAGAGCCCAACCATTGGAAACTCTATTGAAAGACTCTTCATGCTTGTTGAGAGGATAATCAGACTCTAGAATAGCACGGGTGCCTTCGTATACTTCTCTTGCCTTAGATAATGCCCAATCTTGAGCTGATGCCACTTCAATTTGATCTTGTTGATAGCCCAGATCTGTTGGACTAACTCCATTGAGTACAAGAGTTGCAATCGTTAACACATAATCAGAATAGTAATAACCGCTACGAGTAAAGGGATACCTAGGAAGCTTTGGATCCGCCTGCACAATTTTCTCATGCTGTTCCAGCATCTTTTGGAATGTTTCCTTGGCCTCAGACCAATCGCCCCTGTAAACATAAAGGTTTCCGAGTTTAGCTAATTTACTACGGGCTTGCTCATCCTGATCTTTTGCATGATTGAGAGCTCTTATGAGCCACCTATATGCATCTCTCATTTGCCCTTGGAGTAAAAACCGATCACCCAGCAACCCTGCTAACATGGCAGCCGTAAGATTGTCATTTGCTTTCTTTGCAGATTGATAGCAACTGTTAAGAGGTTCGCCAGCTTCCTTCAAAAAGCCCAAGCTCAGAAGACATAAAGATGTTGCAATACGAATGTGGACTTGCTGTTTAGTATCCGCCTTATCTTTAAAATTTGGTTCTAGAGTTTGCCAGAAGGACTGATTGTCATAGGTTGGTTCACGGTAGAAGAAAGCCAGTGTCCGAATATCCGTACTTTGAAGCCCGTACTTTTCCCAAGCAAACCATTGGTAATTGTCATCGCTCGGATTTTCAGAATTGTGATGGATTTTAACCCAGTAAAGATTGTAAGCCAGTGTCCAATCTTCTGCTTGGCAGGCATGTTCAACAGCACGATAGTGCAAAAGGATGTCTTGCTCTTGAGTCGGAACAGTTGTTGGATCGTGAGCACTGAGGGCATTGGCATAGTGGTCGGCTAGTGCTTTGTGCCCCATTTTCCAAGCCTGAGGTTGTGTTTTGACTAATTGAGCACGAAAGAAACTTCGCAAAAGTGGGTGAATGTCATATGTTGAGGGAATATCACTTGCGCCATCTTCATCTAGTCGTTCTTGGATCAGCTGACGATTCTGGAGATCATCTAAGAGCTCAAGCAACCTCTCTTGATCCAATTCACGATTCATGAAGAGGTAATTTTGAAGCTTATCGTTAAAACCTTCCCCCTTCTCCAGCCGAATCAGCACTTGGAGATCCCTCATAGGGGTTGCTCCCTCAAAGAAAGCCATAAGGCGTGCCAGTTGGAAGGTAATTTGACCTTTCTCAGACCCTTGATCAGCAAAATAACGCAAGTAAGACCGGATGACACCTCTTCCCCGTTCATCCATCAAAGTTTCTGCATCACTTGCCACTATTGCGGCTTGATCTGCGTTGTCCTGAGAGCTATGTCTGGTGGGATCAGTATCCAGATCTCTTGTGGGTAAATCCTCTTCATCTGCATCTGTTTCTGATCCTGCCAGCAATTCTTCCACGTCATTTCCCAAACTGTAGATCTCACCACCAGCATCCAGATCTTCATAAATAGTCTGCAATGCTTCGTCGATTAGTGACTCGAGGGAAATGCGTTGATGGAGATAGGGATTGCCTAACGCTTGATCGGCAAGAATATCTCCTAGTGCAAGGATGCTAACAGGATGTCCCCCTAAAGCACGAGATACCCTAGCCAACTGCTTTTCAGTATAGCCATTTCCTAAAAGCCGACCTAGTAGCTGGCCTCCCTCACTATCAGATAAGCCATCAAGGTTAAGAGTACGGACACTACCTAACGACTCATAGGAATTAAGCATACCTACCTTAAACCGGGTAGTGATGATACAAAAGCCTGAGTTCAGATTCAGAAAAATTTTCAATAACTCTTTAATGGCAGTTGCACCCTTCCTGAACAGCCATGTCTCGTCTTTAGGGTAGAGAATAGCTTCTAATCCATCAAGGATAAGGATCCTGGGAGGCAGAGCTTGGATCTCTTTCACAATTTCGTTACTAAGGCGGCGTGGGGGATCTTGTAATGACCCTGTACCAGCCGCCACTAGCCAAGCTAGATCCTCTGCCCATTTTTCCCTTGGGCTATTCTTCAGTTGATCACTGTTTAGTAGATTCAGGAAAAACGTACGGGCCTCCTCAATAAAGGGGGGTACCTTCTTGAAGGTATGGGAAGGAAAGGTATAAAAGCTGTAGCAGAAGATCGCACCAACGGAGGTTTGATTCTCTTGCAATTTTCCTAGCCAGCAGTTGACTAGCTGGGTTTTGCCCTGTCCCCCAACCCCGACAACTTGAAGGATCCGACACCTCGAGTCAGCTA
>CAYSWV010000150.1:0-3143 GCA_964434865.1 uncultured bacterium
GTTAGCAAGATAATCAGTTGACAGTAGCTTTTCGATAGACTATTCTCCTGAGGAAAGTAGAGCCAATCGAATAAGGATTAGATCTACTAGGAGTTGGGCTTTGACGGTCATTGTGATCTCAGTCCCTCCAACGCAACCTCGAAAAGGTGTGGAACCTTGAGGCCGAAGCTATTTTGCATACAAGTATTTAAGATTAGTTAGTGCCTTGCTCTTTGTGATCTGAGGGATATTTCCTGCAAATAGGGTCAATTGATTAGCATAAAGAGACTTGGCTGACATACTCTACTGCCTGCTTATGACAGCACTACTCAGCGGATGAGCTTTGAGGAGTTCCTGACCTACCATGATGGGACTGATACCCGCTATGAACTAGTGCGAGGAGCTTACCACTGATCAGGTTTTGAGTGCTGGACATGCTACCTACCCTCACCCCTAACAGCATCGATCTTGTACCTGGGACTCAGATCCAGTTTCCTGCAACCTTGGAAGACTATGAGACCCTGCTAGCATGCCTGGAGGATCGGGCCAGTATTCGCCTCCGGTTTCGGGACAATCAAATACTGCTGATGTCGCCTCTCCCTGAACATGGCAACCAGGCTGATATGCTGGGTAGTCTGATCAAGACACTATTACAGTACCAAGGGAGAGATTGGCATAGCTTTGATCCGATTACCTTACGTCAAGCTGGAATGCCTGGTGTAGAGCCAGATGCTTGTTTCTATATTCAAAACTATCAAGCTATTCTGGGCAAGCAACGGTTAGACTTGAGCCAAGACCCACCACCTGATCTGGCTGTAGAGATTGACCTCACATCAGTGACCAACATTAACGACTATTGTGCTCTTGCCATACCTGAAGTTTGGATCTACAAAAGCCATACCCTTTATATCTACCAGTTTGATCAAGATCATTATCTAGATGCTGAAATGAGCCAAATCTTTCCTGGGTTTCCTGTCAAAAAGACGTTTCCTGGTTATGTGAGCCGAGCCTGGCAAGCTGGTTCTAGTGTGGCGCTGCGGGAATTTACACAGTACTTGTCAACCATCCTTTGAACCCACGTTTGTAATTTGATAATTGTTGAGGAAGGTGACCAAGAGATGAAATAACAAAAGCTAGACATACTTCTAAACCAGGATGCTAGATTTGAAAGACAGCGATCTGAAGTTGATCAAGTCTGAGGGAGAGTAGCCGACATGACTGTTGCTCATCAATCTAAATCTGAGGTGATCTATCCTGACAGCGATGGTCAACCTATGGCTGATAACACCAAGCAGTTTCGCTGGATTGTGCTGATCAAAGAGAACTTAGAGTACCTCTTTCTGCAAGATGAGAATGTTTTTGTCGCAGGTGATTTACTGTGGTATCCCGTTGAAGGTCGTCCTGATATTCGTGTCGCTCCAGATGTTTTAATCGTTTTGGGTCGTCCTAAAGGAGACAGGGGATCCTATCGTCAGTGGCAAGAAGACGGTATTCCACCCCATGTGATCTTTGAAATTTTGTCTCCTGGAAACACCACCAAAGAGATGAGTCGTAAGTTATTGTTTTACAATCGTTATGGGGTAGAGGAATACTATCTGTACGATCCAGACACGAATGATTTAACTGGACTGCAAAGGGTAGAGGGCGAATTGTCACCCATTGAGACTATGGAGAATTGGGTTAGTCCTCGACTGGGTATTCGTTTTGAGTTAACTTTAGACACTCTCAATTTATATGACGCTAAGGGAAATTTGTTTCTAACACCCGTTGAATTACGTGAGCAATCTGAACGTGAAGCTCAACGAGCAGACCAGGAAAGACTAAGAGCAGACCAGGAAAGATTAAGAGCAGACCAGGAAAGGCTAAGAGCAGACCAGGAAAAGTCGCGAGCTGATCAACTGGCCCGGAAGCTCCGAGAATTGGGAGTGGATCCGGATGCTGAATGAATTTACTAGAAGGATCTATGGAAGAGAACAAGGGCCTGATTTTTTCCTGGTTAAAGATGTGGTGAAATGGCCTCGTCCGTCTGGGTAGTGTGGGAAGAAGAGGGGAAATATCCCAATCTCATTATTGAACTGCTATCGGACTCGACTGCAGTGGAAATTGCCAGATGCATCTGACCAAGACTAAGACTTAACTCAAGTTCGTAGAACGATCCAGGCCTACTTACCGACTGCGCTAGAAGATTTAGAAAGTTTGATTACGCTGGGTAAGCTGGAGAGAAGCTAATCTTTAAACTCATATAGGGTTTTACCGTGAGCGCCAGCAGACTCGTAACGCCTGAACTCATCATTCTAGAAAGCGGAGATCGACTTAGCCGAGCAGAATTTGAGCGCCGCTATCAGGCTATGCCGCAACTAAAAAAAGCAGAATTAGTTGAAGGAGTGGTCTACGTGTCATCTCCTGTGCGCGTGAACAGGCATGGCAATCCCCACAGCCACATCATCGCCTGGTTAGCTACCTACGAAGCAGCAACCCCAGGGATCATGGTCTGTGACAACACGACGGTTCGACTCGATGGGGATAATGAGCCTCAACCGGACGCCTTGTTGCGGATTGATGAAGCTAAGGGAGGACAATCCTGCATTAGCGAGGATGACTACCTTGAAGGATCCCCAGAGCTAATTGTCGAGATTGCCGCCAGCAGTGCTTCATACGATCTGCATGATAAGTTGCGAGCCTACCGACGTAATGGGGTGCAGGAATATCTGATCTGGTTGACTCAAGAGCAGTCTTTTCGTTGGTATGTCTTGCAGGAAGGAGACTATGTGGATCAGCAGCCTGATGCTCTGGGTATTTTGCACAGCCAGGTATTTCCAGGGTTGCAGTTGGCAGTAGAGGCGCTGTTGACAGGCAAGATGCAGCAGGTGTTGACTGTGCTGCAAGCAGGTATTGCTTCGGAAGCGCATCAACAGTTTCTTGCCCAGTTACAGAATTCTTGACTGAGATAAGCCATTGATATTCCATCAAACTGAAGTATCGCTTACCCCTTGGCTATTTCCGTAAATTTATTCAGGGCCGATCACCTAGAATAGAATCCCCTCACATCCGCGAAGTAGGTTCTTCCTCTGAACTATGGTGCAAACCTCTCCTCCACTCCTTCCTCAGCAAGCTTGTTAAGTCTGGATCAGTTGGAGAACCTGGGAGAAGCATTGTTAGACTTC
>CAYSWV010000151.1:0-3049 GCA_964434865.1 uncultured bacterium
TCTTCGGGTTGGTAACTGCCCTACGTCAAGGATCGTGCAAATCTTGAGGGACAGTGTTGATATTATCACTCAGTTCGAGGCAAGCGAAGTACAAAGCATCTTAGTGTTGGCTTAACTTTCATTAAAACCGTTTATGTGTAGTGAGATTGGGCAGGACTAGCAAGTTCTCACAAATTGCGAGGGCTTAGAATCTCACCACAACGGCCCGAATGCCCAAATCTGATTACCTAAAGTGGGCTGTGCTGGGTCAGAGGTAGTCTCTACTAGATAAACTGCATCTTCGACTAGTCTACGAACAGCATCTCCGAGGGAATCTGGTGGGTTCTCTATAGGATCAGGTACTAATGGTATGAAACCAGTTGCCCCACCACTCATCGATTCAGCTTCCGGTTCACTCAAGGGACGAAATAATTCAGATTGGGGGACCATCGATTTGCTCCTTTATCTCTCAGCTGAAATTAGTATCACTGGAGTTCTGGTTAGGAGTGATGATTCAGTTCACAGAGTGTAAGTGATTCAAGTGACATACGGTCTTGTAAGTAGTCCGATGGGAATAGAGCCAATATTTCAGAGGTAACAATGGTCAGGATCCTTGTCATCCCAGGGTTTTAGTAGAATCACTAGGTTATGTCTAATCAGTTCGGACTACTTACTTGGTCAGTGAGCTAATAACTCTGTTCGATGTCCTGAGGTGTTTAATCGGATCCTTAGTCATCATCACGTGATGCGGAGAACTCATAGCTCCCATTATTGACTGTATCAACCGTTGTTGTCGTTCCTTCCCCTCGGGTGGCTGTTGTTGAAGTTGTCACCCCTTGATCAGTTGAAGGATTATAAGCTCCACTAGTACCCGTGTAGGTTTGGGAATCTGCATCATAGTAACTAGACTGACCCCAACGAGCACCACTCTCAGCATGATACCCTCCTCCCATTGTCACCGCATTGCCGGTTTCGGGGTTATAACCGCTAGCTCGGACGCGGCCACCGGCATAGGCAGGTGCAGATAAAGCTAAAGCAGACAACACAACAGAAAGAGTAAGAGTGAGAGCTTGAGTTGAACGCATGAGTCATTCCTTGAATTTCGATACGTTCATCATCGCGAAAGCCGCCTCGCAATCAGAGTGAATAGGATCCTAAGCTCAGCATGAACAAAGTCATGAAAACAAAATGAACAAAGTCATGAAAACAAATGATAGTAATCTCGCTCATTAGCTCTGTCCAATTTCAATCACACTGCAGCTTGGATCCAGCTGTTTGTGGCTCCTGTAGGTAAGTGTCAAGAGGGTTAGTGAGGCACTCCAGGGCTCGCCTTAATTTGTCGCGTCAGCCAATAAGCTGGTGGTTTTGCCGGATCCTAGTACGTGATTGCCATACTGCAATTACATGAAATATCGACAGAGTTACTATGTACAAGGCCTATCTCAAAGACGGAACTACTAAATTTGTTCCTTTCGAGGAGCTATTTCAGTATCTGGAAGCCAATAGAGAACAGATTGCTCCTCAGCAGGCGAATGTAAAGCCACGGAGAAAGTCTGCTGTTCGTAACTAGCAGTAGATGATTACAGTTACGTCTTCCTCGCTTGCTAAGAATGTCCCAGAGTCACAATCCTCTTCAGTGCGAGAAGCGTACACCTTACAACCTGAAAATCTTTTGTAGTTAGTATCAGAGTTATCCTGCGGTCCTCGAGTGTAGTCCTTCTCTATCCCAAGCTCAACGTAGACAAACAAGCGTTGCTCAGACATGCCAAGAATTTGACCATAGACGTAACCTTCATCCGCTCCATCAAATTCAGCCTGCTCTACTTTGACTTACATAACACTCATCTGGGCGGAGTCTTTGATGCTACTGTTGAGGAATCCAGTAGATCAGTAACTCAGTATATATGACTACCTTAGATGAGGTCAGCGCGGGAGACAAGGATCTCACCGCTCGGTTCCCGGACTGTGTGTTCATGAAGCTCCATTGCCAGGTCCTAACAGATCAACCTCAAAACCTACTGGGCAGATTGAGAGGATCAGGAAATCCAGCAGATCCCAAGGGTATCACTCTGGGGCTGACGATCTCGTTCAGTGGTGAACAAAAGATCGATATCCCTGCTGGTGTTGGTGCTCGGTTGGGTTTCCCTCGGGGACAGGCGTCGTTTGGGATCCGGAAGGGATCTCTGCGATTTGAACTAGTTAACTGCAAGTTACCCCTGGAGAAAACCGAGTTATTCCAGCCCTTTAGAGTCTCGATGGAGGTTGAGCGCCAGGAAAATCAGTCTGAGACTATTGGTGCTGATGTAAAGACCGGATCTGCAACGGCATCAGTAAAACAGAGTCAGGCTAGCTCTGAGAAGGTAAGAGAAGAAGTCTTTCAGGTGATCAAAATCGGATCTGAAGAATCTCCAGCATGGGTATTTGAGGCTTATGGGGAGCGAAAACATTTAGTAGGGATCTTGAAGGAAGCATCGTTGGGGATCCTGGATATTGATAGTGTCCCCTGTACCGTTAGGGCAGAACTTACAGCCCGTGGGGAGGATATCCGTCTCACTCGGGGCAAGCTGGGCCTGACAGAAAACATCACCCTCAACAAGCGAGCCTTCATTGAAAGGTACATTGCTCTTAGGATCATCAAGCCGATGATCGAGTCTGCTCCTCTCTGTCAAGTGAGGTGGCATCATGGTTGATCCGACCCCCCATGGAGATGTAATTGAAGCAGCCCTTGATGCAGAGACAAACGACCCTTTTGAGTTGGCCGAGATCCTGGGGTTGGATCTGAAGACAGATTTTGCTGGTGCAGATCTGTCTGGTACTGATCTGGCTGGGGCTGATCTTTCCTATGCCAATTTTGCCGAGGTGGATTTTCGGGGTGCTTACCTCAGGGATACCAACCTGACAGGAGCTGATCTCACTCGCGCCAATCTAGGTTCTGATCTCCTTGCCTCGATCGGTGAAACCAACCTCGCCCGCGAGCTCCCCCACGACCTCGCCAGCGCCCGCGCCCACCGCCCCGCCACCGACCGCACCAGCTCCCGCTACGGCAACAGCACCCGCAACCACCACCACG
>CAYSWV010000152.1:0-3039 GCA_964434865.1 uncultured bacterium
AGCTCTTAGCTCGACAATCCAAGATCGGATCTCAATAGTTCAAGTTCTGTGGATCCAAGGTCTAGCTCAGTCAGTCAAAGTCGATGGGACAGCATGACCCATTTGCTCAAGAAGTATGGCAAGAAGTTCTGCAGCAAGCCTCCGATCTCGACTGTGCTGTCAAGCCAAACGGGATCCTAGTCTAGAGCTGGAGCTGTGGATTCTGGCTCCTCCTATTTCTAAAACCGTTTTGAAAGCTGTAGAGGCTAAGCCCTGACCTGAGTGATGCAGCAGTGGTTTACTTCAGAACAACGACAAGCCGGATAGAGTCTTGATCCGATCTCAGTTTGCCCAAGTTGACTAGGGATTCAGTCGTTTGGAATTCGTAAGGGCATCTTTGGAGTAAACTAGTCCAGGCGATGAAAGCATTGAATGTTTTAAGGTTTTAAATCATCTTTGGTCTAGCTAATGTAGGCGTTTAATCTGAGCCTGTCAACCTCTTAAATCACTTAGATCGGGTGTCTGTCATCATCGTAGCGCCACTTGATAACTCTTACATTCAAGATATCGAGTTTCAATGTGATCATGATTTCAGCTTCATTCCTTAAAACAATCACTCAAGTCAGTTGTATAAGCTTGGGCTTGCTTCTCTATAGCTTTAGTAGATACGACGTGTCAACTGCAATAGCATTACCTCTTCAACAGCAGCGTCCGAGTTCAATCGAGATTGATCAAGTTGTTGAGACTCCAGTTCAGTTACAGCCAGACGACACTCGACCTCAGTTACAACTTCATCAAATTGAAGGGGTGTCAAAGCACCTGTGGCTGGCTAATGGCAAGGTTGAAATTGATATTCTGGGTAAAGAGTTTTCCAAATATCAAAGTGAATTGGCTTTCTATGAAACACCAGCTCAACCTATGTTTGGTTGGTTGGATCTCAAACAGACTGCTGCTGTGGCGGAGTGGGAACTCTATCAAACCGATCAGGCTTACCCCCAGGGTCGTAAAGTCATTGCTTCAGGTTCATTACCCAATCCACCGTTTTCCACAGACCGGGCTTTCAGGATCAAACTAGGCCAGCATTTGCCTTTGAAAAACCAAACGGGGCAAGATCAGATCTACTTTGTCCATGTTCTATCTAAGGCTAATGTCAGTGATACCGTGCAGAGCAGATCAGTACCTGTTCGGCTGATTCATAAGGCTGATGGAACCCAGGTTATCCCTACTCCTTCTGATCCTTATACATGCCCTACAGATAATCCAGCTATCTATGCACGTACTGTCAAAGTAGAAATGCCGATCATGACTGTTTTACACACCACAACGACTAGTGGAGATGGCGATCGTGACGAAGTTTACCTCAATGTTAGCCAGTTGGGACCTGGTCTCACCTCAAGCCTGTATCGACTTCCTGACAAAACGGGTCTGGATCAAGACGACTATTATGAAGGTAAACAGGGCCAAACAGTAGAACCTGGTGAATGGACTAATCGAGATGAAGAAACGGTAGAGCATCCCTTAGTCACCTACACTCATCTACAACATGGTGACGTCAAAACAGTGAGTGTTCTAATTCAAGAACAAGATAATTCAGATCTAGCCAGTATTAAAGCCGGACTAATCACCTCGATGAACCTGGTTGCAGGGGTCAGTGGAGCTATCGCAGGTTATGGTCAAATTGTTGCTGGAGCAGCGCAGGGGATAGCAGGGGTAGCTCAGTTGTTGCCAGCCACCTCAGGACATGATGTTATTGGGTTTTATGGCCTACAGATCACCAATCGATGTGGATTTATTCAAACGGTTTGGGTGGCTCCCTCAAGCAGCAATGGGATTCATATGAACTTCATTGATGTTTCTACCCACACCACCTTTGAGTCACGGCTGGCTGTACTTAATAACGGGTCGCTATTCAATTTTTATCCCTTTGGTGTTGACTTTGGGGCATTTAACCAGGCCGGTCCAGTGGATCAGTTTTGGCTCGAAACGAATGGAACCAGTGGATCGAAGTATCGCTTTTTGCTAAAGGCAAGTGTACTACCTTAGTGATCTCAATATTTCAAGTTCTGCGGCTGCGGTGCCAAGGCAAACGGGATCCTAGTCTAGAGCCACAGCTGTGGATTTTGGCTCCTACTATTGCTAAAACTGGTTTGAAAGCCGTAGAGGCTAAGCCAGATCTCATGATCAAACCTGAGCAATTAGCCTCTCTTCAACACCAGTTAAGCTCTGAGGGTTCAGAAAACTGAAACATGGCATCACGGCGATCTAGGACAAAATCTGAGATAATAGCTAACAGCTCTAGGTTAGTCTCAACTTGGTTGCTTCATGAAAACACCCAGCTTAGACGACAACGTTAATCAGGTCCGGACTTTACTCACATCAGAACAGCTCCAGGAAGCCGAGAAGCTTTGCCTAGATCTGCTGGAGACTTACCCTCATGATCCTCGGGTTTATGAGATCTTTGCACAATTGGCTCGGCAGCTGGGATCACCGGAAATAGCTCTGGAATCTTTAGAAGATGCTATTTACCTTAACCCAACCCTAGCAGCCCTACACTATCAATTAGGTCAGATCTATCGGGAGTTAAATCAACTTCAACAAGCGACAGCTGGCTTTGAAATGGCCGTAACTCTAGCCCCAGGCCACGTTGACTACTACATTGCCCTAGCTGAGGTACTGCAGGCGCACGATCAATGGTTACCCGCCATCGCTCATTTTCATCTGGCTACTACTTTAGATCCATCTCAATCTCATCCCGGACTGACTGAGAGCTTGGCTCAGGTGGAACAACCCTTAGATCAGGCCTTGGCCTCCACTCATCAGATTGCTCATCACCGTGATCAAGAGGGCTGCCACTACCTCCAAGCCCAAGATTATGCACAAGCGCGTCGATGTCTGCGAGAGGCTGTGAGATATGCGCCAGGTAATCCGATCTATTACAACCACTTGGGGGCAGCTCTGCTGGCTTTACACCAATGGGATGCTGCCGCTAATACCTTTACGCAAGGTCTATTTTGGGATCCTGACGCGGCTCCACTACACTACAATCTGGGACTGGCCTAC
>CAYSWV010000153.1:0-2966 GCA_964434865.1 uncultured bacterium
ATCTGCCCATTACTGCAGGACATGTCCTGAAAGCCATCACGAACAGTGGTTATACAATCAATAATTCAGCTGGCTCACTTTTTTGCTCTAATTTCATTAGTCCTGCAACAACGTATGTTAAACCTGAACTCAATCCAAACAAAAGAGGCTGGTACAATAGTAGAGAACCTTGCAAGAATCGAGCAAAAGGAAAAGTGTGTGATGAATATCCATACAACTCAGTTAGGGAAGGTGGTAGAAAGAATTACCTTGATGGAAATGTTTCAATTTTTCCTATTCCAAATAGTGAACAAACTAAAGGATCAGTAACTCAAGCTGTTGCTTTGAATAAATTTTACAGAATCAATAAATTAGATGGCATTCCAGGTTCACCTTTCGCTGTATTTGCAAATTTCTCAAACCCATTACCAGGACAATATACGGTATTCCATAGACGTGGGAGTAAAACGCCAGAGAGGTTTTGGTAACAAATATCTTGTGAATGTAACGTAGTCTTGACCTCAGGAAATTATCAATGCTATCTGATATCATCCTCTTTGCTACTCAAAATATTTTCATCCAGGAGAATTTTGTCCCATGACTGTATTGACTGATGCTTTAGAGAGAATCATAGGTTGGTATGGACGTCATCTACCGGACATAGCAGATTCCTTTCTACCTGGTTTGAGTGATAACGAAATACAAGAGCACTTGAATGATACAGGCATTAGTCTACCTGAGGAAATTTATGAGTTGTATCGGTGGCGGAATGGCACAACTGAAGAAGTTGGTTCAATTGGAATTGTATTCCCAACGATGAGTTTACTTCCTCTAGAAGAATCTTTAGAGCGATACAACGAACTCATTCAAATTTCTTATGCCCTTGATGATAATGATCCAATTAAGTTTGAGGGAGATCGATTATTTCCATTTTTAGAGTCTGATGGTGATTATTTAGCGGTTCCTGTAGCAAAAGAGTCTAAAATTAGCTCTCGGATTTTATGGATTCCAAGCGAATTAACTGATATCAGGCTCATGTATTCTAGTCTAACCAGCATGATGTTAACGCTGGCTGAGTGCTATGACGTAGGTGCATACTATTTGAATGACGAAGGTTTGATCGAGGGAATTGATGAGAGGGTCGCAGAAGTAGTCCGAAAACATAATGCTGACATCAATGAAGAGATTTTAGCTCAAGCACAATCTCTGCTTACCCAAGAAATTACTCTAACAAGGGAAGTGACTTCTAGATTATTTAACACCTTGGGAGCACTAACGAGATTTAAAGATCCGAGAGCTATTGATCTGCTTGTAGATACGTTATACGCTCACATACACAGCACTGATCAGAAAAGTGAACGGATCTGCTTTGAAATAACAATGGTTTTAGGTTATTGGTATGATCCCAGAGTCGTACCTCCCTTAATTTTAGCTCTCAATAGTTCCTCTAATGCTTTTCAGTTTGGTGCAGTCAGATCGCTTTCTAACTTATGTGAGGAGGGGCATCATAGTGAGTTGCTAATTTCTCAGTTGAGGGAAGAAGCAGTTCAACCTTTGATTGAGGCGTTAAGAAATGATGATAATAGTATTAGAACTCATGCTGCAGCCGCTTTAAAAGATTTGGGAGTGATTGATGAAGTCATAGAAGCTCTTGCTCATGATGATTCACTTGTGCGTCAAAAATTAGTATGGGTATTAGGGGAAACCAAAGATCCAAGAGCTGTAGAATCGTTAACTAGATTGCTAGAAGATCCAATTCTAGCTGTGAGAAGAGCTGCGCAAAAAGCTCTATCTAAATTAAATCAAGATGGAGACGAAGACTGAAGGAAACTAGATTCTATAGTTGTGGCGATTGATTCCAATCAGATCGAAGCTACGGATCCGGAGAAGATACCTTAAGCTATCGATTACTTGATGGTCCTTCAGACATGACTGTGGTAGGTTCGCTATACTGAGTGTATCTTCTAGAATTTCATCATCGAACTAATGGTCTTGATAAATAAACTAACTTCATGGCAGGAATCTAGTATCCCAGAAATCTGTAATCAATGGATTCAGATTGGCTATTCAGCTCGGACTGATAGTGTCGAAGCTGAGAGAGCGATTGATGAAATTTATAACTCCATAGGGCTGTCGCAGCCTATCAAAGTTTGGTTTAACAGTCCATTTGAAGGCTGTTTAGGTTCCTGGTTGCTTGGGCAGATAACCTCAAAACTTTGTACAGAGAGCTGGGAACAAGCTAAGACCTCATATAAAA
The DNA here is from genome assembly GCA_964434865.1 of uncultured bacterium. GTDB lineage: Bacteria > Cyanobacteriota > Cyanobacteriia > Thermostichales > Thermostichaceae > CAYSWV01. The sequence goes on from CAYSWV010000153.1 coordinate 2,237, forward strand.
CTCACATTAAGCCTCTATGTTGGGAACATTTCGAACAACAACTTATGAGTCAAGACTGGGAAAACCAATGGGAGCAAATTAAGATAGTAGCTAGTGGACACATTGGTGGTTGGTTAGCAAACCACATTAAGGAAGACTCAATTGAGAAAGTTGAAAGTCAAGTTACAACTGAAGTTTGGGAACAGATTTGGGGAGAAGTTTTTTCGATAGTATATGAAAAAACGAATAGAATTTTAGCTTGTATTAGTGGTGCAGTTACTGATGAGATCCATGAACAGGCCCTAAGCTCACAAGCAATTTCTATACTACGAGAACAAGTCAGCAGGTCCCTAAAGCATGACCTAGCAACACTAGCTTTTTACTATACTTGGAATCACTATGGAATTGATCTTTCCTTATTGAACAGTTTCTGGAGGTTAGCACAAGTCACTGGCTGGTGTTGGTTTTATGAGGGAGTAACCATTATGTCTCCAAAACCAAGCCAAATTCTTTTTGAGGAGGCTGGGATAATACACGCAGACGATAGACCAGCTATCAGCTACACAAATTCAATCTTTAATGTCTGGATAAGAAATGGAGAAAGGATTACTTCTCTGAGTAATTCAGATAAGTTTAAACATATTCCTGCGCTTGAACCAGGTGTCAAGAGTAGCAATTTGATAGATAATTTGTTTACTCTCACTGATCGCGAAATGATTAGGATTGGTTGGAGAGCAGAAGAAGGTCGCTA
>CAYSWV010000154.1:0-2951 GCA_964434865.1 uncultured bacterium
CAGACACATTTCGCTACAAGATATTGAAAACTGGTTTCTTCACTGTTGCTATCCTGTACATCACTAGCCCGAGAAGTGCTGTATGACTCATACTACTAATACCGCCTAGGATAAAACACTAGACGACAATACCGAAGGTCCAGTAATCCCAGCAAGACTATGCAAGCCAGGCTCAACAGCACACTAAATCAAACTGGCAACAAAATGTACAGGCTTTGTTGGCACATGCTCCAATTGAGCAGACTGACAAGATGATCACACCGATCTGCACTGGCTCGCAACAAAACGTAATCTCCTTAGCAGGCTACCCACCCCACAATTTAGTGAAGCTGTTAGTGAAGCCAGAATCGGAAAGGGCTGAAAGGTATGGCACAGGCGTGATTTGAACACGCGACCAAGGGCTTATGAGACCGCTGGACTTTAAAATAAAACCTTTACCCAGTATACCTTTGAGAGGGGTCCAAGAAAACCTTCACCACATGCTTCACCACTTTTTGGGTCTCATTGAGTCCTTCTGAGTCCTGATTTTTTCGTGGAGAATTGACTCAATGTCAGTAATATATTGCTTTTGAGTAATATCGGTTTAGATCAGCTGAAATCTTCCCTGGATAGGACTTTCAGCTATAGAAAGGATGATGTGAGCATGGTTCTAGTAGTCCCTTGCTCGACCTTGAATTTCTGCTCTCAGTTTGCTGAATTCAAAATGCTAAGATTGTCTCTGGAATCGCCCAAACTGCTTGTAATCCAGCTTTTATTCTCATGGAGTTCCTAATGATGACCCCAGTTACTCTCCAACTCCCTGATGAGTTAGCTGACCAACTCAATGCTCTTGCAGCTCAGCAGAATGTGTCTCTAGAGAGCTATGTATTGCGATATCTGACTCTTCAGTTGTCGTCTCCAGCATCCAGTGGTGAGGAAGCTGCTGTCGAATTTGACCCGATTACGCCTCTCATTGGTAGCTTAGACATTGGTACGACTGATTTGGGGGAGAATCACGATCACTACATTGGTCAAGCTCTCCTTGAAGATATTCGCTCTCATAAATTATTTATTTATTGATACGTCTGGCTGGGCCAATCTTTACTGCCGCGACAAATATGACAATGTTTATGTCCAGTCTGTACACCTATTGAAGTTCCTCATTGGTTAGTTCCGAACATCGTTTCCTCTGCTGTGATGGTTCTGTTATCTTGCCTATTGAGGATACTATTGAAATAGTTCGAATCAAGTTCACACAAGTATTCTTCTAGTCCAAGATGCTAAGATCCTTGGTGTCAATATCTAGGGTCCCAGAGATGAGCTTGGCTTTAGAGAAAGAAGCTCCGCCTTTGAATCAAGATGAATCAGGAGCGATCCGTGTAGGTGGGTCAAAGGTTTTGTTGGAACTTGTTGTTCGGGCCTTTCAAGATGGAGCAGCTCCTGAAACTATTGCACAGCGATATCCGACTCTAGCTCTAGGTGATATCTATGCTGTGATTGGTTACTACCTGCGACACCAAGATGATATTCAGGTCTATTTAAAGGAGCGTGAGCAGAAAGCTACAGAAGTTCAACAACGTCTATCAAGCATCCAACCTAATTTGAGTCAGATCCGGGAGCGTTTACTGGCTCAAGAGTGAGATGAGATGAACCATGTTGCGCTTTCTCAGTGATGAAAACTTTAATGGCGATATCATTCGGGGACTGCTAATGCGGCAACCTGAGTTAGATTTATTGCGTGTACAGGATGTAGGCTTGAGAGGAGCAGAGGATCCTGAAATACTTGCTTGGGCAGCTGAGCAAGAACGAATTATCCTGACTCATGACCGAGCCACTATGCCAGATTTTGCCTATGACCGAATCGTTAAAGCAGAGCTGATGGCAGGCATGTTTGTTGTTAATGACCGAATGTTTATCAGACAGGCGATTGATGAACTTCTATTGATCGATAGTTGCACAATACAGAGTGAGTGGCAAGGAATAGTCTTGTACATTCCTTTGTAAGATGAGAGTTTCATCTTGAAGTAGTTGGAGTCTTACCTTATGATTCTGCATCCCAGATGAGGTGAAGATGGGATCTCTGCTTTTGTTGCCGAGAGTGTTTGCGGTGCCAGGCGTAGCACGTCCATTCGGGTTGCCACATGATGTTGTATTGAGGGTTGTAATGGTTGACATTGAGCTTACGCCAAAAGCGTCGTAGTCGTTTGATCTGGTGAGCACGTTCGGGAGAGTCGGGCATTCCTGGTGGGGCTGGACTGAAAAAGATGAAGCCTTCGTCAGCTAGAAACCGGATATAGAGGGCTGTGGCTGTGAGAGCTAGATCGCCACCTCGCCATTGCGGGTCTAGGATCACTTGGTCGATGTAAAGGGCTGGTTGGTAAATGGTGAAGTCTTCCTCGTGTTCAGGGAGAAACTGGGTGGCATCGAAGAAGTCCTGGCTGATGTGATCGGCAAGGTAGATAACGTCGTGGGGGTTAGAACAGGTGATGCGATAGCCGAGGATGGTACCAGCTTGGATCTCGTCTTCTTCATCTCCGTATAGAATGATCTTGCCCAAGACGGATTGAATGTCTGGGACTTCTTCATCTCCTTCTGGGTAAAGATGGGCTGAGATGTCTACTCGGATGCTATGGGTGTTTGAAGTGTTACTCATAGGTGATTATGGGTAGTTGGAGAAGAATATTGAAGATCAAGAGAAAATCCTGGGTCCTGCTTGTTTTTAATCTGACGCAGAGTCAAAAAAAAGTGTCGTATGAGTTGAATATTGCTCACTTAATGGGATTAATATAATTTAGCTCTATTGTTTGAGAGAAGTGCATCGGGTTACAGACGATCTTTGCTCGATTATGGCAAGGGTATGTGATATCTGAAATTATTGATGTGCTTCTTTGATTGGTCTTGAGCTAAGGAATGACTGATGGTTACTCTGCCTTCGATTTTTGATACCTGTATCCCTCGTGATGAGATTTTGG
>CAYSWV010000155.1:0-2923 GCA_964434865.1 uncultured bacterium
ATCACCTGGATGCGTGCCTTCACATGGGAACCTGCTAACTTGACCTCTGTTCTGACTCACTCACGCTCACCGTTCAACACCCTGCGCTGGTTGGTGGCTAGTTTAGGCTGCAGTTGGGGTCTCATTGCTTTATTGCTAGGAGTGGTTATCAGGCTTCTAACTGAACCGGTAGCTCTCGCCCGGCTTGATCCCTTAGCACCACAAGCGATAGAACCCACTGACTGGCCTGAGCCGCGGCCTCCAACCCTACCCCCTCCTCCTGAACGCCCCCGTCTTTTACCTCAACCCACCTTGGTCCCTTTCCCGTTACCAGATCCCTCGACGCTACCTAGCCCCAGTCCCATTCGCCCGAGCCCAGCCCCTCCCTTAAAGTCTCTAGTGATCAAAGCTGTGGGGGATATCGTGCCCGGTACCGATTTTCCAACCCATCGGCTTCCTGCTGTGGATCAAGAGCACCGCCTATTTGAAGCTGTTAAGCCCTTACTTGAGGATGCTGATCTAAGGTTTGGCAATTTTGAAAGCACCTTGACCTCGTATCCTACCTCAGCTAAACCAGTGCACCGACCACATACTTATGCCTTTCGAAATCCACCCCGGTATGCCACTCTTTTGAAAAATGCCGGGTTTGATATCCTGAGTGTGGCTAATAATCATTCCATGGATTTTGATCAGATTGGCTTTGAGGATACTATTCAACATCTTGAAGCTGTAGGGATCTATGCCACAGGAGCCAAAAATCAAATTCAGGTGGTTTCTACTCAAGATCTCCGAGTGGCCTGGATTGGCTTTAGTCATCTCCCATTTCACAATTCAATCCATGATCTAGATCAAGCCATCACATTGATACACCAAGCTGATGCTCAAGCTGATCTGGTGATTATTTCAGTTCATGGGGGATCTGAAGGGGCCGGTGCTGTACATGTGCGCGATCAGACTGAATACTTCTTAGGTGAAAATCGCGGTAACTTGGTGCATTTTGCCAGAACGATGGTGGATCATGGCGCCGATTTGATCTTAGGTCATGGTCCCCATGTTCCTCGAGCCTTGGAATTATATCAAGGTCGATTAATTGCTTACTCGTTAGGTAATTTTGTGAGCTATCAAACCCTTTCAACCGCTGGGATCACTAGCTATTCTATGGTCTTGGAGGTCCAACTCAGTGCTTCTGGGCAGTTCCAGCAGGGTCAGGTGTTACCCGTTCTGATCAATGGAAAGGGCATTCCCCATCCTGATCCAAACGGTCATACTATCCAACTGCTCCAACAGCTGATCAAGCAAGACTTTCCCACCACACCCCTAACCTTAGAGGCCTCAGGAACCCTCCAGGCTTTAGATCACAACATGGCCCAAGACAGATAAACTACAATCTAAAGACCAGATCTGAAGGCTAAACCAAGGATAGGACAATGACCCTCAAAGATCGAATTGGTGAAGACATCAAAACCGCCATGAAGGCTAAGGATAAAACGCGGTTAGAAACCGTGCGTAGCATCAAAAAGCTGATTATTGAAAAAGAAGCTAGTGTTCGACCTCAGGGTCAAGAAGAGTTAACAGAAGCACAAGAGATCGAACTGCTGACTCAACTGGCCAAACAACGCCGAGATGCCGTTCAACAGTACCAAAATGCAGGCCGCGAGGATCTGGCTGAATCTGAAGCTCAGGAGTTGGCGATTATTGAAGAATACCTCCCAGCTCAGTTGTCTGATGAGGAGCTAGATCAGGCAATTACCGCCATTATTTCAGATCTGGGAGCAACTTCACCCAAAGAGATGGGGAAAGTGATGGGGGTAGCGATGAAGCAATTGAAGGGCCAGGCCGACGGTAAAAAAGTTCAAGATCGGGTCAAGGCCAAGCTCAATGAGTTAGGTGGTTAATTAGGTTGAGAGTGACATGAAACGGTGGCGAAAATGCGTGAGGCGATGGCTGCTCTTCATGCTGAGTGTTGTCGTCATAGTTGGTGGCTGCCTCAAAATCACTGAAGCACCACCCCATCAACCGGAAGCAACCTCACCGATCCAGGGGGTCTGGCTGACTCATGTTGGCACGGCTTTCTATGCCAGCACGGGGCAATTGGACAATATTTTTCACCAACTCTCTCGCCTCAACTTCAATCACGTTTATGTGTGTGTCTACAATAACGGAGTCACTTACCCCAGCCAAGTGGGCTACCGCAATCCAGAGACTCATATTCCTCTACTCAATCCCCTTAATCTGGCGCTTCATCAAGCTAAACGGCAAGGTTTAAAGATTTATGCCTGGTTTGAATATGGCCTCGCCCTATCTCCCACTGAACTCTTGGCCCGATCGCACCCTGAGTGGTTGTTGAATCAAGGGCAGGTGGTGGATGGGTTTGTGTGGCTAAATCCTAGTCACCCGGATGTACAGCAGTATTTGCTGGAGTTGTTTACTGAATTTGCCTATCTCTATCACAAGTTAGAGGGTATTCAACTGGATGATCACTGGGCGGTGCCTACGGTATTTGGGAATCAAGCGGCAGCCTTAACTCAGCTAACGGCAACTCTTACCACCACGTTGAAACAAATTAACCCTCACTGGATCATTTCCTTATCTCCCCATATTCCTGATTTTGCCTATCGCAACTACTCTCAAGATTGGCTCAGCTGGGTCCGGCAAGGGTATGTGGATGAGGTTATAGTGCAGATCTACCGCCCGACTACTCAAGCGGTGGCTCAGACACTCACCCATTCAGGGTTAGCGGAAGCGAGTCGTTATGTACCTGTGGCGGTGGGTCTTTATACAGGCTTTACCAACTCCACGTTAACGCTGACGCCATTGTCGGAAGTGGCCCAACAGATCCAATGGGTGCAACGCCAAGGGTATGGCTATTCTTTATTTACTTTTGACATTCTCCCCCCGCTAAAGCAGGGGGATTCCTAAACCTCACGATTTAGGTTTCTGTTTC
>CAYSWV010000156.1:0-2897 GCA_964434865.1 uncultured bacterium
ATGCGTTATTTCTGTTGCCCACGGTGAGCCAATTACAACGAACTGTGCTGAACGGTTGCGTGAATCTGCTACTCGTTTATCATAGGCAGCCTGCAGCCTAACAACGCCCATGCACACCGACCACCGAAAATGAATTTGGTGTGATGCAGAGTTTATCTACGGCGGGTGATGGTTACCATACCTGATAAATATTCTCAATTATACACTATTAGAATCAGCTGTGTCCCAGTCCTGGCCAAGGATTCGAGGGGGTCAAGGAAAGAATATGGATCAGAAGCCTCTCCAAAACCCCCCCGATTGGTATAGGGTTTTACTCAACAATTGCCCCAATAATAGCCTAGGCTTCAAGATAGCCACGTACAGTTTCTAACTGATCTGAATGTTGCGGTGCTTTGAATCGGATCAACCAATTACGCATAGCTTTGAGATGAGCTTTCTGAGATCGAGTTAACTGAAGCAAATCTAGATCCTGTTCAATCTCTGCTAACAGGTGACTATTCATCTGGTATATCCATCTGACGTAGATGATCTAACGACATACTACGAATCAAATTATGCTGCCGGATCAGAACCTGATCATCTTGTAGAACATCCTCAACTAGTGCCATTTTGCCAATGCCAGCCCTGTGATCAGAAGCAATCGACATTGATCCTGTAATCTCTATAGCAGATCAGTAACGATAGTCTCTCGACCCACCTAGACTTCATCTAGGGCAAAAAATTCTGTGATGTAGGAGCAGTGGTTTCATTAACTAGCTGTTGAACATGCTCTGCTATCTGATCAGAAGTAGCTGGTTTGATGACAGCTTTTTTATCCAAGCCTAAGGCTTCACAGATCTGCTCAAACTTGGAGATTGACACATTAAGACCCCGACAAAAATTATTGACGGTTGAAAGTGCAATTTCCAGATGTACAGCCAGATTGCCTTGGGTTAAAAAGCCATTTCGCTCCAAAGCCCCAGCAATGCTGGTCTGATGGTCAGGGTGAACTCGAACAGATCTGGGCATAGTAGGATCATTTCTGCTCGTGAGGCATGAGTAATGTGCTCATAACTGAGGGAGTGTATGGCCCCGATATTGTAGTGCAGCAGCCTGAACCTGTTGTTGGCTCTGGGTTATGATGTGATTGTGCTCTGGAGAGAATAATGGAAGCGACTATCTACATTCCTGATGATTTAGCAGAACGGGTTCAGCAGAAACTTGACATCGAAGGTCAACAGACTTTGTCAGATCTAATTCAGAAAGCGTTGGAACGAGAATTGGCTGAACAGGATATCAGTTATTTTTTAGCTCATGCGGGGATTATAGCAGAAGCACCCAAGCACGCCGATGAAGAGGCTGAAGACTTTTGAAACACCGATTATAGTGATTGATTCAGGCCCTTTGATTGCGACGCTACACCGACAAGATCGATATCATCAACAAGCGATTGCTGGATTTAGACAGCTTCAAGTAGAGCAACACGTTTTGGTATTACCCTTGCCGATTGTATTTGAAGTCTATCGTTGGTTGATGCAACAACAAGGCCCCAAAACAGCCCAGATTAAAGGATATAGACCGGAGCTTTGAGATCTATTTTATTGAACCCAAGGACTATCAGGCGGTTAAGATCTTGACTCAGGGAATTCCAAATTGGCAGGAACTTTAGCAGATGCTGCCGTCATTCATGTGGCTAGACAACTAAAATGTCCTATCTGGACGCTGGACTATCGTGATCTAGGAATCTTCAAAACGATTGAATTCTGGAGTCCATAAGGTGAATTGTTTTGATTCCGATGATCTGGTATGGAAGTCGGGGAAAGTGGAGCTTTAGGTGGACTTGAAGTGATCTAAGCAGATGGACAAAATAATTTTGCTGAGTCTGGTAAGCTTTTTGGGTGAAGAGCTTGAGTTTAGGATCTCAATCTGAATGCACTTACAACGTGAAATATCTCGGGAAACTCTCCATCTGCTCCAGCAAGTTTACCGCTCAAGTCGACATCACTCTGTGAGACAGCGGGCCCATTTCCTGATGCTCTTCACCCAGGGGTTTACTCTGCCACAACTAGCCATGATCTTGTCAGTGACAGGGGCAACCCTCTACAACTGGGCGGCTGCTGGTCTGCCCTGGTGGAGTATGTGGAGCGAGTGCTCAGAGAGTATGGCACAACCTATAAAATTAATTTTGTCTAGGTGCTTATATGGGGCCGAAAACTCTCAGGAGATTCCTGTCTTAACTGAGTTGCTACGTGCTCTACCCGGGGCATCAGGTGCATGCGTAAGTTAGACACTTATCAGAAGGCAATGAATCAAGCCTCCAAATTACAGTAAACTTGCTTCGGTTGAGCTGATTTTTCGTTCAGAGGAGGCTATGACTAATATATCCACAGACTCAATTGTGATTGTTGGCGCAGGATTTGCAGGTATCAGTGCTGCTAGGTATCTTAAGCAGCATGGACATGATGCAATTATCCTGGAAGCTCGTGATTGTATTGGCGGACGGATTCGAACGATCCATGATTTTGGTGTACCTGTCGATTTAGGAGCGGCTTGGTTACATGGTGGGCCGGGTAATCCCTTAAAGAAAATTGCCCAAGAAATTCCCGTAGCAACAAGGGTTTCAGATTACTCCAATTTAGCGATTTGTGGTGTGCAATCTGAAGATGGTTTCGTTGATCCACTGAAGGCTGCCGAGAACTTACCTGCTGCACTCAATGAATTTGAGAAAGCAATGAAGCCTGCTAGTTTACGGCCTTATTTACGCACTGTTATTGGCAGAAGCTTGGGGCTTGGTGGCTCGCGTGATAGCGTTGCAGACGTCTTGGGGCGGGCTGCTGTCAACTTAAAGGAAGGGCAAGTCGATCCACAATACCTTATGTTTATAAAAGTATTTTTTGAAACTCTTCTTGCCTCTCCCG
>CAYSWV010000157.1:0-2880 GCA_964434865.1 uncultured bacterium
TTAAGTACAAATCGATACCTCGATTCAGCTGATCGTTACATGATTGTGCAATGCCGATTCTAACTTTGGTTCTAGTTGTGATGTCGGTTACAGATACAGCCATAATAGCGGTTTTAGCTTTAGCTCTAGTGAGTATAGGGATCTCAATTGCTCTACCTTTTCAACTAGCTCAACGCGCTTTGAAAGAAGATCCTAGAGATATATTGATCCACAAGTTCGCCATTGCTCTAGCCGCCAGCAAAGGGACTAGCTTAAAGAATGCCAACCTCACAAAGACTAATTTCAGTCAGGCCAATTTGCAAAGTACGGATCTGCGAGGAGCCACTCTTAGCCAAACTACCTGGGATCATGCCCTCAAACTTAGCCATGCTCGTTTAGACAATACCTATTTAGCAGATGAACAGATTCGTCAACTTGTACTGACAAAACAGGGACAAAAACAGATCTTTGATGGGAAAAATCTGACGGATATTAACCTTAAAGGAGCGAATCTCAGTGACGCTAGTTTCATTAAAACTAATTTCCAGCAAGCCAACTTAAGCGAGGCAAGTCTACTCAGATCAGTATTCACACAAGCCCAGTTGGACAAGGCTGATCTGACAAACTGTCACCTGACTGGAGCCTATATAGAAGACTGGACTGTCACCACTCGTACCAAGTTAGATCAGATCGATTGTCAGTACATCTACCTGCATTTGCCGACCAGAGAAGATCCCAATCCTAAACGTCAACCTGTCAACTCTGATGAATGTTTTAACCCTGGAGACTTTGCTGTCTTTATTCGATCATGGCTTGTGACTGCTAGAATCAAAGCTTTACCCACTACCCCCGATTATGAAATACAAGAGATCAAAGATTGGTTATCCCTATTGCAAACAACAATAGAGGTTGAATTTGGTACTGATCAAAAAGGCAAAGAAAAAGCTCTGAAGCTTCTAGATAACTTGGTCCAGGCCACTCAATGTTCAGATCCAGACAAAGATGCCATTGACATCGCTATTCTGGCGCTTAAAGGTCTGGCTACGACCTTATCATCAGGAACAAAACTTTTGAATGTCATGGAAAATATTCGTATTTCTTTAGGCTTATATTTTCTACGTAAATCTGATGCCAGCTTGTGATAAATCAAACAGTTATGATGAGCCTCAATCATAAAAAACTCTACAGTTTGTTAAAGAAGCCTTCAAAAAGCAAAGACTATAGATCAATATTAACATTAGTATTGCATGTAACGAGAGATTGCAATAGCAAGTGAAAAGGGGCAAAGCGTTTCAATGGCGCTGAATGATCAGCTGTCATTATCAGAGTTGAATGTTATCCCGGTAATGCTCAGGATTCCCTTACAATATATTGGACGAGTTCAGGTTAGAGTCTTGCTCCCATCACAGCAGATTGAAGAGCGGCTCAGCTGGACTCATGTTCTTGCCATAGCCAGTTTTGCTGGAGCTAGTATTTCGCTCCCTGAACAGGATTTCGGTATTGATGGAACCTTCCGTCAAATTGTCAGTCTTGGGGGTAGGCTTTTCCCGAGTGGTAATGCTCTAGACTTTCAACTCAAAGCTTCAACACGTTGTGGCATTGAACCAGATCATATCATTTATGATCTAGATGTTAAAACTTACAATGCCCTCATTCAACGAGACCTCATTCAGTATGCAGTCCCCTGCATTTTGATCCTGAAAGTTCTGCCTAGGGATCCGATACAATGGATTACAGACTCGGAAGTAGGGTTGTTACTCAATGGTGGCTGTTATTGGTTTTATATCCAAGGCCAGCCAAGCTCCAACCAAGTAACAGTTCGAATCCGCATCCCAAGAACCCAGCAGTTGACATCCGATGCTTTGAACTATTTGCTAGAACGCTCTGGAATGGAGGAATAGCCATGCTTAACGTAGTCCCTCAAGAATTGACCCAGCTAAAGTTATCCGTTCAGGCTCTATCAGAGTATGCCTCGAGAAAGGGCTGGCAGTTGATCTCTGAGGCCGAGCAGCCTCTAATTGTATTTGAAGGACCCCTGGATGATTGGGGTAACCCGATTCGTCTGAGGCTACCCAGACATGACGATTATCTGGATCAGCCCTTAAGAGTAGCAGAAGCAATTACCTTATTTGCTGCAGTAGAAAATCGTCCTGTGCAGACTGTCATTGCAGAGATTCAGCATCTAGGCCATCAGACAACGATCCAGAATTCAGTCGCTTAGGACCTATTGAGTTGTCAAACGACAAGGATGGCTTTGGCTCATGTGATTCCTCAAATCATCCTTATGTTGTTGACAACAGAAACGAGAGTTTTGTGTCCTATGATCAGTTTAGAGCAACAGCTAATAAAGATAGATTATTGTCATGTACTGCTACTAATATTATTTTTCGTGGGAAGAAAAGAAAGATGTTGTTTACTAGTCACTCGGATCTGATCTGGATCTGGGGTGGAGCTAGGGCGGTTCAGCTGTGGTTCAGGGGTGAATCATGGGCGGACCTAAGGCGGCAAATAGGCGGCAAATAGGCGGCAAAAGGCGGGAACTAGGTAGATTACCAGAGCAAATGACCGGTCAACTGAAGGGCTATTCCCTGGATCTCTCGTCTATGCTGGGATCAACATTCTTGTCAAGGGTATGGATCTCGATGTCAAACAGCTGCGCCATCGATTGCGGCTGACTCAAGAACAATTTGCCGCGTATCTGGGGGCTTCGGTGTCCAGTGTACGTCGGTGGGAGCGTGGAGAGTTGCCCTCTAATGGGTATTTTCGGCAGCTTTTACAACTTCAACGTCAACAATTTCGGCAATGACCGGTCAAATGAACTGGTGCTTCTCTCTCTAGCTTTCTACAGTGGGATCAGGTGAGATGAGGGTCAGTCCATGGCACGACGGAAAAGTTTATTTG
>CAYSWV010000158.1:0-2816 GCA_964434865.1 uncultured bacterium
AATTCCAGACGGAATATAGCAAGACAACGGATGTTTGCCGCGATCGCGTTTTCCTATAGCTCTAAGGTAGAGATCTTTGATAAATTAATCAAATCGATTTTTTTAATTCTTGGAATCAATGAAATCAATTGACAATCTCTCAGAGATAGATCTAAATCTGTTGGTAGCGTTTTTGGCTATTTATGAAGAACGCAGCGTCACCGCGGCTGCACAGCGATTATTTTTGGGACAGCCAGCTATGAGTGCAGCCTTAAAGCGTTTAAGATCGCTGTTGGCCGACGATCTATTCATACGGGTGGGGCGTACCATGCAGCCAACTCGTAAGGCGGAGGCGATCGCTCCCGAGATCCGTGCAATTCTGGAACAACTTGAACAACTTCTTGCGACTAATCAAACCTTTGATCCGGCTACGGCGCGCCGCGGAGTCGCCATTGGCACATCGGACTATGCCAGCCTGGTAGTTATGCCGCATTTGCTGACGCACTGTGCGATGGTGGCCCCTGGTCTCGATTTCCAACTGATTGGCTTTGAAAAAGATGATGCCGCCATGCTACTGGAGCAGGGGACGGTCGAACTGGTGCTTGGCGTCTTTCCCGAGGCTCCTCGTCAGACAGAGATGGTACCTCTATTTGAGGAATATCTCGTCGGCATTGCCCGCAAAGATCATCCTGTTATCGAGTCAGACCATATCTCACTTGAAGATTTTGCGAGGCTCTATCATGTGCTCCATACACTGCGGCGAGACAGAATTGGCTACGTTGACAGCTTGTTAGATGAAGCTGGGTTCAAACGGCGAATTGCGGTAACGACTTCCCATATGCTGATTATCCCTAGCCTGGTAGCGGCAAGCGATTTAGTCGCTCTGATACCCTCTCGAATTGCGATGAACTGTTCGACAAGCGGTACACTACAGCAGTTTAAGCCGCCTATCGCTACGAAGCCCTGGTCAATGGCAATGGTGTGGAGTTGTTTGGCCGATGCCGATCCGCTTAATCAGTGGCTAAGAGAAACACTTATCTCCTTAGGTTCAACCCTGTAGATCTATGTCTTTCTATATCTCTCAGATGGGCTTTTTTGCGGCCAAGGTTCTGATTCTTTATTGGGCAGAACATAGCGATCTCAACTACTCAAGCTGTATAAAATAATATTAGACAGATCTTGTCAGCCTAATCAGACCATAGGGTGTTTAGACAGAAAGCAAGTTTCAGTCTAACTACTGGGCTAGAGGATCATATGCTGATCTTGTCAGCCTATCTGGCGTCTCAAGGATCTTAGACATATTGAGTCTGTCTAACTGTCTCATCAGTTAGTTAAGTAGATTAAGAAGATCTGATCGGACACGGATCCAGCGGACACATCGAAACAGGCCGAGACAGATCATAAGTAAACTTCTGAATCCCAAATTCAGCTTCAAGCGTTTCTAGCATCTGCTTCAAATGACGTTTCAGATCATGACTGCGCATTTCCATGCAACGGTGAGTCTGCATTTCACCCACTTTCAGATCCCCACACCAGATCAATCCTTGTTTGTCAAGCAACACGAGTTAGTTGTGGGCTAGCCAATCAGTCAGGTCAGTCATCGATCCAAAGTCCAATAGAGCCTCACCCAGATTTTCCAGTTGTTCAATCGGGAGAGAACGGATCTGAGCCTCTAGCTCACAATTGGCATCTGCTTCTCCTCCTCGTAAGCTTGGACTTCCCGCTTAAACTCTTGCTTCAGATCATCCGGTAAGGTCATCATCCAGTTCACCAACCGAAAGAGCCGGATAATATCCTCCCGATCATAGCCTCTCTCATACAACTGACGGATCATCACCCATTTCCAGCGCTTACGAGCCTGCGGATCCTGAGTGGTTCGCTTCGTCTTTAAATGAGCTATGATCATGACGGAGATGGGACTAGAACTGGCCTCTAAGGTTTCCCATTGTGCCTCATAAACCAATAACTTCACCGACGGGAACTCTAACAGGACTACCGAAACTGGCATCCGGGACTAATTGAAGGTATTCAGTGTTGAGGCACTCTGGGGGTTGAGTCCAATCAATCAGGGCATGAACAGCAGAGAAGAAGAAGGCGAGAAAAGGTTCAAAATAGTGCTCCAGAATTTCCTTCCAGGGCTGATCAAAATGAGCAGGAGTGGTCATCGCCAGTGCCTAGCTATCAGGTTTAACCAAGGTACCATCATAAAATAAAAAGCCTCACTGGATAGTGGATAGACAGATCTTGGATCGGTTTGAATATTCAACTAAGGTATAGTAGATCACCTGTCATACTGTTCAGTCGATTTGAAGATTGTGTTATAGCTGGAGATCACTGTAGCCCAGTCTGATTGGATAGCTTTTAGATCTGACATAGGATTTCCAAAGTCCCTTCTAGTGAAATCGGTGTGTTGAGGTTGAGGCATGATATCTAAAATTGATCCAGGCCATCTAGAAAAGCCCTCTGCTTTCTGGTGAAGGTATTTCGCTTCATTGATCTCTCCTCTTATTCATGATCCTAATGTTTAGTTTCATTTTAATCTTTCGGTATGAGTGGACATAGATCAAATCTGTGGCACATTGTTAGTACAAAGAGACGAGACTAATCTGTCAAAGATTGGATATAGTCTAATATTCATTCAAATTAGAAATTGTGAATGTTATCTAATATTACTAGTGATGCTAGAGAAGAGACCGAAAACACCTTATTACTGCCTAGGGCTAAGATCGAAAAGCGTTTGAAAAAATAGACTGGTATGACTCCATGGGTCCCAGTCTCAGACTTGGTAGTGCCCCGGATGTAAGGATACTTTTGGAAACTTCTATGTCGTAGTAGAT
>CAYSWV010000159.1:0-2765 GCA_964434865.1 uncultured bacterium
GACTATTGGACTGAATTAAGTTACCGGTGACCTCTAGCTGTGGATACCCACTTTCCGATAACTCAACAGTCAGAGGACAGGCCGGTTCAGTTGTGACTTTACCAAGCATGATTGTTGATGGATCTCATGTATGGGTTAAATCATACCATTTATGACTAAGTTAGAGCCTGTGTGGGTAAGTTTTCATTGTTACATGACTGATATGAGTAGTTGTTCTTTGGCATTCTTCAGCTCAGGGACATCCTAGAATCCTTGGCTAGATTTTTGCTGGTACAATTGAACTTGTTCTACGGTATCGTCTGGTATGACTCTCTGTAGCTCTGACAAACATTCAGTTACTACAAAAATCAGCTCGATTTGAAGCCAGCCTTTGAAAAGATACACTTGAATATTCTGAGGTTGGGGTCGGATTAGTTCTGGGATCTTTAGGTGATCTCTTGTCTAGAAGTATCTTCGTTCACCATGCTCTGTGTAATGTGATTATTCCTCTTGTGGATCGATCGTTGATTGATGATTGTTATGCCAATCGGATAGGACGGGGGAGGAGCTGAGAAATTACTGGCAGCTGAGCGAGAGGGCCAAAAGATTGCTGTTGAAATTAAAAGTTTTCTGGGCACATCTGCGATCACTGATTTTCATCTAGCTGTGGGTCAGTTCATTAACTATCGTACAGCATTGAAATCTAAGGATCCGGAGCGTAAGCTTATACCTGGCAGTCCCTGAGATTACCTATGACACATTCTTGCAAAAGGATTTTCCTAAAATGGTGATCCAGGAGAATGAATTAGATTTAGTCATTTACGATATAACCCATGAGGAAATTGTGCGATGGCTACCTTAGAGTCTACAGTTGAGCGGTATCGTCAGTGTATTCAGGATCTGTTAAGGCAGTATGCAGACTATAAGCCCTCCTACGGTGATATCGAGGTGCAGACTGTGTTTGATACTCACCATGACCACTATCAGTTAATGCTTGTGGGTTGGGATGGGAAACAACGGATCCATGGATGTTCTATTCATCTTGATCTCAAAGGCGAGAAAGTCTGGATCCAGGCAAATAGCACAGAGCTGAACATTGCTGAGGATCTAGTTGAGCAAGGGGTGGCCAAAGAAGATATCGTGATTGGGTTCCAGCCCCCTTACCTATGGCCCTATTCAGGCTATGCTTCTGCGTAATTGATCTGGTGTGTTGAGGAGTAGACAAACAGATGATTTGCTAAGATTGAGCAGCTAGGAAGAGTGTCCCTGATTGGCGAGCTTCATTAGTTTGATCAGAGAAATATAGATTCAAGTCGTGAGTGACTCGTAGTGACAGCATGAATACTCAATTGGTAGATTCTTTGGTGAAAATTATCCAATCTTTGACGCCCGAGGAAAGACTAGTCCTGGATGAGAAGCTTCATGCAACAGAGACCCAATCATTGATTTCTGATGGAGAGCCTACTCTAAGGGGATCAACTGCCTCTGACTTACTTATATTCGCGGGTACTTGGGAGGGGGATGATCTAAGTGATTGTCTACAGCTGGTCTATGACTCTCGTTCTACTGCTGAGTTCTAACTGTGTTTCTTCTGGAAACCTGGCTCTCTCCGTGATGGTTTCTACTCTTGTAGATTCTGGAGCCATTCTTCCAGATCAGTGGTTGTGGTGAAGTCTAATAAGTCTTCTCCTAATATCTCCAGCTGCCGCTTTGAGAGGACCCTAACTTGCTGTTCAATATCTTGAGGCAGCTCCCCTAATCGACGTTTGAGTTGGCGAGTTACAACCGATAAAGCTCCCTCCTCCAAGGCTTCCTGGTAAACTCTCGTTTGCTTCAGATCACTCAATCCAAACATAGCTTTAATCCAGGAACTATCCTCTTGGGCTGTGCAACCATTCACTCAGATCAGCTGGGCTAGTAAAGTCCATTAAGTCCTCCCCTAAAGCTTCTAGTTGAGATCGAGACAGTTGTTCAATCTGCTGTTGTGAATTTGGAGGAATAGTCCCTAGTCGTCGCCTCAGGAGTCGAGCTGTATAGTTTAACGCTTCCTCTTCCAAAGCTTCTTGGTAAACTTTCGTTTGCTTCAGTTCATTCAGTCCAAACATGGCTTCTACCTCCGCTCTACTTTTGTTGGGGAACTTGTATAACAGGACTGTCTGGATCAATTCTAAGATCTGTTTTCGAGTGTTGGGATCTGGAATCCTTTGAGCTTGAGCAATAACCTCTCTAGCCCTGGCTTCGGCTTGTTTAGGGGGTTCGATAATGAGACGCACCAGGCTCAACCCTGGAGATAACTCAGCTTCTTGTCGTAAATCATCCAGATAGATGCGTTGAATCAGCACTCCGTCTACTGGTTGAAATTCGGGAGGTAACCCTGGATCGATAGTGGGCCTGGCGAAGAAGACAACAGCTTTCCACCCGCGACCGGGTTGGTATTGTCGAAGATAGAGATGAATCTCAGCCATTAACCGAAAATACAAGTTGGGATCCAGTTGAAACTGCACCTCGACAAAATACAGTTATTCCTGGAGTTAATGAAGGAAACATACGGACAGATGGATGGCTCTTGTCTCCTGCATTTGGAGATCCTTTTTGGGTGAGTATTAGTGCAGAGGGGCAACATCCTACGGGGGTAAATACTCAAGGACAGGAACATTGGGCGATCCGGCGGTGGGTCAGTGATTACTCAGGATCTGTCACTATTTCAGGACAGTTGTCTGTCTTCTCTGCAGATGGGACAGAGGCATTCATCTATATTAATGGCATCAATGTGTCAAGATCTCTTG
>CAYSWV010000160.1:0-2707 GCA_964434865.1 uncultured bacterium
CATCACAGGGGGTTTCTGGCCTCTTTTCTCAAAAATCAGCGAACGCACAGTGGAACACCCGCCCTGGCAGCTGAAGAAGCACCACAATCAGTCACCTCTGAAGCTGCATCAGCCGATTCGTCCCAATTACGCGATCCAGATGTGGTGTTTATCCCAACTCCGAATGAGGTAGTTGAGCAGATGTTAGCGATTGCTGAGGTTAGCGCTGAAGATGTTGTCTATGACTTAGGGAGTGGTGATGGGCGTATCCCAATTATGGCCGTCCAGCAGCGAGGTGTACAGCGGGCTGTCGGCATCGACATCGATCCAAGGCGGATTCGTGAATCCAATGAAAATGCTGAAGCAGCTGGCGTTACTGATCAAGTTAAATTTCTCAATCAGGATTTATTTCAAAGCGATTTCAGCGAAGCCACAGTTGTAACGCTGTACCTACTGCCCCAATTAAATGTTGACCTCAGACCCCAGTTATTTGAACAGCTTGAGCCAGGTACTCGCATTGTTTCTCACGACTTTGACATGGGTGAGTGGCAGCCAGAGCGTACCGAACGAGTAGAAGTGGATGGACGAACGCACAGGATTTACCTCTGGATCATCCCTGAAAACCCGTCAGCTTATCATAAAACCCTGCTGATACAAAAATCAGATGGCTTGACAAAACGATACGGTGCGTTTATAAATTGAATATAAGCCTTTGAGCCGAAGTGTATCGACAACCGTTCATCACAAGCCACTTTTGTACCAATAGCTAACAGCGCACTAGGAGCCTCCACCATGACTCACTCACTCGAAAATAAAATTGTCCTTGTGACCGGCGTTTCTTCTGGATTAGGTCATGAACTGGCCCAGCAACTGCTCAAGCAAGGTGCACGGGTTGCAGGCACCTTTCGCCAACCTGAGCAGGCCCAAGCCTTCGAAGCTACTCACCCTGATCGTGCCCTTGGCCTAGTAATGGATATTACTGACACTGCTGCGATTGAGGCAGGTGTTCGGCAGGTGATTGAGCGTTTTGGTCGCATTGATGTGCTAGCTAACAATGCAGGTGCTGGTATGGTGGGGGCTGTGGAGGAAACATCAGAAGCGGAGACGCGGCGCATCTTTGATGTCAACTTCTTTGGTGGTCTTGCAGTTACTCGTGCAGTATTACCGACCATGCGCCAGCAGCGATCCGGTCACATTCTTCTGTTTTCAGCGATTGGTGGATTTCTGGGCTATCCCGGACTGGGTGTTTACTCAGCAGCTAAAGGAGCTACAGATACCGTTGGTGAAGCCCTAGTGGGTGAGCTAAGTCCGCTTGGCATCAACGTTACAGTACTCACCATTGGTATTTTTCATACTGAGTTTGCCGGACGATCACTCAGCTACACCGATCAGGTCATTGATGACTACACCGATACCCCAGCGGGTAAGTTTCGTAACATGATCGGTGGTCTTCAAGGTAAGCAGCCAAATGATCCAGCCAAAGGTGCAGCGGCCATCATCCAGTTGATCCAGACTGATCATCCACCCGTTCACGCTGCTCTCGGAGCTGATGCTCAGGGGGGAATGCGAAAAAAACTCGCCAATATCGAAGCTGAGTTAAGTCTTTGGGAAGCGAACGCTACCTCTACCGCCCGCGAACCCCAAGCGGTCTAAAAATGATTTTCTTCTACTGTCAAACAAACGGTGATGAACAATGACTGATCAGCCAACGATTCTGATCCTGGGGGCCACCGGAAAAGTCGGGCGCGAAACCCTGCGTCAGTTGCAACTGGCAGGTGATAGCCAAGTGGTGGCTGCCGTTCGCTCTCCTGAGAAGGCCCACTCGTTACAAGCTCAGGGCATCGACACTGTGATTCTCGATTTAGACCAGCCTGAAACGCTGGAACCAGCGCTGAAGGGAGTGGATCGTGCTTTGCTGCTGACTGGCTACAGTGTCGATATGCTGCGTCAGAGTAAGCGTTTCATTGATACGGCTAAGCATACAGGCATTCAACACCTGGTTCATATTGGGGCATCCGGTGCTCCCACTCATGACGTTGCTCACTGGGGTTGGCACCAGTATGTGGAAGCCTACATCGAACAGCAGGGATTTAGCTACACGCATCTGCGCCCCGAAGCTTTCATGCAGAACATCCTGCCTTCGGGCTTTGGGTGGCTACAGGGCCAAACGTTGGTGCATTACGTGGGTAACGCCCGCTGGAGCTGGGTTGACTGCAATGATTTAGCACTGGTCGCTGCCTATGCTCTGCGCCAGCCCGGAAAATATGCGGGGCAAATCATTCCCCTCGGCTATGATGCCAAAACCTTTGACGAGATTGCTGAGATTCTGACCCAAGTTACCGGACGTGCTTTTGCTGCAAAGGCTCATCCTCCCGAAGAGTTTTTGGAAAATGCCCTGGCAGCTGGAGCTGATCCTGCCTACATGACCTGTGTCTACACCCAATTTAAGCTCAACGGATTAGGCGCTATCCCTGAGGCAGACACAACATTTGACAGCTTTGCGGCCATCACCGGGCAAAAGCCCATGACCTGGCAGGCGTTTGCTCAGAAGCATCAGGCTGAGTTCCTGAGTTAAGGAAACAGGCATCCATTGTCGGTATTGCCGTTATCACAACTGACGAAACATCAACCAGTCACTAGGAGATGATCATGAGTACAAATCGACGTAAGTTCTTAGGAGCCATGGGTGCAACTGGTCTAGCAGGCGCGATCGCAGCTGAACAAATCC
>CAYSWV010000161.1:0-2704 GCA_964434865.1 uncultured bacterium
TGGATTGATTAGCCGATTTACCTATGATGCTGACAATAACTTGACCTCGCGTCAGAATCCTGCAAAGGCTGATGTGGATCCAAAAGATTTAGATGTCACTACTTATACATACAACAATTTTGGACAAATGACTCAGTTAGTGCTGCCTACTGGGGCTAGTTTAAGCCTTGCCTACAGTCGCTTTGGTAACTTGTCAGAGATTAAAGATGGGTTAGGTCATACGATTCAATCACTGACCTACGATGGCTTTGGTGATGTGATCTCAGAAAGTGATGCTTTCGGCATAACTACTCACACACGAGATTTTGTCACAGGTAATGTGATTGAAACTACAGAGCCTTTAGGTTTTGTTAGCATAATGACTTACGATGACAACTACAACTTAAAAACAATGACAGCCGAAGGAGTTACTGTTACCTTTAATTACGACAAGTTAAACCGAGAGACACAAGTTGATTATGGTGATGGGATTACAGTTGACTATGACTACGAAGGAAATCGCGATGATTGGACTAGCT
Organism: uncultured bacterium; assembly: GCA_964434865.1. GTDB lineage: Bacteria > Cyanobacteriota > Cyanobacteriia > Thermostichales > Thermostichaceae > CAYSWV01. Next base: position 519 of record CAYSWV010000161.1, read on the forward strand.
TAGATTCACCTACCGTGGGTCATTTAGAACGACATTTCACTAGAGATGACAAACTTAGGGGTTGGGTCCTGACTAATGGAACTACTCTTGTTTTCCGCTACGATGCTGCAGGTCGATTGAACCAACAGGTCGATCCGAGTGGTCGGGTCATGGAGAACGAGTATGATCCAGTAGGTCGATTGATTGAAGTTCGAGATTTAGCTTCTGGCAATGTTGTCACAAGAGACTACGATGCTGGCGGTCGATTGATCCAAGAGATAGATAGTTTAGGATATGCCAATAACTATACCTACGATAATAAAGGTAGATTAGAAACAATGACTAATAAACGTAATAAAGTCACTCGTTACTCCTATACAGATACCTCCATTACGATCACTGATCCATTGGGTCGAAAGACCACTCAACTCAACTCAGACTATTACGTACCACAACGAACCCAATATCAAGATGACACTCAAAATACTTTGAAATATCTGTTCAGCAATAATCTTGAAGAAGCGGATGAGTATCCTACTCAGCTGATTGACCGGGGTGGTAGAGATCGCATCTATGACTATGATAATTTTGGCCAGCTACATACAGCTAGTGATTTAAGCTCTAGTCTTTATCGGTATAGCTATTTTGACGAGCGGTTATCTCAGCTAACTTCACCTCTAGGTGAAACCTTGACCTATGCCTACGAAGACCCTCCTAGGAACCTGACTCGAATCACTTATGGTGACAGCAGAAGTCAGCTGCTTGAATATGGACCTAATAACCGACTAACCTCGATAACCCTGCCGTCTAGTGAGACAATCCTTTACACCTATAATACCTTCAATCAGGAGGAAACACGTACTTCTACACAAGGGGGAATTGTTACAACCACTTATACCTCCGATGGTGATGTTGACACTATGTCAGATCTTACCGGCTTGACTGATTACCTATATGATGTTGCAGGACGCTTAGAGGGAATCAACTATCCCAGTGGACAACGAATCCGATATAGCTATGATGTTTTGAATCGTGTAGAGAAAGTAGGCACTCAAGTGAGTGAAACAGCCGTACTTTTTGAAACTAGCTATACCTATGATGAAGTTGGCAATTTGAAAACAGTGACTGATCCAATCGGTGGATTAACTACAATGGAGTATGACGATGTAGATAGACTAACAGTTAGATTGCTTCCCAATGGAGTCAAAACAATTTATGAGTATGATGACATAGATCAAGTGAGGGCAATAATTCACCAAGATGGTTCGGGATCCACTTTAACTTCGGTCCATTATGAGCGCAATCCAGGTGGAGAGCCAAGTAAGATTACCCAAGAAAATGGATCTTATGTGAATCTAAAATACGATGCAGCATTGAGGTTAGAGGAAGAAAGTTACTATGACGCTACAGGATCCTTAGAAAAGCAAATCATCTACACCTATGATGCGGATGGCAAGCGGATAACCAAGCAAATAGGCTCCGAGACCCTGATCTATGACTATGATAGTGGATATCAATTAGTTTCAGTGACAGGAAATTCTTCAGTAGAAAGTTACAGCTTTGATGTAGATGGACGTGTAGAACAAGTTGCACAAGACGGATTCACATTGCCTCTGGACCATGATACTTACGATCGTTTGATTCAGGCAGGACCTGTTAGTTACAGCTACGATGGAATGAACCGACGAGTTCAATCAACTGGGTCTACAGAGAGGAACTTCTTGGTAGCACCCACAATGGGCGCTGGGTTGGAGTCTATACACCAGGTAATAGATAGATCTGGAAGTACCACTACAAACTACGTCTATGCAGGAACAGATCCTCTCTTGAAACAAGATGCTAGTAGAACAGTTTATTACCTCACAGATGCAATGGGATCGGTAATAGGACTTGTCAATGAATTGGGACAGAAGATAGCTGACTTTCATTACGATGGATTTGGCAATTTGATAAAAGGTGGAGCGAGTGAACCTATTGAGATTGGAGGAGATTTCCGATTTCATGGTCAATGGTTAGAGCAGGATACAGGCCTCTATCATTTGCGATCTCGAGATTATGATCCAGCAACTGGGAGATTCTTGAGTCGGGATCCAGTCAATCCTATTCAGGAAGAACCAGAGAGTCTGGATCCTTATCAATTTGCTTACAATAATCCCTATGTTTATAAAGATGACTCAGGACAAATTACGTTAGTAAACCTGAATGTG
>CAYSWV010000162.1:0-2703 GCA_964434865.1 uncultured bacterium
AACTAGACAGATGAGGATCGCCATGAAGATGGCCATCACCATAACCAAAATTAGGATCAGGGAGAGGTAAGTCAGGCGGATCCCCAGGATCACAACCCGGACCCCCCGGACCAAAGCCCGGACCAAAGCCCGGACCCCCCGTCGGATCAAAAATTTCAATCCCCAGACCATCGGAAGCTTGGAGAGCAACTATATCTTGAGGGACTAGAAAAGTGCTTGGGGGGTAGTTAGGAACTTCTACTGGGATGCCGGATTTGGAAGCTGCGATGTAGCCTAGATTGGGATCTCGCCACGCGATCCAGAAATCGTTAGTGTTGAGAGTCCGTTTTTCCGACATAAGAGTATCTGAGGTCAGGACCTTATTCTTTGATGTTTCTTCAATGAAGACAGCTTGATCCTGAATATATGAAGAAGGCATTTGTAAAGTTGTAACATTCTTTCCGCCGCATCCAAAAAGTAAGAAGAGCAAGAAAATCAAAGTAATAGTTTTGATAAAGAAACTCAACAAGTTCCTTAATGAAATCATCTCAACAACCATAACGCTCCAAAGTCTTCAAGACTGCTTGTTATACCAGTTCCGTAATGATGTAAATCGCTCCAGAACTTCTTGAGGCCAAAGTGTCAATGAACTTCTAGATTCAATATTTAATAATTTAAGATCTTCTTCGCTTTCAATATTTTTGGTTTTACACATGACTTCATACCCTATAGGAAGATATTTCCAGTTAGTTGCTCTCCAAGGCCTAAGAATAGACCATTTGCATGAATCTTTAACTATCGAAACCCCCCAAATATAGTGTTGAATTGACAAATATTCATGAATCACTGCAGGATCGTTAGCACATATAGTTAGCTCATTTTCACCATCGTCTCCTACACCAAATGAATCATAGTAATATCGGCTCCAATCCGGCTTTCTTCTAGATTCCCAACAGGCACCACCTTTCTCTGTTAACTGGTAATCAAGGTTGCTATCATTGCCAGCTAAAGCTATTGCAATCTCTTGTTGACTGGGTAGAAACAAATAGTCTTCTCCTAATCTTGAGGCAATAATTTTTTCGTTTAAAAAGAGAAAATAAAGCGTTTCCAATAATTGAGAAAATGTTGCACCATGGCTAGGCTTATTGAGGATCATATTAACATCATTTCGGTTAAGTATACAAATAGGGTATGAACCTATAGCAACCGAGTCCAATAGCCAATCCTTGAGGTGATGATTCAAACCCATCTTTTATCTCCTTTGCCTCACATGGGTGATTTTTGATCTATTTTCAATCTCAGGTTTTCCAGATTTCATAATACAGCAAGGACATTGAATAACTGTGCCGTAGAATTCTCCATTTGGATGATTTCTTCTGTTTTTTGGATCTCTAGCATTGTAATGCCTTGCGCCTGGGGTATTCAGTGGACAGCTTCCTTCCTTATGCAAGGGATCTGCCTGACTTAATCTAAGCCTCAACCCCCTTACTCCCATAAAAATTGTTTCAAGATCTGGTAGGGCATCATTCGGATTTCTGTATCTATACCTTTGAGCCTCCAGGGTTTCACACATTGGAAAGTTGGAATATCTACTTACACAATTATCAGGAGTTGGAGATGGCTTTGGTCTTGGCTGGTCACAGTTTTGACATTCATCAGAAGCTTGAACTGCGGCAAGTGCTGCGGTTAGAAGATTACGAATTGTATTGCTATATGGGCCATAGTCAACAATTTTTCCCTCAAGACATTCACACTTCGCTATCTTAGTTGGATTCTTAAGGCACTCAGTAATCTGATCACAAACCAATTTCCCTTCCGCAGTAGTAACTGATGGGCAAAAGTTTCTCCCCTTGAGAAGAGTAGTATGTGCTCGAGCTCCACTCTGTTTTAGCAAAGAGACATCTCTATTTGACTCATATCCATCCAGCCATGATTTAATATCACTGGTTAGGTAAGAGGAAAAACCTGTGATACCTACTTCATCCTCAATAGAAATATCAGCCTGAAATTTAGGCCCATCATCTGAAAAAGTGATACTAGATGAATCAGGATATTCAGTTTGTGTTATATACAAATTTATTCCTACTTCCCGACTAGAATAATTCAAGAAATAAATTTGAGTTAATGGATGAAAGAATAGATCCACAGATCCCCAAAGTATTTTTGTGCTAGAGGAAGAATAATTTACAGTAGTTATCTCAGCAGCACTAGACCACTCTCCTGAATTGCCATCATATTTTATGCTTTCAATATAGTTACTGCCTGTGTAGGCAAAGCTAATATCGCCTGAAGTATTACTTGAAGAACCTATATCAAACCTTGCGGCTAGTTCACTACTTCTTGCTAAAGTAAGTACTATGGGAATGGGTCCTACTTGTATTTTTATGCTTTCAATCTTATCTGGGAGTAACCGATACACCAAAGCTTCACTATTTAAGTCACTTAGTCCGTTAATTAAAATTTGAGCATTAGCATTTATATTAGAAATATGTTTCAATGCTAATGAAGAAACTCCATCTTTAGTGTTCCCGTCAAATTCAATCGATCCTATATAGTTTGGAATCCATTGCAAATCTGTAGAAACTTTTATCAGGGTCTCCCTCTCATTCAAGTTCCCAGCCTGAACAAATCCCTCCCACTTTGGCTCCAGATCATCCGCAATATGATAAGGCTCTCCAGGAATGTCAACGATCGTCACCTCCCCACTACTGCCACTCCAATCAA
>CAYSWV010000163.1:0-2661 GCA_964434865.1 uncultured bacterium
ATAGTTTTGGGGCTTAACCCTGTCATAGGCTCTTGCAAATGACTGTACCGGCTAGAAAGTATACACTTGCACTAGATGGTAGTGCTAAAGAAGTAATGATACTAAAATGATAAGACTAGTCTAGCTTCTCACTCACTATGCAAGCTTGTCCTCATTGCACTTCCACGCGAGTTGTCAAAAATGGTCACATTTATAATGGGAAACAACGCTTCAAGTGTCATGACTGTGGCCGACAGTTTGTCGAGAATCCCCAAAAGAAAGTGATTGATGCGAGCACTCGTGAGTTAATTGACCGTCTCTTATTGGAACGGATCTCCTTAGCGGGGATTGCTCGAGCTGTGCAAGTCTCCGAGCCATGGTTGCAAGCCTATGTCGATGCCAAGTATCAGGGTATGCCACGCCAGGTCCAAGTGTCGCCCAAAAAAAGGTCGATTGACCGTTGAATGTGATGAATTATGGTCTTTTGTGGATCATAAAGGCCATAAACAGTGGGTCTGACTGGCACTAGATGTGGATACACATGAAATAGTGAGTGTTTATATCGGTCAGAGAGATGAAGCAGCGGCGCAAAAATTGTGACAGTCATTGCCGCCAGTTTATCGCCAGTGCGCTGTCATTTATAGTGATTATTGGGCTGCTTATGGGCAGCTGTATTGCCTAGTAAGCGTCACCGAGCTGTGGGGAAAGAGTCAGGATTGACCAGTCATATCGAGCGGTTCAATAATACGTTACGGCAGCGGATCTCTCGTCTGGTGCATAAGACCTTGTCATTCTCCAAGTCCCTTGAAAACTACATCGGAGCCATTTGGTACAGCCGGTTTAGGAGCTGGCTTTCTGTCAGGGTTGCAGGGGTTTGAAGAAGAAGAGATCCGGATCGTTCTCGTCGAGGTTATACACGACACCGCTTGGCTCATATCCAAGAGAAGACATGAGTGCCCGCATTGGGGCGTTGGACTCATTTGTCGATGTGAACAGCTTGGGGGTGCGGTAGATGCACTCAAGATGGCAGAGCAGCGACGTGGCTATGCCTTGGCGGCGGTGAGAGGGGGCAACTTGGAGCATAGCAATAAAGCCTTGCCCGAAGAACGAGTACTCGAGCACAGCGTAACCAACCACACAGGAGCTATCATCTGCGATCACGGCATTGCTAGCGGCGACCCATGATTGAATCTCGGAACGACGCTGTTCCTGGGTGGCGGCGATGGTATCCAAGGCAACCATGGCGTCGACATCTGCTGGCATAGCGGTGCAGATGGATATGGCCATAAAAAAAGCCCTTTGGTTCACTTTTAAAGGCAGAGCATCGCGAACATTCCTACGGGGTCCATCTAACGACCTTGAGCTGAGCGGTGCGCTGGGTTCTATAAAATTGCACCGGGACTGTAATCTCCCTGAGCGTCCGACTCCAGCGAACAGGTTAGGCACAGCCAACGACTGGATGAACATCAGGCACCTGTTGCTCTCGCAGACGATTCAAGCATATCAGAAACCTTAGCGTCCCAGATTAACCCTTGGGGGTAAGCAGCTTGAAGGCAACGGCAGTATGCGCAGTTGGAGAAATGGAGAGGAAATCGCTCATTGAGTAAGCAGTACAATACAATAGTGACTATACTGCTGGAGGAAGGCAATTATGACGGTTGAGCAGATTCTCGAACTAGTTCGAGATCTATCGCCTGCGGAACAGCAGCAGCTCCTTGAAGGTCTGCAGACCCTAACATCTGGCGAGGGTGAGAGTCGAACACCAACCCACCACCGATACAACACCTTATTAAGGATTGCAGGATCGGCACACTCTGAGTATCAGGATGTATCCGAAAACAAACTGCGCCACCTTGGCGAGGCATACCTAGATCGGTGAAACAGATATTTCTGGACAGCGGAGCATTCTATGCTTTGTTGGTGGCTGAGGATGCCTTTCATCAGCGTGCTGTTGAACTATTCCAACGTGCTGACTCTGAAGGTTGGACTTTCGTGACTACGAACTTGGTGGTCATCGAGACGTATGCTCTGCTACTTGCCCGTACTCGAAGAGGTCGAGATAACGCTATTGCCTTTCTTGACAGTGTTGAGGCCTCAGCCTGTCAAGTGGAACGTGTAACCATGGACGATGAAGCTAACGGCATTGAGATTGTGCGCGCTCACCAGGACAAAACCTACTCCCTGTGTGATGCAATTAGCTTTGCAGTTATGAAGCGCAAGGGAATTGCCGAAGCTATCTCCTTTGACAGGCACTTCCGCGAGTACGGCCAGTTCATAATACTGTAAGAGCCTAACGTTACCGATCACCGGTCGCCGCAAGAGATTTTCCATTGTCAAAACGACCGGACCGGCGACTCGGGTGCATCGGAGGGTTCGTCGAACGAGTTTCCTCGCGGTGGTAGTGGATGACGACATCTGCCCCGTTTCTTGCCAACGCTTCTGCAAAGGCCCGTCCCATGTTGGCTCTTGCCCCTGTGACAAGGGCGACTTTACCCGCCAATTCCCGATCAGACCTAGAAGATGCTACCGGAACTGAGGATGGTGAACTGGGCTGTGTTGGATTTGTTTCTTGAGCCAGGATTTGTTCAGCTGCGATCGCGCCTGCTAGACCAGTTGCACCCATGGCTCCTAACCTGGATTATTCACCATAGGTTTAACAAGAACCCATTTTAATGTCATCAG
>CAYSWV010000164.1:0-2614 GCA_964434865.1 uncultured bacterium
TCCCCTCAACACCAACCGCTAATCCCTGATCCGTCTGCAACAAGGATCCCACCTGTAGATCCTGAGCCTGGACCCACCCCTGAATGATAATCCTCAGTTATCATCAATACTTCACCATGGATGGTTAGAGATCAAGTAGGTTTATTTTCACCAAAATACTTTAGTAAAGATGCTAGCCATACTAAAGAGTAAGCAACAGGTTCCTCTTTTCCTGAAGCAATTTCCTGAATATGCTCCCAATCACTTGAAAGTTGGCCCAGTGTTAGATCTGTTGGTATTTGATAGGGATCATATCTTTGTTGATGAGGAATATTCCAGTAAAAATCTTTATCAACTTCAATAGATGTTCCCTCAACTTCTCTTAGATAAATAAGAATGTTGTGAAAAGCCCTTTCCAAGGTTTCAATATCTATGTTCATCGACCACCTCCTGTGACTATTTCCTCTATTTGTTCCTCAAAATTGCGTATTTCTTCTTCTAAGTGTTTAATCCTCCCTTCAATTATCTGTTGACGTATATCTTCATTAGGAGCATTCTGAAGAAGATTTAAGTTATCAAAAGCCTCAGGATTCGCTCTATACTCTTCTAACTTCCTTCGATGCTCTTGTAGTCTCTTAGTAAGAGAACGTACTGCTCTCCGTTTAGGTCTTGGAAGATTTTTTGGATCTTATCAATTAGATTTTCCAGCTATCTCTGACAAACAATAATTAAGCTACAGTTGGTAGGAGCAACTAGCTGACTTCCTGGGAAGTACTCTAAGTGAATGTGACTTGTGTCGGGACTGCTTTCAGTAAAGCAATTTAATAGTGACTGTCCTAACTTTTTTAGAGCAATCGGTGTACCTTCAAGTACCAGATACTCCTCCATGACTGAGATATAAATCAGATCGACACTTTGTTCATCCCTGTATATCTTGAAAACCATACCTTTCAGGTTATATGGGTAGAAATAGGACTCTTCTGGCACTGCACTCAGTTCAACATCTTTGTCTAAACTCAACAGCAGTTTACCCACATGTCTAAGGCCTGAGGGTGAATCGGATAGTTCAATCTCAGGTCTCTCTAGATTTCCATCGAACAGTATTTTCATGTTAGAAATCTCCAGGGCGGACTGTACTTGGATCAATTGGGATATGGGGGTCAGCTAATGCTCCTCCTTGAATAACTCCATCCACTTGGGTTTGCAAATTTAAATGTGGTCCAAACCTTCTAACATGAGCCGAGCTTGGATTGACATCAAAGCCAACCCTTCTTACGACTGATTGGCCTGAAGAGTTTGTTGTTGTTTGAATTACCTGTATACCAGAACCAGATTGAGTAAGCCTCTCTGGTACACCAGGAATTAAGAACTGTTCACTCAAGTCTAAGGCTTCATCCATAGATATGGGTGAGCTAGATGTAGGAGTTGGGACTGCAGGTAAACTACTGCCTGGACCAATGCAATTGTGAACTAAGATGCCTAGAGTTGCAACAAAAAATGTATCAACTCTATCAATATCTAAATTATAGACTAAGAACGATCCCTCCCGCTTCTGGATCCCCTCAACTGCCGTAGCTAACCCCTGATCCCTCTGCAACAAGGATCTTACCTGCAGCTCTACCCAATCCTCATCTACAACCCAGAAGGGGTGATCCTCAGTTGTTGTCAATACCTCCCCATTTCAGTATTATTACTCGCTTGTTTTACACTTTTTGAAGTACAAGCGATTATTCTCATCCAGAATTATTATTTACTAATTCGCTCTTGGGCAGCTTCAGCAACAAAAATGCATTGATCCTGAGCTAGTTGCCCTGTCTGCAACAGAGGTCCTACCCAACAAGTGAGATTTAAGTTACTAATTTGCAGAAAGCTTTTGAAGTATTGAATTGCAGTTTTCTCGAATCAGTTTTTCGGTATCATATAAAAACTCTTCTCTTTCTTTATCAAGTCGAGCTAAAGCATCCGGTGCCCACTGTTTCCTCTCTGCTTCACTCAAGGGAAACACATCTGCTTGGGAAGCAATACCACTGAAAAACAGCAGTTCATCTTTGAGGCGATCTATTTTAGAACGATACCTGGCTAAGAGCCGCGAGCCCTCTAGGAGATCAATTGTATTCTCTAAAATTCCTTTTGCGATAGAAAAGATATATTGCTCTGTATTCGAAAGTGAAGCCATGTTTTGCGATTGATTCATATTTTTTATCTCTTTAGGGGTTGATAACTGTTTTTTGATTGACTCGTTGACCAGTAACTATATTTTCAAACCAGTGTGTTTCTACATGGCCGCCCTCAAGAGAGTTGAAAGTTGTATTACTAGCCATCTGAACCCAGTCTCCTGGGTTTCCACCATATGTGTTAGCTAACTGCGGAGCCACTCTCAAAGGTTGAGTATTAGGCGTACCAGCAATAGGCACTCCAGGCTGTCCTAGCTGCTCTTGACTTGCCAATCCTTTTTTTAATTTTTCAAACTCAATACAATTATTATGAGCCAAGATCCCCAGATCCGCCACAAAGAACGTATCCGGATCCCCAACATCAAGATTGTAAACCTGGAACGATCCCTCCCGCCCCTGGATCCCTTCAACCGCAACAGCCACCTCCTGATCCGTCTGCAACAAGGATCCCACCTGTAGAT
>CAYSWV010000165.1:0-2607 GCA_964434865.1 uncultured bacterium
TCCCTAAACAAACCCAAGTCTTGCGGCACCGTTTGAAGTTATCGCAAGCAGGATTGGGTTACGGTCACAGCCGAGAACCAGTTCGTAAACTCAGGATCCCCAAGGCATCCCTGTCCTGCGATGTCTAGACATTTAGGTCTTGTAATCCCTAGCTAAGCCACTGATCATCCCTAGTTGAGCCACCTATTTTCCACCTAAGAGCCACCTCAGATCCCTCTCAGCTTAGACCCTTTAGCACTCTCCATTGAATCAGTGGTAGACTCAAGACATTGAATATCAGACTATTATGGTTAGATATCGCCACACTGAAGATGCCCTCAAATGGTTGCCCCAGATCGTGATTGGGGGTGGAATTCTGGCCCTGACAGTTTTAGCGAACCCGTTTCGATTTGTGGAAAATGGTCAAAATTTAGTGGTCTTTTCCTGGCTTGGTGGTGTAAACGCGACAGCCTTGAGACCCGGATTTCATCTTGTTCCACCTGTGATCACCTCCACCTATGTTTTTGATATTAAAACCCAAGCCTTAACCTGGAAAGATGCTGATCCCAGAGCTTATGGACCTCGTTTGGTATCCTTATCTCGTGATGGTCAAGAGATCCTATCAGAAGTTACACTCCAGTTTCGGGTGTCTGATCCGCCCACGGTGTTCAATACTCTCGGGCTGGGTTATATCGATCGGATCGCGCCCATTGTGCAATCAGTTATTGCCTCTGAAACCTCTGCCTTTGCAGCCCAAGATCTCTATTCTACTCAGCGGCCTGTGCTCCAAGCTAATATCCGAGATCGAGTAGCTGCTAATCTTGAACCCTTTGGTATTACAGTGCTTGATTTACTCCTACGGGATGTCCAGTTTGATCCCGACTTTGTGAAAGCTATTGAAGCTAAAACGATCGCTGAAAACCGTTTGGCTCAAAAAGAATTTGAAATTGAACAAGCCCGCCAAGATGCTCGATCTACCATAGCAAATGCCCAAGCTGAGGCCGGTCGACTTAGAGCTAAGGCTGATGCACTCACTGAAAATCCTGAATATCTAGATGTGGTCAAAGCTGAGGTACTGGGACGAACCCTTGAAACCTTAGTCACCGAGTAATGGCCTCTACTCGTCACTAGCTACAGAAATCGTTACAATCTAGGGGCAGTTAGGGTTAAGTTTAATGACAGACCTGGACGCTCCCCAGTGGTACATCCTGAAGCAGCCTGATGGCACTTGTCAGATCAAGCCAGCCTCAACCGAACCCACTGCTGATCAGAAGTACTGGGGACCTTATGGCTCTAAAGATGATGCTATTTCTCGACGTGTTGGATTAATTCGGTCAGGACAATGTCTACCTATGTAACCTTGAAGTGGTGTCACACTATTCAAGAGGTCGAGGCGGCGAGCTGGAATGCCTTGACTCAAGCCTGTTCGACCCCGTTTTTGCAATGGGAATGGCTTTGGGCTTTAGAGACATCAGGATCAGCTAGAGACCAAACGGGATGGGTGCCTTGCCATCTCTTAGTTGAACATAATTGTCAGCTAATTGCCGCGTTGCCGATGTATGCCAAAAGCCATAGTCAAGGGGAGTTTGTCTTTGATCAGGAATGGGCCATGGTGGCTCGGCAATTGGGTGAACAGTACTATCCCAAACTGATCGGGATGGCTCCGTTTACACCAGCCACAGGGTATCGAGCTCTAGTGCATCCAGACTATGATGAAACCGCATTGTGGCCAGCTATGCTTGAAGCCATTGATCAATTTTGTCAACGTCAGGATATTTCAGTTTGTAGTTTTTTATATGTTGATCCCAGCTGGCGCGAAACTTTAGAAAGCACAGGCTTTATTCCTCGGATCACGCACAACTACCAATGGAAAAATAAAGACTACCAAAGCTACGATGATTTTTTACAACAATTTAATGCTAACCAGCGCCGCAATATTAAACGAGAACGTGGAGCTATGGGTAAATCTGGGATCCAAATGAAAGTCTACCAAGGTGCTGAGATCCCAGAGGGGTATATTTCCCTCATGTATCGGTTTTACAGCAATACCTGCGCCCAATTTTACAACTGGAGTAAGTATTTGAATAAGCGTTGCTTTGATCTTATTGCTGATAGTTTTAGAGATCATCTGGTTCTAGTTGCTGGTGAACAGGATCAAGATGTAATAGGGATGTCTTTTTGTGTTCGCAAGGCTGATCGGATGTTTGGTCGTTACTGGGGCTGCCACGAAGAGATCAAATATCTCCACTTCAATGCTTGCTACTATGAGCCGATTGATTTTGCTATTCAACAAGGGATCTGTAACTTTGATCCAGGGGCCGGGGGACAACACAAGATCCGGCGTGGGTTTCCAGCAACACCGTTGTACAGCTACCATCGCTTTTATCGTCCGCGGCTAGAACAAGTCATTGCTCCCTATTTACTGAAAGTGAATCCAGTAATGTTAGCGGAATTGGATCATGTTAATCAAAATGAAGTTCCATTCCGTGATGATGTTTTACCCCATTTAGTCAGTGCAGCCGAACAGTAAAAACCCCCATGCTTTTGACCTAGAAGAAATGCAGCGAGATCCCTCTCTATCCAACTAAGATCCCCTCAGAACCAAAACGAGTTTAAACATTAGTTGAG
>CAYSWV010000166.1:0-2601 GCA_964434865.1 uncultured bacterium
GCTTGTGGAGTGAAACTCTGTATCAGCCGCTACATTCCGAATTTATAATTGCTGCCTGGGACTACCTTTCCTTGCTTTACACCCCTGCAAATGGTAGGGCAGTTGAGTGCAACAGATCCTGATAATGGTGCTCGCCCTGGCTCTTTCAGTGATGATTACCAACTAACTGAAATTCCTGCTAATCAGACTGTGTTATTGAATGTTGATAGCTCAGATTTTGATACTCTATTGCAAATCATTGATCTTGCGACTGGATCTGTGATTGATTTCAACGATGACGCTGTTCCAGGACTGACTGCAAACTCTCAGGTAGTCCTTATCCCTTCAGCCAATGCCACCTATCTAGCGCGAGTCACCAGTGCTAAGTCTCAAGTTACTGGATCCTATACCTTAACGACACAGCTCTTGAACCAGGGAGCAGGCTCTATTGTGGGCACCGTTTGGCACGATGTCAATGGCAACGGAACACGAGAATTAGCCGAGACAGGCTTCCCAGATCAAACTGTCTTTCTCGATAGCAATGGTAACGGTTCCCTAGACAGTGGTGAACCCTCTACCCTGACAGATTGGGGGGGCCGCTACTTATTCACGAACTTAGCCCCAGGCACATATACCATTGATCAAATCATCCCCACTGGCTACGTTCAAACGTTCCCGACAGAATCAGCTCTGCAATCTGTAGATCTAAGTTCTATAGAATTAACTGAAGTGAAAGCGCAAAACCTCCAGGACACTTCTTCTGGCAGGATTGTAGTAGCAGGGTCAGATCCCAACGATTACGTTGTCGAACCTGGGGAAGGATTTGATGGAGTAGTCAAAGTGCTATCACCTTTAATTGGCAGTAGTTCAACATTCTCTAGTTGCACAGGAGCTTTACTATCCACAGGCCACCACATTCTCACAGCTGCTCACTGTCTTACAGATTATAGCGGAGTAGTTGAAGTTCAGAATTCATCTGCCATTTTCCACCTCCCTAGTGGAGAAGTCACCGTCGATGGATTGAGTATGTTCATTCACCCAGATTGGTCAGGCGGCATAGGTACTAGTGCTGATCTTGCCATCATTGAATTGACTGAACTAGCTCCACCAGAAGCTGAACGCTACCCCATTTATCGACAATTCGATGAAGTCGGTCAAGTTATTGTCAAAGTGGGTTATGGTTTGATCGGTACAGGAGATGTAGGATGGAATGAGCCTAATTTCAATGACTTAAAATTGGCTGGGATGAATCAAATTGATGCTCTAAATACAAATTCAATCTTTATTGGGTCTGAAGTTCCGAATACACAACTTCTCTATGATTTCGACAATGGATTAGCTGCAAACGATGTTTTTGGACTGCTCTTTGGCATTTCAGATCTAGGGTTAGGCCTTGATGAAGTCAACACGGCTAAAGGAGATTCGGGTGGCCCTACATTCATTAACAACCAAATTGCCGGCGTAACCCATGGGGGCGGTACTGCGAGTAGAAATGAACTTAGCCCTGATATTGACTCTACCCTAAACAGTAGTTTCGGTGAGTTCGGAATGGACACCCGTGTCTCGGTCTATGCCAGTTGGGTAGATGAAGTGTTAGGACAGGTATCGGTACCCCTCACTGCTCACTATAAAATCACTCTTGAGGCTGATGAGGTCGCAACACTTGACTTTGGCAGTCAGGAACTCAATCCTTAAATAAGGAAGCTGAAGCATAAGATTCAAAAGCTCAGTAAGCATCAGTTACAGGGGACATCTGATCACCTTGATCTACTTTCCAACCGGTTGGAATATGGCGTTAGTTATCCTATAGATCCTTTGGTCAATACAGGAAGGTGGAAGCCCTAACGGTCCCTGTTTGTTGGTTCGTCGCTTCAAATGTTTGAAATATTATAGCACGCCGAATTCAGCTCTATCCTTCTCAACCCACACCAGGAGCGTGCAGATCAGCAATTTAGGGTTCTCCGCTCCTCACATTGGGGGTTAGGTGGAGAGAGAAGGAGAAAGGGGTAGGGGTGTGAAGGGTTGGAATTATTGAAGATCACCTGAGTGCCCCAGATCATTCAACCCAGGGCTAGGTGCTTAAATCAGGGCCAGCTGTCGTTCAGAGTTCAGATCCGTCTCATTCAGGTACTGACCCCAGGAAAACTGATTTAGGGTGAGATAGCTATCCAGTCTTTTGGCCTCAGCAACAGCTCGTTTAATCCCTTCCTTGTGAGGCAAAATACTAACCCCTGTAATCATCTTAAGGGATAATTTTTGTTGATGGGGTTCACTTCGATCACTACCTGGTTTGGGAAGCAACGTTGCAACCAAGGATAAAGCACCTCCTTCTCGGCGTTGAGCTAGTTTGACTCGGCATCCAGCCTTACGTAACAATTCGTTGGCATTAAGTACCCCTGTATCCATGTCGCATAGTCGCATACATGGTCGCATAAAAATTAGGGTCAAGTAAGCGACAACCAACGGGTAAGAACAGCTTATTCGGCCATCTGCCCCAGGGCTACACCCTAGACTAGGAACGGAGAGGGAGGGATTCGAACCCTCGAGGAGCTTGCACCCCTAGCGGATTTCGAGGCCGCCGCATTCAACCACTCTGCCACCTCTCCCAATAAGGCTTAATAT
>CAYSWV010000167.1:0-2580 GCA_964434865.1 uncultured bacterium
ATACCCGCTTGAGGCATTATCTGGCTCGGCTCCATCGCAAGACGCTCTGCTACTCTAAGTCGGTAGCGATGTTGAAATACTCCCTGCGCATTTTAGTCCACTATCTTAAGCACAAATCGATACCTCGATTCAGCTAATCGTTACACGATTGTGCAACGCCGAGAAAACATATGTTGTAGATCCAAAAGAAGCTTTGCCTGATGATTGGCAAACAATGAGAGCCCAAATAAGGTCTTTCGAAAACATCTGTGTCAGCAATTAAGTGGAGCTTTGTCAAAAGATTCGATAGCACAGATGAATGCCTTGAACACTTGGAGAATAATCATTTTGTGTCAATTGTTACATCACCACACAAGAAAAGCAAACAAAATGCTGTACTAGATGAGGTTGACTACACCGTATATACTAAGCTAACAGTATGGTTTGGTAATGAGTCTAGGGGGATGAGTGATCTGGCTATTGAGAAGTGTGAGCTGTGTATAAGTATTCCTATGTTTGGTCTGATTGAGAGCTTAAACTTGGGTAATACATCAGGTAAGATCATTGAAATCTAACAGGCCTAACAGGTTACAGAGCGGTGTTTCCAATTTACCTAACACTACACTGCACCGAACTGCCTCAGCAATTTGCTATGATAGTCTTTAGATGTCTTTAGATTGGTCTAGCGACCGGTGAGCTTGGGCGTTAGCGGGAATGATATGAGGATACGAGACGCAACAGAATCTGACTTGGCAGCCATGTATGCAGTAGACCCTATGGCCGTGGAGGAGGGCGGCCGCAGGCAACACATTCGCGAGTGGGTCGACGCAGGACGAGCCATTGTTGCTCTCATTGACGAAGTGGTGGTTGGCTATGCAGTGCTTGAATATACCTTCTTCTCAAATGGTTTCATCTCGATGCTGATGGTGGACAAGGCCAGCAGGCGGAAAGGTGTAGCTGCGGCCCTGATCAAGCATCTTGAGGAAATGTGCAAAACCGACAAGTTGTTCACATCCACTAATGAATCTAACAAACCTATGCAGGGGCTTATGCAGAGTATGTCTTACGATCCCAGCGGCACGGTGTACAATCTCGATGAGGGAGATCCCGAGCTGTTCTATGTTAAGAGACTTGCAGGAAACCGCTAACCAGTCGCTGAGGGGACACCCAAAGCGGGGCGCTCCTGATCTCAACATTAGATGGTTTTCTCGTCTGTAGTCTGACTTAATCGGTCATATTTTCCTAACACTCATTGCAACGGACGCTTCGATCACCCCGACTGTGATAGTTTTTAATAAGTTGGATCGCGCCGCTGAGTTTCCTGTTATGTAGCGATATTTAAGTGCTGGATGTGACTATTCACGCCTATAGCTATCGCCTAAACTCAGTGATTTCAGGAGGGAATCATGAAGAATCTCGCACCATCAGTATTTCGTCAGCGTCTCCTTATTGAAGCCAATTACGACCGAATAGTAACTCACGATGATGTTGTCGATTACCTCCAAAAGTTGCCTGAGAAGCTTAACTTGCGCATATATTCGGACCCCGTAGTTTATTCTCCAGGTGGCGATGGTCAGGAGATTAACCAAGGATATGACGGATTCGTGGCACTCATCGATTCTGGTATCTCAATCTACATCTGGGAGAACGTAAAGTTTTTGTCTGTAGTTGTCTATACTTGCAAACGATTCGCTCAAGAAGACGCCATTTCATTTACAAACGAGTATTTCAAAACGACTGAGACAGAATCGATGGCATTCTAGTATACTTCAGTCAGAAATATATACGGCCTGTAAGGCTCTGGAGCTGAATCGCTGGATCCTTGACTATGAATAGGATAGGAGTTAATTTAAGGCTGGGATTTAAACGGTAGATCTGTAGCATTTACGCCTTATTGGGGTGTTATACGGCATCTTGCCGTTCAATTAAGAGTTAGCTGTCTCGCTGAGTCTGCATTTTGCAAATATGCTGGGCAGCAAGCTCTCCAGACCAAAAAGCTCCATGAATGTATCCAGGATCGGTCGGATGAGTTGCATCACCTGCAAAATATACTCGGTTTAGAATCGGAGTGGCGAGATGCTTAGGTTCTAACCCGGTTGCACCGACCAAAAACCTGGGGTATGCTCCCTCTGCGAACCTCTCCTGTTTCCAGCGCTGAACAACAACTTTTGTCGGTTCTGGAACATTCACTTGCAGAAGTTGTTGAAGCTCATTGCAAAGTTCTTGGGCGATCGCCGCATCAGAAAGAGCCTCGACTTGGTAAGCTCCGTGTCCCCCCACAATACCAATGAGAACAGGCACTTCTTGGTAAAGGGCATAGTTTATGAAATTAGGTCGCAAAGAACCACTAAATACCGCCAAAAGATCCACTGTTTCCGGCCAAAAGACATGAGGAAATTGCAAGATCACTCTATTGACTAATCCCATATCCATATATTTCAGTGCTTGTTGGTGCAAGCGAGGTAAATCTGGCTCAAAGGTAATCTGTCCAGAACGCAACACACTAATGGGAACAGTCACGATAACTGCTTTAGCCTTAAAGTTGTCATCGTGAGTCTGGATCTCAACGCCATCTCGATCGTAGGCAATGCGTGTTACAAC
>CAYSWV010000168.1:0-2577 GCA_964434865.1 uncultured bacterium
GATCTAAGCTTGGGAGTTCCAGTTTTTTAGCTCCACTTTTCCCGATCTAAGCTTGAAGCTTCCAGGTCTTTGACCCCACTTTTCCAGATCTAAGCTTGAGGCTTCCAGGTCCAAGAGCAGGTAGGTCAGGCTAGAGGTCTCAGATAACCAGAAATCGGAAGAAAGGATCAGGATTAACATTCCAGAGACTACAATTGCTTTAAGATCTATAAACAAGTGCCCTGCTTTTTTACACCCTGGCCACTGATTCCCGCAACCTAAACTGCTCTTTTGAGTAGTACATTAGATTATAAGCCTTAGATTTGGCCAAACATTGTAGCGATCTCGAAAGAAATTGTAATCTTTCTTAAGAGTTTAGCTATGATGAACGGGAAAGTACAAATACACAGAGGAATGACATCCATCTTGTTATCCGGCATTCCATTTCAGGCGCAATCAGGCGATCAGCTCATCAGCAAGGTTGCTGGTGCCGCTATTGCTGCTCTTTTTAAGCGCTCTGAGAAAGTAGAAGCCAATGTACGTGCCGAACCTGTATCGAAGCTACTCACGGGTAGTGTTGACGGGTTTGACTTTATCGGTCAGGGGTTATTGATGTATAACGGACTCCGGATCGATGGATTAGAGCTCTATTCCCAAGCGGTATCGATTGATTTTAGTGAAACCTTCCAGGGACGGGTTAAGCTCCGGCGACCCACCCAGTCAACGATGCGAGTTGTCTTGACTGAAGAGGACCTATCAGTCTCGTTTAATACTCCCTTTATACTGAGTAAGCTGAAGCTGCTACAGATCAACGATCAACCGCTGGAGATGCGAAATGTGGCTGTTCAGGTTGAACAAGATGCCCTTACGATCACAGCTGAAGCCTTGCTAGAGGGTCGTTGGCTAGCGATTGACTTTACAACTGAGGTGGAATTAGTCGAGCGGCACCAGATCCAGTTTGTCAACGTTACCTACCGTGGCGATCAAGACTCTGTTGCCCTGAGCCAGTCTCTAGTCAATCATGTCAATGACCTCCTAGATCTGGATAAGTTTGCTCTAGATGGTACACAACTGCGGGTTGATCGGGTGCGGATCCGAGACAAAAAGGTGGTGTTTTATGGGATTGCTGATATTGAACGATTCCCAAAACGCAAAGCTGCTTAAGCTATTTGCTCTTCACCGTGGTTGAACGTTGTATGGAGGACTTTGCATATGGCTCTAACGGTTGGGACCCAGGCGCCCAGTTTTACGATCAAAGACACCAACGGCAATCTTGTCTCTCTCTCTGACTTTATTGGCAAGACCGTTATTTTATATTTCTATCCCAAAGATGACACGTCAGGGTGTACTAAGGAAGCCTGTGGCTTTCGGGATCTCTATGGTGATTACCAAGCTAAAGATATTGCCGTGCTGGGTGTCAGTGTTGACGATCAAGCCTCCCACCAAGCCTTTACGCAAAAATACAATCTTCCCTTTCCCCTTCTGGCTGATGTCGATAAGGTGATGACTCAGGCCTACGATGTTGATGCTGGTGATTACTCGCAGCGGGTTACCTATGTCATTGATGGTGAGGGGATGATCCGTCAGGTTTACACATCCATTAGCGATAAAGCTGCCCACGCCCGTGATATTTTGGCTGATCTCAACCTGTAACCCCAAAATTTGAGTAGAATAGCCTCTGCTAGATCCCATTAGGGATCTTTACTATTTTTTGGCATCGGTGGCCAGCGTTAGGGGAATGGCTTGTATGGATAGGCAACCCGGAACAGGAGAGGAACATGTTGAAGATCGGGAGATTCCAGTAGCTCAACGCCAACCAGCCTTGACTCCACCCCCTAGACTTGTCACCCCATCCCCTGCCAATCGTTACTGGATAATGGGTTTAGGGGGTCTTAGCCTCTTCAGTTTGACCTTGCTAGCCTTGAACCGGGAGTCACGCCCCTTAACACCGGCTACCCTCTCTGTCACACAACCACTAGCAACACCCACTGTTGTCTCCGATCCATCAACACCAGCCCCTGTCAGAGCCTCTATCTTAGGTCATTTTGAATATGACGAAGCGACGCCTGAAGATCTGACAGTCGTGGGTCGTTTTCGGGGTCGTGAGATCCGCTTGCGCCACTCAGCAGCCCAACAATTGAAAGCCATGCTAGCAGCCGCTGAAGCTGATAACATCCGATTAGTTCCTATCTCAGGCTTTCGCTCCATTCAAGATCAAAATTATCTGTTCTTTCAGTTAGCTCAGGCCCGCTCCCTCCGCCCTGAAGAACGAGCTGATGTTAGTGCTCCACCCGGCTATAGTGAACATCATACCGGCTATGCTGTAGATCTAGGCGATCGGGCGGCCCCCGCAACCGATCTAACCCCTAATTTCGATAAGACCCCTGGGTTTAAATGGTTAGCAACCCATGCTGCTCGCTATGGATTTGAACTTTCCTTTCCTCAGGACAACCCTCAGGGGATCAGTTATGAGCCCTGGCATTGGCGGTATGTAGGGAACCAAGATAGTCTAGAAACGTTTTATCAACAGCAATCGCCGATTCCAATCGCTCAGTAAAGAAGCTTTGTTTCAGAGATAAGCTTGAACCAGCCTCATAA
>CAYSWV010000169.1:0-2574 GCA_964434865.1 uncultured bacterium
ATCGGATTCTGTATCTTTTATGAAATGGGTGTCTCTAGGTGTCTCAATCACTCTCATGATCTTTGCGATAAAAGCGCCTCGTTTAACTCAATGGGAACAAGTTGGCTATGGATTGATCTTATCAGGAGCTGTGGGTAATGGCATCGACCGGTTTGTTCAAGGCTATGTCATTGATCTATTTAACTTGATTGTGATTAGATTTCCTATTTTTAATGTGGCTGATATTGCGATCAATATTGGCGTTGGCTGTCTGATTACGGGGACATTCATAGTCAGGTCTTCAAATTCTAGCTCAAGCACGCTTGAATCTTAAGCATAGTCAAATTTTGATGCATACTGTTCAAGATT
Source organism: uncultured bacterium (assembly GCA_964434865.1). Lineage (GTDB taxonomy): Bacteria > Cyanobacteriota > Cyanobacteriia > Thermostichales > Thermostichaceae > CAYSWV01. The sequence goes on from CAYSWV010000169.1 coordinate 349, forward strand.
AGCCAACTCTTTGAATGACAATGGGAAGGTTACTCATTCTAAAACTATTTTGATTAAACGGTTATTGATTTGATTTATGCTGGATTGGTGCATGATCAAGTACTCAAAATAGGAGTTATCCCTATGATTGCTGTTGCTGAGGCTCATCCCTCCGAGCGGGCTAAGTTTATCCAAAAGACCTATTTGCATTTGGCAGGGGCTGTTGCCGCCTTTCTATTGGTGGAAGTGATTTTATTTCAACTAGGTATTGCTGCCGCCATATTTCGGTTGATAGCTGGCAATCAATTTGCTTGGTTATTGGTGTTAGGAGGGTTTGCTCTTCTGGGTTGGTTATCTCGGGGGTTAGTTGCTAAAGCTGATAATATCAATCTGCAATACACTGGGTTGGGCCTTTATGTGATCGGTGAGGCTTTGTTGTTTGCTCCGTTGTTATTTATTGCAGCTTTTTTCTCTGATCCAACCGTGATTCCTACTGCAGCTATTTTGACAAGTCTCTTGTTTGCCGGTATCACAGCTGTTGCTTTTACAACCCAGAAAGATTTTTCTTTTCTAGGTGGAATCTTAAAAGTTAGTGGATTTCTAATCATAGGATTGATTATCTGTAGTGTGATCTTTGGATTTACTTTGGGACTGCTATTTTCGGTCGGGATGGTCATTTTTGCCTCAGCTGCGATTCTCTATGTGACATCTCAAATCATGTTGCACTATTCCACTGATCAATATGTAGCTGCCTCTCTAGAACTCTTTGCTTCTGTGGCCCTACTCTTCTGGTATGTGTTGCGTATTGTCATGGCCTTATCGTCTCGAGACTAAGGATTATGGGCCTAGAATTACAATGGTAAGCCCATAGATGCCTATAGATCTACTCATTGATGGGTTCTAAGGTATGCTCAACTTTAGACGAATAACTGATCTATTCTTATGAGCTTATTTAATCAAATTTTGAATGCCATTGATGATCCTAACCGTGAAGCCAGTTCGAGTCAGCTTGGATCGATTTTGGATACGGTAAATCAATTAAGCCAAACCTCCAGCAGCAGTCCAGCTGTGGTCCAATCCGCTTTGGGTCTTGTGGGTAAGTATGTCCAATCGGGGTTGCGGCAAACCCGTCAGCAAAATGGATCTGAAACGGCAGAGGCACTGATTGAACGCTATAGCGGTACTCAGCCTAACTCTGAAGCTGTCCAGAGTATCTTGAGTCTACCTCAAGTTCAGCAACTGAAGACAGACTTAGAGACCCAAACAGGACTGTCACTCACTACTATTGAGTCCCTCTTACCGGTCTTAGTTCCCCTGGTTTTGCAACTACTTCAGACCGGTAAGAATAGTCAAAGGCCTGGCGACAATACAACCCTGTCTCATTTTCTGGACTCCGATCAAGATGGTGATACTGATCTGATGGATGCGGTCCAGATGGCCACGCGTTTCTTGAATCGGTAATTTACCCTGGGGGCCCGTCTGGCCATTGAGGTGACGATCAGACACTTGGATTAGTGACACACGCTTACACATTCCTGACTCACCTAGCCTAGCCTCTTCTGCTTAGGGCTGATACTATTAACGTTTAGTAGATCACAGCGGACAGAGGCCGGGCTGCCAGAATGATAACACCTGTGAATATATCAGCCCACTCAACTCGTCCAGGGTTGATTCAACAGCGCCTATCTCCTCCCTTAAAGTGGGCAGGAGGTAAACGATGGCTGGTGCCTACCTTAAAGTCATTTTGGCAATCAACGACTCATTGCCGATTAGTGGAGCCCTTTTGTGGTGGTCTGGCAGTAACACTGGGGTTAGATCCTGATACAGCTCTTCTTAACGATATCAACCCCCATCTGATTAATTTTTACCGCTGGCTACAACAGGGGTTGGTGCCCTCCCTCCACATGGATAATGATGCCGATCTTTACTACCACTACCGTAGCCACTTCAATCAACTGCTGGGCACGGGACAGGGAGAGAGCCAGGAGGCTGCAGAATTGTTCTACTATCTCAATCGTACGGGTTACAACGGCCTCTGCCGATTCAATAACCGAGGAGGATTTAATGTACCCTTTGGCAAATACAAAACGATTAACTACCCAGCTGATTTCTTAGCCTATCGTGACCGATTCCGCCGCTGGGACTTTACTCTTGGAGACTTTGAGGCCCTCAAGCTGGCGCCTACTGACTTCATCTATGCTGATCCACCCTATGATGTCGAGTTTACTCAATATGCCAAGGGTGGTT